>CAJTOO010000009.1 GCA_910577735.1 uncultured Lachnospiraceae bacterium
ACCTTCTCTTCTTCTTTGAATTTTCAGGGTTGCATTACTGTTTATTTGTCAAGGTTCTGTGCCGTCCCAGCTCTCTTTCAGTGCTGTGCGACTTTCATATAATAGCAGATGCTCTTCTAGTTGTCAACGGGTTTTTTGTATTTTTTTCAAAAATTTTGAAATCCGGTTATTATGTCCCATAATTAATAGGAAATCTCCACTTTGCAAAGCTCTTCCACACCATCTTTCATTCTTGCTCTGATTGTACAAATACCATGCTCCTCTGCCGGCAGCGTGAATTCTCTGTTTTCTGCAAAATCCTGTATCAGACTTACTTCCCCCGTTTCTGATGTCAACGTAATACTATATTCCATATCATCTTCTCTATTCGATGCTACCCAATAACTCTTCATCGGTTGGGCCTCTTCCTCTGATGTATATTCTCTAAAATATAAACCGTACACGCGGGGTTCTTCCGCACACAGTCTTTCTTCAAAAGAAGAGTGGAAGTATTTTCTATTCTCAGAATCCTCTTTCGACATCACCTGATTCAGAAAAGCTGTAAAGAAATCCGCCCCGGCCCCATTTAGATGATCCGTATCCATAAAGAATTCATTCCTCTGAATAGGCAGATACTCTTCTTTGACAAGGTTAAAATCATAGTACTCTACTCCATATTCCCCTGCAATCTTTTTAATCTCATCCACATAGTAATCATAATGCTCTGTACTGACAGGAGAAAGTCCATACATGGGTGCAGAAAACAATGTGATGGGGATTTCCCTCTCTTTACAATAGCAGATGATCTTGCGCAGATATTGCTCGCTCACTTCTCCCATGGGATTTTCATTTAACACAATATAACTACCCACCAGCTTTTCATGCTCCTGCAATACTCTTGACGAAAATATGTATCCTTGACCCACGCTTTCCTCATACCCGTTTCCATCCTCAAAAACATTATAATAAGTATTGGTTCTTTTTCCTTCTATTGTCTGTGTAATATAATCCCAATCTCCCAAAAATCTACGATATCGATAAAAAGGAAAACATATCTCCGGCAAATGCCGTGGGTCCCTGAATGCAATCGAAGCAAAATATTCCCATTTATTCCAGGAAGGCTCCATATGATCGATGTTCAACCAGTTCTCAGCTCCTGTTTCTATATAAAGACTGACCGGATAATACATTTCCAGATACACGTGGGACAGGGAATTTTTACGGTCTGCCTCCTTCAGCAGATAATAGGACGCATTTAAAGTCTGATATGCAGACGATAAGTCAAAATTATTTTGTCCGTTCAGATCATCCAGCAGTACAGCATTGACGCCACAAAATACATGGGATGACCCCAGAAATAGATTATCTATTTCTCCCTCATGCTCATAAAATTGATGCCACAGATAACGATTACGCCCTCCTTCTGAGACATACATGACATTCAACAATTCTCTTATGGCCAGAAACATTAAAAACATTCCAAGAATTCCCGCCATTCTCCTGCCGTATATTTTCCACACATCCAAATTTTTCCCATGCATTACAATCCCTGCCTCCCAAACTGTCAAAACTGAAAGTATATAAATTGCTGTGTGTCAAACATCTCTCCATAACAACCGTATAATAAGATGACATAGACAAAGAACATGATTGCTGAAACGCGGAAGAGCCATCCTTGTTTTAGGAAAATTTCCAACACATCTTTTCCCTGATATTTCTGATAATCAATCAGAAACAGAAGAAGGATGGATACCAAAAGTATTTTCACATGACTCTCCGGCACACCCAGATTATATAAAGAACCATTCATCAATACCATCCAGTTGTTGCTGGCAAATATATTTGCCATGATTTCACCCGCACTCGCAAATGTTCCAGCCCGGAAAAACAGCCACGCTAAAGTCACCAATGAAAATGTCAATGTTCTCTGGAATATGCGCCGGCTGAAACAATCATTGGACGATTTCCTGATTTTAGATGCCACATCTTCTGCAATCTGATAAATACCATTGAGAAATCCCCAGAATACATAGGACATAGATGCACCATGCCATAATCCGCTTACCGCAAATACAATCAAATGATTCAGCTCTTTTCTGGTTTTTCCCTTTCGATTTCCTCCAAGAGGAATATACAGGTAATCCCGGAACCATGAAGATAAGGAAATATGCCATCTGCGCCAGAACTCTTTCACACTTTTAGAAAAATAGGGCGCATTGAAATTATCCATCAGATAAATACCCATCAAAAGCGCTGAGCCGCGTGCAATCGTTGAATATCCATAAAAGTCACAGTAAATCTGAATGGCAAAGAAAACGGTTGCGGCAACAATATAAAATCCAGGATATGCAGCGCTGTCTCCATACACAGTATCTACCATAACCGCCAAACGGTCAGAAATAACCATTTTTAGAAACAATCCATACAGAATGAGCAACATTCCTCTTCTTAAATTTTCATAGGAAAATGGGTGCGAATCAGATAACTGCGCCAAAAGATTACGGGAGCGTTCAATTGGCCCCGCCACAAGCTGCGGGAAAAAGGATACAAACAACGCATATCGTGCAAAACTCTTCTCTGCACAAATCTCGCCGCGATACACGTCAATCAAATATCCCAAAGCTTGTAATGTATAAAAAGAAATGCCGACTGGCAACAAAATATCATAATCCCAGCTAATCTCACCCAAGTGAAAACCTCGAAACAGACGATTCAGACAGTCAACCGCAAATGTGAAATATTTAAAGAAGCCAAGAATACTTAAATTTATGACAATACATGCCACAAAGACCAGCTTGCGCTTGTTTATAGCGGCTGATATTCCATGCCTATCTGCCCCCCCCCCACATAATCAATGGGCACCTTTGGCTGTTTGTCAATCATCCTTCCGGCGGCATAAGTCAACAGCGTGGAAGTAAAAAGAAGGGTAATATACAAAGGATTCCACTGCATATAAAAGTAATAACTCGACGCAAGCAGCCAGATGCAGCGGCTTTTCTCAGGCAGGATATAGTAGCCCAAAACGACAATGGGTAAAAAGATAAAATACTGTAGTGTATTAAATAACATTGCTTCTCCTTTGTATTATCTGCGCCACTTCCGCCAGCCTCTTCCATAAAATGATAACTGGATTTTCCGGGCAGAAAAAAACCAGATTTTCATCTGGTTTAATCAATCATCGTAAAACGGAGAAAGAGGGATTTGAACCCTCGCGCCGCGCAAGCGACCTACACCCTTAGCAGGGGCGCCTCTTCAGCCTCTTGAGTATTTCTCCACAAGTCTGAACTATTCCTCTACCAAATATATAGTTCTGCGTCATCTACAACGCAAAGTAATTATACATAAGGTATTTTCGTTTGTCAATGCCTTTTCTTGATATCTGATAAATTTTGCCGGTTGTGAATGACAATTTTCAAATGCAATAATCTGAAAAATTTATTTCAGTGCACTCTAACCGCCATGATTCCGCATCGCGGAATCTCATAATCAGCGGACGAACAAGTTCGTCCCGGAGAATGCCCGTTTTTCGGCATTCTCCTGCGTGAGACTTAGTACTTTTAACGAGGCAGCCTATACTGTTGAGTTTTAGAAGTACTTCTCACACTATTCTTCTCTACAATACTCCTCAATCGCTGTCTCATACAGATCATGCCCTTTTGAATCAATTACCACAATGACCGGGAAATCTTCTACTTCTAATTTCCGAATCGCCTCAGTACCCAGATCGTCATAGGCAATCACCGTCGATTGCTTAATGGAGCGTGACAAAAGTGCGCCAGCACCGCCCACAGCAGCAAAATATACTGCACTGTTTCTGACAATGGCCTCTTTTACTGCATTTGAACGTTTCCCCTTGCCAATCATACCGATAAGACCAAGGTCAAGCAGCGCCGGAGCGTATTTATCCATACGGCTTGCCGTAGTCGGCCCTGCCGATCCGATGGGTCTGCCCTCCCTTGCCGGAGAAGGCCCCATATAATAGATGATGTTATTGCTCATTTCAAGCGGAAGATTTTCTTTACGTTCCAACGCCTCATACATTCTCTTATGTGCTGCATCGCGCGCCGTATAAATCGTCCCGGTAAGATAGACATAATCGCCTACCTGTAAATTCGTGGCATCCTCTTTACATAATGGCACTTTGATATGCTGCTCCATACTTCCCTGTCCTTTCTTACTTATGTTCTGCCTTTAACCATGTGTGAATTTTAGAAGTCCCTGGCAAAACAGACTTTGTTATGACTCATAATCAGCAGACGAACAAATTCGTCCCGGAGAATGCCGCATTTTAAGCATTCTCCCATGCGAAACTTAATACTTCTTGGCGTCTCGTCCTATGACGAGACGTCTTTAGAAGTACTTTTCGCATTTCTCACACTACTCTCACCACATGTCTGTTTACATGACAACAGATATTGACCGCTACCGGCAGCCCCGCAATATGTGTAGGATATGTATCAATATTAACTGCCAGTGCTGTAGTCGTCCCACCCAGACCGCCAGGACCGATACCGGTTTTATTAATCTGCTCAAGCATTTCTTCTTCCAAATCCCTGACATAAGGTACTGAGGAATGCTCATCTAAAGATCTGGTCAATGCCCGTTTAGCCATCAGCGCACATTTCTCAAAAGTGCCGCCAATACCAACACCAACCACCATGGGCGGACATGCATTAGGCCCTGCATCTTTCACTGCCGTCATGATCGCCTGCTTCACACCCTCAATGCCATCAGCAGGTTTTAGCATAAAAACCCTGCTCATATTTTCACTGCCAAATCCTTTCGGCGCCACTGTAATTTTAAGATGATCTCCAGGAACTATGTCGTAATGAATAACTGCCGGCGTATTATCTTTGGTATTTTCTCTGATCAGAGGATCCTTTACTACCGATTTGCGCAGATATCCTTCCACATATCCCTGCCGGACTCCCTCATTAACTGCCTCGGCCAGGTTTCCACCCTCAAAATGAACTTCCTGCCCCACTTCCAGAAACACAACTGTCATTCCTGTATCCTGACAGATGGGAATCATATCTTCTCCGGCAATTTTGAGATTATCCTGTAACTGGCCAAGAATCTGTCTGCCCAAAGGCGCCTTTTCTTCCTCTGCTGCCCGCTTCATGGCCTCATCCATATCCTGTGAAAGAAAGTGATTAGCCTCGATACACATTTCTTTAATATTTCTGGTAATCTCTGCAACCTCTATCGTCCGCATGTTCCTATCCCTTCTAGTCTACTATCTGATTCTTAATTTCTTCCAGTTCTTCACCCGACACTTCCTGCGGTTTCCAACCAATTTTCTGTCCATCTGCCCGGTAACGGGGAATCAGATGCATATGAAAGTGAAATACCGTCTGTCCTGCCAGATCGCCATTATTCTGTACCAGATTAAATCCCTCGCACCCCAGCTTTTCCTTCATCTTCAAGACCATTTTCCTGGCAAGTTTCATGACATCACCTGCACATTCTTCCGGCAGTTCAAAAAGATCTGAATAATGATCTTTAGGCAAAATCAGAGCATGACCTTTCGTTGCCGGTCCCAAATCCAGAATAACACGGAACTTATCGTCTTCGTATAATGTCCTTGATGAAATTTCCCCATTGGCGATCTTACAAAATATACAATTATTTTCCCTCATATGATCTCTTCCTTTCTTTTTGTTTTCTGTTTTCTCTTCATTACTCATCCCTGTTTTTAGGTCCAAATATAAATACCTGGTCAAGTGCCCGCAGCACTTTGAAATCGCCCTTCATCTTCATATCGCCTGCCATAAAAGACGTTTGAAAAGAAGTCCGACCAGCCACAATATCCGCGAAAGAATTCCTGTCGAGCTGAATTTCCACATCAACACGCCCATTCTCTCCATAATAACAATTCAGATTTGCACCGTTAATATCAATCATCAACGGTGTTTTCTTCTCCTCAATCACTATTTTAAACCCGGCTGAAAACCCCGGCTGCGGTACAAAATGATCCTGAATCTCACGTACAAATTCCGTGGTATCCTCTTTTTCACTGGTGCTCATCATATCACGGAACAAGCTCGCCAGTTCCTGTATATCCGCTTTCTGCCTTTGTACATACGTGTCATCCGACACATACTGGGAAAGCTGTTCCGACTCCTGCGGTGTAAAATTAATATTCTTGGTTATGGCAACCTTCTGTTTCACCGCCTGGTTACTGGCAGGCAGACAAGGCATCTTCTGATTAATTGTCCGATAAAGATTTTCCGCATTTTTCTCAATGATACGAATATAATCCGCATTCTCTTCCAAAAGCGCGGTATCGGCTATATACCCGCAGAGACCGCTGCAGGGACGTCCACCTAATATCTCCCAGGCTGTGGCCAGGTTCAGTTTCGCTTCCTGTTCGCCATAGGTTGTGGACATGACAATGGGACACATATAAATCTGACTGATTCGCTCTTTGTCGCCATACAACCAGCAGGCATCCAGAAATTGCTGCATATAGCCGCCGATGCCATACCACTCAACGGTGGTGCAAAGTATCACACCATCAGCACTTTTCAAGCTCTGAGGCAGTGTAGGAATACTGTTCTTAAGTTCGTAAAGATAAAATACCTCAACTGTCACACGCAGTTCTTCCAACACTTCTTTCATCTTATTCAGGACAAAAAGTGTTGGATCATCCATCAATCCTCTTCCGCCATAGTAAATATTAATCTTCATAGATTTTTATCCTTTCTCATTCTGCCATGTGAAAATATAAGGCAGATTACTGCTGCCGCTGCAAATCCCATGAGAACGCCGCCCACATGTGCCGCATTATTGACGTTCGTACTGGTAAAACCGCAATAAAGCGAAAAGGCAACTGCAAAGGCCACTCTGCCCATCGTCATGGATTCCAGCCTGCCATGGTGCATGAGTACCAGTAAAAGAAGTGCACCCTCCACACCAAAGACCGCGCCGCTGGCGCCAACCGAAATAATATGTTCTCCCAGATAATATTTCCCCGAAAGCAGTTCATATCCCATGGAAAACAGATTACCTGCCAGTCCGGACAGAAAATAGAGTGCTGCATAAGGAATATGTCCTACTCTGCGTTCCACTATTTCGCCCACATAATACAGAACAATCATATTACTGAAAAGATGCCCCATATCCCAATGCAGGAACATACTGCTGATTGCACGGTAATACGCCTTATCTTCAACGATATACATGACACTCAAAGCACCTTTATTATATAACAAATCACCTGTAAATGTACATATCAGAAATAAGATTACGTTCACCGCCACCAGAATAATGTTGACCGTCGGCAATCTGCCAATCTTTTGTCTGTCCCATTTATTTGTGTATACTGCCATCTGCGGTTCCTTTACGGCAGTTTCTTTCGGTCTGCAGGCCAATGTATACAGATAATCTTCCAAAATTCCCTTCCACCCATAGAAATCTGACACCTGGGATTCATGAATGATTAATCTGTCAGCCATCGTATCAATAATCCAGCAAAAGCTCTCCACAAGGCAGAGCTTCCTTGCCTTCTGTGAATCAGTACATAAAATCAGGGACATTACATGGACTTCTTTCTCACCTTTTTGCCGAAAAAAATCTATAATCTTTTCTTTCAGATGAAAATACTGGTCCTCAGAAATGTATAAACCCTGCCTGTAATCAATCACTTGCATCACATTGACTCCCTGCAGTTCCCGATGGCAATAAAAGACAAATTCCGGCAGATTTGATGGAATCTTATCATAGCCATTGGAGAAAAATAATTCTTCTAACTGTTCTGTCGTCATAGGCCGCTCCCAACTACAGCAAATCAAAACTTCGCTATATAGTTGAGAGTATCATTTTCACAATATCATGTCAAATAAAACGCTAGCGATAGCAATAATTCAAATTTCCAAAGCGAATCTCATCTCCTGGCTCAATCTCCACCGTTTCCTGGGGCTGCATGCGCAAACCATTTTTAAAGGTTCCATTTGTGGAATTCATATCTGTCATCTGTATGCTGTCGCCCTCCTTCTCAAATCTCGCGTGAATCCTGCTTATTGAATCATCTGACAATACACAGTCCACACAACCGGCCATTTTACCCACCGTATATGGAAATTTTATGAGGTCAATATGCTGCTTATTTTTCCTGTCCAAAGCATATAACTTATGTTCTGCCAATTTCGTGCTGTCAAAAAAGACGGTATTATTACACATTTCCTGCTTCTCCAAAGGCTTCTTATCTATCTGCCTGACAGGAAAATCCATAGACAAATCCATGTCTTTATTCAATACATGTTCCAAGGATATGTCCTGAACTGCCGGCATATAGGATTCTGCCAAATCCTCTGATGGCGGTTCCTTCAACTCCCGGTTTTTAAGCTTCTTATCTCCTGCCCTTAAACTGCTGCCCAGGCTGATTAACAGACAAAATCCCATCAGACCCACACATCCTAAAAGAACCAGAATTTCTTCCTGCGAAAGTTCATAAAAATAATAAATTCCCATTGCACCGGCAATGCCCAGCAAAGAAATCACAGCGAGAATCGGATAGAAGGAACTCTTTTTCCCGGCAGCTTCCTCATGTTTCTTGCCGCAATCACATTCTATTCCATATTCATACAAACTAGATGCATCCTCTTCCTGTCCCGCCATGACAGGTGTCACTTCTTTGGCTGCAAAAGTCTCCGGCCTGATGATGACTGCCTCTTTCTCTTCCTTTCCGCACAATATTTGTAATGCATCCTCCAACGAAAAGTATGATTCCTCCGACATTTCATAAATCCGATACATACAGTCTGCAAGATGCTCATCCTGCCCGTCAATGTGCTCCAGCAGATAATCCATAAGCGGTTCGTAGGGATTCGCCACCTCCGATTCATAATCCGGATAATACAGTCCTATGTATTTTCGCTCAGACAAGTCATAATAAATATATTCTGGTAGGAGTACCAGATTCGACTCTTCCATAAAATAAGTACCAAGTTTACTGTAGATTCCATAAAGCTGGCTCAGCAGATCCTTCACTTGATCAAAGTTCATTTTCCTGCCGCGAAACATACTCTCTAGTGTGGTTCGGGAACTGATATCATAATAAAAGTAAGTCCTGCCATTTACATGACGCAAAGAACATTTAAGAATCTCCTTAATCCTGTCAGAAGTGAGAATTTTAAACTGATAACTCCTGTCCACCCCTTCCTGTCTGCACTGTAATATCATATAGCTATGCCTGTAATCCCTGAAATACCTTGCCTCAACCATTCTCATTGCGTCCTTTCCTTTATTCTTTCAATATATTTCCCACCCATCTGCACCGGCGGATTACTTTTGTAGGGTTGATAATCTGCGCTCTTGCCCGGGTGCTTATCTTCCATCCTGCCTTATCGTGCATAGTGAATATCTGCTTAATAGGCACTTTCACCTGACACTCTCCCACAACACTTGTGGTATTGCCGTTTCTGTCCACACTCCCCTGCACCTGTCCCACACCAAAATATTTCCTGCCAAACTGCTCCTGCATATGGGAACTGATATAAGGCACCACCTGATTCTCTTTCTTCTGTATGCTCCCCCGAAAACACACCGCATAGGCGTCCTGAAAAAGTACGCACTTATCATATGAATAGAAAGACAAATAAATCAGAAGCACAAACAGAAATACTGTCCAGCTGACAATAAACGATGCCTCTATAGTCATATATCCTTTTACCATTTTCCTTAAAGGCAAACTACCACCCCCATCCCCAACAGCAGAAATGGCACAAAGGGTATCTCCTTGTCCTTATGTACCTTTCCAAAAGCTAGCAGGACAAGGATCAGAAATGACTCTGCCACCAGTCCTGTCAGAAGAATCAAAAAGCATCGCCCCGCTCCCAGAAACAATCCAATCATCAGCAAAACCCAGCCATCACCATAGCCAACCTTTTCACGGGATATAAAACTAAGCAGCCAGAACAGGATTCCCGGTGTAAGAGAAAGCATTGCTGTCAGCCATGATACACTCCCCATGGCTCCTTCAAGCTGCAGAAGCACCGCAGTCAATATACCAAGCCATACAATGAAAAGAGGAATCTTTTTCCATATTCCATCAAATACCGCGCATACTGCCAGAAAAAGAAACAATACAATTTCTACCCACATTTAGAGCACCTCCCTCTGCCATCCGTCTGTGATAATGGGACTGTATATATGGTCCGCTTCAGACCCGAACAATGAATCCGGCTATGATAGCTGTCCCCGTACTGTGTTATATACACCTGCCCCTGCACCCCTGCCTTACCGCAGCTTTCGCAGGCGTAATATCTGCCTCCTGACTGATTGCGCAAACCCGTTACCTCCTCTGCGGATACTGCTTCTACTGATGGGTTCAGGTAGGTACAGTTGCGATTTAAGTGATACACTGTCCCCGATGCTGTTATAAATACCATGGGATCCTCCATGCTGACATCACTTATGTGTCTTGTTACATCATAACCCGTCCAGGCCCTGCCATAATAACGCTGTGACATGGCAAATCCATCAAAACCCATGCACTCTATGAAGGGTCTGACTTTATAAGATACTTTAAGGTCTATAAGATCTCCCTCTCCCATAATGGAAGAACCTGCAAAGGATACACCTCCGGCACCGCCCTTTACGCAGGACTGATTCAGATAGTCTCTTCCCACACATTCCAGAACCTGTCCTCTTGCATATGCCTGTGATAACACCACTCCGGCCAGTCCATCCGGCAATGCACTCCCCACAGTCCGTTCGTAAGCATATCCGGCAAAGGCCATTTTATTGCCCACCTGATGAAGTGCCGCATTAATCCTGCTCTGAGCGCTGATGATATTCACTGCAAAGAGAATGTTGAGCACTGCAAACAAGAAGAAGGGCAGTACAAAGGATGCCTCTAATGTCATGGATGCTCTCCTGAAGGAGATGATAAAGGATGCCCTCTTTGACAATCGGAGAAAGAAAAGCTGTCGTGCCCGGAGAGAATGTGCTGTCGTTTTAGTTAGTTTCCTGTGTCCTGATTGTAAAAAGAGCATCCTTTATCACCTCCCTAATAGAATCCATACTTTCTGGTCATTTCGTAAGAATATCCGAATCCGCTTGTCACAGCCATGTGCGCCTCATAAGTGTCAAAGCATCCGTCCAGCCTGAATACCGCGTTTCCAGGCGTACGGCGTATATCCATCTCCATAATGTCCATTGCCCGGTACGTTCTGCTTGTCTTATCCTGTAAAAACAGCATAATCTGAAGGTATTCCTTGTAATTCAGTCCCCTGCCGCCTTCATCCGCCGCCAGACTTCCGCGTACATTTTTAATGCTGTTAATGCCTGTCTTCCAGTCAGCAGATGTCTTCATAATAGGAACTCTGCCCCCGTGAAGCAGTGTCTTTACATCCTGAAGACTCTCCACATATGCCCAGGCAAACAAAATCGTGTATTTGACAGGCACAGCCAGCGCCGGCAGCATTGTCACTGCCGCAAGGGCCATGGCCACAGCTTCTGCTTCTGCTACCTTCGCAGCATCTGACAGAATATAAATGACATTGGCCGCTTCCCGCCACCTTAAAAGTCTCTTGGCCACCTGTTCCAGGTTCTGCCAGTCTGTGTCCTGCCCGGCAAGAATATATTCTATTTGGTACTTCAGCAAAGATTTGTCCAGTTCCTGCCCATAATAACCGCATTTTTCAAACAGATATGCTTCAAATACCAACTCATTCGGCTCCCCGGAAACCTCTGCAGCTTCTGCGCACAACCCGGTTCCCTCCATCCTGGAACGATGAGAAATATAATCCCCCGATTGCACTTTAACCGCAGATACCTGTGAAGGGTCATCCAGCACCAGATTAAGCACGCCGCTGCCTCTTGTGGCATTTGCCACATCAGCCGGATTGTCAAGCGGCACTTTCTCAAATTTACCTTCCTCCACTTCCCTCTCAGGCAGCCCAATCTCTTCAATCTGCGCTTCATACTGACGCCGTTCCCCGTCAGTGTCACGGGAATCAAGACCATGCAATTCAAGCACATCCACATTGACAGGAATCTTTTCTAAAACTGCCCCCAGAGGATAATCCGTCATATAATCTGTAACCTGCCTTTTGAGTACGGCACCTTCTTCATCAGAAGCAATAGAAAACTTATCAATCTCCACTGATGCCATATCCATTGCCAGAAAGTCCCTGCCCCTCCAGACATCTTTCTCTTCTGTCCTCAGATTCTTCTGTATATAATCCCTAAGGTGTGCCTCCGCATTCCCAATATCCGGATGCCCACCCCCGTAAGCGGTATCTACAAACAAAAGGTCGTACTGTTCCAGAAGCTCTCTGTGATATTCCGCTAAAACGGAATTCATGCCGATATCCGCCACACACTCAAATTTCATGCGTATGGCACTGATCCGTGCCCCTTCTATTACGGTGAATACAAGGGACAGGATCAAAGTAAGAGATAACGAAAGGAATACCGTTATATATCCCCGCCTCATGACATGACCGTGCGGCTGTCCTTGGTAATCTTGTCAAAGATTGTCTCCACCAAAGATCGCAGCTGTGTCTTGAAGATAATGACCAGACCGATTAAAACTACGATAATCAGTATCACTTCCACGGTGCCCATACCTTCTTCTTCCCTCAGGAATCTCCCGAAACCTTTGAGTTTACCATTTGCTTTCTTCATCTGCATCTTTCCTCCTTTTTCTTAATATGGATTCTGCAAAGCAGATCCCCTGACCGGACATATTCCGGTCTATGCATGAAACAGCCCTTACATACGCTAAAGCATAAAAGAAAAATATGCCGGAATGATAATAATTACCATAACGATACACAACATCATCATCATTGGTAAGAGCAGTTTTGTGCCAGCCTCCTCGCCCAGCTTTTTTGCCAGAGCTTTTCTCTGTGCAAAGGCATTGTCTGCCTCCTGCCGCAGCATTTGCAGAAGATCATTGCTTCCTTTGCGAAGATTCTGTGACAGAAGCGCAGAAAGTTTTAAATATGCCTGCACCTGACATCTTCTGCCGAAATGATCATAGGCTTCCGTCTCCGATCTGCCGCCCTGTAATTCGTTGCAGGCAATCAGAATCTCCTCATACACATATCGCTTTTGATTCTTTTTTTGTTTCTTATAATCCTCACCCATCTTAAGAAAGGCGTTTCTGATCGTCATCCCCGCACCCATATAAAGCGCCAGTTTATTAACAATCTCCGGATAATCCAGCAGGAGTTCCCGCCTGCGCTGCTCAAGCTTCTGGTCCAGTTCTTTTCCATGTCCCCAGTACAATACTCCTGCCGCCATCAGGACAAGTGCCAGAAAATATCCGCTGCCGTCCTCTATGACTTCTGTCCAGATTACAGGGCAATTGTCTATCTGACCGGGCAGTACCATCATTTCCTCATTTTTGGTATCTTCCTCCTGTTTTGCAATCAATTCATTCATTCGGTTGCGCAGTGCTTCTTCGGCACTATATATAACGGGGTTAATCTGCACATATAACTGATGGTCAAAGCTCCACTCCTCATAACGAAAGTTTGCCGTTAATGTAACAATTTCACTTTCCGTCAATTCTTCATTTTCCACTGCTCCATCGGTATTGACCAGAGAATAGAGACTGCTCTCCCAGCCAATTTCAAAAGGATAGCCTTCCAGGCTCGTTACCAGTTCCATGTCCTGCCGCACATCATCCAGACCGGTATTTTCACCCAGAATCACCTCCGGAAGCAACTTTACAGCCTGCTCATACAGAATTTGAATCTCTTCTTGTGTATATTTACGCTCCTCCACCAGGTAATCAAACATTTCTTTATGCGTACCTTCCATCTGTGCCATCAGTTCTACTGGCACTTCACCTTCTCCATAGGGGTTCCTTCGCAGATAATTGCCTTCCATCAACAAAGGATTGCTGTGAGCGCTGATCCACACTGCGAGGCAGATAAGATCTCCCAAACATACCACCATAAGAACCATGCTGTACTGAGACAGGTAATACTCTTTCACCTGTTTGGGAACCGTCAGCCCGGGCTGCAGGGTTTTCAATTTATCCCCTAGTCTTCGTCTCCATAGTTCCTTCTTCCAGCCCCTTTTCTTGCCCGCGAACCTTTGTCCAATCTCCTGTTTCCTGCGCAGCACATAAGCGGCCATTTTTCTAAAAACGCCCTTTTCTTCTTCCCGCTGGGACAGCACCAGTAAAAGAAAAAATGCCCCCAGTATACTTACATAAATATAAATCATCCCTTTTACCCTCCCCTCTTAGATTATCCTTTCCTGCTAAACCTCTATCTCCACTATTCTCTTTGACAGCAGGTAGGCAACCCCATAAAAGCCCAGACAAACTGTCATGATTACCACGCCAATCAGATTGTGATACAGCACATCAAAGAATCCCTTCGAAGTGGTTCCTATGTAGAAAATAATCAAAAACGGCACCATATTCATAATCTTCTGCTCCATCTTCTTCGCACTGATCATCAACTGTATCTCCTGCTCCGTTTCCATTTTCTGCTCAATCACTGCCGCAGTTTTCTCAAGAATTTCGGTCATGTTGCCACCGCTTCTTTTGGCAATCAGGAAAACATCCGCAAACTGCATGATATCCGGCTCGTTGCTTCGGACCCCCAGACTGTACAGAAGCTTCTCCAGCACCACATTGTTTTCCAGGCCAAGAATAATATGCCTTACTTCCTGGCAGACAGGACTTTGGGTACCATAAAGCATTTCCATATCCCGATATGCCTCTTTAAAAGCATTCTCTATGGAATAACCCGCCCGCTGGTTGGCAGAAAGTGACAGTACCAGATCTTTAAACTGTATGCTCAATTCCTGCCGGCGTCTTTTAGCCAGTTCCTTTTTCTTTTCTCTCAGGAAAAATACCAGCAGCGGAAACAGACATACACAGGCAGCCCAGGACTGATAAAAGAAGTACCCCACCATTGCCACAAGGAAGCCGCCTTCCAATAAATAAAGAAATTTCTGGGCAATTGTGAAATGATATTCAGCATAATCCGGCAGACTGCAGTTTTTCGACATATGTTAATTCTCCTTTCTTCACCAGTTCCCCCTGGACTCTGCCTTCTGCATCCTCTCCTGTCTCCGTAAACTGGTATAACGGTTTCAGCTGTATCTTTCCCTCTGCAAATCCCAGCACCTCCACAATCTCCAGGACCTTTCTGCTTTTGTCCCTTAACCGTCCAAGATGCACAATAATATCTATTCCTGAGGCAATCTGCTGTCGAATAGCATCTAATGGTATTTCCATCCCCATGAGTATCATATTTTCCAGGCGGCTCAACATGTCTGTGGAGCTGTTGGCATGTCCGGTAGACATGGAACCGTCATGCCCGGTGTTCAGACACTGCATCATGTCAAAGGCTTCCCCGCCCCTTACTTCCCCTACGATAATCCGGTCCGGCCTCATACGCAGTGATGTCTTGATCAGATCTCTGATGGTAATCTCCTGACATCCTTCCACATTGGCATTTCTGGTCTCCATGCGTACCAGATTCGGTATACTGCAAATCTGCAGTTCTGCGCTGTCTTCGATTGTAATAATACGTTCTTCCGCAGGGATATAATGGGACAGTGCATTTAAAAATGTGGTTTTGCCAGATCCTGTGCCGCCACTGATAAAAATGTTATACTTGGCCTTCACCAGTCTTCCGAGCCATTCGCACACCTGACTTGTCACTGACCCAAAAGATATCAGATTTTCCATGGTGATAGGCTTGTCCGGGAAACGCCGTATGGTGAGAATAGGGCCGTTTAAGGCTACTGGGTTTAAGACTACATTAACCCGCGCTCCGTTCTGCAGTCTGGCATCCACAATGGGGGATGCTTCATTCACCACCCGGTTGCAATCTGACACAATCTGCTGAACCACATTCTGCAGTTTTTCACCGTTTTCAAACTTAAGATCGCTTTTATATAACCGGCCTCCCCGTTCCACAAAAATATTGTCTGGTCCATTGACCATAATCTCTGTCACCTGCGGGTCATCCACAAACTCCTGCAGCACATCCAGCTTGCGGATTGCATGAAAGAGTTCCCTGCGCAGTTTGTCCCGCTCCGTCAAGGAAAGCGGCACTTTCTTACTTTCCCGGATCAGCATGTCGTCTATCAGTTCCCGGATTTCTTCGTCACTGCTTTCCCGGGAATAATCGATACTCTCTGCCAATTTCTCCTTTAATTCACTTTTTATATCCTGTATGCTATTCATAAATGTCCTCTTTGATAATTGATCTCACATATGCAGCCAATTCTCCTCTGGTCATCATTTCAAGATTTTCCGGCAGCTCCCGGAATATGGGAAATCTGCATTGAACAGTTTTTTCTGCAATTTCTTCCAGTCCGTTAAACTTAAGACTCTGTTCATACTGGTCAAGTTTGGCTTTTGCAAATTCATCATCCCGGGTAACTGTGTATATCTTGCAACAGTTTCCTAATAGTTGAAACAAATCATTAACACCCTCACCTACATCCAAAATGATAAATTCATACTGCCCAATCATCGCCACATCCCTGCAAAAATCCAGCCATTGTTCCCCCGTCACTTCCTGAAACCCAAAAGAGTGCTGAGACGGCGGAATATAATCAAGCCCGCCTATATTTTGTATGATAGATGGCATCCGCAAGACAAGCTTTTCTCTGGCGCTCTGAAAACAATACATTGCATCCATGATGTCTGCCGTAAACTCTTTCTTAAGCAGCCGTGCCAGCCCGGAATATGTCTCAAGGTTCAAATACAGAACCTTATGCTCTTTAGAAAGAATCTGTCCCAGAGACAGCGCAAATGAGGTCTGTAAGCATCTTTTTACAGGAGAATAAATACCTATCATCTTTACCGCTGTTTCCCGCTCCACATCTTCCATTTTCCAGTCAGCCAGATCGGTGACATACTCAAGCATCAGCTGAACCACTCTCTCCGGACTCTGGTATTTACTGATATAGCATAAATCTTCCCATTCTTTATGTTCGCTCTCCTGCAGCACGAACATCTGTAAAACCTGCTGCCGGATACTCTCTTCTTTGAGAAGCTTTAATGCACTCTCTGCTATGAGCAAGACTGCAATCTCCTCCCGCCTGGCAAACTTTTCCAGCTCACTTGCAGCCGTAAACAGATGCAGTGTATATGGCAGTCTTACTTTTTCCAGCATATATTCTGCCATACGAAAGGCATATCCCTCCTCAATGTCGCAGATTGCCATAATCTTCTGATTCAAAACAAACCTCCTGTTCTCATCACCGCGCTGAATAAGATCGGTACGGCAAAATGAATCTTATTCCTGCGATATGCATGATAATCCTGCACCAGATCTTCTCCATAAATCTTCCAGTGCCCTGACCGCACAACATCTGACAGGTAGTCGATAAAGTAACAGAGTCTTTCCCTGCCGTTATGCTCCACCAGTAACTTTACCAGCGAAAATACCGCCCCAATCACAAAGGCTCCCGCCAGTATAACCAAAAGTTCTCCTGCAGTGCAGAAACTTCCGATCATCATAATCAGCTTTACATCACCTGCGCCCAGAACACCAATCTTATACAGAGGATATAAAAGCAGAAACGCCAAAGATACAGAACCGATGATTTCCAGAAATGTCCTTCCTGTACAAAGGCTGCCGCAAACTCCAATGAAAATGCCAAGCAGAATGAAACCATTTGGAATCCGGTCTGTCTTAAGATCTGCAAATGCTGACAGCAATAGCAGAAGAAGTAAAACAGATTGAAAAATACTCAGTCCAATAGACCACCTCCATAACTTATATGATTTAGACTCAACGAAATAATTGGGAGATATCCCTGATGCCAGACGGCATTGAATGGAAGTATTCACTTCGCATAGAATTTCTTGAGTTGTGAATTGAATTATACCACATCAGTAGAACTTGTCCAGAGTTAATTCAGAAAAAAATCCTTTTTGTGAAAATCTCACAAAATTTTGAAGAAATGAATTCCGTAAAGTACTGCGACCCCAGGAAATCCAAGGAATCCGGATGTCAAAACAGTAAATGGATTGATACCTACCGCCACAGGAAGCTGTTGCGATGCCAGTAAAAGATTCAGTCCGTAAATCCCTATCGTCCCCATGACTGCCCGCAAAATAAAGTTAACCAGCCACTCCACCTTTTTTCCCATCGCCCCAATGATCAACACTACCAGGCACACGCCGAGAATCGCTGCCATACCGCCCATATTTTCCATAAAAACCTCCATAAATGAATCCTGCCCTTATCTGCTAATACCATATGCACAGCGATAATTAAATATTACATGAATATTTATCCAAAATTTACCTATACTTGAATGAGAAGAAGTTCTGAATATTCTATTTTGTGGAAAGGTGGGTGTATTGTATGAGAGTTATCTTTAGGCAGAGTCCGCATATTCCGGTGGAAAATGATGTGATTGTGGACGGCGAAAAGCTAACGATAAGAGATGAACTGGCACAAGCCAGATTTGCGTTGGAAAATGCCTACTTGGGATTTGATAATGTGACCGATCCCGATCTGATTGACTGTTACATCTTCGAACTTAATGCTGTCATGAAACGTTATAAGTACTTATTACAACAGGCAGCAGAAACAAATCTGCTGCCTGAAGAAAAACGTGCCGAGGCGTATCGCCCGCTGATGGCTCCATAATTTATACACAAAAACCTCTGTTGGCCGCGGGATCAGCTATATTTTCCGTGAGCGTATTTCTGCCATAAGTAAGCCCGGCATACACGGTCTGGCTATTGCCCATAACAGGGCCCGACTGATCCTGGTCTTCAATCTTTTTATAGGCCTTCTGGAGCTCTCCAATTATCATACGGACATGCTCCAGGGGCTCCATGTTATAATGTATCAACGCCTGTGCAAGCTCTCTGTTGATATAGAGATACAACTGCAAGAGTCTCTGTGCCAGATCATATTCCAAATGCAGGGAATCCAGAAGTTCATTCATACAACCCTGTATCTTGCGAACCGACATTTTATAATCCGTCCTGTTATCCCCATCCAAAGCCTCTTGCGCCTCATCAATATAGAGCAGAACCATTTCATAAAGAATCGTGATCAGCTGCGTCTTATTCGCCTGCGTAATCCTAAATGTATACTCCTGTTTCAATTCCTTGGTCATTATGACACCTCTCCAATCATAAACAATCTACAGCATACAACACATCCTCAGAGAATTTACCTTTGTAAATTCTCTGGTAGATAATTTGCATCAGTAAATTTTCTGGTAGATAATTTGCATCAGTAAATTCTCTGGTAGATAATTTGCATCAGTAAATTTTCTGGTAGATAATTTGCATCAGTAAATTTTCTGGTAGATAATTTGCGTCAGCAAATTTTCTACACCTATTGCAACAACTGAAGCACCTGCGACGGTCTCTCATTGGCCTGTGCAAGCATAGAAACTGCCGCCTGGGATATTACTTGCTCGGTTGTATAACTGGTCATCTCCTCCGCCATATCCACATCCATGATACGTGAGTAAGAAGCTGTCATATTTTCTCCCGTCACATCCAGATTATTCACCGTATGCTCCAGGCGATTCTGATAGGCACCCAGTCTGCTTCTTGCAGAAGAGATATAGAGAATACCCTCTCTGATTTCATTAATTGCATCTGAGCAACTGTCCTTCGTGGTCAGTTCTGTCTTTTCAATGCCAAGTCTGCTCAAGGAAATGGTGGGAATGCGGATTTCAAGCTGCTGTCCTTCATTCGCGCCTGTCTGGGTATCCATGGAACCAATACCTGTGATATCTAAGACCAGTCCCTGGGAAGCCGTTTCCTGACCGCCGCCAACCGCAACTGTCTGTGAAGCCGGAACCGCTGGCGGAACCTGCGTTGTTGTCGGTTTCGTACACTGAAGTTCCAGTCGGAAGCCATTATCATCTGAGATAACAATCGTATCCGTTCCAGCCGCATCGTCACTGACAACAGAAGTTACCTTCGCTCCTTCCGGAATATCTGTCCCTGCCGCATTTTTGAGGGCATCCGCGAAAGCCTGTGCCGTAGCCTCTTGATCCAATACTGCTACATAACCTGTTCCTGCACCATCAAGTTGAAAATTATATGTAGCATCGAAATTAGGCACTGTAACCTGCGACGGCTCTACCAGACTCACGGGATTATAACCAACAATATTCCCATCTGCATCTTTCACCGGATCCGGCTCGATAGCTATTGTCATCTCAAAATCCTGCGGGCCGGTCAACGTGATCTTATCCTGTCCCACTGAGCTAAATTCCACACCCACTGGAAAAGCATCCTCCCCATTGTCTTTCAATACCACTGTTGTGGCATCTTTATTGATAGTGCCGTCAGCATTATATACAACTGTCAGTTCATCAATGGTATACTTTTTAGAAACTACCTCATCCGAATAATAATCGACTTTAGCCTTATGATTATTCGTATACCCTCTCAGGTCAAAACTTCCGTCAAGAAGCGGCTGGCCATTAAACTCCGTGTCACTGGCAATCCTGGTCACCTCTGCCTTGAGCTGTTTAATCTCCTCATTCAAGGTCATCCTGTCAGCGGTAGTCAACGTTCCGGTTGCACCCTTTACTGCCAGTTCATTCATCCTCTGCAGCATCTCATGCACCTCAGTCAATGCACCGTCTGCCGTTTCGATAATGGAAATACCGTTATTAGAACACTGCTTTGCCACAGAAATACCCGTAATCTGCGTATTCATCTTCTTTCCGATGGCATAACCTGACGGATTATCCTTTGATGAAGTCACCTTAAGACCGGAGGAAAGACGCTCCAGAGACTTTGATACCCTACTGTCTGATGCATTCAATGCATTACTGGCGCGCATTGCCGCCGCATTATAACTGATTTTCATGATTATTCTCCTCCTTTATGCCGTCACGCTCTTGATAAATACTCTCGCTATATGATACAAATCCGCAGTCCGTATACTCTCGTCTGTTTCTAAATCCTTCGGTGTATACCCCTCACTATTTGCCTCTTTGCTGTACATAATACCCACGCTGCCCACTTTCAGGGAACCGCCGTCCGCTGTGTCCACTGCCAGCGCCTCTTTCAGGCCATCCTGTATTTTCCACAGCTTTTCTGTCCCTTCCTTGTTGTCGCAGGCAATATAGCCGGATACGGTCTGATTCCTCACGGAAAACTGCGCTTTCACCCGACCATATTCTTCTGTCTCCATGGAAGCGCTGACCTTACCGCCCTCGCCACCGTGTAAAATCTTGAGATTGATAGCTGTCAGTTCACCATTGATCTCCACCGGAATCTGGTAATTCTCCTCTTTCGCCAGGCTACCTGCCAGTGCCAGCTGCTTCTGGCAGCTTTGCAGGGTCTTCAGATCCAGATAGGATGTCTGTTCTTCTTTGGCCTCTTCCAGAATCTCCTGGAAGGTCTCCTGCATCTCCTCATAGGCCTCATCGGCACTGTCTTTATCTGTCAGGCTCTCTATCAGATGGGCAGAAGCCTCTTTTCCTCTTGGACTTTCTGCATTTCCTTCCAGCTCATGCAGTTTCTTGTACAAGGCGCCCGGTTTCTTTCTAAGCGCCGTTGCTGCTGTCAGATTATTGGCTGTTACCGGCTGTTTATATGCTAAAAGTTCCCGCACCACAGCATCTTCCACTTCCTGCAGATCCTGATAAGGCTGCTGCTGCTCCTGCAGATAGGCAGCCTCCAACTTGTCATCCGCAGCCATCTGCTCTAAGCCTTCGGCCATTTCCTCCATGGTCATGTCTGCCCGCAGCTCCATCTGCTCAAGCATTTCCGGCTCCATGGTATCTGCAATCTGTCCGGCCAGCATATGGTAATAGGCTTCCGCACCCTCTCTAGCCTGTTGTTCCTCTCCCTGTGAAAATGTCTGGGCATCCGCACCTGTCTGTTCCAGGGCTGGAAAGGCGCTTAAAATCTGATCTGTGATAGATTTCCCACTGTTTACTGCATTTACACCATTGAATTCATCATCCACGGTATAATCCATGCCCTGCCGCTTCGTACTGCGCATGGCTGTAAGCAGATTCTGGAAAGAGAGTCCCACACCCTCCCTGATCAGGCTGCCCACTGCTGCGTCATCCGTCTTTTCCAGCTGCCTGAACATGCGGTAGATTCCTATATATGCTTCTCTTTCCCTTTCGTCAATTGCATGATTTTGTTCCAGCTTGTATAAATATTTGCTGAATTTCTCTTCTTTCAATTCCTCTGTATGGCCACTCTCGTCCAGATATTGATTCAATTCCTCAATGGTCATATTAAGAGGATTTTTGCCGTCCCGGATTGCCTGCAAGGATACTGCCGGCGTCATTTTACGGATAGTCTGGCGAAGTTCCATATCGTACTTTTTCACTGCGTCCATATTATCCTGGGTGATATCCATGCTGTTATAGCCCAAGATCCGTACTGCCCTGCGGTTCTCCTCATTCTGCTCAAGTCCCATATCTTTCAGGATATCATCCACATTACGGAATGCCTTACGAATGGAGTCCCCCATATCTGCCCTCGGCGCCGTCATCAGTGTCTCATAGGATTCTCTGGCCGCCTCATAAGCATTTTTAAGCGCCGTACCGTTTGTATGTACGCTGTCAAGCGTAAATAAATCCTCTTCGCCAATATACCTGGCCAGCACAGCCGCCGGCAGGAATGGAATCTCCTGGGTCTTTTGCTGGAATTCACTGTATAATGCCGCCTTATCTGCCGTACCGGTTTCCCCGAACAGCTTCCGGTTCCACTCCTCCTCCAGCTTCTTTAAGGCATCTACCAGCTGCTCTAAGTCCGTAGTATCAATGGAATAACCGCTCTCTAACAGTTTGCGGTTAGCCTCTATGGTCATCATCAGCCGGACTTCCTCCAACTGACGTCTCGCGCTGATCGCTTCCGGTGTATTTTCCGACACACCATATTGCGCAATCTTGCGCTGTTCCTTTTCCAGATTCTGCAGATTTAAATCTTTTCCTTCGGCAACAGCCTCATCTACGGCCTCATCGCTGATCTGCGCAAAAGCCTCCACATAATCAGCTGCCCTCTCCACATTACTCCTGCCATCTGCCAGATTAGCCTTATCCGCGCTCTTGCCATCCGAAATCGCCGCAGCCACTGCCGCCAAAACCCGGGCCGTATCCTGGGGAAGCTTCACCTGCCCGATTTCATGCAGTTTCGCCATAGTTTCCTTTGTGAGCGGTACGCCTGACTCAATAAGCCACTTCGCCCCTTCCAGGTTTTCTTCGGTAATCTCTAGACCTGCCTCTTCCAGCACCCTCTCCATCTGGGGTCTTAACTGTTCCCAGTTATAGTCTTCTGCCTTCTTTGCATAATAACCAGTATTATCCGAAGCATAGTAGCCATGTCCCTGTCTGTGGCTATCGGGTGTTGCGCTGTGACCCGCCCGGTAGAAATCGTCTATGGTGGGTTCCATATCATTCTCCACCATATATTTCACGGTGCCCTCCGAAGGCGTCTCCATCTGCGCTGCCCGGTCATATGCCTGTTTCGCCGCCGTCACATTTTCTCTGGTTACAGGGATATCATGAGCCTTAAACTGTCTATAGAGTTCTCTGGCAAAGGTCTCGCTTCCCGTAATCTGACGCAGAGTCTCCGCATCCAGATCATCGGTATAACCTTCCACCTGTGTTCCGCCTTTGATAAGCGCTGCCTTTATCGAATCGACAATGGTAACAACTTCTTCAATATCCATATCTCCAGGATGATAGCCTTCTTCTTTCAAACGCTGAAAATCTTCATCAGACATAGTATTAGACATTACTGTCATATAGTCTCTCTGCGTGGCCAAATCAATGAGCCCCGCATCCTGCATAACCTCTTCTGCGGTCTTTCCATGACCTCCGTAAGCGTTGTTATCCATAACTTTGCCAGAAATGTCTAATGCGTAATTACCCGTCCCCTCCGTCCTGGGCGTCTGGGTATTTCGATATGCTGTTGCTGCCCTGTCTACATTCTGATCGATATGACTGTGATCAAATGTAATCTTCATAATTTATAAGTATGCTCCTTTCACAGTCTGCAAATTTGTACTCTTCACAATTAACTTTCAACCTTTTCCCGCAACAGCGGATGCCATGCTTCCCAGACATCTTTATGTTACTAAAAAAGGGCGAATGTTATCCACATTCACCCTTTATTTCGGCATGATTTCCCACTTTCTTAACCTTTGAGACACATTTCCTAGAAAACAAAGACTGCTGCCGTATAAGGCGGTAAATCAAAGGAAATACTGTAATCCTTATAATTGCAGGTTTCCTTGACTGCGGTAAGTTCTGCCGGAATCTCATGTCCATTACCGCCAAAGCGCTTCTCATCACTGTTCAGTAAGAGTTTATATTTCTTTTTCTTAGGTACCCCAACTTTATAATTTTCCCACATCATGGGCGTCATATTGAGCACAAACATGATATTATTTTTGCCGGTTCCGTCTTTTCTGAAGAAACTGTATACACTGTGATCCGCATCGTCTGCATTCAGCCACTCAAACCCGCCCCAGTCATTGTCTATGGTATACATAGCAGGATATTTATTATAAAGTTTCAGAAGTTCCTTCACATACTCATGCATGCCCTTGTTCTGTTCTTCGCCAAGCAGATACCAATCAAGTTCCCTGGCCTCGCTCCATTCTCTCTCCTGACCGAAATCCTGCCCCATGAAGAGAAGCTTCTTGCCGGCATGGCCAAACATATAGCTGTATCCCACACGCAGATTCGCATATTTATCCACAGGATAGCCCGGCATCTTATTGACCATGGAACATTTCAGATGCACCACCTCGTCATGGGATAATGGCAGAATATAATTTTCGCTGTTATTATAGCTCATGGCAAACGTCATGGCATAATGATTGTTCTTACGGAACAGGGGATCTAATTTCATATATTCACAGAAATCATGCATCCAGCCCATATTCCACTTAAAGCTGAACCCAAGACCGTCTTCTTCCACATCTCCTGTCACCTTGGGCCATGCCGTGGATTCCTCCGCAATCGTCAGGAAACCGGGATATGTACCATGTATCACAGAATTTAAATGTTTGAAAAATTCAATGGCATCCAGATTCTCCCTGCCGCCGTACTTGTTAGGCACCCACTGCCCCTCTCTCTTGCTGTAGTCAAGATAGAGCATGGAAGCCACCGCATCGATACGGATACCGTCAATATGAAACTCCTTGATCCAGAAAAGTGCATTGGCAATCAGGAAATTCCTGACCTCATTCTTGCTGTAATTAAAAATCTTGGTACCCCAGTCGGGATGTTCCCCAATCCTTGGGTCCGGATGCTCAAAAATGCACTGTCCGTCAAAGCATCCCAGGCCATGCGCATCTGTGGCAAAATGAGCCGGTACCCAGTCCAGGATAACACCAATCTTGTTGCGGTGCAGGGTATTGATCAGATACATAAAGTCTTCCGGATTACCATGCCTTGCAGTAGGCGCATAATAGCCGGTCACCTGATAGCCCCAGGAACCGTCATAGGGATACTCCGCAATCCCCATCAGTTCCACATGTGTGTAGTGCATCTCCTTGAGATACTTCACAATCCTGTCTGCAAATTCCCGATAATTGTAGAAACCTTCCTCTGTACCATCGGGATGCTTCATCCAGGAACCAATATGGCATTCATAGATTGCCAGGGGTTCTTTATTATAATCCTTATTCTGTCTCGCCTCCATCCAGACACTGTCAGACCACTTAAATCTGCTGATGTCAAAAGTTCTGGACGCGTTTCCGGGGCGCATCTCCGCATAATTTGCAAATGGATCTGCTTTATAGAGCTTCTCACCTGCGGGTGTACGGATCAGAAACTTATACAACTCATTCTCCCCCACCCCAGGAATAAAGAGCTTATAGATACCGCCCGGCCCAAGTTTCTCCATCTGATGTATGTCTTCATCCCAATCGTTGAAGGTTCCGATCACATGCACACTGGCTGCATTAGGCGCCCACACAGCAAAGAACATACCTTTCACGCCGTCTTCCACAGAAGGATGTGCCCCCAGTTTCTTATAGATATCATAGTGACTGCCCTGGGCAAATACATATTGATCAGCCTCAGAGATAAATACCTGATTCTCCTCCACCTTCTTAGCCGCTTTATCTACCGGCTTCTTTGTTGCCTTTTTGGCCGGTCTTCCCACCGGTTTCTTCTCCTGTTTCACTGCCATTGCTATTCCCCCTGTACTTTGATTTAATAGTGCATGAAGTCCTTCTCCCGTAATATAATCATGTCCTCTTCATCATATCTCTTAGCCAGCAGGACATCCATAAAATGTCCCGGCGTTTTCTTGTTTGCATAGGAAATGGCCTCATCAACCAATTCCCTGACTTCTGCCAAACTCACCTCATGATCAATGGTCTGCCTGTCTGCAATCCTTGTATGAAGCGCAAGAATGCCAAACTCATCAATAGAATACTCCATCTCTTCTGCATACTGCTTTGCATACGCCACAAGAGACTCATTATCGAGAGGTTCTATGTCCACTCGCAGATTAAAGTTATTGGATATGGCCGGATGCTTCGCAACCAGCTCGTTAATATTCTGCTTGGTGTCTACCATGAGAAGCAAAAGCCCCATGTTATCCTTCTCCAGGAATTTCACCATCTTAGATACCGTCTCCGGTCTCAGTTTACTCGGTCTGTCAATGATCAGTGCACCATTGTCCAGCCTGCCAAAGGTAGCAGCCACATCCTTTTTATTGAGAACCGGCCCTTCTATCTTGGCTACCTTACCAGAGAAGTTTCCATCATTATACTGCATCTCCCGGATCAGTGCCTTGGCAAGGTCAAGCGCCATATCCTCCTCTTCACCACTGATGAGAACATTCCCCGTACAGGAAGCAAGGCTCATATTATCAAGCACATTCACAAGCTGCTTCCTGGACTTGCGGTGATGTACGAACTGTCCAAAAAGCTCCTGTTCTTCCGTTGTCAGATCCCTGCCCCGTGCCCCAGTCTCCTCCTCAGCTTCCTCTGCCGGCTTTCCTTTTCTGTGAGACGGTTTCCTGGAGGGTCTTACTCTGCTGCGTTCTTCCGATTCCTCGTCTGTCTCCACCGCCGGCTCTTCTGTCTCTTCCAGTTCCTCTGACACTTCTGTCTCTTCCGGTTCTGCCGGCTCTTCCCTGTCCACAGATCTTTCCTGCGTCTTCTTCGGTGCCGGTTCCTCATCTTCCTCTTCATCATCATCGGGAAGAATCACTTTCTTCACCTTCGGCTTCTTACCCGACTCTTTCATGATAGCCGCCATGAACGCCTTCTCTAATTCTTCCAGAAGACCGTTCTTTGTCGCCTCATCAAAATTCGCAAATAACCTGCCCGTCTGTGCCATAATATGCTGACGGACATCTTCCATACGTTTCTCTTCGTTAGTCTTCTTCACCTGTTCCCACTCAGCCATGATATCATCTATGCTGAGCTGTCCGGTAATCTGTTTCTCAACCTTCTCTGCCTCGGGCACTACCAGACTGATCTGACCGTCATATTCCTGAGACAACATTTTATCATACTCTGTAGGTTTCGCATTTAAAGGCGTGAGCACACCTGTGGCTGCTCCCGGTATCTGATCGGCCTGCCTGTTGGCCGCCTGGGCACGCAGTGCCGCCTGCTGAAGTCTCTCCGCTTCCTTTTTCATCTGCTCTATGATCTGCTGTGCGTCAAAAAACAGTGAATCATCCCGCTGGGGAACCTCATTGTCTTTGTTCAACTCACCCGTATCCATTACAGGCAGCTTAGCCGTCTCCTGTAAAAGAGGCGCAATGATGGATTCTGTGATAGAAGAGCCTTCGTCATCATCATATGGCTCTTCCTCTGTCTCCTCATCCTCCATCAGATTATCTTCTGCAGGTTCCTCCTCTGCAAATTCTTCCTCCTCGCCGGGTTCATCAAAGTCCTGTTGTGCCAATTCGCCCAGATCATCCTCATCCTCCTCCAGGACTTCTCTCATGCTTTCCGCCAGAGCCATCTGCAGATTAATGGTATTGTACTGCCCCACATCGACTGTCTTAACTTCCGGTAATTCTGTGGTAGGCGCTGCAAGGACTTCCTCTTCTTCCTCCTCATCCTCCTCATCCTCTTCATACCTGATCTCATCAGTATCCTGCATATCTTCTTCCGGTATGTCGTCCTCTTCCACCGAATCCTCTATCTCTTCTCCGGCACTTCTGCCTGCAACCCAGCGGTCATATTTCACTTGCTGGTCTTCACTTAAAGGCTGATGCAGCGCTTTCAATTCCAAAGCCTTGATCACATATCTGCCTTCCCCAAACCAGAGAAACATCTCATCGCATTCTTCTACGCATTTGGTAGTCAGGCCGATCCGATGATACAGATATGCCAATTCATACACCCATTTCTCCCTGGGCTCACGCTTCTTGAACTCCTCGAGAACCGCAATCCGCTCTTCCATGCTCACATCCTGAGCCTCGTAAAGTCTGTACTGCAATACATATCTGCCGGTATCCTTCGGCGCTATCTGTACAAATTCCTTATAATATTCAATCGCCTGCACATACTCTTCCATCTTGATGGCAAGCTCACACAAAGAATATACGATCAGTCTGCCTGTAGGGTGTTTCTCATAAGCCAGAAGAAGAATATCCTTACTCTCCTGGTATCTTCTGTTGATCTTGTATAAATCGCTGATGGTACACAGCATCATAACGCTTCTTACCCTGCGCCAATCCACCGTATCCGCGATTTGAACCGCTTCCGCGTACTCTCCCTCTGCTATCAGTGTCTTAATCTCCTCGACACGGACCTGGTATTCAAATTTATCCAAGGTGCTCACCTCATTATTGTACTTTGCCTTTTACCCTACTACACTGTATTTAGAAAACTTTATAAGTTTATGCGAGTCTGCAAAGCGGATTCCATAATCCGACAATCCCTTCGCTTTATCTGCGTCCGTAAATCGAATCCCACAGTCGAACGAAACTCGATTTTTTACTGTTTCAGTTTACCATAGACGCCTGGCAATGTAAACAAAATCTAAAGAAAAAAGCACCTCCCGCTTGGAATCTTACAGTAAGAATATACCAAGATATGGAGATGCCGCAATATACAATCCCTCTATATTGTACTTTATGATGAAAAGGCTGCTTAACCTCTCTTTAAGACAAGGCGATTGCTGAATTCTGCAAATCGTTCTAAAGTAAACGTTTCCCCGCGTATCGTTTTAGAGATATCCATCTGCTCAAGAACTTCTTCTACCTGATTCTTTGTCACCCCCAGATTTCCCGCATTGACAAGCCCGTTTACAAGGGTCTTCCTGCGCTGGTTAAAGGAAGCTCTGATCACTGCAAAGAGATACCCTTCATCCATCACTTCCACAGGCGGACTTGTATGGCGTGTCAGACGAATCACCGTACTGTCCACATTGGGCCTTGGGACAAAGCAGGAAGCAGGCACACGGGCCACAACTTCCGGCTTCGCAAAATACTGCACCGCCAAGGATAAAGCGCCGTAGTCCTTGGTGCCGGGCCCCACCTGCATACGTTCTGCCACCTCACTCTGCACCATGACCGTGATGCTGATGAGAGGTATATGACTTTCAAAAAGCTCCATGATGATCGGCGTTGTGATGTAATAGGGAAGATTCGCCACCACCTTGACTGGCTTTCCCTCATTATGTTCTTCTAACAGCTCCTGCAGATCGACTTTCAGGATATCTGCATGTAACAAAGTAACATTATCATAAGGCGCAAGGGTTTCCTCCAGAATGGGAATCAAATCTTTATCAATCTCCACTGCAATGACCCGTCCGGCAGCTTCTGCCAGATGCTGGGTCATGGTTCCGATTCCAGGCCCTATTTCCAGGACACAATCCTCTTTCGTAATCTGTGCCGCGTCAACAATCTTATAGAGAATATTGGTATCAATCAGAAAATTCTGTCCGTATTTTTTCTGCATACGAAACTGATATTTCTGCAGGATTTCCGATGTGTTTGTCAAATTACCTAAATTTGCCATCAAATGCCTCTTTTCTTTAAAGACCAAATAATCTTCTTGCATTATTCTCAGTAATCTCTACCACTTCCTCATAAGAAATCCCCTTGATGTCCGCAATGCTCTGTGCCACATAAGGAAGATGCAAAGAAGAGTTACGCTTCCCCCGGTAAGGTTCCGGCGCCAGATAGGGACTGTCAGTCTCCAGAAGAATCTTCTCCATCGGGATATATTCTACGGCCTCCTTAAGTTTCTTAGCGTTTTTAAAGGTAATCACACCACCTATCCCGAAATAGAAATCCATGTTCAGATATTCCCTTGCCATCTCTTTCGCATAGGAAAAACAATGCACCACACCGCCAATCTCTCCCGCATGATGGGCCTGCATGATCTCAAGCGTATCTTTCGCCGCTTCCCTTGAATGGATGATGACAGGAAGCTTCACTTCTCCGGCAAGTGCAAGCTGACGCTCAAACCAGTCTTTCTGTAAAGCCGGCCCAGGTTCCGGCCAATGATAATCCAGTCCGGTCTCACCCACCGCCACAATCTTATCCAGGGCGCACCACTCTTTTAAAGAAGTAAAATTGTCCTCATTCAGTTCTCCTACTTCACTGGGATGAATCCCAATCGCTCCGTAGATGAAAGGATACTCTTTGGTCAACTCCACGGTTGCCCTGCACCCTGCAAGACTTGCCCCTACATTAACCACTGTATCTATACCCTTTTCTTTAAAAGAAGCAAGCAACTGCTCCCTGTCCTCATCAAACACTTCATCATCATAATGTGCATGACTTTCAAAGATCATCTTCCTTTCCCCCTGACCAAATTCAAATTTGTGAATAATGTATCATTTTGGCTTTCTGATTGCAAGTATTAAAAAAAATCAAATATTCTTAAAATTTCTTAAAAAAATGCTTGCATTGCACAAAACATTATACTATAATAACTCTTGCGTGTTGGAGAAGTATGGAAACACGGGTAAGCACCGCTAGCTCAGTTGGTAGAGCACCTGACTCTTAATCAGGGTGTCCAGGGTTCGAGCCCCTGGCGGTGCATTGAAAAGAACTGTTTTTGGAGACTTATGCGCTCTGGGGACGGTTCTTTGTTTTTGCAGTTTTATCATAAATTAACATCTGCAAGGCTGCTACTGTGTCCGATAAAGGCTCAGCCACGGCGCTGCAATAGACAAAGACCCAAAATCTTCCCTGTTTACTTCTTCCAGGATCCCATCTTTACCAATCCGGATCAATCTGTCCGCCAGAGACATGGAATCAGCCAGATTGATCGTCAATATCACCACTGACATGCCCTTATCCAAGAGCATCTCCATCATCTTCCAGACAAATACTCTATGGTCCAGATCTGCCCCTTTAAATGGCTGTACACACACTACTACTTTAGGTTTCTGCAGCAAAACCCTGGTGTACACCAGTTGATATTTCTGCCTTTCACTCAGTCTCTCTACCGGAATCTGAAAGACTTCTTCTCCAAGAACCGGCCCATACTCCTTCCTGACGCTGTCTCTCATATTTCTTTTCCAGACGCCCGACACTCGTCTGGACAGTCCCATGCACAGATTATCCATATAATTCATCTCGTTAAATATCATGGTCTTTGTAGGCTCTGCTGCAATGATTGCAATCTCTTTGCTGGCCGGAAGATCTACTTTTCTGCCTGCTATAAAGCAATCGCCCATTTTAAGTTTCCTGTCCCCATAGAGCACCTGTAAGATATCCTGAAATACCTGGTTATCCAGATTCTGAACGACCAGACATTCTCCTTCATAGACTTTCATAGTAAAGTCCTGCAAAGTTTCCCCGGTAACATGATTAAATGACAGGATTTCCCTTTTCCGCAGAGCATCCGGATTACGGTTTTCCATATGATACCGTACCATTGTGTCAAATTCCAGGGTGTAGCCTTCCACAATCTCGGCTTTCATTTCTTTACCTTGTGCCACCTTCTGAATCCGTCCGTTGGACAAAAGGGCCACCCGGTCACACACTTCCATGATTTCCTCTAAATGAGGACTCACATAAAGAAAAGAAAAACCCTGTTTCCCATAATGATGTATGATATCATAAAGCTTGCAAAGTTCCTCCCCGTTGATTACCGTACTGATTTCATTTAAAACAATCAGCCTGTATCCTGCCACCACTGCCCTTAACAACTCCACCACCACACGCTCGAACGCCGATAATTTATCCACGTAAGCGTCTGCCGGGATTTCCATACCAATATCGCCCATAAAGGGGGTAAGCTGTTTCCTGAGCAGCTTATTCTGAATGACCTCCTGTCTGAATCCCTGCCGCAGTACGAAGATATTGTCGGTAACTGTCATATGTTCCACCAGACGGCTGTTGGCGTCGATAATACCAATCCGGTTGCCGGATCTTCTGGTACTCTTCCAGGAATTGATTCGTTCACCGCAATAATAGACATACCCATCATAGAGCGGCATATTGGTCTGCATCAGCTGTAAAAGCTCCTGCAGTCCATGCGCATTAATGGGAATCAGCCCCATAATCTCACCTTGATAAATCTGCAGGTTAAAATCCTCCAGCTGCTTAATGCCCTTATCTATATAGGTAACCCGCTCCATGCGGAATACTTCCTGTCTCATAAGAAGAAACCTCTCTTACATCAATGCCGCCTTTACGTGATTCTTGTCTGTTGCAAAAGGAATCGTAATCTCCACATCTGTGCCTTTCTGCGGCACAGAATAGACATGAAGTCCATATTCCTCCCCAAAGATGAGATGGATTCTGCTGTTCACATTGCCCAGGGCAATACCGCCTTTTCTCTCTTCCTCATGCATCAGCATATTACCATCCCGCCCCAGTTTACGATTCAGTTTTGCAAGGGTTTCCTCATCCATGCCCACACCATCATCCGAGATGCGGATGAGAAGTCTTTCCTGTGTCCGCTCAAACTGAATCCGCAGATTCCCGGTCCCTACCTTAAGTTCCGTGCCATGGATGATGCTGTTCTCCAAAATCGGCTGCAGAGTCAGTTTGGGAATCTGACAGTTCATAATGTCCTCCCAGTCCTCTGCATCATACTCCACATGCAGCTGCAGGCGATTCCCAAACCTGTATTTCTGAATCAGAAAATAAGTCTCACAGTTATCCAGTTCTTCCTGCACCGTCACCAGATTTTTCACATTCGTGATGGTATAGCGGAAGAACTTTGCAAGCGCCTCCGTCATATCCGCCACGCTGTCCAGACCGGCTATCAGCGCCTCTCCCCGGATACTCTCCAAAGTATTATACAGAAAATGGGGATTGATCTGGTTCTGTAACGCCAGATACTGCGCCTGCCTTTTATTCAGGTCAATCATCTTGGGAGACCGCAGAATCTTTTCAATCTCATCCATCTGCAGTTTCATGGATGGACTCTGAAACACCTCTGCAAAATCCTGACTCTCCGTCAGATAACCGTCCAGAAAGCGATGTACTAAAAGCTCTGACCGTCTGTAGGGTAATATAATGCCAAACCACACCACCATCAGATACACCAATGCAAGAAGCACATAAATCCCCGCCTCCAGTACTGTCTCCTCTCCGCGCATGCCAAGCAGCACATTTCTGACAGCTTCGATTACAAAATAGACAAGTGTCACAGCTCCCACCAAAAGCACTCTGTTAGACAGATATTTTAATCGGTATTCTTCTCTCATGGTCCGGGGTCTCCTATCCGTACATCTTTCGGTAAACACTGGGTTTCACGCCTGTCGCTTTCTCGAAGGTGTGGGTAAAATGCTTTAAGTCATTATACCCCACCTGCTGACATATTTTTGATACCGGGGTATTGGTCTCCCGCAGCAGCACCTTAGCCTGTTCCATCCTGACATTAATCAGGTATTTGGCAAAGCCCTCACCCTCCACCTTCTTAAATAAAGCACTAAAATACGCCGCGCTCAATCCTACCGCACTGCTCACTTCCTCCTGGGTAATGGGCTCACTGTAATGGTTCTGAATATACTGTTTGGCCATACGGACAGGCCTCACCGTATCTGCTTCCCGCCTCAGGCGCATCTGTTCCACATAACGGTTTTGCAGCGCAGCAAGGCGCTCCATCAACTGCTCCATGCTGCCGCACAGGGAGCACTGCTCTTCAAACAGTTTCAACTCCTCAGCCCGGTTCTTTACTTCCACCTGACTTAAGAAAAGTCCCGCTGCCGAATAGACAAGTTCTCTCACCTCATATCCCTTTATATCTCTCACCGCAAGCATCCTTTGGCTCATCTGTGCCATCGCCTGCGCTGCCTCTTCTACGCTCATGACTTCGATTGCCTGCACTATCTGCCGCAGATACTTCTCCAGAATATTCTGTTCATGGACAGCCGATCCTGCCGGCATACGCTCTAAGAGCTTGCCTGTCCCTTTCAGCAGACGCTCCTCTATGATAACATCCGCCTGACCCACGGTATCCTGCAATTTAGCTATATCTTTAGTTGTATTTCCAAGCGCCGCCGTAAAAGTGACAGGGCCGAATATTCCCTTCTCGCTCTCCAATTGATGCAGACAGCCGCGAAAAAGCCGTCGTATCTCTTCTGTCTGTCCATCCGCATAATTTATAAAGCCAATGCAGCGGCTGCCCTTCAAGCCCACCACAATCTCTGTACAGCGTGACTTAAGGCTGTTCTCCAACAGGGTCTGCGCCTTTTCCAATATAATATGTATTCCCGCCTGGCCAAGCTCTCCTGACGCATCAATTTTCACCACAAAGCCCTGGAAAATCCCTGCCTGCACATGAAGATAGTATTCTTCCTGCAATATTTCCATGGAAGGTATCCACACCCTCTGCTCCAGCAGCCTGTCCATGAGATTTGCACGAAAAAGGCGGATATCTGCCTCACTCTTATGCTGTATCCACAACTGCTCTTCCTTAAGCTGCAGCCTCTCCTCGATACGCTCTTTAAACTTCTGCAATGTGGATGCCAGCTCTACTTTATTAATCGGTTTGAGCAGATAATCCCCCACACCAAACTTAATGGCGGTCTGCGCATAGGCAAACTGGGCATATCCGCTGATAATAACAACCTGAAGATCCTCTACACTCTTTTTCACATTTTCTATCAGATCCAGGCCATTACAGCCCGGCATCCTGATGTCTGTTATCAGAATATCGGGCTTAATCTGCTTTACCATCTCACAGGCTTCCAATCCATTATGGGCAATTCCCGCCACTTCCATATGCAGTGATTCCCAATCGATCAGTGCCTCAATCAGTTGGCAGATACGCTCTTCGTCATCCGCAATCATTACTTTTATCATTCCCATAACCCCCGCATTTAAGAAAACCGCCGGAAATCCGACGGTTTTCTTTCCTGATTCACATTATAACATATTTTCACAGTTCCTGATTCATATTCACCATATACCATATCTGATTCACAGTGTACAATCAGAACTTCCGATTATTTCGTCAGCACGGATACACCTGTATCTTCTACTTTGCCGCCAAGGCTCTCACCTTCTAAAGCCTTCACACAGGCCTCTACGCCCATGGAGCCCATCATATCAGGATTCTGTGCCATGGTGCAGAGGAGATTACCGTCTGCAATCAGATTCATGATCGCATCAGACTTATCAAATCCTACACCAACGATATCCGGATTGCCGCCTGCCTTGATCGCATTGCCTGCACCTGTGGTGGAACCTTCGTTACAGCCAAAGACACCTACCACACCCTGGGTGATATAGTTCTCTGCGATACTCTGGGATTTCGCCGCATCGCCCTCACCATACTGAGTCTCTAAGATCGTAAAGCCAGTTCCCTCAAAAGCGGAACGGAAGCCTTCCTCACGCATCACGCAGGAATCGGTTGCTGCATTTACATTGATGATACCAATATCGCCGGATGTTACGCCTGCTGCCTCTAAAGCCTTGATCATTTCCTGACCTGCTGTTGCACCTGCTGCCTTATTGTCTGTGGAGAAAGTTGCCTCTGCATCCACATTAGCCGGAGAGTCTACATACACAATCTTAACACCTGCTGCGGATGCCTCGTTGAGAGCGGAAGAGATTGCATCCGGACCATTAGCTGCTACCATAATCGCATCATAACCGCCTGCCACTGCATTGTTCACACACTCAATCTGCTGTGCATCGTCCTTGGTGTTGGGTGCCATAAAGGTTACGCTTACACCCAGTTCCTTTGCTTTCGCCTGCGCGCCATCATTCAAAGTCACCCAGTGCTGGTCGATGGAATCCATTGTGATCAGCGCGATCTTCCACTCTTTGCTTGCTTTAGCCGCGCCGTCAGAAGCAGGAGCTGCACCGCCTAATGCTTCCGCATTAATCACAGATACGCCCGTATCTTCCACTTTACCGCCAAGGCTCTCGCCATTGATTGCTGCCACTGCCGCTTTCACGCCTTCATAACCCATCACATCAGGATTCTGTGCCATGGTACACAGAAGGTGGCCGTCTTTGATCAGATTCTGGATAGCATCAGATTTATCGAAACCTACGCCTACAATACCAGCATTGCCGGCTGCCTTAATGGCATTACCTGTACCTGTTGTGGAACCTTCGTTACAGCCAAAGATACCTACCACGCCCTGAGTGATATAGTTCTCTGCAATACTCTGAGATTTCGCTGCATCGCCCTCACCATACTGAGTCTCTAAGATCGTAAAGGAACTTCCTTCAAATGCCGCCCTGAAACCTTCCTCACGCATCACGCAGGAATCGGTTGCTGCATTTACATTGACAATACCGATATCACCGGATGTCACGCCTGCTGCCTCAAGGGCTTTGATCATCTCCTGACCTGCTGTCGTACCTGCTGCCTTGTTGTCTGTGGAATATGTGGCCTCTGCATCCACATTAGCCGGGGAATCCACATATACAATCTTCACGCCTGCGGAGGATGCCTCTTTCAATGCGGAAGAGATTGCATCCGGGCCGTTTGCTGCCACAATGATTGCTTTGTAGCCGCCTGCCACTGCATTATTCACACACTCAATCTGCTGTGCATCGTCTTTGGTATTGGGTGCCATAAAATCTACAGTTACACCAAGTTCCTCTGCTGCCTTCTGTGCACCCTCATTCAGCGTCACCCAATGCTGATCGATGGAATCCATCGTAATCAGCGCAATCTTGGTATCTCCGCCGGAAGACGGCGCTGCCGCCTCTGTGTCTGCACCAGCCTCTGTACCGGTTTCTGCTCCTGTCTGTGCAGCTTTGTCACCGCCGCATCCTGTCAGGGAAGCTGCTGCCATTGTCATGCAGCAAAGCATGGCCAATATTTTCTTCTTCATACCTTATCCTCCTTTAATTATCTATCGCTATCCGCTTCTGCGGTCCTAGCCCTTTTTCTTCTTGGCAAACTGTCCGCTTCTGAGCACTACATCGAGCAGAACTGCCACTACTACGATAATACCGATGACAAGCCGCTGGATACCTACCTGTGCGCCTATCATGTTCAAACCGTTTTCCAGGGTCTGCCATACCGCAGATCCAGCCAGCGTACCCAGCAAAATACCGGTTCCGCCAAGAGGTGACACACCGCCGATAACACCGGCTGCCACACCGTACATCTCATACATATTGCCTGCTTCCATATTGCCCATGCCTGCCTGTGCACACAAGATCAATCCTACAACCCATGAACACACTGCACTGACCAGATAAGCCTTGGTAGTCGTAGCCACCACATTGACGCCGGAAAGCTTGGCTGCATCTATGTTGGAACCAATGGCGTAAATATGTCTTCCCGTCCTTGTCTTGGACAGCAGGAAGAAGAAAATTACAAACATAATGATCGCTATCCAGAACGTATTATAAACACCTGCGGTAGTTCCGTAGTAGAAGAAGTTCTGGAACTTATCACCCGTCTCTTTGCCAATGCCGGTTGCAATGGCGTCTGTGTTACGGTTATTGTTTACCATATACGCGATGCCGCGTCCCACAAACATGGTACCCAGTGTTGCGATAAACGGCGGCAGCTTGAACTTGCCCACCAAAATACCGTTGATGATACCAATCACCAGACAACATAAGAGTGCAACCAGCACTGCCAGAAGCGGACTCACTCCAAGGGTCATGAGTGTGGCTGATATCATAGCGCTCATTGCCACCATGGAACCTATGGACAGGTCAATATTTCCTGTGATGAGCACGTAACTCTGCGCGATACCGATGAGCAGATACTTCGACATGGACCGCAGCAGATTCAGGATATTATTGCTGGAAAAAACTGCGGAATTGATCAAACCAAACGCTATGTAAATGATGACCAGACCCACAAAAGCAGTGAGTGCTGCTCCCATACCCTTGACTGCTAAAAGTCTTTTGATAGGACTCTGCTTTTTGTTGTTCATCTTACTTTTCCTCCCTGCCGCTTTGGCTGTTGATTTTCTTATCTTCAAAGGTGGTAGCCAGGGTCAATATCTCATTCTGGCTGGTGTGCCTGGCCATGACTTCTCCGGTAATCCTGCCGTCGCACATCACGATGATGCGGTCTGCAATGCCCATGACTTCCGGCATTTCCGAGGAGACAAACATAACTGCGATGCCCTGTTTCTTAAGCTCGTTCATCAGGTTATAGATCTCCACCTTGGCGCCCACATCAATACCCCTGGTAGGCTCGTCGAAGATGACCACTCTGGAATCCCTGGCCAGCCATTTGCCGACTACCACTTTCTGCTGATTACCGCCGGACAGATTCCCGGCATCAACCTCCACCCCCGGCGTTTTGATCTTAAGATCTGAAACTGCTTTATCACACAGCTCCTTTTCTTTCTTGCTGTTCACTACGCCTGCCTTATCACAGACAATATCCAGATTGGGCAGCGTGAGATTATGTTTGATACTCAGTTTCGTACACAGTCCGTCCTTTTTTCTGTCCTCAGGCGCCAGTACAACACCATTGCGGATCGCATCCATAGGGCAGTTTATCTTCACTTCTTTATCATCCACATAAATCTCGCCGGTCTCTTTGGGATCCACCCCAAAGATTGCCCTGGTGGTCTCCGTTCTTCCGGCTCCCATCAGTCCGGCGAATCCTACAATTTCACCCTCATAGACGGAGAAATTAATGTCCCTCACCATTTTTCCCGCATTTAAGTGTTTGACTTCAAACACCTTCCTGCCCTTCTGACACTCTACCCGGGGGAACTTCTCCTTAATCTCACGGCCCACCATATAACTGATAATCTGCTCCATCGTGACATCCGCAAAATTCATATCCGTGATATACTGTCCGTCTCTCATGATCGTGACCCTGTCGACAATATGCTGTAATTCCTCCAGACGGTGGGATATATATACAATGCCTTTGCCCTCGGATTTCAATTTCTTAATAATCCGGAACAGATCTTCTATCTCTCTGGCTGTCAGAGAAGAGGTAGGCTCGTCCATAATCAGTATTTTCGCATCGATGGAAAGTGCCTTGGCAATCTCCACCATCTGCTGTTTGGATACCGGCAGATCCCCGACTGTCTGTTTGGGGTCAATATCAATCTTTAAATCATCCAGAATCCGCTTGGCTTCTGACTCCATTTTTGCATTATTTAATGACAGCCCTCTTTTGATTTCCCGGCCCAGAAACATATTTTCCGCCACGGAGAGATGTCTGCACATATTCAGTTCCTGATGAATGATCGCAACGCCCGCTTCCTGTGCCTGCTTTGGTGTCAGATCCCCATATTCCCTGCCAAAAAGCTTTAAAGAACCGCTGTCTCTCGTGTATACACCACTTAAGACTTTCATCAACGTAGACTTCCCTGCGCCATTCTCTCCGAGCAGTGCCATAACCTCTCCGGCGCGTAATTCAAAGTTAACATGATCCAACGCTTTCACCCCTGGAAAAGTCTTACAGATACTTTCCATGGAGACGATGATCTCGTTCATATGGCCTTCCCTCCTGATTATTTCTATCCTTGGTTTCAGTATAGCAGAAACCTGCCTTTGCAAAAGGGTGGGGGATTTTTGTTTTATGGGGGTTTTTTATGCACTTTTAACGTTATCGCCAAAAATACAGTGGATTTCTTGTGCTTTTATATACCAACTGCATATGCGAATACCTGTTTGGACACAAAGCAGAAGACAAATTGTACAAATACCATCCTCCCACACAGGCAGTCCCATGGCACAAAAAAGGAACCCCTCGTATCATGAAGGATTCCCTGCCCGTCTTGCCGGCGTATATCTCACAGAAAATAATACAGCCGCCATCAGAATACCATATTCATAAATTCCACAATCACGCCCGCCATTACACCGATGCCATACAGAAGAAACAGAATCCTCAGATTCTCCCTGCGGTCATCATTTACTTTCAGTAATACCAAATAGCCTACACCTGTACCGGATAACAGACCGGCTATCAGGGCTCCTGCACCAAGAACACCGCCCAAATACAGCTTCGTGACGATAACGGAAGCCGCACAATTGGGAATCATCCCCACTAACGCTGCAATCAGAACACCTGCCACAGGCTGATGCAAAATCAATGCCCCCAAAGTCTCCTCACCAATCAGCGCGATCACCAGATTCAGGACAAAGGAGATCAGCAATATATATATAAACACTTCCAGCGTATGATGCAGCGCAGATTTCCAGATTCCACGCTCACAATGGCAATGATGACGTTCACAAAGATGCTCGATCTGCATGTCTTTATCTTTTCTGCGATAAACCAGATCAATCCCAAATCCGGCAAAAACCGCAAAGAAAACTTTCACTGCAAGAATCTTTCCCATGATGGGCAGTCCCACATTTTCGGATATCATGATGGGAAGCATTTCATCTGAAGTCGATAAGAAAACTGCCATCAGCGTTCCCAGACTTATGATCCTGCCGGCATATAGATTCGATGCCGCCGCCGAAAACCCGCATTGAGGGAAAACGCCGAGCAGACCGCCAATGGCAGGTCCCGCCTTACCGGATTTTCTGATGACATCCTGCATCCGTTCACCGGCCCGGTGCTCCAGATACTCCATCACAAGATATGTGAAAAACAAAAACGGCAGAAGCCTGATACTATCCGCACAACTATCTGCTATTACCTCTAAAATCATATCATTTCCTTACTTCTTTCTATCCGTGCTATATAATCTGTATACCCGTATTATTCTGCTGAAACCGGATACTACATAGAATACAATGTCTGTCCCCAAAATGCAAGCAGGACAGCGCTTTCTATAAATTACATCCTTTTTCTGTATTTTCACAACTATTTATCCATTTTTCACTATTTTTCCGCGGAAAAAAGATTGATTTTTTAGGAAAAATGTACTAAGATAAAATGTATATGTTTCTGTCATCATATGACAAATGAGGGGGTTTTTAAATGGAAGGCTTAAAAAATATCATGGAAGATGCAGTGGAATATCAGCTTAACAAACTGTTACCCACTATGCCCAATGTTTGTTCCTGCGATAATTGTAAACTGGACATGGCATCCTATGCACTCAACAGACTTTCACCCCAATATGTGCGCACAAATACCGGTGCACTTTTCCAAAAACTGAACAATTATCAGCCGCAGGCTGAGGTAGAAATACTGACTGTCGTGATTTCTGCAATTAATAAGATTGGAAGCCATCCGCAGCATGATTAATCAGCAAGTGAATAAATTCTGACACTGTCTTAAATAAACCGAAAAAGGTATAGTGCCAATGGATGATTACCTTATAACTCTTATCCAACGAGCCGCAGATAATTTCATCGAAATTGGCAGCTATATCTTTTTATTTTTACGCAAAAATCCGGCACTTCAATATTTATCTATTCTCTATTATTTCTAAACGTTTAATTCCAGACATTTTCCACCGTAACTTCCCTGCCATATTCTTCTGTATACCGCTTGGCCAAGACTTTTCTCGTCTCTTCTCTTAAGTACTCGTAATCTTCCACCGTTACCACTGAATAACCGTTAACGGTTCCGTCCCAGCCACACTCCAGCAGATATGCCCTGCCATCCGCCTTCACAAATATAACATCTACTAGTGTGCTGATATCCCCCTCACTGTTTGTCCGATAGCAGCTCCTAACTTCATCATAAGACTCCTGTATACCAATCCTATCAGTCAGAAAACACTCCGCCTGTTCTTTGATTTTTTGAATCCGGGCCGGGGCCTCTTCTATGGCAGGTCTGACAGCTTCCAACTGCTCCCGAACCTGATCGCCGCTATAACTCGCTCCAAGGAGACTGCCATCCTCCACGCCAACCCAGAAGTAATAATACTTACTGTTAACCATATCGCTCCAATCGACACAGTAAGCCGGTTGTCCCACAACAACTTGTGCAGCATCTGCATCATAATAATGGTTCAGTTCCAGGCTGCTTCCATCTACACCATAGATTTTCTGAATATATTCTTCTGCAATTATTACTGCCTGCTCTTCTGTCACACCGCCTGCTTCCACTGCCTGTGCAATCTGTTCCTTTTCGGCTGCCTTCTTATTCGCAGCTTCCTCAGCATACGCTTCCTCATACCGCTTCTGTAACGCATAATTACGCTTGTGTTCGAAATCTATCTTCTGCAGAATTTCTTCATCTGTCAATTCCCTATCCTCAGGCAGATAGAATGTGCTGGTAATAGTCAAGAAACAAAACTCATATGCCTTCGCCTCTTCCTCGCTGTCTACCTGTTGTATCTCCTCCGCGGGAAATACACCATTCTGATACTGCTTGTATAATTCCTCCATCCGAGTCTCCTCCGCTTCGGTATAGGGTCTGGTATAACCATCTGCCCCCACACGCTGCGCATCCAGCTGCTCCACCGCCGTCTTCATCTCCGTTTCCGGCACTTTTTCCATACGCTCACGCACCAGTGAACTGACCAGCGCCCGTACCGGTACGCTCAAAATTCCCACTGCAAGAAAACAGACTGCCAAAGCTGCCGCCACCCGCAGACCATTCCAGTGCATATGACGCATTCTTCTTCCCTTCTTTAGCTCCCGAATCATCTGCTGTTTCTTGTCATCTTCCAGTTCTATATGTTCCACTGCCTGTTTTAACGCTGCAATTTTCATAGTCTCCTCCCTTTCTGTGATGCTTTCATCCCAGCTTAATTGAGATTACACATTCTTATGACCTTCCTCTTTTTCGCGGATCTTCTTCCAGTTTAAGCCGCAGCATTTCCCGCCCCCTCTGCAGTCTCTTTTTAACTGCATTGACAGAAATACCCAGTAATTCTGCGACTTCCGCTGTCTTATATCCTTCTATGTAATGAAGATAAACCACCGATTTGACCGAAAGCGGGAGGCCGATCAGCTCCGTCAACACTTCACTGTATTCCGGATCCTCATAGCTTGCCGTAATCTCTTCGATATCTATTTTGGGATGACGCAGGTTAAACCGCCGCATATCCCGACACCGGTTCTGTGCTACTTTAATCAGCCAGGCCTTCTCATGCTCCTGATCTGTAAAGCCTCCTGTCCGTTCCAGATATTTGCAGAGCGTATCCTGCACGGCGTCCTGTGCATCTGCCTCATTGCCCAGCATGACGACACAGATCCTGTAAAGCATAGTGCTGTATTTCATTACTACTTCTTCAATTGTCATAAGTAATCTACCTTTCCCAACCTGCAGGCTGTTATTTGGACGTCTCTACTTATAACACGTATCATAACCGCAAATGGTGTTACAAAAAAGGCAGAAAATTTTCATTTTCTGCCTTTGGTAGTTTCTATTCCTGACTTTCCTGTTTTTCTACGGTTTCTAAAATATACGCCCCGACCTGGTCTTTGGGGATGGAGAGGGCCAGAGACATCTCACTGTAGAGAAGCTCTTCTGCCTTCCGCAGATATTGCTCATCGGAGGAGAGTACTTTCTTTCCTTCCTTGATACGGATCCTCTTTCTCTGGTACAGCGTCTTGATAATCTGCACCAGACTTCTGGAATCATAGGTGCGGATAGCATCTTTATAAGTCTGTTCCCTGCGCTTCTCCTCCTGAACCCACATCACATCAATCTCCTTTATATGCTCAATGAGTTTCTGGGCTTCCTCTTTATTCATGATCCTGCGCATGATCACCTTCTCATTATCTACCGGTGTATAAATGGTGCTCGTCTTCTCAAAAACCGGCTCAAGGAGGTAATATTTTCTCTTCTTGTCCAACCGATCAACCGGGTTGTCTGTAATGTCAATAACGCGGCAGACACCATGTCCGCCGCATATGATCAGTTCACCTTTCTTAAACATCTTTTCCCTCCAAACTCTTTGACCCCAAACGCTGCCGATAGTTACCCTTACTATATATTATTCTAACACTTAAAGTGTCCGGTCGTAAGTATTTTCGGGAAATGAAGCGATTTTCAGCACTTTTATGATATAAAGCGCTCTTTCTTTTGTGAAAATCTGCTAACAATATTCTGTCGAATAAAAGTAACCGAAGACTCCTTCCTTACTTCGCAACAAAATTATCACAGATGAATCTGGTCTCTTTCATGGGATAGATACGAATCATAATACCCTTAAGTATCCCTTCCCCATCAAAACGGGAGAGCACAATCACCATCTCTTCTCCTGCAAAGGGAAGATAATCTATAGAATCAATATCCTCTTTCGTGCTGACCAATGTTGCCTTAGGAGGATTAATATCTACGGTCTTATGAATCATTCCCGTGAGCGCAATTGCAGAAGATCCCATCATCTGATTCATAACCTCAGACACACAGGACAGATGCATCTCATTAAGTTCACCGGGTGTCACGGCGCCTGTCCCGCCCATCATCAAATCCATGATAACTTTGATGTCATTTTCCTTTAACATCAATAAATTATTACAATGAAAATCATCCTTATAATCAATCTGAACCGTCACACTACCCATACCAAAGGCAGTCAGGATATTTCTGATATCCGCACTGTTGACCACTTTCACAGAAGGCGGACTGACAATAATCTTTTTCCTGACCAACATATTTAAAGCTGTCGCTGAGTGTGACATGCAAATCTGCGATACTTCTGCCATTTTATCCTGATCTTGAGGTGTTAACTGTTCCATACTGTCCACTATATCCTTCTCTAATAATTGCCAATATTCTATGCATAGCTTCTCTGTAATACTATACCTTATTTGTGGCCTCCCGTGCAATACTTTTAGAGAAAATCTGCTTAATTTTGCAGGTATTAATTAAAGTTATCACCTCTTTGGCAGACCCTGCCCAAAGGAGCAGTCTTTTATTCCGTCTCTCTGAGCCTTTCCACCACGGATTTTTTGGTCGCCTGATGATAAGAAGCAAGCGGTATTGCCATACCCAGCAGAAGAAATACCGGCGCAACCACAAGGATCGGCGCCACAGTCAGGTGATATGTGAAAAAGGGAAACATGCCTTCTAACGCGCTGCCAATCACCGGACCCATGGCAATGGAAAACACTAACGTAATCACGATGGAACTGCCCGCAAATACCGTCCCTTCCGTCATCAGCATCCGGTTCAGCTGTCTGCCTGTCATGCCCACAGACTGTAATACTGCAAACTCCCGCTTCCTCGCCATGATACTCGTAAGAATTGTATTCAAAAAATTCAGGATACCTACCATCCCCACGATGAACGCCGCACCTGTTCCGCCCATGATAAACATATCACGAAATCCATAGAATTCTTCTCCATAGGTCTTTTTGCTTTCATAGTCATATAAGGACTCGTTACCGCCCATAAAATCGGAAAGCCACTGTTCCATCGTTTCCATGTTCTCATCCGCGCAGTCAAAAGCGTAATAAAGTACTTCTCCCGTCTCCATACCGGAATCTTTCAGAAACGTTTCTGCTCCCATCACAAACGCGTCCGTACCATAATAACGATAGCTCAATGTATGCGGGACCTCAATGACAGCTGCCACTTCATAAGTTACATCCCGATATTCCACAGCCCGCGAAGCAGAATTAAGTCCCGTCAGATCCTGCTCTTCCTCATATATTTCTCCCGTATCAGGATTATAAATCTCATAACGGTCCACATAACGGATGGTCACTTGATCTCCCAGCTTAGCCCAGTTGCTATCTTCATATATATTTCCATAATCATCCGTTTCATAGACTGCCGCTATATAATTACCTTCCCCTTTCAGTTTATCAATGTCTCCTTCCACTACTGTAATCTTATCCAGCACAAAGTCCTCCATGCCGTAAAGCTGTACCCGATCTAACACCTGATCATTCGATTTTTCCAGACTGTCTATATAAGAATCTAACAAATCCCCGCTTCTCCATTTAGATTCCCTCTGCCGTACCCGTGCTTCCGAAACATGTTCTTCTGCGCTAAACTTCTTGCCATAAGTCCTGCCGCCGGTCACACCTTCCATGGTTTCTATCTGGCCTATCACCTCTTCTGACAATCCATTCCATAATTCAAAACTCCCTGGTTGAAAATAAGGTGCGTCCGCCACCAGGAAATCTACTTTAACCCTGACCAGGTACTTATCCATATCAAAGCCCTTCGCCAGAATAAATGTTATATTCAAAAGTATAATGGCAAAGGACATGGAAATTACGGTAATGACAGTCTTACTCTTATTTCTCCCCAGGTTTGCCACCGCCATTCTAAAGATAGACGCGCCCTTCTCACCCTTCTTTCTGCTCTTTTTACTTCCGCTGCCCTCTGTATAACGCACGGCCTCCACAGGTGATATCCTGGCTGCCATCCTGCGGGGTTTCCTTAAGGATAGCCAGACCGTCATCAGTGCAAAAACGGCAGAACCTACAAATATCACAGGACTTGCCGAAAAGACCATCATGATGCCATCCATCTGCGCCACCACAATACGGGTCATAAACATTCCCACACCATAACCAATCACCAGGCCAATAGGAATCCCTATCACAGACAGTAATAGCGACTGTATCAATATAAGCCTTTTAATCTGACGTCCTGTGGTGCCAATCGTCTTTAATAATCCGTAAAAACGCACATCATTGGAAACCGATATCTGAAAAATATTGTAAATGATTAGGTATCCCGTAAAGATAATCAGTATCAGCACTGCCGCCAGAGCAAGCACAGTCCCTATATCCACCGATTCTTCAAAACCGGCAGACAAATACCCCCAGTTCACGCCCGTCCTCATATATCTTTCTTTCCCTGGTTCATCATCCTGATAGCCATATCTGGCAAGGATTGTGTCCATATTTTCCTCGATGTGTCTGGAATTGGCAAACATGACGTCCAACATCCAGTAGGTGGTCATGCCATCCTTTCCCTGGGTATCCAGCTTATCAAATATCTCTTCCACCCGGCTTAAGGGAATCAGCACATGATTCGCCACGATAACATCGTCATAATCCCAATAGCCGCACAGGGTAAACGTCTCTGTCGTTTCCTTACCATCCACTAAGAAAGTCATGGTAAATTCATTGCCAAGCACAGGCTCTACACCCAAAAGAGACAGGACTCTTAAATCCGTGGCCGCCTCATTAGTCCCCTCCTTGGGCAGTCGTCCCTCAATAGGATCTAAAAACATATACTTTGCCTCATTGGCATCAGAGTAGCTGACCTCCACATGAGACTTACGAAATGGCTCCCCATTCGGCATCCCACAATGCATCCGAAGACCATATTCCTGAATCAGCGGATCTTCTTTTATTTCCTCTATCTGTTCTTTCGTCAGATACTTAAAACAACCATGGGCATACCCACCCGCTTGGCGGAAATTAGACTGCTCATAACCATACTTCATGGACATACCGACCGTAAAGATCGTTGTAAATAATATGGTCGTCAGCGCAATGGCCAATATTGTGATCGTATTTCTAATTTTAGCCGCTTTAAAACTTGCCACACTGAGGCGGCGAATACATTTTCTGTTAGAAACGTTCATCATATATCTCCCCCTTATACAGTGTACTTCTTTTCGCACAGTCTCCCATCCTCTATGCGGATAATCCGGTCTGCCAGCTGTGCGATCTCCTCATTGTGCGTTATCATTACTATAGTCTGAGAAAATCTCTGGCTGGTCACTTTCAGCAGACCAAGCACATCCTGACTTGTCTTTGAATCCAGATTGCCGGTGGGTTCATCTGCCAGGATAATAGCCGGTTTCGAGGCAAGCGCACGGGCAATGGCAACTCTCTGCTGCTGGCCGCCGGAAAGATTATTAGGCAGGTTCTCTAACTTGGATGCAATCCCAAGGGTGTCAATAATCTTCTTGATATAAGGCTGATCCGGACTGCCGCCGTCTAACTGTACCGGAAGCAGGATGTTTTCATAAACATTCAATACCGGCACCAGATTATAATTCTGGAACACAAACCCGATCTTGCGGCGCCGGAAAATGGTAAGTTCCTCATCTTTTAACGAAAAAATATCTTTCCCGTCCACCATGACACTGCCTGATGTGGGGCGGTCCAACCCGCCTAGCATGTGAAGGAGCGTGCTCTTGCCGCTGCCGGAAGTTCCCACGATTGCCACAAATTCTCCCTTTTCCACCTGGAAATTCACCCCGTCCAATGCATGCACTTCATTCTCTCCCGATCCATATATCTTCTTAAGATCCTTTGTTGATAATATAGTCATTGCGTTCCTCATCCTCTCTTTCTGATCACATCAGATTCCTGCTTACATACAAAAATCTGTATTATGGTCTGTTCTCCACAATACAGATTATCTCATATGATTCTTTCCAGAATCTTTCCGGAATAAAATGAATTCTGACAGTTTTGAAAGAATTCAGCCCTACCCCATACCGTTTTAAAATTACACTCTATTCACCAAGCCGCTGCAAATACAGCGTAAACTTCGACCCTTTTCCCACTTCAGATACCACCTTCATATAGCCGCCTTCCATCTCCAGAATCTGTCTGGCAAGATATAATCCAATCCCCACACCTTCCTCACCGCTCACTGCCACAGAACGATAAAATCTTCCAAAGATCCTTGCCTGCTCCTCCTCCGGAATCCCTATTCCTGTATCGGCCACCTCAATGCCCACAAACATTTCATAGGGTTTCACCGTCACCATAATACCCCCGGTCTTTGTATATTTGATGGCATTATCTATTACATTGCCAAGCGCCTCTCCCGTCCACTTTAAGTCAAATACAGCCCTTATTTCCTGCAGACTGGATGTTTCCACCTGTAGATACAAACCTTTGTCCTGTGCTTTTTGACAGTATTGTCTATAGGCTTCTTCCAGAAGCCCTGTTACAGAATCTTCTCCGGGATGCATGGCAATAATCCCCGTTTCAAGCCGCGACAGCTTAACCAGTGATGCAATCAGAAAGCTGAGCTTTCGCGCCTGGATTTCCATAAGCTCCACACTATGCGCTGCTTCATCCGGCAGGTTCTGTTCCTTTAATAATTCCGTGTAAATCAGAATATTGGATATGGGTGTCTTCGTCTGATGGGAGATATCCGCAATCAGTGCCTTAATCTGGTCTTTCTCCTGTGCCGTTTTCCTGGCAGATATCTCCGATGCGTTTAAATACTCTGACAATTTATTCTCCACCGCAGAATACAAGGATTCATCATAAACATTCTCTATAAAAGTACCATCAATCGCCGCATCCAGCATCTGCCTCATTCGCAGGATTGCTGCCCTCTTCCTGTAATGTATGACAATGGCAAGTACAATAGCTCCAAACAGACTGACCAGACCTGCCGTAAAAAGAATAATCGATACGGTATTTATTCCCTCCATACTCGCTTCCTCTCACACCGGATTTTCTTCACTGCATTACCCAGGTGTAGCCGATTCCATACACGGTTTTAATGATTTCCTGCGCATCCAGCTTATCCCGCAGACGCTTCACTGTGACTGACAGGGCATTTTCTTCCACAAATTCTTCGCCCTCTGCCCAGATATACTCAAATAATCTCTCCCTTGGAATCGTAATGCCCCTGTTCTCCACCAAAATATGAAGAAGTTTCTGCTCCGTTTTACTCAGTTCAATCTGTTCTTTCCCATGATAAAATTTCATTTGCATAAAATCAAATCGATACTCACCTACACAGATTTCCCTGCCAGGACTTTGTGTCCTTCGTTCTTCTGCCCGCCGCAGCTGCAGCGCGACGCGCGCCCGCAGTACTGCAAGACTGAAAGGTTTCGTGATATAATCGTCCGCCCCCAGTTCTAAACCTGTCACAATATCCGTTTCCATATCATTGGCCGTCAGAATTATGACATTTATGTCATAATCTCTTTTAACCTGCTGCAGAAAATCCAGCCCGTTTCCATCCGGCAGATTGACATCCAACACCAGCAAAGCAAACTTTTCTTCCGTCCCCTGCTTTCTGGAAAGCAAGATACCGGCCTCCTGCAGTGTTCCACAGCTTATTGTCTCAGTATCCTCATTTTGCAAGGCACGGCACAATCCGCCTGCCAATGTTCTATCGTCTTCCACAATCAATATGCGGCGCCTGACCCTGTTATCTCTATCCATATTTCGTTTCCCTTTTACTTCAATTCGTTCGCAGTCATATAAAAGTGGTGATAGATGCCGCCAAGCGCAAGCAGGCTCTCATGCGTTCCTTCCTCCACAATCCCTTCTTCCGTCAGCACCAGAATCCTGTCAGAATTGCGGATACTGGAAAGCCTGTGGGCAATGGTAATCGTGGTCCTGCCCCTGGCTAAAGCTTCTAAAGACTTCGCCACCTGGAACTCGCTCTCATTATCCAGTGCGGAAGTGGCCTCATCCAATATCAGAATCGGCGGATTCTTTAAAAATACCCTGGCAATGCTGATACGCTGTTTCTGCCCGCCAGACAGCTTCACCCCGCGTTCTCCCACATACGTATCATAACCATCTTTCAACCCCATAATGAACTCGTGGGCTCCGGCCCTTTTCGCCGCCTCAGTCACTTCCTGCCTTGTGGCATTTTCCCTGCCATAGGCAATATTCTCATAAACCGTGCCGGAAAACAAATACACATCCTGCTGCACCATACCAATATTCTGCCGCAGGCTCTTTAACGTATAACGATGGATATTCACACCATCCAAAAGAATCTCCCCTTCATCAATATCATAAAAACGGGGAATCAGATTGCAGAGCGTTGTCTTACCGCCGCCGGACGGTCCCACTATAGCTATTTTCTCTCCCTGCCTGATATCCAGATTCAGCCCTTTGAATACCACGTTGTGATCATCCGGGTATTCAAAACTTACATTGTGGAAAGAAATATTGCCTTCAGGATTCACACATGCCACTGCATCCGGTTCGTCAAAAATCTCAATATCACTGTCCATAATCTGCACGAAACGTTCAATACCTGTCATACCCCGCTGAAACTGCTCTGCAAACTCTATGATCCTGCGGATCGTAGCAATCAAAGTGGTCACATACATCACATAGGCCACCAGATCTGCTGGCGCAATCTTACCCTTGATCATGAAGATTCCCCCGGCGATCAGAAGCACCAGATACATCAGTCCGTCAAAGGCTCTTGTGGTAGTATGAAAGGCCGCCATAAACTTATAGGTGTCTTTCTTTATCTGATAAAACTTACTGTTATCTTCCTCAAATTTCTCCTGCTCTTTTTCCTCATTCGTGAAAGCTTTCACCACTTTTTGTCCCAGCAGGCTGTCTTCTATGCGTGCATTCAATTCACCAATCTGCACTCTTTGTCTGCGGAAGGCTTCACGCAGGCGCAGATTGATGACTGTGCATGTCACCACCATCACAGGCACCACCATAAAGATAATTATGGTGAGCCCCAGATGAATCTGTGCCAGAATTATGAAAGAAATCACAGCCTTGATGCCCGCAATGAAAAATTCCTCCGGACAATGATGGGAAAACTCCGTCACATCAAAAAGGTCATTTGTGATACGGCCCATAATCTGCCCGACTTTGGTGTTATTATAATAAGTATTTGACAATTTCTGTAAATGGGCATAGGCATCCCTGCGCATATCCGTCTCGATACGCGTTCCCATCACATGGCCTGTGTAAGCCATATAGAAATTCGCCATGGTATCCACAATCCGCAGACACAAGTACAATACACCCAACCGCAGGACAGTGCCCACGGTCAGCGCTGCCAGATTGTTCATGCCCTCATTTGTAATAAAGCGGATGATCATGGGCAGTACCAGTTCACAGACAGTTGTCAGCCCTGCACAGAGCAAATCGATGACAACAATCTTCCAGTATTTTTGATAATAGGGAAGAAATCTCCTTAACAATTCCCCGGACTTATAAGTTTTCGTGTTTGTTTCCATTAGAGTGCTCCTTTGAAAATTCTTTTGTTGTAGATTTAGCGTATTTCATACGTATTTCGTACGTATATAATACGTTTAAATCTCCGATTTTAAATAACATTGCCCAATTTCAAACGTAAATCGTACGATACGCAAACGTATTTATATACAAGTTCTCAATACCTCAAGAGCTATTTGCAAATGGGTAAGCATTTCCACACTTCCCATTCCCAAAAAATATCTTGTTGATTTACCTTTTCCTTCCTTTTGGAGCAGATGTCTCTCTTCCACTAAAGAAGAAACCGCTTTTCTAATTCTATATTCTGTCATTCCTAATACAGGAACAAGTTCACGCAATGATTTATCTGTTCCATTTTTTACAATATATCTGAAAACAGACTTCTCATCAGCTGTTAAATCTGGATAAGAATCCACCAGATCTATGTTCCATACTTTCAGTTCCGTATGTTCAATATCTGTAATTATTTCCGGTCTTCTATAATCATTGGTCAAAGCTGTTTTATAAATTAATGGGCCACCAAATCCCTGTCTCTCTGAAACCCCAAGCAGCCGAAACATTTTCATGATTATTTCATTTCTTGGTCTTGAATCTCCACCCATTACAAACTGTGCCTTTGAAATAAGCATTTTACCAGGATTGACAAAATTAAACCACCCGTCGAATACTTCTATTTTCGTTGATGGATAACCCTGTTCATAGTCAGCATGTGCCAAACAATTTACCAGACATTCTCTTATGGTTTCATCAAAATCAGAGAATGGTATTCTCAACTGATAATTATCCAATTCAAATGATTCTTTTAACAAAATTGTAAGCTTCCCATAAACAATGGAGAAAAAATTATACAAGTTCATCTGATAATCTCCCGGTTCATCATCCGTGACTCTATCAGACCATCTTGGATTACTACCTCTTCGATTAAAAAAATCTACATGATAATGAGGAAAAATTTCTCTGATTGAGTTTATCTTCCCTAAAAATAATAATGTGCCCCTTTTTATTTTAAATTTACCAGAAATTCTATCTTTAACCCCTGCACCAATCTCTGTCAGAAAAATTTCATTTTTCATTTCTAAATATTTCTGTTTGGGATATCTTTTATTAATTCTTTCCTTAAAAGCAAGGATAGAATCTAAATCCAAATCATCTATTCCAAAGTTATCCAACACCAGATCATCCTGACTCGGATGTGCATTACGCATAAATGCAGCAATCTCATCTTTTGTTGCTCTACGGTCACCATCGCCTGTGCGAATCCATGTATTCTCCAGTTTATCATTAATATACACTGGTTTCTTTCCTTCTGGCGCTTCTTTTATATTAATCAAAATAATAGTGGTATTTTCATCCACTTTATGTTCTGTAACATCCTGATTAGTAATATTTTTATAGCTGACCTTTGTTTTATTGGACAGCTCCTGTGCTTTTTCAATTCAATACAATATTTTTCATGCACATTTAATAACCATTCTTTTAGCTCCTGATTATTTGAAAAAATAGGTTGAATATTTCCCATCGTTATTCCTCCAAAATATATCTCCTTAGCATTTCCTTACCTGTCACTGAAATATTTTCTAATTTATGATACAGCTTTTTATGTTCTCTTATCTCGTAAGTATACACTGATATCAAAATAGTTGCCATCCCTTTTTCATCACACTTTATCACCCCTCGTTGTGCATTGAAAGATAAGACTCCTTTTTACATGATTCCCTATAATGCAAAAGGAACCATCCGTATTTGGACAGTTCCTTGTATCCGCTAAGCTTTTCCTTTCAATCGCTATTTATTCTTTCCATTCTCCTCCACAATCCGGTAAAAATCCTTCTCTGAAACATGAATCTCAATCTCCCGAAGCTGGGAATCCGTCAGCACATTGCCCAGATGAATATAATGGATAATACATTTCGCATTCTGCTCTTCATCCAAATCATACATCACATAATCATCCAGATTTTCAAAAGACAGTTCTCCTTGATTAAGTGCCAATACAATATCTGTCAGCTTCTCTGAAGATAGCAGAAAACCTATTTCTTCAAACATCTCCCCGTTAAAGCCGCTCCCCTTTCCATTCTGCAGGGCTTTCACCAGATATTCTGCGGACAAATCCGTATCAGAATAGATAAAGATATCTTCCCAGTCAGATTGGGCTACCTTGCCTCGCTCCAACAGATATCGGAAGCACTCACTGACATCTTTTCTATCCATATGATAACCAATCATGCACAGGATTCTGCTGTCAAATTCCTTTATCTTTCCGGCCTGTAACGCTTCCAGCAGATAACAGGACGTTAGTTTCCCATCAGAATAGATAAATATCTCCTGCCAGTTCTCATCTGATAAAGCTACATCGCTCTCCCATGCTGTCCGGCAAAGTTCACTTATTTCCTTTGCTTCCAGAAAGACATATATGTCTCCCAGCCTGGATTCATCCAAGGGTTCCTGTCCCAACTGTACACGATAGGCATATTCTTCGTCCTCGCTTCGGAAAAATCCACTGAGGACTTTTTCTTCTTCTTTGTCATAGGTTATGTTAAAGTTCTCCAGATGCGCTTTCTGTCCTACTATCTTAAAGCAGTTCCTGCCTCTTGGCAAAGTCACCTCTTCCGTTATTTTTTCACCGTTTTCATTGAGAATCCGCACTGTCTGATCCGGCATTACCTGCACAATCTTAAAGCGGCCTCTCTTCAGCGCAAAAGAAGATGTCATTTCCAATGTGGTATCTTGATTGGCATAAACAATCCATAGAATATCAGACCCATTGATATCAAACTTCTGACATTCCACACTCCTGCTCCCGCCACAGTAGTTATACGCACGCCAGACATCACTTTCACAGGCTCCGGCAATCAAAGTATCGTCATCATATATCCGATAAGATTTGCTGCCTATCTGCTTCATAAAACTTCCATCGTTATGCAAAACAAACATCTCTCTTGCATAGGAACGCCCACCGGATACACCGCATATCACTGCCGCTGCACACAATACCGCCAATACTGCCACAGAGCAGACTCCCATCACAATTCCTTTCTTATGGTACTGTGCGATTCCCCGCAGTCTCTCCTTCAATGTGCGTTTTTCCTCCAAAAGTGTCATGGCCGGCACATCCTTATGCGCCGATAAAGCTTCTTCCTGAAAGTACTTATCTGCTACGTCCAGAAGTACATTGCCATATGCTTTGCGCCCTTCTTCTGAAAGAAGCGCCATCACCATCTCATCACAGGCAAGCTCACAGTCTGTATGAAACTTACGCTGAAACAGATAAACAAGCGGATTAAACCAATGGACACAGACAACTGCCTGGAACAGCCACTTATACCAAATATCACGCCTCTTATAATGTACCAGTTCATGGTGCAGAATCAGACAGATATCATACTCTCTTCCCGACATTGCCGTAAGAAGCTTTGAAGGCAGTATGATATAAGGCTGTATAAGTCCAATCAGCATGGGACTGTCAACTGTTTGGCTCTCATAGAGCGCCATCCTGTGTCCGATTCTGAGTCTTACCTGAATTTCTACGGCCTTAGCCAATACTTTTTCATTGGTAATTGGTATACAACCAGAGCGGATTTCTCTGCTATAGCCCTGATAACTGCGAATCTTCCACACGGCGGATAAAATGATTCCTACAATCCACAGCATAGCTGCAATGCTAAGGATAACGGTTCTTTTGTCTGCCACTGTTTCGCCGCCTGTTTCAGGCGATGTATTTTCCAGAATTTGCTGCTCTGTCTTCTGTTTCGTTCCTGTACTTGCCGGATTTTCCTGCCCTGTCTCCTGTTTCGTTCCTGCCGCGCCAACGATTTCCCCGGCGTTCATAATATCCGTCTCCTCCGACAGCATATCTGCACGCTCATTCTCCCACATGATAGCAGGCACTTTGCCTGCCGTACTATCTGTACTTTCCCATTGCCTTCCCATCTGTGTGATCTTAGTTGACAGCTGTTCCACTATATTAATATCTGCATGTACTGGTATCATCAACCGTATCAGCACCAGAAGCCAGAGATAATAAGTCCATTTTTTAGAAAAGATTTTCCTGGTAACAGGACGAATCAATAATATGATCAGGCCGACCAGTGCACCGGAAACCGATAATGATAAAACCACACCAAATATCTGTGCCATACATTCACACTCCTCTTTCTGCTATATGAAGCTTTCCTGAACTTTTCCCAGCCATTCCCTAACAGAGCCTTTCATGATCCTTCTAGTAAAAACTTTCCCGGAAATAAGTCCTCAATTCTTCAATCTCTTCCCTGGACATATCTTCATCCGCAATCAGAGCCGCCGCCAGATTCTTTGCGCTTCCCCGGAAGAATTTATTGACAAAGCTCCTGGTCTCCTCCTTCACATAAGCACTGCGCTCCATGCATGGCGTATAATAGTACACTTCCCGCTTTTCCTGAGAAATCACACCTTTGTCTAAAAGCCGTCTGATCAGTGTGAGTACTGTGGTCCGTTCCCAATCTTTCTTCTGGTTCAGACGTATACGAATCTCATTGGCACTCAGCGCCTCCCCTGCCGACCAGAGTACCTCTAAAATCTCCAATTCTGCATCCGATATTTTCTTGTCAGCCACTTTACTTCCTCCTGCCATATGGATATGTTCTTTTATGAAGAATCAAAAATGTTTTGTCTTTTATGTCTACATATGTAGACTTTATCTATAGTTTACATATGTAGACACCTTTTGTCAATAGGTAAAGTACCGTTCTTTAGTATCCTTGTATTTACATTTTTACCTTCTGTTTTTATGGACATAAATCCTATCAAACGAATCTTTATATATGTTCATATATTAAGCAGACAAAAATCCGCACCCCATCTTAAGGGTGCGGACCTATTTTACCTTTTCCATTCCTGTTTAACAACAGGGCATTTCCACATCTTTACAGCGCATAGCTATTGAGATACTTCTCCTGCTCCGGTGTAAGTACATCAATCTCCTTGCCAAGGAATGCCAGCTTACGCTTCGCCACATCTTTATCCACTTCCTCAGGCACATCAATCAGCTTCTCAGTCAATTCGCTGGCATGTTCCACCAGATATTTTGCAGACAGGGCCTGAATTGCAAAACTCATATCCATGATTTCTGCCGGATGTCCATCGCCTGCTGCCAGATTCACGAGGCGTCCCTCTGCCAGTACGAAAATCCACTGGCCAGTGGGTAATTTATAACCCATAATGTTCTTACGCTGCTCTCTGGTCTCCACAGCATTCGCCTTAAGCCAAGCCATATCGATTTCACAATCGAAATGTCCTGCATTACACAAGACAGCGCCTTCTTTCATCTCTGCAAAATCTTCCTGATCGATAACACCGTCGCAACCTGTCACTGTCACAAAGAAATCACCCAATTTGGCTGCTTCCTTCATGGGCATCACATCAAATCCATCCATGACTGCCTCGATTGCTTTAATCGGATCAATCTCAGTGACAATTACCCTTGCGCCCAATCCTTTGGCACGCATGGCGGTACCTTTACCGCACCAGCCATACCCTGCAACGACTACAATCTTACCGGCAACGATCAGGTTCGTTGTTCTGTTAATGCCATCCCATACAGACTGGCCTGTTCCGTATCTGTTATCAAAGAAATGCTTACATGCCGCATTGTTGACACGAACCATAGGGAATTTCAGTTCGCCGGCCTTATCCATCGCCTCTAAGCGGATAATACCTGTGGTGGTCTCCTCACAACCGCCGATGATGTTAGGAATCAGATGCTTCATCTCCTTGTGCACCATATTTACCAGATCACCGCCGTCATCAATGATGATATTAGGACCAACCTCTAATACGGCACGAATGTGGTTATTATACTCCTCATCTGTTGCATCATACCAGGCATGTACCTCGAGTCCAGCCTTCACAAGCGCCGCCGCCACATCATCCTGTGTGGACAGGGGATTGGACCCCGTCACATACATCTGGGCTCCGCCTGCCGCCAGTACCAGGCACAGATAAGCTGTCTTAGCTTCCAAGTGCACTGAAAGTGTTACCTTTTTACCTGCGAAAGGCTTTGTCTCGCTAAATTCCTTTTCCAGTGTGCGGAGAAGATCACAATTTCTCTTAACCCACTCGATTTTTCTCTCACCGGACTCGGCAAGATTAATGTCTCTGATTTCGCTACTCATTGATAGTTTCCTCCTAAAGATTCTTAATCAGCCGAATTTTTATTATAGTGATGGTCGTCTGTCCTATCATCACTGGTTTATGAGTAACAGCTGTTTTCAGCCGTGTTCACAACTGCAATAACATATCAGTTTTCAAAAAACATGGATTTATACCAGCAGACGGTCTCCGTATAAGCCTGATAAATGGTGTTCGTATCAACATTTAATACAATAAGCTGTCTGCTGATCTCCTGCCAGTCAGCGGATTCATAACTGATCACAAAGGAGTAGATATTTGCCAGCTCACCTTTATGATACACCAATGCATCTGAAATTTCCTTTGTCACATTGACCTTTTTCAATGCTTCTTCCATCGGCATATTCAAAATGATATCCAGAATGGAGAACAGTCCCATCAGAAATACTTCCGAAGCCTTCATTCCCAACCCGAATACCGGTGCCAGACATTCCATGAATTTCGCCCGCAGCATAGATGTTCTTGCAACTTCATTTGGTCTGTCCGCGCACAGCTCTTTGGTGATAACGGTATTGATCCATTTCTTTAACTCTTTCTGCCCTAGAATCGCAGCTGCATGACGAATGGAAGTAACTTCTGAATTGATCGCAATATGATTCACCATCTTAAGCAGCTCTACGACTAAGGCTGTATCACGGCCAATAACATCCGCCGCCTCTGTCAGTTCAAAGTCCACATCGTTGACGATATTCATCAGTTCCAGATAATTGATCTTAAGCGGAGATACTTCCGTCTCACCCTTGTTGATCGGTATACGGTAAAAGCTGCCCTCAAAAAACTGGAAACTCTCATCATCTTTAAGAGAATCATAGATTTCCTGGCTCTCGATATTGCCCACGCATATGGTCAGGTGCGGATATAAATGCCCGAAATATACCTTCGCCTTGTAGACATCCACTTTCTTATGATCCAATATGATATAGTCCATCAGCGTCAGAAGTTCTTTGTTCTGCTCCAGTTCATTTACCGGAAGCTTCATAATGGCTAACTTGAAGCCTTTCTGCTTCAATTCGGTAAGACGTTTCCGGTACGCTTCCGTATTCTCAATAGACTTGTCAAACAACAATACCAGCCTGCCCCGCAGATCCTCACACTGTGATTCGAGATCAGAAAAAATGGCGATATGGTTCACCGGTATAAGTACATCTGTACCCGGCGACAACGTATCGATACCAATATTGCGCACAATATCCAATCCTTCAATCTCCGCCAGTCCGGTAGCACTGCTCGTGCCAAATATCGGCGGATTTAAAAGGCTGTTCTCCTTCTGTGAAAACAGAGAATATGCACGAACCTTCATATTTTTGTCAAAAAACGGTATCAATGTAGCCAGCATATTACATTCCCCCCTAATACGTGTAGATTTGTATTGCTAACACATGCCCTGCATTTTCTTTGAAAGAACCCCTATGTAATCCTTTTAATGCAGGACAAATATTCTGCATCCATTATAGCAAATAATGGCGCATAACGCTATCAAAAAATCAGATAGAATTATAATACATAAGTCCCATTTCCATTAATATGTTTTCTTATCCAGCCCCATGCGCATGATAATATCCTGTATCTTATGATAAACCAGCGCTTCATCCATCGTGAGAATCTTACGGCCTTCCATGGTAACCTGTCCGTTAATGATGACCGTATCCACTTCAGAGCCGTTCGCGGAATAAGACAGACCCGCAATCAGATTATTTCTGGGCGTCAGGGACGGCGTGTTCAGATCAAGAATCGCCAAATCTGCTTTCTTACCCACTTCAATAGAACCAATCTCCTTCTCTAATCCAAGCGCCCGCGCTCCGTTGATCGTTGCGATCCGGAAACCTTCCTTGGCGCTGATACACTGGGGTGTCCGGCCTGTTCCCTTATGAATCAGTGTCAAGAGGCTCAGTTCGTGGAACATATTCAGACAGTTGTTGCTGGCTGCGCCATCCGTGCCAAGGCATACATTGACACCTTTCTCAAGCATCCTGGCCACTGGTGCAAAGCCATTTCCCAGCTTCATATTGCTGGCCGGGTTCGTCACAACACTTACATTCTTTTTCTTTAAGATATCTATATCTTCGTCTGTCACCTGCACACAGTGAGCCACAATGGCAGGTACATCAAAAATACCGCACTTCTCTGCCAGGGCAATCGGTGTGCAGCCATATTTCTCCTGGATTTGGCTGATCTCGCTTTCGCTCTCAGAAAGATGAGTATGGATTCCCATATTTTCCTTTTTGGCTTCCTCTGCCACAATTTTTAAAAAGGCATCGTCACAGGTGTACGGCGCATGCGGCCCTAACTTAAACGTCAGCCTGTCACAGTCCTTAGCCGCATCCCGCTCCTCATAAGCCTGACGCAGACGTGACTGTCCTGCCTCATCATTCCCGCTTCCCACAAGTCCGCGGCACACCACCGCACGCATACCGGATTCCTTCACCGCCCGTGTGGTCTGGTGAATATTCATCTGCATGTCATTGAAACAGGTGGTTCCGCTCTTCATCATCTCGATAATGGCAAGGTTCGCACCCCAGTATGTATCCTCATCCGTCATCTGCTGCTCAATCGGATCAATCGTCCCAAATAACCAGTCCATGAAAGACAGATCATCTGCCACATTTCTCATGAAAGACATGTAAGAGTGCGTGTGGCAGTTGATCAGACCGGGAATCACCAGCTTATCTTTTCCGTCAATCACCTTATCCTCGCTAAATCCTGCCGGTTCATCACCGATTGCCGCAATCCTGTCTCCCTCAATATAGAGGCTTGTCTCCTGAATCACATCTTCCGCTCCCTGAGGAAGCACTGCCAATACATCTTTAATCACAATTCCCATAGAAAATCTCCTCCTGTATGTTGTTATCTGATTGAAATATTGCCTGTCCCATAACTTCTATCTATTGACAATATTTCTGTTTTCCCCGTCCAGAAATGCCTGGATATTTTTCATCACTTCACCCACCAGACGTGTTCTGGCTTCTCTGCTCGCCCAGGACATGTGCGGTGTGATGATAAGTTTGGTGCTGTCCTGAATCTTACCAAGCGGATTATCCTTCGTCATGGGCTCCTGTTCCAGTACATCCAGTCCTGCCGCCGCAATCTGTCCTTCCATCAGCGCATCGTATAAATCCTGTGTATTCACCACCGGACCGCGTGCCACATTGATAAGTACCGCCGTCTTTTTCATCCTGGAAAGGGCATCCTTGTTGATCAGCCCTCTGGTCCTGTCGCTGAGCGGACAATGCAGTGACAAAATGTCCGATTCCTGCAAAAGTGTATCAAATTCCACACGCTCATATTCTGTGCAGGTGCTCTTCCCTGAAGCAGAATAAAAAATCACCTTACAGCAAAAAGCCTCCGCTAAGGACGCCACCTTATGACCAATGCTTCCCATTCCCACAATGCCCCAGGTCTTCCCTGCGAGCTCTGTAAAGGGTCTGTCAAAGTTAGAGAACCTGTCCTGTGCCCCATAGGCTCCTGATTTTACATAATCATCATAAAAAGCAAGTTTCTCTGAGAGCGCCAATGCCAGAAGAAGGGTATGCTGTGCCACTGCCGGCGAACAGTAATTGACTACATTTGCGACCTTGATCCCCCTGCTCTTACAATATGCCAGATCCACATTGTCATATCCTGTGGCAAACAGGCAGATCAGCTTCAGATTCACGGCATCTTTCAGGGTTTTTTCATTCATGGGCGCCTTATTGGAAATAACGACATCAGCATTCTTCACCCGCTCAGCCACTGTATCTGCTACCGTATTTCCGTAATATGTCACTTCTCCGAACTTTTCAAAACAGCTTACGTCAACATCTGTTCCTACGCTGTCTCTTTCCAAAACAACCAGTTTCATAACTACCTCCCGGATTTTTATCCTTTTTTACTATAACACAGTGTGGGACGGGATTCAATTTGAATTATGGACATGAAAAGAGAACAGTTTCCTGTTCCCTTTAAGAGTCTATTAAATTATCCGCAGTGTTAAAATAATTTCACCATATTCTTAGCCCAGGTCTTAAAGAAGGACCAATGCGGTGCAACATGCTCGTCAATCAGGCGGCAGGCATTTTCATAATCAAAAGGCTGCCGGTTGCTGACTTGTGTATAAGTGCCCACCGCCTGAGAATAGCCCAGTGCAATATTTCCACGCGCCACATCTCCTACCGCCACCTGTGCGCCACGCGCGTATGCCCCGAAGGCAAACTGCCCGAAAGCCGTCGCCCCCATGGAGAAAATCCCCACGGAAACTGCCCCTGCTGTGATAATGCCAAAGGCAAAGCTGCCAAAAGCAAGTATGCCCACTGCAAAAGTTGCCAATGCAAATAACCCGATGGAAACAAGTCCAAGTGCAATCCCGCCCATAGCCACGAAACCAAGAGCCAGAACACCCTCCGCAATATTACCTATGGCAATTATGCCTTTGGCTCGGTACAGACCAATCCCTGTATGTATGTGTATGAGAGGAAGATTTCCTATCATCTTTTTACTCTTATATTCAAAATGAGATCTTCCGGAAGAATACACTGCCGTATGAGCGGCAGCATATGATGCGGCATCCTGTCCTTTAATCTCTCTTTCAAGGTCCTCTCTGAGCAGATAATCTGTTGTCACCCCAAACAGGTTGCTGATAGCCACAATCTTTTCAATTTCAGGTACCGACTGTCCGGTCTCCCACTTGGATACTGACTGTCTCGATACTCCAAGACTATCCCCAAAGGCCTCCTGTGATAAACTATGTTCTGTCCGCAGCGTATAAATCTTTTCTCCCAATGTCATCAGATATTTTCCTTTCTAATCCTGTTATAATAAGCAGCCATATGGATTCCCTCTGCTGAAATATATTATAGGAAACCAGAGAGAATCTGACCAGTAAGCACACTTGGAAATTTGTCAACCATCAGTTGCAAAAGCAGCGGATACCGGACTTTGCCGGATATCCTCATAATAATAACATAAAGAAGGAAGTGAAATTTTACAAGAAAATCTCACTCCCCTCTTTAAAGAAGAATAATTATGAAAAAGATTAAAGGTAGGCATATTTAATAACAAATATGATTCAATTAATAATTAAACTTACCAATCAGGTTATCCAATTCTTCTGCCAGTTTCTTATTCTGCTCAGACTGCTGCTGAATCTGCTCGGCAATCAGCGCTGTATTTTCGTTCTTATCAACAATCACACTGATTGCACAGCGATTCTCGTTGGTAATGTCATTCACATCTGAAACATTTTCAGAGATATGTCTGACCGAACCCTCCAGCTGCTTGACTGCCTGGTCCACTTTATCCAGCTGATCCTTGATTCCATTCACGGAAATACTATAGCCCGTGGACTTCTCCGCAAAATCTTTAAACTGTCCCACTACTTCTTTCTCAATAAAGGCAATAATGGTATCGAAACAATCATTTACAACCTTGATACTGTCATTTGTCTCACTGCAGATTGCCTGAATGCTGGACGCCGTATTCCGGGAAGTATCTGCCAAAGTACCAATCTCTCCGGCAACCACGGCAAATCCACGGCCTGCCTCGCCCGCCCTTGCCGCTTCAATGGATGCATTGAGAGACAACAGATTGGTTTGTCCCGCAATGTTGAGAATCTCTGATGCCAGTTCATTGATCTTCGTCAGACTGCTGAGACTGCTGATCGCCTCTTCCACAGAACTCTTGGTTTCAACCAGTGTTTCCTGCCCGTTCCTGTATGCATAGTCTGCTTTCACCTGCATATCCTGAGCGCTTTCAATCACAGAATTACTTGTCTTAATGGAATCAGAAATATTGTCCAGAATCGTATTGACTACGGAATTAATACTCCTGATCTCAGTATCTACATTAGAAACCAGATTATTCGTGCTCTCCAAAGCAGAGGAAAGTTCCTCTGTCGTTGCCACATTGTCTGTGACATCCGCCACCAGTTCGTAGGAGGATTTATGCAGCTCATCTGCTTTCTCTTCCAGTGTATTACAGCAATCCTTTAATGTTCCCGTAATCTCCTGTAAAGAATCTATCAGAACCTTCGTTGCCGTTGCAATATTTCCCAGTTCATCACGTCTGCTACAGTACTTCTGAACCTCTTTATTATCCGAAATATCAAAATTCTGTAAGGAGACAAGACCCCCTTCGATGGACTTCATAGGTCTTAGCATCTTCCCTACGATGAGCAGGGAAACAATAATCAATATAAACAGGGCTGCAAAGCAGAAGATAATCAGCGTCAGCATCATCTTATCTGTAGATGCGAAAATCTCCTTCTGATCATCTGAAACCATAAACAGCCAGCCATGATCCGCCATGTAATAATAAGAAGAAATATATGCCTCGCCATCCTGCGTATATTCTGTGTATCCGCTGCTGTCCTCGGCGACACCTTTAAACTGCTCGCAAAGCTTGACGATGTGGGCTTCTTCCGCTGGCGTAGCCACCTTTTCCGGATCCTCATGGAATATGTACTGGCCATTTTCCACATTGACCATGCAATAGGTTGCGTTTTCCATGCCATCCATGGTCAGATTATCAAGAATCTGAATCAATCCTGTACTGAAAATACCGCCTCCCACAAGGCCCGCCGGATTTCCCTGCTCATCATAAACTGCCATATACATGGAAACAATCTGCTGTCCACTGGCAGGAGAGATGATAATGCCGGTATTATACACACCGTTTGCCGCAAGCATTGCATCCTGCAGTGCCTTTAACGAATCGCCTTCTCTTGTGGTAATCCCCACTACCTGTGGATTAGTGTGCGCCAGTACGTGTGTATTCCACTCGCTGGCATACAAGCCTTCCAGGTTCGCAACATCTTTTGAGAAGCTTTCTGTATAAGCCTGTGCAGCTGCCACAGCTGCCGGATCTTCCGGATTCAGCATAATATTCAGAACTTCTCCGGCCCGACTATAGGCAGTAAGAGTTCCCTCTGCTTCCTGCACATAATTTTTAATAATCTGGCTGCGCTCCTCCACAATCGTCCTCATGCTGTTAATCGTACTATTGCGGGTATCTGATGTAATAAAGTAGGTGACAAAAACTGACAGAATCGTCATAACCGCAAACTGCATGACTAACATACTGGCAATAATCTTCTGGCCCAGCGAAATTTGTGCTCTTCTTTTCTCTTTCTTCATCTTAAGATTTCCTCCGCCTTTATCATTTTTGATACATGTTATCAGTTACAATCCCCTCTTCGACAAAAAACACTACCCGCAGATCATCTCTGCATGAATAGTAATACCTCTACAACAGTCCATGCAAACAATATATAGAGAAAAGCAAACTTTACTGCAATGTTAAACAGCCATTCCACACTCACATTTACTGTCAGCCCTTATATTATTTTATATAAATACAAAATAATTGAGTTAATAATACACCGTATTATCTCTTTTTTCAAGTTTTTCGCACAATTAAATACAAATCAACCACTAAATTCCATAAATTTCTGATACAACTCTAATAAATCTATAATAATTTATACAAAAACCCTGCCGGCCTTTTCCGGACCGGCAGGGTTTTTGACTCTGTTCTGAATCATTCATTATAATAATGATATCTTTTATAAATTGAACTAATGGCATCCTCTGCATCGACTGCAGTCTCCCCCGCACTGAAGCGATTTGCCTGCCTTTTTATCTTTAATCATGCTCCTGACTGCCAGTATGGCTGCTGCCGCCACAAGTGATAATACAACAATTGTTCCCATGATTGATCCTCCGTGCTTCTACAATTTCTATCCCATGATTGACAATTATGTTCCCGCCGACCATGGAAATCACGGTCACTGCCGCTTATTTTTTAATAAAATCACCAAATCAGATCTGTATCAGGCATTCAACAGCTGCCCTTCTATCTTATAGACCTCCCCCTTAAGAGGAATCTTACGCTCTATAATATCCAGAATCAGTTCTCCTGCTTTCTGTCCCATCTCAAAAAGCGGCATCTCAACCGTAGTCAGTTTAGGCCGCAGAATATTGCCAAACTGACTGCCGATCCCTCCTACAAAGATATCTTTACCGATGACAAGGCCCTTTTCTAACGCATAATCATACACGCCCATAGCCATATTGTCATTCATGGAAAACAGCACTCTCACACCCTGCTCCAACAGCCCGGAAGCCGCCTGATATCCAAATTCCCTGCTCCAATCCCCGTAGCAGATCAATTCCGGATTATATAAAATCCCGGTCTGGTATATGGCCTTCTGGCATCCCAGCAGCCTCTCACTGGTATGCAGGCTGCTGCGGTCTCCGGCAATAATGCCCAATTTATCTGTCCTAGTCTGCAACAGCCTGTGCACCACCATATAAGCGGCTTCTTCATCATGGAAGATTACCGAGGGAATATCTCTGTCCTTGGCAAATCCATAGACCACGACCACCGGCATGGAGGCATCCTGTACAAGCACGCTGGACAAGTTCCTGCTGTGAGCGCTGACATAAATGATACCCTCCACCTGATTAGCGCGCATGATTTCCCGCTCATCCTCAAGATTTCCCTTAAATTCCTCATGATAATAGAAATCTTCTCCATATTTCCGGTAAATGCGCAGATTACTCAACAGGAAATTATACCCCCGCCCTTCCAGATATTCGTCTATACCGTCCACAATCTCCGGCGTATTAAAGACTGTCAGATCCTCCGTGATGATTCCTATGGTCCTGCTGGTCCTCTGTTTCAGGTTTTTGGCCGCCACATTGGGAACATAATTCATCTTTTCAATCTTTTCCAGGACCATCCGTCTGGTCTCTTCCCCCACTTTACCCTTGTTATTCAGGATGTTGGAAACCGTCGCTATGGAAACATTACATTCTTTTGCTATCTCTTTGATCGTCGCCATGTCTCTCTCCTAAATGCCGCGCCACATTTCTTTCCCGCATCATGGTTTCTCAGTATTCTCAGCAATACCTTATCGTATCTTCCACGAAATAAATCTTCTCTTGTCTATATTATAGAGAAATCTGCGTTTTTTGTCCACGTCTGCTTACATGACAAGCCATGCATAACCCTGTTTATGATTATCAGCCTCATTCTCCTGTCTGCTTCTTTGATCGATCTCTTCCACATCCATGCTCCCAAACCGCTCCTGAAAGCGGGTGAGGGATTCAATCTGTGCTATGGTACACCAGGGAAGCCATCTGCCAAGCCCATTATGATACTGCATGGCAAGTTCGCCGCTTTCTTCCACAAGCCCCGGGTACACATGTCCCAGCCTGCCCGACCAGTCCAGGGTCTGTTTGGTATTCCCATTGAGAAACAATGCAAACTCACGATAATGGACATCTTCTGTATGCAGATACAGACGATAATATTCATAAGGCATATACCCCATCATCACATCCGCATGGGAATGGCCGGTGGCAATCAGGCTTAAGCCCGTTATATCCACTTTGTCAAACACCGCATTTCCCTTATAAGGCTTCACTTCATAATGCCACACATAGGTCCAGGTCTCAGTAAAGTCTGCCGCCCCTTTCGCTGCCTGCAGCCAGCGCTTGTGTCCATCCAGATCATACAGCGCCATAAACGCATATACTGCTATCATGCCTGCTTCTTTGTCAATGGTATTATCGTTGTCTGCCGTACCACCCACATACTGCATGGGGAGATAAATATTATCATAACTGAACCGCCCCGCCTTACAGGCCGCCTCCTTATACTGTTCCTTGTCTGTGGCCCAGTACATGTTCACCAGAAAGCGAATCACATTGGTGGTGTTAAACTTCCCTTTATGTACCGGCTCTCCCTTTTCATCATAGGCACGATAAAAGGAACCGTCAGCATTCTGGTTACGTACCAGCCAATCCCCATAACGGATACAAAAGGCAAGCCAGCCGCTTTCTGTCCTGCCTTCTTTCTTTGCACAAAGATAACAGGCCAGGATTCCTTCCATACCATCTGCCACTGTCCTTGTATAGGTGGGATAGTCTGCCTTAAAAGTGTCTGGAAAGGCATTATACCACACACGCGGAACCACACTGTCCTTCATGGATTCCTTTACCCAGAAATCAATGATCGCACGGGCTTTCTCCACCAGTTCTTCCTGATTCAGCTGATAGCCCCATCTCATCAGCTGATAGGCGCACATGGTCTGCTGCCCCACAAACCCCATCTGGAAACTGATATCACATACCGTTCCTTCCGGCACCGTAGTCCAGAAGGGAAGCCCCATCACACCGTTATATCTTTGTGTATACACATGGAGCAGTTCCATGCTGTGCTGATACACCTTTTCCACATCTGCTTTCCTGTGTTGCGGTGTATTTGTCTCATAGAAATGCCGCCAGACCTTTTGCATGGCTTCGTAATGCCCCTGCGCCCTGCCCCCTGTCAGCGAGAAAGAATACTCCTGTGTAAACCCTTTACGCAGCGGATGGCTTCTCTTCGCCCATGCCTGCTTCTCATCCACATAAGTCTTCTCCCCTTCGCTTCCCGGAAAATGATAGATCAGTTCTGCGGCTTTCTCATTTCTGATTCCCATGGATGCATATTGGAACGAAGTATCCATAGCCCAGTCCGAGCTTACTTCCTTCATGCCGACAGATGGATTCGGTGAAATATGTTTCATAACCATATAGCTGTTATTTTCCGGCCTGTACAATTCCACATAAGGCATAGCCATTCTGGTGATTCTGATATAATGGTACCGATCTCTTGCATTGCTTCCAAAAGCCTTATCGACCACATTCTCATTCCTGCGGTACCAGATGCCTGGGATAAATACCTCATAATCATCCAGACTGTATCTGCCCTCCTCATGCAATGCAAAAGAAGAAGAAAACCCGACTTCCCGGCCATGCTCCCGAATGACCTGCACCCTTCTTGTGAAGACAATTTCCTCCGCAGCCATCTGACAGCCATCCGAAACAGCCTCTTCCTCCGGTCCTTGACAAGCCTTCAAATCCATCTTTTCCCATTTCCATTGATAAGTATCCGAAACTTCAAGCCGGCTTCCATAAGCCGTATCCACCAACACCTGGCACTGATATCCGTTCTTAACCTCTTCTGCCTTTTCATAACCTGACCGATACAGATGAAATCCTCCGCCTGACTCTTTCACCTCTATCTCCACGGGAGTCTCAGAAATATAAACTGTTCCAGCCAAAGAGACTGCAATCCCCCTTTTTCCCTCTTTATTCCGTATAAAACGAATCTCCTGTCCCATAATCTGCCTCTCCTGTTATCATCCTTTGATTCCCGTCATGGAAATGCCTTCTACAAAGTATCTGTTCCCTATCAGGAAAAATAGCAGCGCCGGTATACTGATGATACCTGCCAGTGCCAGCACAGCTCCATAATTTGTTGAGTAAACACCCTTAAACATATATAATCCCAGTGTCAGCGTTTTCAGTTCCTGATGACCATTTAAGTAAATGACCGTATAAAAGAACTCATTCCACGCATTGACAAATGCAAACAGCGCAACCACAATCAATGCTGGTTTGGTCAGCGGCAGTATAATCTCACAATAAATTCTGAAATACCCAGCCCCATCTACCCTGGCTGCCTCATCCAGCTCCTTCGGTATGGTCTGGAAAAACTGTCTGAGCATAAAGGTAAAATAAGCACTTCCCCCAAACCATGCCGGAACCACCATGGGCGCAATCGTCCCCAGAAGATGCAGTTTATTCCACATCTGATACTGTGGAATCAACGTGACTGCCGCCGGAAGCATCATGGTCGAAATAATCAGCATGAACCAGATATTCTTGTATTGAAAATCAAATCTTGAAAATCCATAGGCCGTTATACTGGAAGATAGGACCGTCCCCGCCACACACAAGGCCGTTATCATACAGGAGTTACGAAACTGTAACAGCAGGTCGCTCTGCTGTAACGCTTCCTTGTAATTTTTCATCGTACCCATCCGGGGAAGGATGACAGGCGGCGTCTGATACAATTCCTCCAGACCCATGAAAGAACTCCTCACCATCCAGAATATAGGGAACAAAAATACCAGGCCCGCGAACACAGCAATGGCAATCAGAATACTGTCCGCTATCTTCTTCTTTCTTCTCATCATGTATCACCTCCGTATTTCGCCCAGCCTGTTATTCGTTATCATGCACCCAGCACTTCTTCGTTCCAAACAAAATACCGGTTATCACGATAATCACCAGGAACATGCCCCAGCTCTCCGCGCTGGCAAGCCCCATTTTCAGTTGTTTGAAAGCATGGTCATACACCATCACATTCATAAAATAAGTCATCCGATCCGGACTGCCATTGTCAGAAAGCATGATACTCTGAGCATAAATCTGTAAGGAATTGACAAGGCACATCACCAGCTGGAAGAAGACCACCGGGGAAATCGACGGAAAGGCCGCGTACTTAAACCGATGCCACGCATTCCCTCCATCTACATCCACCGCTTCCAGAAGGCTTGCCGGCACATCCTGAAGCGCCGCGATCATAATAACCACCGAGCCCCCGCATGTCCACAGACTCATGACAAACAAAGATACAAAAATCAGCTTATTATCCATAAGCCAGTTTAAAGAACCAAACCCCAGCATGCGCAGTGCCTGATTGACCAGACCGTTACGGTAATCTAAAATCCAGTTCCAGATTACTGTCGTTGCCACCACCGGTACCACAGAGGGAAGGAAATAGACTGCCCGAAGAACACCCCTCCCCCTGAAATTCCGGTTTAACAAAAGTGCCGCCAAAACCGAAAACACCATTACCAAAACTGCATTAATGCCTGCATATATAAGTGTCACCTTCAGTGATTTCAGAAAAAGCGAAGAGGGACTTGTGAGCATGTTCACATAGTTCTCTATCCCAATCCACTTAGGACTGTGCAGGACGGAAAACTTCGTGAAACTGTAATAAAGGCTTACCAGCATCGGCCCCGCCGTAAAAATCAGAAACCCAAGAATCCCGGGAGCCGCAAACAGATAGCCTGCCCCGTTTTGTGACAGCCGCCTTCCTTTTTTACTTCCTTTATCCATCATGCTTAAGCACCTCCCTCCGGCCTGTTATTTTGTAAATTCTGTTTTTATCTCATCCATGACTTGTCCGAGAGCCTCTTCTACCGTACTGCTTCCATTCCATACGGAATCCATAACGGAATCGCCAATCGACATCATGTCTCCCCAGCCCGGCACATAATACACAGGCCACTGGGCAATTGCTCCTTCCGTATTGGTATAACTTAAGATAACTTCTTTCGCCTCATCCGTAACATTTTCACCGGACGTCCACTGGGCAATCTTATCATCCTCTGTGTACCATGCCGCTTCATTTGGAAGCCATGCGCCGGTTTTCAGGATATCTACCACTCTCTCCGGATTCATCATATATGAATAGAACTCCAACACTTCTTCCGGATGCTGCGTCGTGTTAAACATAACCGCAGGTCCACCGCAGTTCATGGTAATCGCCTTATCCATTTTAGGAAGCACAGCCACGCCATAATTGACGCCGGCCTCTTTATTGGCATTGATCACATTGGATAAATCCCAGGAACCATTGATATACATGGCCACATCACCGGAAATCATAGCCTTATCCGCAGAACCTATGCTGCTCACCAGACTGGACGTCGCAGCCGGCGCCACCTGATCTTTGTAAAACAAATCCGCTATTCTCTGAATACCTTCGATGGATTCCGCTTTATCCCAGAGCAGCTCCCTGCCGTCTGCCGAGACAATACCGCCGCCATTTGCATAAGCAGACCACATGTACTGGAACTGATACATGGAATTAAAGGCCACACCATACTGCTGCGTCTGGGAAGCGTCAAAGCCTGCATCCCCCGGATGATTTCCATTCACATCCACTGTAAGCTTCTTTGCAATATCCACAAACTCATCCCATTCCCATGCGTTTTCCACCGATGTGGAAGGATATGCAATCTGGTACTGATCAAAAATGTCTTTATTGTAATACATAAATATCAACTGATTCGACAGACCAATGCCGTATATCTTCCCATCCAGACCGCGAATGGTAACAGAATCCAGCTTCTCACCAATCGTACCGTCTGCAATCGCATCGTCCAGACTATAGAGCACACCAGCATCCGCATACTTGATTACGTCAGCCTCTGCCATGTAACTGATATCCGGCAGATCATTGGAAGATGCCAGTGTTGCTATCGTGGTCGTTATGGATCCATCTGCCGGAACCACCGTCTGCTCTATCTTAATACCCGGATGACTTTCCTCGTATGCCGCACAGGCAGATTCAATGATAGCTTTCTGTGTGTCATCTGCATAATAAAGAAATTCTATGGTCACATCCTCACCGCCGGAGGCTTCTTCCTGCTTGTCACTATTATCTTCTGTACTGCCTGCATCTGACTGCTGTAATGCTGTGTCTGCAGGTTCTGCCGTGTTTTGGCCAGGATCTGCCTGACTGCCACAGGCAATTGTCGTGAGGCAAAGCGTTCCTGCCAACAATATGGTAATCATTTTCTTTTTCATACGTACCCTCCTTTTAGAGTCCATCTGCGTCATAAGGTTAAACGTTTAATCCATGTTTGTAATATAACATTGATTATCTACATTTTCAATGATTATTTTGTACTTTTATTATATTTGTTATGTATATACAAAGAATATATTTAAAAATTGTGCACAATTATTTAATAAATTAAACGTTTAATCCTTTTGTATGATTATTGATAATCATTTTCTTTTTCATACGAATTTGACAAAAACCGGCAAAATCAAAAAGGCAGCCCGCTCAATAGAAAACGGAACTGCCTTTATGATTTTATTCATTTATACTTCTCTTACAGTCTCTTGAGAAGTTCTTCCCTCTGCGCCTCATATCCCGGCTTGCCAAGAAGAGCAAACATATTCTTCTTATAGCTCTCCACGCCCGGCTGGTTGAAAGGATTCACGCCTAACAGATAACCGCTGACACCGCAGGCAAACTCAAAGAAGTAGAACAACTCGCCCAGATAGAACTCATTGACCTCAGGAATGGTAACCATGAAATTCGGCACCTGTCCGTCGGTATGTGCAAGAATCGTGCCATTCATGGCACTCTTGTTGACGAAGTCCACACTCTTACCTGCAAGATAGTTAAGACCATCCAGATCCACCGGCTCCTCACCGATCAGAATCTCTTCTCTGCTGGTCTCGATATTGATGACTGTCTCAAACATATTTCTGGAACCATCCTGGATAAACTGTCCCATAGAATGCAGGTCTGTGGTCAAATCCACACTTGCCGGGAAGATACCCTTCTGATCCTTGCCCTCAGACTCACCGTAAAGCTGTTTCCACCACTCGGACACATAATGCACACTGGGTTCATAATTTGCCAGAATCTCGATGGCTTTGCCTTTTCTCAGTAAGATGTTGCGCAAAGCAGCATATTTCACAGCATCGTTCTCCTCAAAGGGAGCTTCCAGCGCCATCTTTCTGCCTTCTGCAGCGCCTTCCATCAACTTGTCAATATCCGCGCCGGATACGGCAATGGGAAGTAAACCAACCGCTGTAAGAACAGAGAAGCGTCCGCCCACATCATCCGGAACAACGAAGGACTCATAGCCTTCCTCGGTAGCAAGATTCTTCAAAGATCCCCTTGCCTTATCAGTGGTCGCATAAATTCTCTTCGCAGCGCCTTCCTTTCCATATTTCTTCTCCGCCATCTCTTTAAACACACGGAAAGCAATCGCAGGTTCTGTGGTGGTACCGGACTTGGAAATCATGTTGATGGAGAAATCCCTGTCACCGATCACATCAATAAGATGCTTGATATAAGTGGAACTGATGGAATTTCCCACAAAATAAATCTCCGGTGTTTTTCTCACAGACTTGTCCACCACATTGTAGAAGCTGTGACGCAAAAACTCTATCGCTGCTCTCGCTCCCAGATAAGAACCGCCGATACCGATTACCAGAAGGACCTCGGAATCACCCTGAATCTTAGCTGCTGCCTTCTTAATTCTGTCAAATTCATCCTTGTCGTAATTTACCGGCAAATCAATCCACCCCAGGAAATCATTACCTGCACCCGTCTTGCTCACCAACAGTTCTTTGGCATCCAAGGCAAGTTTCTTCATGGACTCCACTTCATTGTCCCCAATAAACGATGCCGCCTTAGAATAATCAAATGTAACTTTGTTCATCTTTGCCTTCTCCTTTTTCCTTTCTGGCTGTGCTGTCTGACTGCAGATCTATTACCGGAAAGACTGCACAGGGGTCGTTATTTCTTTTTTAGTGTAGCATTGACGCTTTGGTTTTTCAAGTGGATTTAGGGTGTTCATCTCTGATCCCCAACAATCTGATATTCCAGTTCCCCTATCCGATAATCAGTCTGGCCTCTTGTCACCCATACTATAAAGTATCTGGAACGCATGAAAATCCGATATGATAATGAATTTTTTACATACTCCAAATACAGGATTCCCTTTATCAATATAATTTTCCAACAGAAAAAAACAGAAGCCAGAATGTCGGCTGCTGTTATTCTTCTTTCCAATAAAAACAAGAGTATTACGTCCATCGCAGAGGAACTTGGGTATTCCTCTGCTGAACATTTTTCCTCCGCTTTTCATAAATATTATGAAATGAGTCCCCGGGAATATAGAAAACACATGATAAACACAAGACCTATGTAGATGATACCAAGACCGTTGCGATGCTGTGGGCATCCAGCTTCACATGAAATGTTCCTTCCCCTGCCTGTATACATCCTTCCATATTTTCGTCCGAAACATTCATCATCACAACTGCCAGTTCTCCATCCGGATTCAGGAATGCACAACACTCCAATCCCTTTTGGGCCGCTTCCTTATCTGCCTCAATTCTGATATTTTTGGCTCCACGTTTTACATACCGGCTGAAGTGTCCAATATAGTAATAAGAGGACATGAGAATCATTTCCTGCTTTTCCTCATCCAGTATGATCGGCGCAGCACAGGGATTCCCTGCAATCTGAGGTCCGCTGTTCCTGTCAAGGAAAAGATTCCAGTCCATCCAGGCACAGGTCCAGTTATTAAAATCCCCTATCATATCGTGGGCATACTGTTCCCCCACCGACCATTCCAGCAAATCTTTCGGCATCACCACACAGCATTCTGTTGCAATCAGCTGAACTTGCGGGAATTTCTGGTGTGTTCTTTCCAACTCTTCAAAGTAATCACCCGAATACCAGTGAAATGCCACACCAAATATCTTCTGGGCAAGCTCCCGATCAGAAAGGATTTCCTCCGCCCTTTCCCGTATAAAATCTTTATTACACTCCCAGCATAAAATTTTTTTATCCTGATACCCGGCCTTTTCCAGAGCAGGAACCAGATAATCCTTAAGGAAGATTCTCTCCTCCTCCCCTGAATACTCACAGGAAGCCCAGCGTTGTATCTCTATGGGCTCATTCTGTGGTGCAATCCCCCACAGCAGGATTCCTTCCTCCTCATAGGCTTTGATAAATTTGATCAGATAGGCAGCCATGGTCTCATAATATTCCGGACAAAGCCTGCCTCCCCAACTCATCTGGCCGTTTGTTTTCATCCATCCGGGCGGACTCCAGGGCAGTGCATAAAGCAGTAACTCCCCTTTTTCGCAGCTTTTTTCCATCACGCCTTCCGCTCCTTTGATCAGCGGTATGATTCCCCGCCTGTCCTGTTCTATGGAAAAGGAAGAAAGTTCTTCATCTTCGGGCGCTTCCGCATGGGAATACTCTACCGTTGAAAAGTCGCAGCATCCGATAGGCACTCTCCCCATGTTATAAGACAGACCCGTTTCCGGGTCAAAGTAGGCATCCAGCGCCTTCTTTTGTATCTCTTTATTCATATGAAGCAGAGCCATGGCCGCCGTATCTGTGAATGCACCCCCAAAACCCAATATTTCCTGCCGAACTTCTTCCGGGTAAATTTTCAAAAGCACCTTTTCCTTCTGACACTGTGAAAGTTCCTTTTCGGAAAATCTTTCGCCAGTATCCCGTGCTGTATAAACCATTTTCCCCTTCATTATACCACTGTACTCCTTTCCTAATCTGTTCTCACTATCCCTTGACTGCCCCTGCTGTAATCCCTTTTACAAAATGTCTGGAACCACAGATGAAAATGATCAGTACAGGGAAAGTGGACAAGGCCAATGCCAGCATCTGCGCACCATAATCCTGTCGGTAAGACACCGAAATATTGGAGATCATAAGCGGCAGTGTATATACTTTCTGTTTATTCAATGTGATGAGCGGCAGCAGGTAATTATTCCATGACCATAAGAACACAAGCGTTGAAACAGTGGTAATCGCCGGCTTCATACAAGGCACCACTATCTTAAAGAGGATTCCGGGTTCGGAACATCCATCGATTCTTGCGCTTTCCATCATTTCTTCCGGTATGGAATCTTTCATAAACTGCATCATGAAAAAGGCGCTGAAAGGATTTGCAATCCAGACACATATCACCGACCAAAGCGTATTGGTCAGGTGCGCCACCCGCATTTCCATAATATAGCCTATGATAGAAATCTGCGTAGGCAGCATCATACCCGTCAGCACCAGGATAAAGAAGAATTTCTTAGCCCTGAATTCAAACTTAGCCAGAGCATATCCCATGGTAATACTGGTAAAGAGACAGGCAGCCACTGCTGTCACCGACACGAAAATACTGTTCCCATATGTGGCAAGAAGTCCATGACTTAAAGTTGTCTTTAAATTTTCCCAGAAATAATCACTGACAAAAAGCGGCATCCCTTTAAACAGGTCCTCGCTATAATAAGTGCCCATTACAAACATCATGTAAAAGGGAATCAATGCAATCAGGGAAATCACTCCCAGCACCAGATAAATCCACCAGTCCTTTAATCCTTTTTTCCTCATTCTCCTGCCCTCCTTAGGAATCTTTCCTGTTGCTCCAGAAGAAGCTGAACAGAGAACAGGCGCCGATAATCAAAAACAATGTGTAGGCAATGGCTGCCCCATATCCCAACCGGGTATTGCTCCCAAAAGAGTCATCATAAAACTTCCAGATCACCGTCAGTACCGAATATTCCGGGCCGCCCACACTGCGTGAAGCCGCTGACCAGCCGGAATAGAGCTGAACCGGCTCATCAAACATCTGAAATCCGCCGATCATCGCTGTGATCAATAAAAAGACGGAGACATTTTTCAATAACGGAACCACTATGGCAAAGAAAGTTTTAAACTTTCCGGCTCCATCAATAGCCGCAGCCTCATAGATATCCTGATCAATGGCTGTCATGCCGGAAAGATAAATCATCATACAATATCCAAAATTTCTCCACACAATCATAATGGCCACGATCAGGCGGGCGGACCAGGGTTGCTGCAGCCAGAAATAATTTTCATCCAGAATACCGAAGTACGTCAGCAACCCGTTCAAAATGCCGCTGTTCCAGTCAAAGATATATGAGAAAATGAAACCAATGGCCACAGGTGTCGTAATATAGGGAAGGAAATTTACCACCTGAAACACTCTTCTGCCTCTTGCAAGGCTGAAAAGCAGGTATGCAACCACCAGTCCCAGAATCAGATTCACCGGCAGGGACATCAACATGATCAAAACCGTATTATATAGCGATTTTAAGAATAATCTGTCCTTTGTAAACAGATTGATATAGTTCGAAAACCCTACGAAATGCTTCTCCACAATGCCGTTATATTCAAACAGACTCAAGTAAAAAGAGTACAGCATGGGGAACAGCATAAACAATCCGTACGCCGTCAGAAATGGTGTTGCAAAAATAACAGGCCATTTATTACGTTTCATTCTCTCTCATCCGCCTTTTCTTCTATAAATCTTTCTTATTGTATCTTTGCTTCCGGTGCTTTAATCTGTACTTCCTCTTTAAACAGTTCCAGTGCCTTTTGTGTATCAATGGACATATCCGTCATGTATTTCGGTGTCAGTGCCTGGAACACATCATTGATGATCGCATCATATTTGGTCTGAGGCGCTGTCTTTGCATTGGGCGCTGCCTCCTCGATATAGTACTTCACCAGACTCTGGCCGCCAAAGAACTTATCTACCGGGCCTTCCTTGTCCATAGGAGAATATTCACTCTCATAATACGGCTGATAGCAGCTGTAGTTTCCGGTCAGATCATACATATAAGAGCCGCCCAGTTCTGAGAAGTAAATAAACTCCAGATAAGCCCATGCCGCTTCCTTATTTTCACTGTCCTTATAAACGCTCAAAGTCGTTCCGCCAAGATTAAAGGAACCCTCAGGAGGCGTTGTAACTGCCCAGTTTCCTTCTCCTTCCGTATCGTTTTTGGCAATCACAAGCGGCGGACACCAGGAGCCTGCTTCATAGAAAATATATTCATCAGCTGCATATGCGGAATACCAGGAAGCTGAATACATCTCCACATTTCCGATAATTCCTGCATCCCTCATTTTAATGGTCGTTTCCAGAGGCTTTGTCATCTTTTTCGTGATATCAACCGTATCACCGTCCACATAATCCACCACATTCTGTCCAATGGTTGAAAGAAGCACGTCTCCTAAGGAAACCATCATCTTAACCTTACCATTACTCTTTTCACTAACCTGCTTACCTACCTCAAGGAAAGCATCCCAATCGCTGATCATGGCGCCTACCTCTGCGGGGTCATCTGTTCCCAAATATTCCTTGGCCAGATCTCTCTTATAAGCAAATCCTGCCGGAGTCACCTGCATTTCCAAACCGAGAATATTTCCATTCTGATCCGATACCAAGGGTACGGAGGAAGCTACCATGTTATTTCTGTCCAGATTGTAAGGCGCTTCCTCTAAGTCATCACAGATGCCCATCTCATAAAGCGTCCCTCTCCATGCCATCTCACCCAGAATAATATCCGGCAGATCCATTCCTGAGACATAGCTGGTCTGTAACTTTGTCATATAATCATCCCAGGCCACATCCTGTACTTCAATCGTTACATTCGGATAAACTTCATTAAATTTATCCACATACTTTTGCTGTGTTCCGCCGTCCCAGTCCCAGATTACCACTGTCCCGGTAAGGTCTTCAGGATTTGCCGCAGTTTCTGTTGTATCTGCTGCCTCACCTGCCACTGATGCATCTGACGTTTCACTCTCTGTATTCTCCTGACTGACCTGCTCACTAGAATTTTCCACCTTCTGATTATTGCTGCCATCGCCGCATCCAAACAGGACAGACGTAAGCATCGCCGTAGCCAACACTACACTTACAGATTTTCTTTTCATAACCCTTCCTTTCCTCACCCAAAACGCTTTATAAGCATAATCCGACAACGCATTTGGGCAAATATCTCTTTTTGATTTGATTTACAGAGCGCCAGTATTTTCTGCTCTGTTTGCCTTATCCTTCTGCAGAGGACTTTAAATAATGCCTGTTTCTGCCCTTTATCTTATCATTCCCTAAATTCGATATAAATAGCAGAAGAATTTCAAAACATACCCGACTGCGATAAAAATACTATTTTCTTGCATCTATAACGCATTGTGGTATAATGTCCACGAAGGCAATAAGCAGTGCACAGACGTAAGATGAAAAAATGGCAGCTTGCTGACAGTTTTTTCAGATTATGGATGTATAGGGCGAAGCCCGTGAACGAAAAAACCGCAGGTTTTTGAGTTCGCACTGCGGATAGGTTGACGCAGAGTTCGCACTGCGGATAGATTGCGCAGGGTTTACACTGCGGGCAGATTCACGCAGGGTTCACACTGCGGACAGATTCACGCAGGGTTTACACTGCGGACAGGATTCTATTATGAAAGATATGAACGAGAACAACACTTATATTTTCCAGAGAGCAAACTATACAGATCTTAACATCTACCAATATGGACGGGAAAAATGCGCGCCGATGCTTTCCTGCGGGCCAGCCACTCATAACCATTATCTTCTGCACTATATTCTCGAGGGCAAAGGATTGTTTACGGTAGGGGCTGACCGCTATTATCAGTTGGAGGCCGGGCAGGCTTTCTTAATCTGTCCCAAATATATTACCACCTATACTGCAGATAAAGCGGCTCCCTGGACTTATATCTGGATAGAGTTTGACGGTCTGAAAGTACCGTCCTTTTTGTCAGATGCCGGTCTCGGAGTGAAGCATCCCATCTATATTCCCCAGACAGAACCAGATACCGCCGAACTTAAGGAGCTGATGCTTTCTATGCTGGAATACCACGATTCGCCCCTGCGGCTCTTGGGAACCATGTATTGGATCCTGGAAGTACTGATGCGGACTTCCACCACACGTAAACCGCCAAAAATAGACAATCTGCAGGAATTTTATGTCCATGAGGCCATGATGTATATTGAACGCCACTATAATCAGGACATAACTGTGACCCAGCTTGCAAACTGGTGCAATCTGGATCGCAGCTATTTTGGAAAAATATTCAAAAATACGGTTCTGGTAACGCCCCATGAATATATTCTGCGCTACCGCATCAATACAGCCTGTGATCTTCTGAAAAACACGGATCTTTCCATCGGAGATATCTCTGCACAGGTGGGGTATGAAAACCAGCTGCACTTCTCCAGAGCCTTTAAAAAGATTACCGGGATTGCTCCCAGGGAATGGAAAAAGCGGAATCGGGACTAGTTTCGGCCAATCAGTACTTTCTTGCCACTAAAGGCAAAGCCGTATTTCCGAATCCGTTCCTCCAAAAACCCTTTAGCAATCAAATTCGCCTGATAGTCCTTTTGATCTATCTGCTGCAATGCTGCCTGTACTGTGTCAGACAATTCTTTCTCTTCTTCACTCTGTACTTTAAATTCTATTAGCATCGCATCATATTCTGCATTTCTTGGTTCCAGCATGATATCATACCTTCCAAACCCGCTCTCACGATTAGATGTAATCACATATTGATCAGCAAATTCCGCCATAAGTCCCAGTACAAATCCATGATAAAACCGCTCCGGCTGCTTATCAGATGGCCTTTTTCCTGTATCGAAGCTGCTAAACATCTCAGTTGTCACTCTATTCATATAGTTATTCATCGCTTTTACATCATCTAATAACAAAGCACGTATAAAATCATTATAATCATCATTTCCGGCAAACCAATCCTGAATCATATTTTCAAACATAATACGGACTTCTTTATTCGTCAATGCCAGATCATAGTATGTGCGTCCCGTTTTTTCCACAAAAACAGTCTCAACCACTTTTAAATATCCGCTGGCGAGAAGCAGACTCCAAATAGCGTTCTTTTTAGCAAAAAGCTGATTATACACAATCTGTTCATCTATCTCCATCTGTATGGTTTCACCCTGAATCAATTGCTCAAAAATCTTTTTAACTTCCGGACTGCCTTCCCGTATCAATTTATTTACAAGACTGTTAGAACTTGTATTTGCCCAATAAATTCCAATTCTTCCTTCATCAAGAAAACTGATAATAGACCATGGATTATAGATATCTGTTACTTTTCCAAATGAAAATCCATCATACCAATCTTTAATCTGCTGTTTCTGGTCAGATTTATCATATTCTTCCAGTGCAGCAAATACTTCCTCTTCCGTAAAACCAAAACAATCTGCATATTTGTCCGATGTTGCCGTTACCACCTTCAAATTATTTAAATCAGAAAATATAGATTCTTTACTGACCCTTGTAATTCCTGTCATCATGGCACGTTCCAGATAAGGATTTGTCTTGAAAGTAGAATTGAACAGGCTTCTGGTAAAGGCCACCAGCTCATTCCAATAACCATTTACATACGCTTCCTGCATGGGTGTGTCATACTCATCCAAAAGAATAATTACCTTCTTTCCATAATATCTGGAAAGAAAATCTGACATCTTATGGAGCGCCCATGTTGCCGTAGTATCTTCCATGTTACAGGTTACGCTGCGGAAATAATCTTTCTCATTGTCCGTAAGAATCTCCCCCGTAAGCAAAAATGCATTTTTATTATAGATATCCTCTATAATCCGATTCATGGACTGCTTCGTTCCTCTAAAGTCCGACTCCTTTACATTGGCAAAGGACAAACTTATAACCGGATAAGTTCCCTGTAAACTGCGGTACTTTTCGTATTCCCAGACAGAAAGCCCCGCAAAAAGGTCACCCCTTCCCGCATATTTGATAGAAAAAAACTGCTCCAGCATACTCATATTCAATGTTTTTCCAAAGCGCCTCGGACGCGTAATCAGCGTTACTTCATCATCTGATTCCCACCACTCCCGAATAAAATTCGTTTTATCCACATAAAAATTATGATTCACAATTATCTTCTCAAAATCCTGTTTCCCAATACCAATCACTCTTGCCATGATTTTTCCTCTTTTTATCTATCTCTCATTTCAGAACCGGTTCATTTTATTATAAGCTACGACACTCCATACACACAACCGGTTTACGGGAAAATCTTTCTTCCTACTCCATGGTTGCCGCCCGATATTCCTCTGCCTCTACACCGCCCCAGGTGGTCTTATGCGCCTCATACACCTTGACTTCTTCCAGATTCACTGCGTAAAATTCCAACAGACTGGTATTATTCAGCATAGATCCCTCTGTGTCAAAATGCTCTTCCTGCGCCACAAACAGGTAACACTTCCCATTCTCCGACATGCCGTTATAAACCAACACAATCCGGGATTGACTCTTGTCCGCTACTTCCGCATAAAAATTACCCTTTGCATTGTAAGTACAGTAAGGACCAGACAGACTTCCAGGGATGTCCTGATAATGTTTCTCATAGATTAGCTGTACGGAATCCACCAAGGGCCAGTCTCCTGTTCCAATATCCCGGTATTTCATAATTTCCTTTTTCTGCTGGTATTTTTCTGCAAATTCCTGACGAATATCAGAAAAAGATATCTCTGTATACCCATAAGCAGTTTCCTCCATCGCCTCAGTCCTTTTGCAAAATATCATCAACATTATACTGAAAATAAAAAATGCCGTTATAATCTTATATTGTTTCATCTTTCCATCCGTGTACCTTTCTTAATGTCTCAAAAAGCCAGGCCGCAGCCTGGCTTTCCAAAACTATTTTGCATTTACTTCATTTTCAATCAATCCGATAATCGTCCCAATAGCATCTCTCTGACTGCTCTTGCTCATGGCATCAATATAAGTAAATCTGTTAAAATAAAGTTCCTGTATCTTCTCAAGAAGCAGCTTATTGGTCAGATCATCTTCATCAATCACAATGCTGAATCCCTGCGATTCAAAAGAATTGGCATTCAATATCTGATCGCCTCTGCTGCTGCCCGAAGGAAGCGGAATCAGAATATTCGGCTTCTTAAGGGCCAGAATTTCACTGATTGCATTGGCGCCGGCACGGGAAATGACAATATCCGCCATGGCAAAGATATCTTTCATCTCGGATTTTACATACTCAAACTGCTTATATCCCTGTGTCGTGAGAAGCAGATTATCTACCTTTTCCTTACCGCACAGATGCACCACCTGAAAATCTTTCAATAGCTCCGGCAATACATCCCTGACCGCCTGATTGATCGCAGCCGAGCCAAGACTGCCTCCCACTACCATAATGACCGGCTTGGAAGCGTCGAAGCCACACAGCTTATATGCCGCCTCCTTATTTCCCGTAGCCAGTTCTTTACGGATTGGCGAACCTGTCAGCACTGCCTTGGTGGCAGGCAGAAGCTTAAATGTCTCCGGAAAATTGCAGCATACTTTTTTCGCCACCGGAATACACAGCTTATTGGCAAGCCCAGGCGTCATATCCGATTCATGAATGATACAGGGAATCCCCAGGGAATACGCCGCCCGCACCACAGGCACACTGACAAATCCCCCCTTGGAAAAGAGTACATTCGGCCTGATTTCTTTTAAATATTTTCTGGCTTCTCCCATTCCTTTAATCACACGGAACGGATCTGAAAAATTTTTCGGATCAAAATATCTTCTGAACTTACCCGTGGCAATTCCATAATAGGGGATATCAAAATCTTCAATCAGCTTTTTTTCAATCCCATCATACGATCCTATATAGACAATCTCGTAATCCAATTCCTTAAGTCTGGGTATCAGTGCCATATTCGGGGTTACATGCCCTGCTGTGCCGCCGCCGGTAAGTACAATCTTCTTACTGCCCATAAGAAAGAACCCTCCTAGTCACCTATAATTTCCTGCAAAGCACAAGCCAGCTGATCCGGACAGGAAGTACTTTTAAATCCACACTTGATTCCCTTAAGCCTGTCTATCGCATCCTCTACTTTCATTCCTGCAACCAGCCTTGAAATTCCCTGCAGGTTGCCGTTGCATCCCCCTGTAAATTTAACAGACTTGATCACGCCGTCTTCCACCTGCACATCTATCGTGTTAGAACAGACTCCTTTAGGTTGATAAATCATAGCTGCTCCCTCCTATTCATGCTTTCCAAATTTCCAAGATAAATTCTTTTTATCTGACGTTTTTACTATACCACAGTTTAATACCACTTTCCAGTACCCTTATTTATGCTGTCCTAAAATAACAATCTTGCAGAATCTGTCGATGCCTTACATCTTTTTCCCTGGACAGATTCCAATATAATATAAGTATACACTATAATTTCTCTGATGAGGAAAGGTATCGCAAAATCATGCTCGCACTCTTTTTCAAACACAAAAACTTCATGCTTGCCATTCTGATACTGCTCTTACTTAGTATCATATGCCAGATCGTAATGGGAGTGATATATCATAAACTGATCTGGGAAACTGAAAATATGTCCACCACCACAAACAGGACTTTACAGAAACTTAAATTAAAATTCACAAGCTGTCGTCAGCTTCATGAGTGTGTACCCAATGTGCCTGTTTTTGTGGACAAGTTTATCAACCAGATTAAAATAGGCCGTCTGCCCTTGTCTTTCCTGAGACACATATCCGGGCAGCTCATGCTCCTGTCCGTGCTTGTGGCAGGTATCGGGGCCTGTCTGGGCATTATTCATAACGAAGATTTCTTCCAGATTGCGCCTTTTTATCTGATCAGCTTTCTGGGACTGTATTGTTACTTCGCGGTTTCCTCTCTGGTGGACATCCCCGGGAAAGTTAAAGTTCTGCGCACCAATCTGATAGATTACCTGGAAAACCATCTGGCAAGCCGCCTGGAACAGACACAGCTGGACATGCGCATAATCCAGCCTGATGCCCCTGAAGAACAAATACAAAAAGACAAGCCTGCAGACTTTTCTGATGCTTCCTTCTGTGCACCTTCAGAAAAGAGCACAGAAAATTCCCCGGCTTTCACGCCATCGGAAGCCGAGGAACTGGAACTATTATTGAAAGAATTTCTGACATGAGAAATGTCAGATCCTTTATACATACTTATTTTTTAATTCCGCCAACCGTGCAAGCATGACAGAATCAATGCCATCTGTAATGCCGTCATTCATATAGGCTGCATAAGCAAGGATTTTTTCAATATGTTCTGATTCTATTGTTGTTACGTCATACGACGTACAGTCATTATAGATTATACATAATACCCATCTTCTGCTATTACTATTCTGCAAAGGTATCCAACGCATGGCAATTTTCCACCCGTTTCAAACAATCATTCTTCTTGTACTAGTTTACCATTGTCGTAGGATTTTCGTAAGCAGAATTTTTATACTATGTCTAAAATGGCAGGACAGTTATTAAAGATAAAGAAAGCTGCTCAGGCCAAACTGATTCAATACGTGAAACGATAAGATGCTTGACAAGTTATGGGACTTTCCGTAGATTATTGCCTTAACTGGAATTTGTGATTTATACCGGAAACTCTACTCTCCGGCATAAATCACAATACTCGGTCCCACATAATACGCTTCTTTTGCATACCGGAAGATATCCAGATACCCAATCCGATATTTCCACTCGCCGCCGTAAGAAATCCCCGGATAATTTTTCACTGTCACATACCCCCTCAGTTTCTCTTCATAAGCCGCCTTTTTATCCGGATACATGTCCTCTCCCTGACAAATCAGATAGTCCTTACGCTGTGTAAAATAACCCGTGGCATACTGCACGTCAATATAATACTCTCCGGAGGCAAGCTGATCCGGAAGAAGGGAGATATCCTCTCCAATATCCACAATTTCATACTGGTCTGCATCCATCAGCGGTGCATAGGAAGTACAGTAGACTTTCGCCCCCTTCGGAAGCAGATCCGCAATATCCGCCGATGCCTGCGTATAGGTTAAACCATAGCGATAATTGTTACAGACAACCATTACATTACCTATCACCATCAGAACCACTGCACCTGTTACAATACCTGCTGCCGTAAATTTTTGACCGGCCTTTCCTTTATGAAAGAAATACGTATTCAAAAATTTCTCTGTTTCCAGCAATCCATAGGTCATAAAAAGAAACGCAAAGGGAAGCACCAGAGACATGTTTCTGCCAAGCACAATCTGATACTTGGAGAGTAAAAGCAGAATACATACCGGCATAAGCATAAATACCGCCACCTGTGCCCAGTCCTTTTTCCGAATCAGATGTACAATTCCCAACAACAAGAATATGCCACCCACTGCGCCATAATTAGTAAACCCGAAAGCTTCCAGATATCCCAGAAAGGGCAGGTTGTGCTCAATACCCGGATGCCCCCAGGCATAGTGATTCAGATTATACAGGTTATCCCCGATAAAAGTCCTGAAATAAAAAAACAGTGAGTAATTGCACAGACAAAATACAAGTGCCAATACAATACAGTTCATAAAAAACAGATAATTATTCCGGTGACTCTTCCAATACTTCTTCCGAATATGCAGCGCCAGCCAGAAGATGCCAAACACAATCCCATGGTATTTGGCCGCCATCGCCAGCCCGATACAGATTGCCATCAGAGGATACCACAAATACACCACCCGCTCCTCATTCTGATCCCGGAATATCACACAGCCAAGCAAAAGCAGCACATTTGCCACCGCATATAAAAGTGTATCCGGCCCCGTATAATAAAGATAGGCATAACCATACAGGGAAAAAACCGACAATAAAAATCCTATATAACTCCACTTCCGGCTTCCCGTCATTACTTTTACGGTAAAATATACACATAAATTAGACAGAAGGGCCGTACCGCAGATCACATACCGAAGAAGCACCACTGTCTCCACACTAGACAGAAACTTTCCTAAAATCCTGGCGCCCGCCGCCGCATAGTAGAAGGTCAGGTGGGGATAACGGAAAAAGTCCAGCACATAAATATCACCCGTATAAAGATGCTGGTTCAACAGATTATAAATATTCTCCAGCGACAGCATTTCATCTACATTCGGATACAGGGGCAGCTCAAACTGCCAATGTCTGTAAAATAAAAGTATGCCTGCAATAAGCGTTCCTGCAACGGCCGCCGCCATGCCGGCTTTTTCCTGAAATATTTTCCTCATCATTCCATCCAATCCTTAATATGATAGCTCTTGGTGCAAATCGCATCAAAGATAATACCCTGCTCTTTAAGATACTGTTTGTATAAGGGCAGCTTTTCCTCCTGCGCCTCCAATTCCGGGGACACAAAACACAATTTATAGCCCAGTGACTTTAATTCCTGAAAGCTTTCCTGATCAATGGGCACCTTCGTAAAGCAGTCCACCCAGACCCACTCAGCCCTGCCCGCCATATTGCGGATAGTATCAAGCCCCTCCAACTCACTGAAACGCAGCGCCACCTGCCTGACTCCCAGATCTGTCAGCAGCTTAATCATGGGAAAGGAAGAATCCAGGAAAAAGTACTTCTCAATATGATACTGCTGCATCAGTTCAAGTGCCTGGTGTTCAATCCGCTCACTCTTGATATTTAAGATCATGGTCCCATGATGATACTCTTTACAATATTCTTCAAAGTCTTCGCCCGCCTCGAAGGGATTATGGCTAATGTAAATCCTGCCGTTTAAGTCATCTCTCAAATCCAGCTCCACGCCATATTCTGCAGGCAGTTTACGAAGTTCCTGTATGGTATTTACTCTGTGTGCTATGTATTCCATCTTATCCTCCATTTTAAAATATCCTGCGCCATATTCCTCATAAAAAAATGCTTACGATTAATGCCATTTTTTTCATACCAATCCCTCCAAATGCCATCTGTTCCTGTTTCATGTCATACCTTTGATAACATCATTCTCTTTACAGCCTACCGCTCTTCTTTAACTTCACGCTGAAATCAACCGTCCTCTTAATAAACTTCCACTTTGCCTTAAGCCCGGTATTCCATTTGGATTGCCCATGAATCCTTTCCGGAAAAAGCACAGGGAAACGGACTACCTTAAGCCCTTTCTTTCCGGCCATATACAAGGCATACAGATCCAGAGAAAAATCATGGGGCGGTTCCTCCCATTCATCGAAAAAGATCTTAGGGAAAATATTGGGCTGTGCGTTGATATCATACAGTTTCTTATGTAGATAACAGGTCTCAAAAAGGCTCATACCCATCGTAAAGAATACATCAAACAGTGGCCGGCCCTTCCGATTGCCCTTTACAAAAACCAGACCCCTCTCCCGCTCAATGATCTCCAGCGCTTTGATGATATCTGCAGGATCCGTCTGCATATCCGCATGGGTCCAGCCGATATACTCCCCCCGGCACATATGAAGCCCCTGCAGAATCCCATATCCATATCCCTGATTTACTTCCACCAGTACAGTCTTTACAAAAGAATACTTTGGCAGCAGATCTGCAAGGATCTGAGCGCTGTTGTCCGTGGAACCGTTATTCACCAGAATAACTTCTATATCCTTCTGTTCTATTATTTCTTCAAAGCGTTCCAAGATAAGCGGTATATTTTCTTCCTCATTATAACACGGCACTACAATTGAAAGTTTCATATGGCTCCCCCTCCGAATTGACACAGATTCCGGCTGAACATACCTAACTTATTCAGCCTTCCATAAGATTTAAACATGTAACAATTTCCCCAATTGGCTATAGTCAGTGACAACTTCATACCCCTTTACATCATCCCTGCACGCTGTCTCTTCCCCATCCGGACAAAACCAGACCGCATGCATGCCTGCTGCCACCGCTCCCTCAATATCCCGTCTGTAGTTATCGCCCACAAAGCAGACCACTTCCGGCTTCATGTTTAATTTATCGAGGCACATTGTGAAAATCTCCGGCGCCGGCTTCTCCCGCCCGGCTTCTTCGCTGGTCACCAGGCAGTCTACATCATCCGTAAGTCCCAGCGCTTTCAATTTACGATGCTGGATATGCGCTGTCAGATCTGTACAAATCCCAACCTGAATCCCTCTCTCATGTAATTTGTTTAAGACTTCACGGGCCCCCGGATATAACTTCATTTTCGTAAGAAAAGTGCCCCAGTAAGTCTCATACATCTGCAGGGACAAAGACAGGGGCTTATGATTTAAATGTTCAAGTGTTTTCTGAAAATACAACATTCTGTTGTGTGACGCACCCACACTGCCCAGCTGCTCTTTGGTTTCCCTTCGTCCGCGCATATAAGCATCCTTATATTTCATCTCATCGATACCCAGACTTTCACAGACGAAATCCTGTACTGCGCGGTTCGCTTCCTGGTCCAGAGTCTTATAATCATATAAAGTATCATCCAGATCAAAAATAACTGCCTGTATCATTCCCTTTACACACAGCAATCTGCTGTATTCCCTTTCCTCAATCTTTCTTCATAATCTCGCCAACCACCATCAGAAGCATCAGCTGCACAATACCATTGACGCCGTCCTCCCAGATCATATGGCCGCCTGTCAGATCCTCAATCTGCGGAATGGCACTGCAGGCCACAGTTTCCCAGAATTCCTTATCTACCTTAAGGTCTTCATTTCTGAAAACTATTTTCTGGTGCAGAAGATCATCATATGTCAATACGCCACACACACCCTGATCCCGCAAAAGTGCCAGCATGGACTCCGCATTTATGCCAACATCCATCAAAAATTCCACACTCAAAGATGCTTCATAATCAACTGCCTGACTCCCTTTTGCAGGCAGCACCGAATCAAAATAGCGAATCACTAGATCGGCATATTGTTTCTGTGGATGAATATAACGTTTCGCATCCTCCCGGCGAGCCTTCATCTGTGCCATAATTTCCGCTTTGTCATATCCTCTGCCGTCCTGGTCTCTTTGCATCTTCCAATAACAGCGAAGATCCTCGTCCGTATCCAGATAAATCTTCATGTCTAACGCCTGTCTCATCTGCGGCAAATACAGGGAATGTAGACCGCACATAACGATATAGGGCTTAGGCGTCAGCCGTTTCTTACTGGTAAAGGTTCCCGTCTCATGATCATAATCCGCCCGTCTGATTGTATTATTCCCGCGAAGTATTTGTAAATCCTCAGCCTGCCTGTAGAGATAATTGGCCTGTGGATTCAAATGCGTCATCTCTTTCCAGTTCACATTCCCGCGTTCCCACTTATGGTCTCCATCGCCCTCCACGCATAGAATATGATCCTCCGACAATAGTTCCTTCAACATGGCAAGCAGTCTGCTCTTACCTGCACCGCTGTCCCCGGCAATACCAATCGTAAAGGGCCGGTTCCTTCTGCGGTAATAGGAATTGCTGTTAACACCGTACAGATACATACAGATAACCAGAATCAAAAAAACTCCCACCATCAGGGTAAATACGATGTTTTTTAACATCGCATCAGTCCGTTTTAAACAGCTTAAATCCCTGCCAAGAATATATAAATCCACAAACTGCGTTGTATGGAAAAATACGTAATATAATAAATACAGGAAATTAAACAAGCCGTATATCAGAACCATCTTACCGCGGTTCTCAGATAATCCTGCCAGATACAACATGAAAAACGGCACAATCCAGATAAACCAGGCCGGCATTGCAGGCACAAAAGCAAGAAAAACAGAAAACAGCAGCCCTGTCATACTGATCAGCAAATCCCTGTTCATCTGGTTAATCTGAAAAGCCTGGAAATATATAAAGAGCAGTACCAGCACAGAAAGCAGCAAATGTGTATTACCATAATCCAGATAGACCCTGTCAATGACTTGTTGTTCTTTATTCAATAATACCATATTGGCAAAACCGCTTCCCCAAAACGGCATCACGATCGCTCCTGTAGCAAGGACGGGAAGCCCCATCATAATCACCGCCTTGCGGCGCCCCTTTTTCTTATATATGTAAAGAAAGAACAGGGGAAGTACTGCTGCAATATGAAATTTGGAGGAAAGTGCAAGTGTGAGAAAAATAATAAATTTCCACTGGTTGGAAAAATGCTTTTCTGCCATCCTATTCGTCTCTGCCAGATAATAGACCGCCCCCACCAAAAACACCGTGGGAATGATATCCAGCTGACCATGCATATAAGAGGCATATAAAATGATAGGAGACAAGAAATATAATATCAGAATATACTTTCTCTTATCTTTAAAAATCTGCATCAGATAATATAAACCCAATAAATCCATGAGAAGAATCGGCAGTTTGAACACCAGATTCCGGGCAAAAACAGACATCCCGGAAAATACCGTGACAAAAATCCCGCCAATACACTCCACAAACAGCATCACAGGAGGATAGGGAAAGGAGGAGAGCAGTTGGTGATCATAATAAAACTGATAAGGATTCTCCCCGTTTAAGAAACACTTTACGAAAGGAATAAACATCATATCCTGATAATCAGAAGAAAAAAGCCCCATCAGAAGCAACTTGAATAAGACTCCCACAAGAATGGCAGCCTTCAAATATTTCTGATAATTCTTTTCCATATCAAGCGCATGTAATTTCTGTAACATCTGACAGACCCATGTCTTTCTTATGTAACTCACAAACCCATGCTAACGCACTTTTTATCCTGTTATATCGGACGTTTTCTCGTTAATGACGCAAGAAAAACAAATGCCTGCTTTGCAGTCGCTTGTTTTTCTTCTGCGGTCATTATATCAGATTTTCTCTCTTAAGGAAATCCTTAAAATATGTATACGTCTTCTGATATCCTTCATAGTCTGCCGGGGTGCCCCAGCCCACATAACGGTCAATATCAAAAATCTTCGCCCGATACTGTAAATCCAGAATATGCTTCACAGTCTGGTCCACATAAAATTCCCCATTGATCCTGTCATCTTCCTGTATCATTTTGGCTGTTGCTTCCAGAAAAATCCTTGCTTTCCTGAACCAGAATGTGGCCACCACTGCCGGATCCTCCATAGGTGTCTCAGAAATCGCCTTCTTGATGGAAGTACCCGTGATATTCCCCTCTTTATCCGTAATCATCCAGCCATAGGCATTGGGATTGGCTAAAACCGCCTCATTGTGGCGATACGTAAAGACAATACAGTCACAGTCTTTCGTCAATTCATGAAATACTGTCTCATCCATATCCATACCGTTATCACAGCCGGCAATCAAAAGCGGCTCCTCCGGATCAAGATATTCTTCCGCCAGCATACAGGTACAGGCCTGCCCCTGCGTCAGGTGATCAATGGTAATGAACCGCGCCTGCGGGTAATACTTCCTGATGACCTCCTCCACGCCGTCCTCTCTATGGAAAGTCCTATCCACATAGATTACATTACTGCCATCCTTCCTGACACCCGGAAGATCTTTGGTGGCACAGACCACCATGGGTTTATCCGTTCCTTCATGCCGGTCCATGGTCATAATAGCCGGCTTATGTACTTTATATCCCGCTTCGGCAAATCGCTGGCCGGCTCCTGCCATGGGAATTAACACCTTCCCCGCAGACTTAACTGCTTCTGCTGCCGCCTGATCCGCCGCCTCACAGTCTCTGTGACGAATCAGGTCTGTCCAGTACACAAATTCCCGCATATCCTCCGGCGTGCCCCACTGACAGAAATAATCCACATTGGTGGGTACCCAAACTTTCAGTCCATCCTGCACCATAAAGTTATACGGCAGACTGGCATAAAATTCACCGTTAATAGCACATTCTTCATGTTCTGTCAGTATCTGGCAATATTGTTCCATGATCCTGCCGTTTTTAAAGTAATAGACCCCGGGGGAATGTTTCGCCCTGGTCTTATCTTCCTCAAAAGAATACTTTTCCCGAATCTCTATCAGATTATCCTGTTCATCTGTCAGACAGGAAGCATAGTAATTGTTCTGAGGCAGCAGATTCGGATGAAACCCTGTGTAGCAGGGAACGCTGCCGTCACAGTCCCTCGCGCGCGCCGTATCCGCGAACTTCTGAAAATCCCAGGTCATATAGAAATCACAATAGTTGATGATACAGGGAACCTCTGCGTCAATCTGCCCAGTTTCCTTCAGTGCCCGATAGGCCCGCAGTACATCATAGACGGGTCCTTTCTTGATCCAATCATCGATGGCCGCAATTCTTGCCTTAGGAGCAAGCGCCGTAAGCCGGTTTCTCATGGCCGGATCCTTCTTAAGATGCTCGCCCCGGCAAACAAAGATAAAATCTGTTTCTGCCGGATACATTCTTTTTACAATCCACTCTATGACCGGTATCTCCATAACCGGAATAAAGGGCTTTAACTCCTGATATCCTGCCGCCACAAAGCGGGAACCGTAACCCGTCATGGGAATGATTACATACATGGCCATCCCTCCTATTTCATCATCCTGCGGTATTTCTCACTGTCCCAGTTTAACAGCTCATCCTGTTCACTCTCATTCAGATATTTCATCTCTTTCTTCAGATTTGCCGCCTGAACCTGTGCGGCAAAACTCATCACATTCTCAATCTCCTGCGCTTTCTTCACACTCTCCGCTATGATATAAATATGCCTGCGGTAGCTGACCAGAACAGGTACGCCCTGGGTTTCCATGAAATCCACGATATCCCGCCGACTGAAATCATCACAAAGATTCAGCATCTTCCTGGCGCCATAGACCACACAGTCAGGACAAAAAGCATGATTCCACAGACCCGGCCCAATCAGCGTTTCCCCGATATATTCCCATGAAAGATACTGGCTTTGCGCAGAATAAACAATCATATCCTGCAAGCTGGGAATCCGCAGAAGCATATCCCATATCCTGGTGGCAGAGGGATATATTTTATAAGAAATATGTAAATGATTCGCAATCTTCTTAAGAATCTCTTCTGTTCTTTCAATCACGCTCTCCGGCGTATCAGCACTGACCACCAGACCATGATTTTCCAGAAAAATAACCTCACAGCCTTTCTTCAGGGAAGTATGTTCTTTACATGCTCTGTAACATGCCTCAGCCAAGGCTGCTCCGGGTTTCCTGTAAGATACTAAAACAGCCTCCGGAAAAAGATTTCGAAGTTCCTCCATACCGTCCTTCCTGGAGACCAGTATATTCACAAGGGTTGGATGGGAATGCAATGTATATTTACCTGTTACGGCATGTAAAAAAGTCTCGATAGATGCACGTCCTTCTTCCATCTGCGCCTGTAAAAGCAGCTCTTTCCCTGTCTCTTCTGTCAATATATTTTCCGTGCCAGCCGTCATATTTTTCTCAAAATAATCCACAATCAGCCGATAATCCACTTTCATGTATCCACTGTCACGATTCACATCAGCCAGCTGATATCCGGAACTCTTAACTAACATGACCTGATCGTCTATTTTGACGGAAGTGTTGCCGCCGCCCGCCTGCGCCAGATCGTTTCTCATGCCTGCATACTTTGAAATCTGAATAAGTCCATTCATCGCAATTCTCCTACTCTCACTGACTGCTAAGTTAACGTTTCGTTAATTCTTAAATTGATATATTTCCCATATCATTCTATCATAACTTTGGACTTATTACTACGTTAAATAATACTTTACCTATGCAAATCCCTTACTCAAGAATAGCCTTTTCCAACACATAAAGTGCCCGTTCATTTTCTTCCAGGCAATAGGCTGTCACTGCATCAGACCCTTTATCGGCCACTGCCGTTGTATCTGCACCCAGCTGTACAAAGCAGACATAATCGTCAATGATCTCCATCCGGGAAGCCCTGGCCTTACCAAGATTCTGCGGATACTTATAATTTTCCTCAATAATCTTGCTGCGATACTTCTCCATTGCCTGCTCCACTGCTTCCACATAATCTTCCTTGGCATGAATAATGATCATTGTATCAATATGGGAATCCAGTGACTGTTTCTCTGCCAGAAAATCCACATACATATCCTCCGATATCCCTGTCAGTCTCTCAAGCTCTTCCTTGGACATATCCACTTCCGGCCAGTAATGGTCTCCCAGAAGCTCTTCAACCTCTTTCTTTAACTCAGGCAATGTATAAAATTCCCGTTTCTTCTGATACTCTTCTTCCATGTTAAGAAAAGGAAAACTGCTGGCCTGCAGATCATCGCCATCATTTTCCATCCGGGAAGCCCCTCTGTTCACCAGTTCATCTTCCGGCATACTGTCACCACAACCCGTCAGCAAAAACATAACCCACATCATTATCCACAAAGTTTTTATTCTCATATTTTCTCCATTTCTGCCCTTTTCCCGTAAAAGCCGTATTTTATTCCGCAAAACAGGACACACTTTTCCAGCAGGGCATTTAACTTGTAAGCTGTGTCCGGATTTGCTATACTATAGCAAGGTGTATCCACCAGTCACTATTATTTTTTACCTATATTAGAAAAATATGTATGCAGGAAGGAATTCCGTTATTGTATGTTATTTAATTCCTACATTTTTATATTTATCTTTTTGCCCGCTGCGCTCATCGGATGGTACGGGCTCAACCGATATGGAAAATACAAACTGGCCAGTCTGTTTCTGGCCGGTATGTCCTTATGGTTTTATGGCTATTTTAATGTTAGTTATCTGGCTATCATTCTTTGCAGCATTGCCACGAACTATGCACTGAGCTATCTGCTGACCAGAATCCCACCGGACAAACGTCAGTCTCAGGAAAGTTTGCCTGACGGCAAAAAGCACCTGCCCCTTTTTAATCGTCTGGGCCTTCTGTCCGGAATTGTTCTCAACCTCGGTATTTTGTTTTATTTCAAATATTATGATTTTTTTATTGAAAATATAAATCTGGCTTTTCACACGGACTTTAACCTGAAACATATCCTGCTGCCTCTTGGTATCAGCTTCTTTACCTTTCAACAGCTGTCCTTCATCATTGACCGGGCCCTTGACAGATGCGAGCATTACAGTTTTCTGAATTATCTGACCTTTGTCACTTTCTTTCCACAATTGATCGCAGGACCGATTGTGCTTTATAAAGAAATGATTCCCCAGTTTGAAGACCATTCCCGCCGCAGATTCGACGCGCCTTCTTTTGCCAGAGGAATCTATCTTTTCATTCTGGGACTTGCCAAAAAGGTTTTGCTTGCAGATACTTTTGGGCTGATGGCCAATTATGGATTTGCACAGACGTTCTCCCTGGACAGCATTTCTACTGTATTTGTGATATTGGCTTACACATTTGAATTATATTTTGACTTCAGCGGTTATTCCGATATGGCCATTGGTCTTGGCAGAATGTTTCATATCGAACTTCCCGTTAACTTCGATTCGCCATATCGTTCCTGCAGTATCAAGGAGTTTTGGCAGCGCTGGCATATTACCCTGTCACGCTTTTTCGTGACCTATGTTTATATTCCCCTTGGCGGGAGTAAAAAGGGGAAAGTCCGCATGCTGTTAAACACCTTTATCATCTTTCTGTTAAGCGGCTTATGGCATGGAGCCGCCTGGACTTATGTGGCATGGGGCGCCATGCAGGGACTTTTGGTAGTCTGGGATAATCTGGGAATCATCGGGATTGGGGGGCGGCAGGAAAAGCGCCCTTCTAAATTTCACATTCCTGCGTGGCTAGGATGGATCTTTACCTTTTCCCTCTTTAACCTCTCTCTCTTCTTTTTCAGAAGTGAGAGCATGTTAGGAGCAATACAATTATTCAAAAACCTGTTTTCCGGTAAGTTTACCGGTAAGATTTACGAAGTCGCCGCACAGCTTGATATCCCGGAAATATATGTCATCAGACAAGCCCTGGAATTTGTTGCTCCGGGTTTTGTAAATTACGTATACCTGCTGTTTATGTTTATATTATTTGCCCTGGCTTTCTTCCTTATCTTCCGAAGAAACGCCTACGAACGGGCAACCCACAATGAACTGACCTCCAGAACCTGCTGGGGAATCTGCATCCTCTTCATATGGTGCATCATCTCCCTCTCCCAGGTAAGCACCTTTTTGTATTTTAACTTTTGACAGCAATGAGCAGTGTTAAAGCATAAGATGACAAATTGGCTGCTCGCAGACATATTTGTCAGATTGTGGTTTAATAGGGCGAATGCCCGGAAGCGAGGAAAACCTTCACATATGGAACAAAAATTTATCAAATCCTTTTTCATTAGAACTCTCATCCTGCTGGGCGCTCTGCTTGCGGCAGTGGTAATCTTTGATCCCTTTTACCACTATCACAAGCCGCTGCCCGGTCTGAAAGCAGTACTGACCGACAAGGAGTACCAATGCGTGGGAACCCTGCGCAACTTTGACTACAATGCGCTCATCGTGGGATCCTCTGTCTGTGAAAATTATAACAATGGCTGGTTTGACGAAGGCTTTCACTGCCGGACCATTAAGGCAATCCGTTCCTACGGCGCCACAGCGGATCTCTGTTACCTGCTGGATATCGCTTATGAAGAACACGATCTGGATTATATTTTCTATAACATAGATCCTTCTTCCCTGTCCGCAGATACAACGCCCACCTATGAATCCACCGGCTGTCCCATGTATTTGTATGACAAGAATCCCTTTAACGACTATCACTATGTGCTGAATAAAGATGTGCTGATGGAAAAACTTCCCTACATGCTGGCTTATTCCTTTATTGGTCATTACGATGAGGGCGATTCTTATAACTGGGCACAATGGAAATATTTCGGAGCCGATCTGGCAACAGGACTCTATGGCCGCCTGCCCGTGATCAAGGAAATGCAGCCGGAAACTGCTAACGAAGAAACTTTGAAAGCCAATATTGCGCTTCTCACAAAACAAGTTGAGGCACACCCTAAGACAACGTTTAAATTTTTCTTCTCTCCCTATTCCATGCTCTGGTGGGACAATGTTTACAGAACAGGTGAGCGGGATGCTGTCATTTACAACGAAAAGCAGGCTATCAAGGCATTGCTTGCCTATGATAATGTGGAAATATACTTTTATCAGGACGACAAAGAAACCATTAACAATCTGGACAATTATATGGATATGATTCATTTTTCCAAAGATATTAACCGACAGATTTACGAAAAGCTGGCCCGCGGCGAAGGACAGCTCACTTTAGAGAATTACGAAAAACGCCTGGATGACATGTATGCTCTGTCAGAAGAGATTGTGAAAACAGAGATTTTGAGATATTATGATAATTAGAAATTTATTTGACAAAAGCAGAATAGAAATGAGGACATTATGAAATTTATTTCCTGGAACGTAAACGGATTAAGAGCCTGTGCAGGCAAAGGTTTTTTGGACTTCTTTAAAGAAACGGATGCAGATATCTTCTGTCTGCAGGAGACCAAATTACAGGCGGGACAGATTGACCTGGATTTGCCAGGCTACCATCAATATTGGAATTATGCAGAAAAAAAGGGATATTCCGGTACAGCTGTCTTTACCAAAGAAGAGCCCTTACATGTTTCCTATGGGATTGGGATTGAGGAGCATGACCATGAAGGACGTGTCATCACTTTAGAATATGCTGATTTTTATTTCATTACAGTTTACACGCCTAATTCCCAGAATGAACTGGCGCGCCTGGACTATCGTATGAAATGGGAAGAAGACTTTTTAGCTTATCTGAAAAAATTAGAAGAGACCAAACCTGTCATCTTCTGCGGTGATTTAAATGTGGCCCATAAAGAAATTGACTTAAAGAATCCCAAATCCAATCACAAAAACGCCGGCTTTACAGACGAAGAACGGGGAAAATTCACTGCTTTAATGGAAGCCGGATTTATAGATACTTTCCGTCACTTTTATCCGGATTTGGAAGGCGTATATTCCTGGTGGTCCTATCGTTTCAGTGCCAGGCAGAAGAATGCGGGATGGCGTATTGACTATTTCCTTACCTCTGCGTCTTTAAAAGACCGGTTACAAGATGCTGTCATCTATACAGATATTCTGGGATCCGATCACTGTCCGGTGGGATTAATACTTAAATAATCTTCTTAAAGAAAATCTACTGATTCAACTTTATCTGATCTAGTAATAATTTCGTAAATCTCTGTATTCTCCATGCCTTTACCGGTATGGAGAATCAGATATGCCGAAATGCTGTCCCCAATCTTAGAAGTACTGATTTCCATAGAATCCACTGCAACGCCAGCTGCTTTCAAATCCTGAATAATGACATGAAGATACCGGCTCTCTTCCAGGTCAATGATCACATTACAATATCTGGAATTTCTGGTGGCAAAGCGCTCCACAAAGGGAAGAATATGCAGAGACAGCAGCATCACAAGTGTGATCAATACGCCTCCTTCCACAAATCCTATCCCTACAGCCAGTCCAATGGTAGCGCTGGCCCAGAGAGTCGCCGCAGTCGTAAGACCCCTGACACGGTGATTTGATATGATGATTGTTCCCACGCCCAGAAAGCCCACACCGCTGATCACCTGTGCCGCCAGACGGTTCATATTGGCAAGACCCGGAAAATGAACCTGAATATACTGCTCTGTCAACATCACTAAAGTGGCACCAAGACAAACTACAGTCATCGTTTTTGTACCCGCACCGCGATGTTTCATCCCCCGGTCAAGACCGATGATACCGCCAAGAAACATGGATACCACCACCCGTATGATAAGATTCTCTACTGTCCATTCCGAAAAGTTACCGAATAGCATTTCTGTCTCCCGTATATTCTGCAGTCAGATAATAACTGCTTGAAACCCCGCCCCGGTCACATGTCAAACATCTTTCTAAGTGGATTGACGCCTTTTGCCTGTTCCATAATCATAGACTTCTGTTCCAAAAGATACGCCTCAAGCCTGGCCACTTCTTCTTCCGTAAATCCCTGTGATTTTTCAATCTTTGCATCAGGTACAATTCCTTCTGCCCAGGCCTTCCCGCGAAGAAAGGAAACCCTTACAAATGACTTTTCACCCTTATGAAGCATCCCTGTCACCAGCATATTCACATCTTCCGGAATCTGCGGCTGTGGACTTGACTCTTTTATCACGTTTTCCGGTTTCTCATCTTCTTTGATAATTATCTTTTTAAGAATTACTTTGCCGTCTTCCATATATACTTCCTTTTTCATTTCCTTTTGCTTACTACTATCATACACCGAACAAAACCATTTGTCATGCAAATAGCCGGGAACAATTTTAGCTCCTCTTTTTGTATTTTCTAATTTAACTACAATCTACTCACATCCGCCCCTTCCAGAGAAAGAAGGTGTTTCTTGATATCCAGTCCTCCCGCATATCCAGTCAAACTTCCGTCAGAACCCACCACGCGGTGACAAGGTATGATGACAGAAATGGAATTATGGCCCACCGCACCGCCTACAGCCTGGGCAGACATATGAGCAAGACCTTTCTCTTCCGCAATTTTTGCTGCCAGTTCCTTATAAGTCACCGTCTGTCCATATGGAATCTGTTGTAATAACTTCCAGACACTGATCCGGAAAGAGGAACCAATCAGATGAACAGAGGGCATGAAATCCGGTTTCTGTCCGGAGAAATAGATATCCAGCCACCTTTTTGATGTTTCAAATATTGGCAAATCTTTTTCTTCATGTTCTGCATCTAACTTATCGGCATAATATTTTTGACCATAAAACCAAAGTCCCGTCAGACCAATTTCGTCAGCAGCAAGAAGTATATTTCCTACAGGGGACTGATAAACAGACGTATATTGCATGACATTCCTCCATATCTATAACTCACATTGTGTTCTTTCCTTTTACCTTTCAAACCATTCTATCCCTGTTCTAAATTCATACTGATTATTTAAAAGGAGATCAATCTCTGGCTTTATACACAGATTTTGTATTAAACGCATTATAACATGTCAGAGTATAAATGAAAATCCGGGTAATTTTCTTCTATCATGACTCAATATTGCTTTGGAACAAAAATTTATCGAATATCAATAAATATTTGTTGACATTCGTTTTTAGGCGTGCTATTTTAAAATTACAGTAAAATAAAATCTCTGAACATACATTGATTGAATAACAGAAAGGACATATCAAAATGAAAGACAAACTGACCATCTTTACGAAATATCTGTTAGACTTCATGTTTTACGCCGGAATCATTGTAACTGCCACACTTCCGTTAAGTATTCATTTCTATGGACTCTACAACAGCTATTTTGAAAATAACTTTTATTCTCTGTTTGTTATTCTTTTATTATCCGGCATTTTTGCCGTGCTTATTTTACAACAGCTTCGGAAAATGTTCAGTTCCGTCTTAAATGATGATTGCTTTATCCGGGAAAACGTGGTAAGTCTGCAAAAGATGAGCATCTACAGTTTCTTTATCGCTGTGATCACAGCATGCCGCCTGTTTATCTACCTGACTCCGGCAGTATTGATTGTTATTCTGGTGTTTGTGATTGCCGGGCTTTTCAGCAAGGTACTTGCCCAGGTATTTGACAAGGCCATTACTTACAAACTGGAAAACGATCTGACCATATAAATACGAACTTCAAATGATAGAAACAAAGGAGCAAACACTGATATGGCAATTATCATTAATCTGGACGTCATGATGGCAATGCGCAAGAAAGGGCTTACCGAACTGGCTGGTGATATCGACATCACCCTTGCAAATCTGTCCATCCTTAAAAATAATAAAGCCAAGGCAATTCGTCTCTCCACCTTAAATGAAATCTGCAAAGCGTTGAACTGTCAGCCAGGAGATATTCTGGAATATGTGGAAGATACAAAAGACGAAGAAAACAAAGAAGAATCTGACGATATGAAAAAGAAAGGAGATTAAATCATGGAACAAACCAATCATTTTCAAGCAATGAATCAACCTCAAACAAATCCTCAGGCTGCGGCTCAGCTTTACCCCAACCAAATTTATCAGGCTGCACCAATGTCTTCAACCAAAGAAAATACGGATAACATTTACACCAGGAACATGAAAAAGAATTTTCCATTCTTTGGTCTTAGCAGTTTTTTCTATGCCATATTTTATACTTTCTGTCTTTATAGAAATGCCTCCGGTATTACCTACCCTTTTTTCGTCGCCGGAACCCTTTGCTATTTCTTCTTCTCTATGTCAAAGTTAGGGGTTCCATACAAAAAAGACAGCATTTTTTATATCATTAGTATACTGCTGTTGGGCATTTCCAACTGTATGACCGGTTCTCCACAGATACTCTTAATTAATAAGTTAGGCATCTTCCTGCTTTCTTTTATTCTGATATTGCATACAGTATACAATGACAATACATGGAATCTGCCAAAATACGTTACTGCTATTTGCCAGACGATAGGTACCTGTTTTATTTGTCTGTTACGTCCCTTTGGCGACATGATTTCTTATTTTGATGCCCAAAAACAGCAAAAAACAGGTAAAAAGAGCTATTTTCTACCTGTATGCATCGGTATTGCTATTGCAATTCCTCTCTTATTTGTAATGATACTGTTACTTACCAGTGCTGATATTGTCTTTGCAAATATGTTTCAACGTTTTTTTGAGGCCATTAATATATGGCAAGTTACGTGTATCCTGTTTCTTATCACTGCAGTCTTCTTTAGTTCCTATACAATCTTCGCAGCACTTGGAAAGAAAAATGTGACGGAAGAAGTGACAGACAAAAGAATTTTTGATCCCATTATTGCCATTGTTGTAACAGCAGCGCTTTCAGTACTTTACCTCATGTTCAGCATCATTCAGATTATTTATCTCTTTATTGGTAATATGCAGCTTCCGGCTGGTTATACTTATGCAAGTTATGCCAGAGAAGGATTTTTCCAACTGCTTACTGTCTGTATTTTAAATTTGCTGTTGGTATTAATTTGCCTATACTTATTCAGAGATAATATGGTATTAAAAATTGTTCTAACCATCATCAGCGGATGCACCTATATTATGATACTGTCCAGCGCTTTGAGAATGCTCATGTACATTGACAGATATCACCTGACCTTCAAAAGAATACAAGTATTATGGACATTGGCCGTTATCTTTCTTCTGATGACCGGCGTCACAATTTTTATCTACCATAAGAAGTTTCCTCTCTTTGCCTATGGCATGGCAGTAGTCACTGTATTTTATATTGCTTTATCATTCTCTCATCCCGACTACTGGATTGCCCGTTATAACCTGACTCATGAAGCATATACAGAAAGCGGAAGAAGATATCTGGCAGGCCTTTCAAGCGATGCTGCCCCAGCCATACTAAATCCGCAGATCAATCCTGATATCACAGATATACGGACAACACTTTTTCTTTATAACTCATCAGATTATACAGAATATAAAACACAATACAATCTGTTTTGGACAATTGACTATTATAACCGCATGGAATATCATGCAGACAATATGCACTTAAGAAACTTTAATTTCTCTCATTATCAAGCTCAAAATTATCTGCTTGACTAACCTTGCGGGACGTTTACATCGTCCCGCTTCATTTCTCTGATCACACTCACTCCTAATGGCACAGACACTGTCAGAGCAAAAATATCCGATATTGCCTGACAGATTTCCACACCCGTAAGTCCCCAGAAATACGGCAGAATTGCAATTAACGGCAGGAAAAAAATTCCCTGTCTCGCGGAAGCCACTATAGATGCCTTCAAACCTTTTCCGATAGACTGTAACATCATATTACACATGATAATCCAGGAACTTAAAGGCAATGCCACAATAGAATATCGAAGTGCTGCCGTCCCCACGCGTATCACGTCAACATCACCTTTTCTGAAGATTGTCACCAACTGAGGAGCAAAGATAAAAACAAGCACGGCAACGCCGGTAAGACAGAAAAATGCTACCTTTACGCAGAAAAAGAATGCGTCAAGAACCCTCTTATATTTCTTAGCTCCATAATTAAATCCGCATACTGGCTGAAATCCCTGTCCAAAACCAATCAAAGCAGAGTTTACGAACATCATAATACGAGATACAATCGACATACCCGCTATTGCTGCATCACCATACACACCCGCTGCATGATTCAGACAGATAGTAGCAACACTGGCAAGACCCTGTCGAAACAGCGAAGGAATACCGCCCCTGATTACTTCTTTATAAAAATGCAGGTTAGGTTTAAAATTCTGCAGACTAATCTGAATATTACCGCCTCTTCTGATCATAATCAGCAGAAAAATAAAACTTAAATACTGACTGATCGTTGTAGCCAATGCCGCTCCTACAATTCCCATTTCAAAGCCAAAAATCAGAACAGGATCCAGAACAATATTAATAACTGCACCCGACACGATACCAATCATCGCATAAAAAGCGCTTCCCTGAAAACGCATCTGATTATTAAGTACCAAAGACGCCGTCATTGCTGGAGCACCAATGAGAATGATTCTCAAATAAGCAACCGTATAAGGCTGAATCGTTCTGGTAGAACCTAAAGCATAGGAAAGCGGCTCTATAAAGAGCAAACAGCCAATCATAATAATAAGACCGGCCAAAAATGATGTAAAAAATCCCACAGCCGACATTTTCTGAGCTTCTTCTATTTCACCGGCACCTAGTTTTCTGGAAATATAATTTCCAGACCCATGCCCAAATAAAAATCCTACAGCCTGTATGATCGCCATAAGAGAAAAAACAACTCCCACAGCTGCGGTAGACTGTGTATTAATTTTTCCCACAAAAAAAGTGTCAGCCATATTATAAAAAGAAGTTACTAACATACTTAAAATCGTAGGAACTGCCAGTCTGCATACCAGCTTTTTCACTGGCTCTTCCAACATATAATTTCTTTTTTCTTCTGCACTCTTAAATTCCATGGAATCTTCTTGCCTTTCTTTTATGAAACTGATATTCCAATATAATAATTATCTTACTTATTCTAGTTCTTCTATTTTTAATTTGCAAGTTTTATGTACCTGAATATATTCAACATCGTAATAGTTTAGTCTTTGGCTTCGCTGTTACTCTCCATTCTTATTATATTTTTTAAATAATATGATTATGTAGATTATCCATTGCATAATTCAAAATAAAGATAATCAATCCCTTTAGATAAGTAAGATACACCCATGCAGGAAGCAATCGTCCGATATTAACAGGAATAGAATTTCAAAATATTCATATACTATTTTCATTAACTGCCAATAGATACAGAAAACAATTTTATAAAAATAACTATTTTACATTTTATTTACAAACAAAAATTACTATGAATCAATAAAGAAGGATGAGGAATACTCTATGAACCCAAAAGCACTATTTCAAATATCTTATGGACTGTATATCGCAGCATCTAAATTTGATAAGAAAATGAATGGATGTGTCGTCAATACTGTAATGCAAATCACTGATAGTCCAAAGCAGATAGCTGTTGCCATCAACAAGGAAAATTTAACCTGCGAGATTATTCAGAAATCAAGAATGATTTCCCTCTCCGTACTTTCTGAGACTGCACCTTTCTCTCTTTTTCAGCATTTTGGGTTTCAGAGTGGCCGTAAAATAGATAAATTTGTCAATTATCCCTTTACCTTAACCAAACAGGAATTACCTTATCTGACCAAACATACCAGTGCTTTTATCGACTGTAAAGTCACAAATACAATCGATCTGGAAACTCATTTACTTTTTATTGCAACGATAAATGATTGCGAAATTATTTCTGGTGAAAAAGCAATGACCTACTCTTTTTATCATGAATTTGTTAAACCTCAGCCTTCTGTTTCTTCTGCCAAGGGATGGCGTTGTAATGTATGCGGCTATATTTATGAAGGTGAAGAACTTCCCCCTGATTTTATATGCCCCTGGTGTAAACACGGTGTAGAAGATTTTGAAAAAATTATATGATGTTAATTGAGACAGCATGGGGATTGACGAAAAGTCAATCCCCATATACTTTGCTTATCTCTTCCTTCGCTTCTTCCTCTTGTTTTGAATTTAAAAATCTTTCATTTTACTTATTCCGGAATATTTCTTTTCCATTTCTTTTTCATAATCTTCCCATATGTGAACCATATAACGAAGCATCTGCATAGAAACATTATACTCTGCTTTTATTTTATGTTCAATAAGAAAAACAATATAAAGCGGTAAATAAAGCGTATTTTCGTCTTTAGTAAAAGGAAGATACTTTGAAATATTTATCTTTTTTACTGTATCGCTTTCCCGTTCTGTACTATAAAGAGGTACATAACGTTCAGATACATCTTCAATATCTTCCGGCTGTATATTACGAAAAATTTCCAAATACATTACAATTCCATCATAATATGTTATCATTTATGAAGAAAACCTTGTATTTAGAGGAATGCAACCTGGTTTTTACATGAAAATATTCAAAAGCAACATCAGATTGATAGAGTTGCCTTCTCTGTTTTTATACAATATTCATGTACTGAAACAACATTCAGTGCATGTGGCCGGCACAGCTTAACATGAAAAGTATAAATGATGGAGGTTAGTTATGAGTTTAGGACAAAATTTACAATTTTTAAGAAAACAAAAAGACATGACACAGGAACAGCTTGCAGAATTATTAGAAGTATCCAGGCAATCTGTCTCCAAATGGGAATCAGATACCACTTTTCCTGAAACGGATAAACTTTTACAAATTGCAAACTTATTTCACTGCACATTGGATGATCTGATGCAGAAAGATATCAGCACTCAATATGTAGAAGATACCAATCATTATGACAGTCATAAAAATCAATTCAGTAAATGGATTACAATAGGTGTAGGACTTATTCTTTTTGGATTGACAATGTGTGCTTTTTTATGTGCCGTACTTCCAAAAAGCGAGAATTTTGACATGGATATGATATCAGCTATTGTATTTTTCCTTTTTGTTGTAGTGGCTGTAGCGATTTTCATAGTTGCAGGATTACAGGACAGTTATTTTACAAAAAAACATCCTTATATAGAAGATTTCTACTCAGAAGAAGAAAAAGATGCTTTTCATAAGAAACTTATCACTCTTATTACATCTGGCGTTGTACTGATTATTGTCGGACTAATCCTCATGATGGGAACTGAAATAGTATCCGGAAGTATGCAGGAAAGTAGTATTAATCTGGAAGAAATCATGAGCTGCGTATTCCTGTTGTTCGTAACGATTGCTGTGATATTATTTGTTTATGCTGGTACACAGAGCAGTAAATATAATATTAAACACTATAATCTCATGCAGGACCACAACTCCCAGACTTATCAAAATGATAAGAAAAAAGGATTCTACTGTGGCTGTACTATGATCATAGCTACCATTATATTTGTTGCCTGTGGTTTAATCGGTAATTTATGGCAAACCGCATGGGTTGTATTTCCGATTTTTGGAATTTTCTGTGGAATCATCTCTATGACTATTGAAAGAAATAATCATGAAGAAGAATAAATATTCTGTCAGAACAGATGTACAAAACCCGCCTTTGCAGTTCATAGCAAGGGCGGGTTTTACATTAAATCATTTTTACTTTTCATCCTCTATTCCAAATTCTCTTACCGCCTGCTGCCAGTATTTTTCCGGAATATCAGGCCAGGATACACTTCCTTCTTCCTCTTCACACAACTTCATAGCCAGATTTAAACAGGAAAGATTTTTATCATTTCCAGTACGAAGTGTATGAATATTGATTTTAGACCAATAAGGAGCTTTTTCATTTAATCCGGAAGTTTCAAATTCTTTTATTACCTTTTCCACATCATATTCCAATTGAAAAAACTCTGCTTCCCACCCACTTTGTGAACCGTGCAATATCATATACTGCGTTTTTCCATCATAAAACCAGGAAATACCTACCGCACCCGGATGCAGTATTTTCTTATCGGCATACAGTTTCTCTTCCTGAAAATGAACATGACCGGAAACCAATAATGCAACATCAAGATTTTTCATGATGTTTATCGTATTGTCTGCATCAGGTTCTAATATCTCATTAGAACGTGTCAGAGAACCATGACAATATCGAAATGGCTTAAGTCCTGCTTTCTCATAATATCCCTGAATCCCAAGACTTTGAAAAAATTCAAAATCATGTTCTGTCAGATTTTCATAAGTATAAAGCAGGCTTCCGCTGGCAGATGAATAAGTCCAGTTTTTATCCGGATTTTTCCTGTAATCCAGCATATAATCTTCTCTGTTTCCTCTGATAAAGGTACAAGGATACTGCCGATTCATATCGTAGATTATCTGCATGGTTTTCTGAGGATAAGGACAATCACTGATATAATCTCCCAGAAAAAGAAATTCATCTGCATTTCTTTCCAGTGCATGGTTAATACATCTTTCCAATCCTATATGATTACTGTGGATATCACCTATTACGGCTATTTTATAGTCTCTCATCTTATATTTTTACATAACCTTACTGCTCTTCCTCTGAGATATCTTCCATAGCATCATCAATATTCTCAAATTCCTCTTCACCATTACTGATTTTTTCCCGGACTTTGGCAATCTTGGCAACTTTAGTTCCCTCATCCAGATTAATCATCTTCACACCAGAAGTAATTCTCTTCAATGTGGAAATCTCATCCATGCGAAGCTGAATGATGATACCTCCATCCGTAATCATCATAATTTCATGATCATCATTAACAGCCTTGACGCCTACCACATAACCTGTTTTTTCAGTAATCTTATAACATTTCAAGCCCTTACCGCCGCGTTTCTGTGCCGTAAATTCCTCCAGGTAAGTGCGTTTACCCATACCATTTTCTGATACGATGAGCAGAGAATCACCCTGATGATCTAACTGCATTCCCACAATCTCATCTCCGTCAGACAGATTCATACCGATAACACCCATGGATGCCCTTCCGGTAGGTCTTACATCTGTCTCCTTAAAGCGGATACACATACCCTGTTTTGTCACCAGGAAAATTTCCGTATCTCTGGAAGTGGTCTTAACTTCAATCAATTCATCATCTTCCCGCAGATTGATAGCCGCCAGACCATTTTTCCTCACATTGGAAAATTCCATGACAGGAGTCTTTTTCACGATACCTTTTTTCGTAACCATAAAGAGATTCTTATTATCTTCATAATCTTTAATCGGTATCATGGCAGATATCTTCTCACCAGGATTAAGCTGCAAAATATTGACAATGGCAATTCCCCTGGCTGTTCGGCTCGCTTCCGGAATCTCATATGCTTTCAGGCGGTACACTCTGCCATAATTGGTAAAGAACATGAGGTAATGATGGGTTGTAGTCATGAGAAGATCTTCAATATAATCTTCTTCAATAGTCTGCATACCCTTAATGCCTTTACCACCTCTATTCTGTGATTTAAAATTATCCACCGTCATACGCTTAATATAACCAAGACTGGTCATGGCGATTACCGTATTATCTCTTGGAATCAGATCTTCCATATTGATATCATAGACATCAAATCCGATCTGGCTTCTTCTTTCATCACCATATTTTTCAGCGGTAACAAGCATTTCGTCTCTGATCACGCCAAGAAGTAATTTTTCATCTGCAAGAATTGCTTTTAATTCTGCTATTTTTGCCAGAAGTTCTCTATGTTCATTCTCAAGCTTCTCTCTTTCCAGACCAGTCAGTGCCCGCAGACGCATATCCACGATTGCCTGTGCCTGTGCCTCGGAAAGTTCAAATCTTTCAATCAATCTTTCTCTGGCAATCTGAGTTGTCTGGCTGCTTCTGATAATCTGAATGACCTCATCAATGTGATCAAGGGCAATCAACAATCCCTGTAAAATATGATCTCGCTCTTCTGCTTTATCAAGATCATATTTTGTTCTTCTGGTTACAACCTCTTCCTGATGCTGCAGATAATAAGTAAGCATATCCAGAAGATTCATAACCTTTGGCTGATTGTTAACAAGGGCTAACATGATAACGCCAAAAGAATCCTGAAGCTGGGTATGTTTATAAAGCTGATTTAAAATAACATTGGCATTGGCATCTTTACGCAGTTCAATGACAATACGCATACCTTCACGGTTTGTCTCATCACGTAAATCTGTGATACCATCCACCTTTTTCAATTTTACCAAATCTGCAATCTTTAATATCAGATTCGCCTTATTTACCATATAAGGAAGTTCTGTTACAATAATGCGGCTCTTGCCGTTAGACATGGTCTCAATATTTGTAACGGCACGCACTCTTACTTTACCGCGGCCAGTCCTGTATGCCTCTTCCGCTCCTCTGGTACCTAAAATGATGCCTCCGGTAGGAAAATCAGGCGCTTTTACAATCTGTAAAAGCTCTTCAATATCTGTCTGACGATTTTCCTCGATTCGATTCTGAATAATCTTAATCACCGCATTGGTAACTTCTCTCAGGTTATGAGGAGGAATATTAGTAGCCATTCCCACTGCAATACCGGAAGTGCCATTTACCAGAAGATTCGGATAACGGCTTGGTAATACTGTAGGCTCTTTTTCTGTATCATCAAAGTTAGGCGCAAAATCTACCGTATTTTTATTGATGTCAGCAAGAAGTTCCATGGAAATCTTACTGAGTCTTGCCTCTGTATAACGCATGGCAGCAGCGCCATCGCCATCCACAGAACCAAAATTTCCATGACCATCCACCAAAGGATATCTGGTAGACCATTCCTGTGCCATATTGACGAGTGCGCCATAAATAGAACTGTCTCCATGAGGATGATATTTACCCATGGTATCACCGACAATACGAGCACTCTTTCTGTGCGGCTTGTCAGGACCATTATTTAATTCAATCATGGAATATAAAACTCTGCGCTGTACAGGTTTCAGACCATCTCTCACATCGGGAAGCGCACGGGCAGCGATAACGCTCATGGCATAATCAATGTAAGAATCTTCCATTTTTTTCTTCAGATCCACTTCTTCTATCTTATCAAAAATTTGATCGTCCATCTTCCCTCCATGTCAAACAATCCTGACAATCACACAAACAGCATTTACACTATTACAAGTCTTATATATCCAGATTCTTTACAAACTTTGCGTTTTCCTCAATAAAGATTCTGCGCGGCTCCACTTTATCTCCCATCAGCGTATTGAATGTAAGATCCACTTCCGATTCTTCTTCTTCATTCATATTGACACGAAGCAGAATACGTCTTTCCGGATCCATCGTAGTCTCCCAGAGCTGATCCGCATCCATCTCTCCAAGGCCTTTATAACGCTGAATCTTATTACTTTGGTCACGGCCCACTTCTGCTAAAAGACGATCCAATTCATCATCGCTGTAGGCATACCAAATCTGTCTGTTCTTTTCGAGCTTGTACAATGGCGGTTTCGCAAGATACACATGCCCCTGTTTGATCAACTCCGGCATAAACCGGTAGATAAAAGTAAGCATAAGTGTGGCAATGTGCGCACCATCCACATCAGCATCTGTCATAATAATGATTTTATCATATCGTAATTTGGAAATATCAAAATCTTCATGAATCCCCGTGCCGAAAGCCGTTATCATGGCTTTAATTTCCGCATTGGCATAAATTTTATCAAGTCTTGCCTTCTCCACATTCAATATTTTACCACGGAGAGGCAAAATTGCCTGTGTGGCACGGCTTCTGGCTGTCTTCGCAGAACCGCCCGCAGAATCTCCCTCAACGATATAAATTTCACAATTTTTAGGATCTTTATCGGAACAATCCGCTAACTTTCCAGGAAGAGCACTGCCTTCTAATGCGGTCTTACGGCGAGTCAGATCCCTTGCTTTCCTTGCTGCCTCACGGGCGCGCTGCGCCAAAATCGACTTTTCACAGATTGTCTTAGCCACAGAAGGATTCTGCTCCAGGAAATAAGTAAGCTGTTCACTTACCACATTATCTACAGCTCCTCTTGCCTCCGAATTGCCAAGTTTCTGTTTTGTCTGTCCTTCAAACTGAGGATCCTCAATCTTAACACTGATGATCGCCGTGAGCCCTTCCCTGATATCTTCACCGGAAAGATTTGATTCATTATCTTTTAACAACTTATTATTTCTTGCATAATCGTTAAATGTTTTCGTGAGGGCATTCCGAAAACCTACCAGATGTGTACCGCCTTCCGGCGTATTGATATTATTTACAAAAGTATATACGCTTTCATTGTAAGAATCATTATGCTGTAAAGCTACCTCTACATATACACCATTTCTGGTACCTTCAAAATACATGATTTCATTATAAAGAGCCTCTTTACTTTTATTCAGATATGTAACAAACTCCTTAATGCCGCCTTCATAATGAAACTCCTTTTTCTGTTCCTGACTTTCTCTGTCATCCTGCAATACGATTCTCAGACCCTTTGTCAAGAAAGCAGTTTCGCGAAGTCTTGTTTTTAAAGTATCATAATCAAAGACTGTGTCCTCAAAGATAGTACCATCCGGCTTAAACTGAACCCTGGTACCGGTCTTTTCAGGTTCACATTCTCCTATGACTTTTAACTTATAACATACCTGGCCCTTTTCATATCTCTGTCTGTATATTTTACCTTCACTATAGATATCCACTTCCAGCCAATCAGAAAGTGCATTCACAACAGAAGCACCTACACCATGCAAACCGCCGGATACCTTGTATCCTCCACCGCCGAATTTACCGCCGGCATGTAAAATCGTGAATACTACTTCCACAGCCGGAATACCTGCTTTATGATTAATGCCCACAGGAATACCGCGGCCATTATCAAGAACTGTGACAGAATTGTCCTGATTTATGGTCACATAAATGGTATCACAATAGCCGGCTAAAGCTTCATCTACCGCATTGTCTACGATCTCATAAACCAAATGATGAAGACCTCTCGTCGAAGTACTGCCTATATACATACCAGGTCTTTTGCGTACTGCCTCAAGTCCCTCTAAAATCTGTATCTGATCCGCACCGTATTCGTTTGACATTTTTTCCTCCATTATTGTGCCGATGTTAATGCTTCACTGTCAGAGTGATTGACTATTTTTCCATTTTCTATCTGAAAAACCTTATCAATTTCAAATCTGTTGTTTACAAATTCATCCAATCCCGTACAGGTAATGATTGTCTGGATTTCTCCGATTGTACTTAAAAGATAATTTTGTCTGTGACTGTCAAGTTCTGATAGAACATCATCCAGAAGAAGAACCGGATTTTCATTGGCTATTTTTTTAACAAGTTCTATTTCTGATAATTTGAGAGACAATGCAGCAGTTCTCTGCTGTCCCTGAGATCCAAACTTCCGGATATCCACATCTTTTATCATAAAACAAAAATCATCTCTATGCGGTCCAACTGTAGTCTGTTTTAATTTCACATCTTTATCCTGGCACATAGCAAGAGATTTTTCATAATCTTCAATCAACACATCCGGTTCATAAGTTACTTTCAGTTCTTCTCTGTCACCGGATAATTTTCTGTGAATATCATAGATAATGTCATTTAACTGCTCTATGAATAGCTGCCTTCTTTCTATAATCTTACTTCCAAAAGAGACAAGCTGAGAATCCCATATATTCAGGGTTTCTCTGAGAGATGGATTAAAATACATATCCTTTAACAGTTTATTTCGCTGATTTACAATCTTATTATAGTGGTTCAGATTATAAAGATAAAACTGATCCAGCTGGCATAATTCCATATCCACGAATCTTCTTCTCTCTGCCGGCCCATTTTTAATAATACTCAAATCTTCCGGTGAAAAGAAAACAACATTCAAAAGTCCAAGAAGTTCCGCAGCTTTTTTGATTTTCTGCCCGTCAATAGCAATCCCTTTCGTTTTATTTTTACGAAGGTGCATATCAACTCTTACATCTATACCGTCTTTTTCAAGATAAGTCCTGATATGTGACTCCTCTTTCTTAAAATTAACGATATCTTTATCTTTACTTCCTTTATGTGATTTTGTGGTAGCAGACAAATAGATTGCTTCCAGAATATTTGTTTTACCCTGTGCATTATCACCGTATAAGATATTTGTTCCTTTACTGAAATCAATATGTAAAGAATCGTAATTTCTAAAATCTGCCAACTCCAATGATTTTATGATCATCAGTTTTCTACCTTAATCTGTTGTCCATCATATTCTATTACATCGCCGGGATATATCTTCTTACCGCGCTGTAATTCCACTTCACCATTTACTTTGACAAAGCCTTCCTGTATTTCTATTTTTGCTTCCACACCAGACTGTACAAACCCAGCCAATTTAATCACCTGTCCAAGTTTAATAAATTCATCCCTGATTTTTATTATTTCCATCATACAAATATTTTATACCTTCCCAAAAATATGAAACCAATACAGAGAATCCTAACTTACTGTTGTAAAATTAACAGGAAGGATCAGATAAATATAACTTTCCTGTGCATTTCTGATAAAGCAGGGAGCTTTTGGATTCACCATATACAGATCTATCTCTTCATCTTCTATCACACGAAGAGCATCGATCAAAAACTTAGGATTAAATCCTATCATAAGATCCTTACCTTCTTTGGCAATATCAATCTCTTCATCCATGCTGCCCACAGTAGAATTCATCTTAAGCTGCATGGAAGAATCAGTAATATTGATGATGACAGGTTTTTTATCCCCTTCTTTCACAAGAAGAGTAGCTCTGTCAATACAATCCAAAAGCTCCTTTTTATTCATCTTCACTTTTGTTTCATAATCGCTGGAAAGCATCTGATCTATTCTGAAATACTCTCCTTCTATCAACCTGGAAACCACCAAGGTATTATCAAATTCAAATAAAATATGTTTTTCTGTAAAGAAGATGCTTACGTCTTTATCCATATCACCGGAAAGAATCTTACTCACTTCACTTAAAGTCTTACCCGGTACTACAACCTTCCTGTTTGCATAAGAATTTTTCAAGGCAATTTTTCTGATGGATATTCTATGACCATCCAAAGATACCACTTTTAATGTATCTTGATTGATTTCAAATAACTCACCAGTCATCAATCTGTTATTGTCATTATCAGCAATAGAAAAGATTGTCTGTCTGATCACTTCTTTCAAAGTAAACTGTGAGATTACCACAGAATCCTTCTTCTCTATCTCCGGAAGATAAGAAAAATCTTCCCCTGATTTCCCAATGATATTAAACTTTGCTTTCTCACAGGTAATGGTAGTCTTGAAATTTTCGTTGGTTTCAATGGTAATATGATTGTCAGGAAGCTTTCTGACAATCTCTAAGAAAATTTTCGCATCAAGCGCTATCATTCCTTTCTCTAATATTTCACCATCGATTGTCGTCTCAATACCAAGCTCCATATCGTTGGCAGTCAATTTGATTTCACCATTTCTGGTATCTATAAGAATACATTCCAGAATAGACATTGTAGTTTTGTTGGGAACAGCCTTTGACACTGTCTGTACTCCGGTTAAAAGATTCGATTTCGTACATACAATTTTCATCTGTGTATATTATCCTTTCTTACCTGTGATAGATTTTGTGCGCCGCTATAAGTTATTTAAATAATAATAATTCAGTAATCTTAATCATAATAGCTGTTGATATGTGCATAACCTTATCTATTATACTATTTTTCAGCTGAAAAGAAAACGTTCAAGCTGTGAAAAACTTTGTATAACTTCATAATAACTTTCAACTTATCTACATGCCTGTTTTCGTTATAAAAATGACATTAATGTCAATTCACATGCAAGATTATGAAAATAACAATGTCTGTTAAAAGATTGTTGATAAAAAAGTGAATAACTTGAACATTGTTATGGAACTATTTTTTTTCTGATGATGTCTACTTTGTTTTTGAGTTCTTCATTGGTTGTCATTTCTTCTTTGATCTTATTCACACCATGAATGACAGTGGTATGATCTTTCTTGCCAAGAAGTTTTCCTATATTATTGAGGGAAGTATCGATCAGCTCCCTGCAAAGATACATGACAACTTGTCTGGGCTGTACAAATTCAGAATTTCTTTTTTTGGAAGTGATATCTTCTGGACTTACTCCAAAATGTTCAGCTACCACTTCTATAATAAGAGAAGGTGTTATTTCCTTTGGTTTGTTAGGATAAATTACATCTTTTAAAGCTTCTTCTGTGTACGCGAGGTTAATATCTACCTTATATAATTTGGAGAAAGCTATAATTTTGTTGAAGGCTCCTTCCAGTTCCCTGATATTGGATTTGATATTTTCTGCAATATATTTAAATACCTCATCGTCTATCTCTTTGTTATAATTTTCTGCATTCTTTTTGAGGATGGCCATTCTGGTTTCATAGTCAGGCGGTTGGATATCTGCGATCAATCCCCATTCAAACCGGGAACGGAATCTTTCTTCCAAGGTTTCCATATCCTTTGGTGGTTTATCTGAAGATAATATGATTTGTTTACCGGCGGAATGCAGGGTGTTAAAGGTATGGAAAAATTCTTCCTGTGTACTTTCCTTACCTATGATAAACTGGATATCATCCACCATCAGAACGTCAACAGTTCGATATTTTTCACGGAATTTATTCATTTTAAGGGCGTCACCGCTTCTGATACAGTCGATAACCTCATTGGTAAAATTCTCAGAAGTAACGTAAAGTACTTTTGTATCAGGATTTCTCTCCAGGATAAAATGTCCGATGGAGTGCATTAAGTGGGTTTTGCCAAGACCTGCACCGCCATATAAATAGAGAGGATTGTATACTTCCCCCGGGGATTCTGCCACGGCAAGGGAAGCGGAATGAGCCAGTTTATTATTACTGCCGACTACAAAGGTGTCGAATTTATATTTTAAACTCAGATTGGCGTTTTCATAGTTGATGTTATAAGCTGGTCTTGGAGCTGAAAAATGGTCATTGTTTTTATTCTTTGCATCTTTTTCCAGAATAAAGTTTATATCATAGGTATGATCCATCATTTCAGAAATAGTAACCTGAAAGAAACTCCTGTATTTGGAAGTAATATAATTAAGTGCATGAGCCTGATCAGAAGGAATTAAAATAGTCACTATATTATCTTTTACTTCATAGAAATTAAGAGGTTCAATCCAGGTAGAGAAAGAAATATCAGATAATTCATATTCTTTTCTGAGCGTCTCTTTAATTTCATTCCATTTTTTACTGATAGACTCCATAGGTTCCATATTTTTGCCCCATTCTCTCTTACTATAAATAGAAAATCGAAATTATCCTACAATATATAATAATACAAACGCCATAAAAATTCAAATGATAAGTTGTCCACATAAATGCAAATGGATTATTAACAAGTTGACATATTATGATATATGGAGGAAAATGATGTGCATAACTTTAAAAAGGAATATCAACATGTTTAAAACAAGAAATAACAGGATAATAAAAAAATTATTAACATGGCATTATAAAGTTATCAACAAGTTATGAACATATTGTGGATAGATTTATGTAAAGTGGACAGGCAGTTGATAAGTGCTTTTATTAATTTTTTATAAAAAATATGATTGGATTTACTTGACGTTTTCCTATTAATTATATATAATCAACATGTTGTTTTCCTAAAATGAAGCTTATTATCTTTACCTTATAGAATGAATAAGGTCATGTGAAGGAGGTGCATGGGAATGAAAATGACGTATCAGCCTAAAAAAAGGCACAGAGCTAAAGTCCACGGTTTCAGAGCAAGAATGAGTACAAAAGGTGGAAGAAAAGTTTTAGCTGCAAGACGCGCAAAAGGAAGAAAGAGATTATCAGCATAGGCCGCATTTATGTGGCCTATTTTTCTCCGTATAATTATATTTGTTAGAAAGATATGGTTTAAAATGGTATTTTCAGAATCCTTGAAGAAGAATAATGATTTCCAGAATGTTTATAAGAACGGTAAAAGTTATGCAAATAAGTATTTGGTAATGTATGTATTGGAAAACAACACAGAAAAGAACAGACTGGGAATTTCCATCAGTAAGAAAGTAGGCAACAGCGTAGTAAGACACAGGTTTGCCAGACTGGTGAGAGAGAGTTACCGGCTACATGAAAATATATTTAATAGTGGTTTAGATATAGTAGTCGTTGCAAGAAAGAGTGCCTCTGCAGCAGGATATGCAGAGATTGAGAGTGCACTGTTACATCTTTCAAAGCTTCATCATATGATCAAAGTATATTTTTATGATGAGGAGAATTAGAAACTGTTATGAAAAAAGGAATGATCTGTCTAATTAAATTTTATAGAAAATATATTTCACCCATGAAGAGTACAAAATGTCCTTATATCCCTACTTGTTCAGAGTACGGCTTAGAAGCCGTGGAAAAATATGGTATCCTTAAGGGAGGACTTCTTGCTTTATGGAGAATATTGAGATGTAATCCTTTTTCAAAAGGTGGTTATGATCCTGTTCCATGAATGTTCAGAAGGAGGTAAGTAATTTTGTCAAATATTTTATTGACCCAGGATACAGGTAAGATTATAGGGCCTGTAGCAAAACTTTTGGGTTATATTATGGAAGGCATCTTCTATGTGCTTGATAAGATTGGTATTCCTAATATTGGATTGGCCATTATTTTATTCACGGTTGTTATTTATTTATTGTTGATGCCTCTTACAATCAAGCAGCAGAAATTTTCCAAACTTTCTGCTAAGATGAATCCGGAACTGCAGGCAATTCAGGCAAAGTATAAGAATAAAAAAGATAATGATTCCATGATGGCTATGAATATGGAAACAAAGGCTGTTTATGCGAAGTATGGTGTATCGCCTTCCGGTAGTTGTGTGCAGCTTTTGATACAGATGCCTATTTTGCTTGCACTTTATCGTGTGATCGGTAATGTTCCTGCTTACGTCAGTAAAGTAAAAGAGGCCTTTTTCCCTCTGGTTGATAAATTGATTGAGCAGAAGGGGAGTTTGGAGTTCATTCAGAATTTTTCTAATGCCAAGATGTTTGCCAAGCAGTTTGAAAATGAAAATTTTATTGGTGGTGTAACATCTTATGTACAGAATACTTTTGTAGATGTGTTAAATAGAGCTTCCAGCGCTGAATGGATTAGTCTTAAAGATAATTTTTCGAGTTTATCGGCGGATATCGATAATACAGTATCTCTGCTTGATAAATATAATAATTTTTTAGGACTGAATATGTCTAATACGCCTGCCTATACATTCCATGAAGCCAGGCAGACCGGATCCTATCTGATGATAATTGCAGCATTTTCCATCCCGGTACTGGCAGCAGTGACACAGTGGATCAATGTAAAGCTGATGCCTCAGCAGGATACACAAAGCAGCAATGGCAATGATCAGCAAAATGCCATGATGCAGTCCATGAAGACAATGAATATGGTTATGCCGATTATGTCTGCTGTTTTATGTTATACGCTTCCTACAGGTATGGGATTTTACTGGGTAGTTGGTGCGGTGGTCAGAAGTATTCAGCAGATTGTGATTAACAAACATATTGATAAGATAGATCTTGATGAACTGATCAAGAAGAATGAAGAAAAAGCCAAAAAGAAAATGGAAAAAGCCGGTGTGCGTGCCAATCAGATGTCTGCCTATGCAAATATGAATACTAAGAGTATGGCATCGAAAGCTTCTACCAGACCTTCCATAACACAGGAAGAAAAAGACGAAATGGTCAAGAAGTCTACAGAATATTATAATAAGAATGCAAAACCCGGCAGTATGATGTCAAAGGCAAATATGGTTAGACAGTATAATGAAAAGAACAACAAAAAGTAATATGGGAGGATTAGAAAATGGACTATATTGAAATATCAGCAAAAACTGTTGACGATGCGATTACGGAAGCATGTCAGAAGTTAGTAGTTACCAGTGATAAATTGGAATATGAAGTAATAGAAGAAGGTTCAACGGGTTTTCTTGGTATTGGTTCTAAACCTGCTGTGATCAAAGCCAGAATAAAGTCTTCCGTACAGGATACTGCAAAGGATTTCTTAAAAGATGTATTTGAAGCCATGGATCTTACTGTTGTGGTAAATGTGGAATATGACGAAGTTGAAAATTCCATGAACATTGAATTGAGCGGCGATGAAATGGGAGTTTTGATTGGTAAGAGAGGTCAGACGCTTGATTCGTTACAGTACCTGGTATCCCTAGTGGTTAATAAGAATGTAGAAAACTATATCAGAGTTAAAGTTGATACAGAAAATTACCGTCAGAGAAGAAAAGATACTTTGGAGAATCTTGCCAAAAATATTTCCTATAAGGTAAAGAGAACAAAGAGACCTGTTTCTTTAGAGCCTATGAATCCTTATGAAAGAAGAATCATTCATTCCGCATTGCAGAATGATAAATATGTGACGACCTACAGCGAAGGTGAGGAGCCGTTCAGACATGTGGTAGTTACCTTAAAGAGATCGGATAAGGGTGAAAGAAGATTTGAGAGAAATTATGAAAGAAATACCAACAAAGAATAAGTAACAATAACGTATTATAAAACCGGTGGGTGGAAGCCTGCCGGTTTTTAAATATTTATCTTCAGAAACTTTCGATAGATTTTTATAAGTGTATGTAGTAAAATTTTTTTATTGATAAATTGTAAAGATATCATGGAGGTTTGTGTGAAAAAAGATACGATAGCTGCCATTGCCACTGCTATGTCTGATTCAGGTATCGGTATTATCAGGGTAAGCGGTGATGAGGCAGTTGAGATTGTTGATAAGATATATCAGAATGCGCAGGGTGCGAAAATTCTGAAAAATTATGAATCCCATACAATTCATTATGGTTTTATCGTGGAAGAAGATGGAACATTTGTGGATGAAGTTATGATATCTGTCATGTTAGCTCCCCGCAGTTATACGATGGAAGATACTGTGGAGATTAATTGTCATGGCGGCGTGCTTATGATGCAGAAGATTCTTTCTCTTGTCATGAAAGCCGGTGCCCGGATTGCTGAACCGGGAGAATTTACCAAGCGTGCTTTTCTAAATGGCAGGATTGATTTATCCAAGGCTGAGGCAGTCATGGATATCATTCATGCGAAGAATGAATTTGCTTTGCAGTCTTCTGTAAAACAATTAAAGGGTTCTGTTTCTGATAAAATCAAAGAACTTAGAGAAAAAATTCTTTATGAGATTGCATTCATAGAATCGGCGTTGGATGATCCGGAACATATCAGTCTGGAAGGTTATGATGAAAGGCTCATGCATGAGACTGAGGATATTCTTGTAGAACTGCATAAATTATCAGATTCTGCAAGCGATGGTAAAATGTTAAAAGAAGGTATCCATACAGTAATCGTTGGAAAACCAAATGTTGGAAAATCATCTCTTTTGAATATTCTGGCAGGAAAAGAAAGAGCCATTGTCACGGATGTGGCTGGCACTACTAGAGATACTTTGGAAGAGACGATTGTACTTGGAAATATAACTTTAAATATGATAGATACTGCCGGTATCCGTAATACAGAAGATATTGTAGAAAAAATAGGAGTGGAAAAAGCCAGAAAGATTTCCAAAGAAGCAGATTTGATTCTTTATGTGATGGATGCTTCCCTACCTCTTGATGAGAGTGACATGGATATTATCAAAATGATTGTTGATAAGAAGGCAGTTATACTCTTAAATAAATCGGATTTGGAAGAATGGGTAAATGAGCAGTCTGTGGTAGATGCCATGAAAGATGTTACTTCCATGGATTTAAAACTTACCCAGGAAGATGATTGTTTAAATAGTGAAGGTACTAAAGATATTCTGCCATATCAAAAGATAGAAGGCCTTGCTAATACTGTTTATATTATGAAAACTTCTACCAAAGAAGCGTGCGGAATAGATATCTTGACATCTTTGATCAAGAGCATGTTTTTTCATGGGCAGATTACTTATAATGATGAAGTATATATTACAAACATTCGTCATAAAGAAGCTATATTTGATGCTGCTAAAAGTATGGCCGAAGTTAAGAAGAGTTTGAAGATGAATATGCCGGAAGATTTTTATTCTATAGATTTGATGAGTGCTTATGCTTCTCTTGGCTTGATCATAGGAGAAGAGGTTGAAGATGATCTGGTGAGTGAGATATTTTCTAAGTTCTGTATGGGAAAATAGAGATTATTATTCTTTTGGTGTTTTATGTGAGGTTGATTTTATGTCATGTATGAAAGAGAAAGTGGATGTGTGTGTGATTGGTGCAGGGCATGCCGGCTGTGAGGCAGCGCTTGCTTGTGCACGTCTTGGATTGGAGACTGTGATTTTTACGGTAAGTATAGATAGTGTAGCTCTTATGCCATGTAATCCTAATATCGGAGGAACTTCCAAAGGGCATCTGGTTCGTGAGATTGATGCCCTTGGCGGAGAGATGGGTAAGAATATTGATAAAACTTTTATTCAGTCTAAGATGTTAAATAAGTCAAAAGGACCTGCGGTGCATTCTTTGCGTGCGCAGGCAGATAAGGCAGATTATTCCAGAGAAATGAGAAAGGTTCTGGAAAATCAGGAGTATCTGACTTTGAAACAGGCGGAAGTTTGTGAGATTCTTGCAGAAGATTATAAGGATGAGACGTTTGTTGGAAAAAGGATAACCGGTGTTAAGACATTTACAGGTACCATTTATGAGTGTCAGGCTGTGATTCTCTGTACTGGTACTTATTTGAAAGCCAGGTGTCTGTGTGGTGAAGCAATTACTTACACAGGGCCAAATGGGCTTCAGCCTGCAAATTATCTGACAGATTCTCTGAAAAGTCTTGGAATTGAGATGCGGCGTTTTAAAACAGGTACGCCTGCCAGGATGGATAAACGATCTCTTGATTTTAGGAAGATGGAAGAGCAGTTTGGCGACGAGAAGGTTGTTCCTTTTTCTTTTACCACAAATCCGGAAGATGTGCAGATTGATCAGGTATCCTGTTGGCTTACTTATACGAACGAAGAGACTCATGAAATTATCAGAAACAATCTGGACAGGTCTCCTATTTATGCGGGTATTATAGAAGGGACCGGACCCAGGTATTGTCCTTCTATTGAAGATAAAGTAGTAAAATTTGCTGATAAGGAAAGGCATCAGGTTTTCATAGAGCCGGAAGGGCTTCATACGAATGAAATGTATGTAGGGGGAATGTCTTCTTCACTTCCGGAGGATGTGCAGCTTTCCATGTATCGTACTGTGCCTGGTTTGGAACATTGCAAGATTGTAAGGAATGCTTATGCGATTGAATATGATTGTATTGATTCGAGACAATTATATCCCTCTTTAGAATTTAAAAATATCAGAGGATTATTTAGTGGCGGGCAGTTTAATGGCAGCAGTGGTTATGAAGAAGCAGCAGCTCAGGGTCTGATAGCCGGTATAAATGCATCTATGTCCATTCAGGGAAGAAATCCAATTATATTAGATCGATCTCAGGCATATATTGGCGTATTGATTGATGATCTTGTGACAAAAGAAAATAGAGAACCTTATAGGATGATGACATCCAGGGCAGAGTATCGTCTGTTGCTTCGTCAGGATAATGCTGATCTTAGATTACGTCAGATTGGTTATGAAGCAGGATTGGTTTCCGAAGAACTTTATAAAGATTGCCTTTCTAAAATGGAACAGATAGAGCAGGAGATAGACAGGCTTAAAAATACTATCATAGGCGCTTCCAGGGAAAATCAGGATTTTTTAGTTTCTCATGGAAGTTCTGCCTTAAAGACAGCAGCCAGTTTATCTGAACTTATGTGTCGCCCGGAACTGTCTTATGAAGTATTGTCTGCTATTGATCCTATGAGAAAATCTCTTCCTGATGATGTGATAGAGCAGGTTGAGATTGAGATTAAATATGAGGGATATATTGAAAGACAATTAAAGCAGGTAGAGCATTATAAAAAAATGGAGAAGAAAAAGATACCTGCAGATATTGATTATAATGATATCGGAAGCCTTCGTCTGGAAGCCAGACAGAAACTGATTGCCTATAAACCATTATCTGTAGGACAGGCCTCCAGGATTTCCGGTGTGTCACCGGCAGATATTTCTGTATTGTTGGTTTATTTGGAACATTATAAAAAGTTGGGCAGACTTGATCAGAAGATTTGATTCAGGAATTTGTACAAGTATTTAAATTTTTGATCACAGGATAAATAGATATTTTCATATTCTAATAGGAAAGATAAGGTATGGATATTTGAAAAATTATAATTTACAAAAATTTCAAGAAGATCTGCATGAAATAAATATTACTTTGACATCCCATCAGGTTGATCAGTTTATCACATATTATGAAATGCTAATAGCAAAAAATAAAGTTATGAATCTGACTGCTATTACGGAATTTGATGAAGTGCTCAAGAAACATTTTGTGGACAGTTTATCCTTAGCTAAGGCTTATAATTTAAAGAAAGATATTTCTCTTATTGATATTGGAACCGGTGCAGGATTTCCAGGGATTCCGCTTAAGATTGCTTTCCCAGAGCTTCAGGTCACTTTGTTGGATTCTCTGAATAAGAGAGTAAATTTTTTGCAGGAAGTGATAGAACAGATAGGACTTAAAAATGTAGAGGCACTTCATGGAAGAGCAGAAGATTTCGCAAAACCAAATATGGTAAGAGAAAAATATGATTTATGTGTTTCCCGGGCAGTTTCAAATTTATCTACACTTTCGGAGTATTGTCTTCCTTATGTTAAAGTTGGAGGAAGTTTTATTTCTTATAAGTCTGAGAAAGTTTTTGAGGAGATGGAACAGGCTGAACATGCTATTAAAATTTTAGGTGGAAAAGTAGAAAAACAAATCGGCTTTACACTTCCATCCTCTGACATATACAGAAATCTTATTGTGATAAGAAAATGTAAAAGTACGCCAAAGCAATATCCGCGTAAAGCCGGAACAGCAGCTAAAAATCCATTATGATTTTATAAGAACATGTTAATTTGTTCTAATACAGCATCGGGGGCTTCCAGTTGAGGAAGATGTTTCGTTTCGGGAATATAAACATCCTCAATGGCAGCGTTATAATACTTATAGTTTTCAATTGTGGTTTTGATATCTTTTTCTTTCTCACCGCCGATCATCAGAATACTGTTATCAATTTCTTTCAGTTCATGAACGATGTTCATATTCATATATTTGCCGGCATAACTGGCAAAGGTATATTTTGCGTGGTAACCATCAAGGTGTGCAGATTCTAAATAATTGTAAATATATTTTTCTCTGATTTCTTCCGGATGATAAAAGTATTCATTCCGGAAGATAGTTTCAAAACTTGTTTTGTTAAAAAGAATATGATATGTAAAAGTTCCGACAACAGGTGTTTCTATAAATAATTTGAAAAGACCTGTCTGCCTGGAAGGTATTTGATTTTGCAGATACAGATTCTGTGGATTGATACAAATAATTTTTCTAAAGATTTCAGGATTGTTATGACAAGCCATTATAACAAAGGGAACAGATTCACCTGTTACGATAACAGAGGATTTTTTGCCTATCACATTTTTAATAAAATCACTGACCAATTGTTCATATAAATTGTTTGTGTAAGTCATAGAAGGTTTCCCTGACAAACCATATCCTAATAAGTCTATGGAGTAGATTTCATGTTCTTCTGTCAGATTGTTGATCAGTCTGTGAAATTCATAATTGGAACTTCCTGTTGTCAGATCATGAATAAGAAGAAGAGGGCTGCCTTTTCCTTTTTTTTGATATCTGATTTTGCCAAAGCGCCAATCATAAAAATAATTTTCTGAATTATGCAGAAGGTTTTTTACTGTACAGAGAGAAGTATGCACTTTATTAATAATATGAATTGCTGCAATTGAAGATCCGGATAATAAAGATACTGTAGTAAGTTTTTTATTCATTTTGTCTTCACTGCTCCTTTATCAGGTTAAACTAAGTAATATGAATTTAGGGTTGATTCTATTATACTTTAATTCTTAATTTCTTACAAACAATAATAAAAATTCTTTTCTAAAGGGAAATTTTAGTATATTATAAAATTGGGTAAAGTTTAAATAGCAGGTATAGGAATTATGGATATTGAAAATTTTGGTGTGATAGAAGAATTATATCATGACATTAAAAAGGAACTGGATCGGCAATCATCATCCCTTCAAAAAAAGAAGTTACAAATCGAGGAGATAGATATATATCTTGAAAATCTTCTCAGCAAAGATCAAAGTGATTTTCAGGTCTTTCTTCCAAGAAAGGTGGAAGATGTCTATCATGATGTGATAGAACAGAATAAGCAACAAAGAGAAAAACTTGTGACAGAATGTGATGATATAGAAAAACTTTTACATACGGGAAAAGTTAGATTAGAACGTTTGGAAAAAGTTATAGCTGATCAATCTGTAGTGTTACACATGAAACAACTTTCTGTTCTTGATGTACAGGAAAAAGAAAGAGAGAGAATAGCCAGGGATCTGCATGACAGTTCTTTACAGAATCTCACACATTTGGTTCACAAAGTAGAATTAAGTTCTCTCTATATTGATCAGGATGTTGTAAAGGCAAAATTGGAACTTGCAACAGTAGAACAAGGTCTGCGTAAGGTAATAGATGATATCAGAAATAGAATATATGATCTGCGGCCAATGACATTTGATGACTTGGGATTGAAAGAAACTCTATTAAAATTAATTGCTGTTTTGAATCAAGATGGTAATTTTACTATTGTAACAGATATTGATGATATTGTTTTAAATGCCTTGGATTCAGAAGCTGAACTGGAACTGATAAACATTTATCGGATTATCCAGGAATGTGTGCAAAATTCTATCAATCATTCTAAGGGAAATAAAATAAATGTATCTCTTAAAGATGAAAAAAATTTTTATAGAATTTTAATTCAGGATAACGGAGTGGGGTTTGATTTGAAAGAGGCCCTGAAGAAGAACAGGCATTTTGGATTGTCAGTTGTAGAAGAAAGGGTATTTCTTCTAAATGGTAAAATACAAATTGATACAGAAAATGGATCTTCCATTTTAATAGAAATTCCAAAAAAAGTGGAGGTGGAGCAGTGAAAAAAATAATGGTAATGATTGCGGATGATCATAGTCTTATAAGAGAGGGACTTAAACAGTTATTAGAATTTGATGGAAGTATTGAGGTAGTTGCAGAAGCATCCAATGGTATTGAGTGTCTGGAAAAATTAAATAGTTTTTACCCTGATGTTTTATTATTGGATATTAATATGCCTGAGAAAAATGGAATAGAAGTGCTTAGGGAAATGAAAGCTGAAAATTCTCCAGTAAAAGTTTTAATATTGACTGTGCATAATGAATTAGAATACTTAATGAATGCTGTTGATATTGGTGTTGATGGTTATATATTAAAAGATTCAGAACTGGCAGAATTGAAGAGAGCTATCAGTGCAGTGATTGATGGGGAAAATTATATTCAGCCTAGCCTGATTCCTGCATTGAATAACCAATTGGTAAACAGAGACATTGAAAAAGATAAAATAAACTTATTAACAAACAGAGAATTGGAAGTCTTAGCTCAAGTAGCTAATGGGATGTTTAACAAAGAAATAGCAACAAATTTAAATATTAGTGAGAGAACTGTTAAAAATCATATTTCAAATATCTTTAAAAAAATTGATGTTTCTGATAGAACGCAGGCAGCAGTCTTTGCAATTAAAAATAATATTATAAAACTATATTAGAACATGTTTCACGTGAAACATTTAGTGATAAATTGAAATAGGAACACAAGATAATGTTTCACGTGAAACAAATCAACCAAGATATTGTGATATTTTCCGTGAAACATTCTATAAATAGGGTCATTTCTTTGTTGTGAAACATGCAAAATACAAGAAGAAGTTCTAAATTGCTCAACAGCAAAGGTTGTTTCGCAAAGAACTTCTAATCTTGTATAACTCATATTATTTAGAAAGATTGTATAAGAAAATTATTAAGAATGGATATTGTTATGTATATGAAAACTTTTAAATTTTTTTAATGAGATAACTGAATTGATTTATTTAGAATAAAACAATATTAAGAATGAAAAAGAAAGGATGGGGATATTTATGAAAATTGGGATTTTAGGTGCGGGAGGAATTGCTGGTGTTTTAGCGGAGACGATGAATAAGATGCCGGAAGTGGAATGTTATGGTGTGGCTTCCAGAAGTCTTGCTAAGGCACAGGCATTTGTGAAGGAACATGGTTTTCAGAAAGCGTTTGGCTCTTATGAAGAAATGATGGAAGATTCGGAAGTGGAGTTGGTTTATATAGCAACGCCTCATTCCCATCATTATCAACATATGAAAATGTGTCTGGAAGCAGGGAAGCATGTGCTTTGTGAAAAAGCATTTACTGTAAATGCCAGGCAGGCCGAAGAAATATTTACTTTGGCCAAAGAAAAAAATCTTCTTGTGACAGAGGCAATCTGGACGAGATATATGCCGTCAAGAAAGATGATTAATGATCTTTTGGAAGAGAAGATGATTGGTGATGTCCGGAAACTGACTGCAAATCTGGATTATTATATCTGTGAAAAAGACAGGATTATGAAACCGGAACTTGCTGGCGGAGCTTTGCTTGATGTTGGAGTATATCCGCTTAATTTTGCATGTATGAGTTTCGGAGATCAGATTTCAGGTATTAAGTCTGCTGTACAGATGACTGATACAGGAGTCGATGGAGAAAATGTGATGACATTATTCTATGAGGACGGAAGAGTAGCTGTTTTGACTTCTGGCATTTATGGACTCTCTGACCGTCAGGGAATCTTTTATGGGTCAAAGGGATATATGGTGGTGGATAATGTCAATAATCCAATCGGTATTAAGGTTTATAATAAAGACAGAGAGCTGATAAAGGATATTCCGGTACCGGAGCAGATCAGTGGATATGAATATGAAATATTAGAGACCATAGATTGTATTAAAAATGGAAAGCTGGAATGTTCATCAATGCCGCATGAAGATACCATTAAAATAATGAAGTTGATGGATGGATTGAGAAAAGAATGGGGTTTGCAGTATCCTGATGAGATAGAAAGTCTGTAGGTAGTACATTCTTTATAGAAATATCATTTTATTCCCTTAAATTTTGTGTAGATTCTCAGGAAGTTTAGTGATATAATCGTAAGCGGACACTAGAAAATGAGAAAAGCTTTCGGAGAGAAACGTTTTGTCAAAAATACAAAACGAAAGGTAAGAAACTATGGGAAGAACAATTGCAATTGCAAACCAAAAGGGCGGTGTCGGCAAGACTACCACAGCCATTAATTTATCTGCTTCATTGGCAGCGAAAGGAAAGAAAGTATTGGTAATTGATGCTGATCCGCAGGGTAATACGACCAGCGGTTTTGGCGTAGAAAAGAATGATTTGGATAACACAATTTATGAGCTGATTCTGAGTGAATGTTCCATCAATGAATGTATTTTACATGATGTGATACCTGGTGTTTCCATAATACCATCAAATGTAAATCTGGCAGCAGCAGAGATAGAGTTAATTGGTGTCGATAAGAAAGAATACATATTAAAAAATGAGATTGACTGGGTTAAGGACAAATATGATTTTATTATGATTGATTGTCCTCCTTCCCTGAATCTTCTTACAATTAATTCCATGACTATGGCAGACACAGTGCTGGTTCCTATCCAATGTGAATATTATGCGCTGGAAGGACTCAGTCAGTTGATACATACTGTTAATCTTGTGAAAGAGAGATTAAATCCGGAACTGGACATGGAGGGTGTTGTCTTTACTATGTATGATTCCAGAACAAATCTTTCCATGCAAGTGGTAGAAAATGTTAAAAATCATTTGAAACAGAATGTGTATAATACTGTTATACCCAGAAATATCAGATTAGCGGAAGCACCCAGTTATGGAATGCCAATCAATATGTATGATCCGAGATCAGCAGGTGCGGAAGCATATATGTTACTGGCGGAAGAAGTGATCAATAGAAAGGGCGTATAGATATGGCGGCAAAAGGGGCAAGGGGTTTAGGAAAAGGATTGGACTTATTGATTCCGGCAGCAGCTCAGAAGGCGGATTCTGTAAAGAGTGAGGAAAAGGTTGAGAGCAGCAGTGCGCAGGAGACTTTAGTTAAAATCACAAAAGTAGAGCCCAACAGAGAGCAGCCGAGAAAAAATTTCGATGAGGATGCTCTACAGGAATTGGCGGATTCTATCAAGCAGTTTGGCCTTTTACAGCCGATTTTGGTTCAGGACAGAAAGACCCATTATGAGATTATCGCCGGTGAACGCCGCTGGCGTGCTGCAAAGCTTGCAGGCCTTAAAGAAGTGCCGGTCATTATCCGTGATTATACGGAACAGGAGATTGTAGAAATTTCCCTGATTGAAAATATTCAAAGGGAAGATTTAAACCCGATTGAAGAGGCGCAGGCTTATAAGAAACTTCTGACGGAGTTTAATTTAAAACAGGATGAAGTGGCAGAGCGTGTGTCTAAGAGCAGAACGGCAGTTACCAATTCCATGCGTCTTTTGAAATTGTGTGATGAAGTACAGCAGATGATCATAGACGATATGATTTCCACGGGACATGCCAGGGCGTTGATTTCGATTGAAGATCCGGAACAGCAGTATACGATTGCACAGAGAGTATTTGATGAAAAACTCAGTGTCCGTGATGTAGAAAAATTGGTAAAAGATTTAAATAAACCGCAGAAGCCCAAAAAGGAAGTTGTAGAAGACAAGAGCCTGGATATTATTTATCAGGATGTGGAGGAAAAATTAAAGCAGTCTTTGGGTACGAAAGTATCTATCGCTTCCAAAGGTAATGGTGCCGGGAAACTTGAAATAGAGTTTTATACGCATGATGATCTGGATAAGATAATTGAACTGTTGACTCGTAAATAAGCGGCAGAAAGGCAAAAGATAAATGAATTTTAATTTACTAAACGAGATGGGACTTGGCAACTTTGATCTGACCTATTTATTTATAGGTATGATTGTATTGATTATAATCCTGTTTATCATTATGATTGCACAGTCTGTAAAATTGAGTAAATTGTCTAAGAAATATAAGAAGTTCATGGGAGGCAAAAATGCAAAGAGTCTGGAAAAAGATATCATGGGACTCTATGAGGATAATAAGTTCTTAAAGACCTCTATGGATAAGAATAAAAAAGATATCCAGACATTATATAGAAAATTCGGGGGTGCATTTCAGAAAGTCGGCATTGTGAAATACGATGCTTTCAACCAAATGGGCGGGCAGCTTAGTTTTTCTCTTGCTTTATTAAATGAGAATGACAATGGGTTTATCTTGAATTCTGTCCATAGCACAGAAGGCTGTTATTCTTACACGAAAGAAATTAAAGGCGGTCTGTGTGATATATCATTAGGCGATGAAGAAAAGCAAGCCCTGGATATTGCCATGGATTTATAAAAACAAACGAAAATATGGGGAAAAGATGAAACTCTGCAAAGTTGATGAACTGACAGGGAAAGAGACTCTGGCTAAAGATGTTTTCACTATTGAATATAAGATACTCCTATCCGAAGGAACAGTTCTTAAGCATGAGTATATTCAAAAACTTAAGGAGCTGAATGTCCGTCAGGTATATATTAAAGAGGAAGGTCCTGATACCAAGACGGTAATGATTCTGAAGGAAGATGTGGAGGAGCTATTTAAATCTAAAGTGAAGAGTATTCTTGAGAAACATACCTACAGTCATAATACTAAATTGGTGGAGTTGTGTGAAACAGCAGATTATATTATTACGAATATTCTCGAAGAAGAAGAAGTGGTAGAAAAAATTTATGATATCAAAGAGAGAAGCTCAGATATCTATGAGCATTCAATCAATATGTGCAGCCTGGCAACAATTGTGGCACTCAAGATGGGGCTTTCTCAGGAAACAGTGCATGACATAGGAGTCAGCTGTCTTCTCCATGATCTGGGGCTTAGATATCTGGCAATCGATTATGATGATCAGGAATTATCAGAGCTTTCAGAGAGAGAATATGCAGAATTTAAAAAGCATCCCGTCTATGCATATTCAGCCCTTCGCGATGAGACCTGGATATCCAATGAAAGTAAAAATATGATTCTATACCATCACGAACGGCTGGATGGATCCGGTTATCCGTTGAAGGCCACGGATATTACAAAAGAATGCCGTATTATTCAGATTTGTGATGCATTTGATGAGATGATCTGCGGCATTGGATGTAAACGGAAGAAAGTATATGAAGCAGTAGAATATTTAAAGAGAAATAAAGATATTAAGTTTGACGGCAGAATTGTCGATATCTTTCTGGAGTTTACGGCGGTATATCCCGCCGGCACTATCGTAAAGACAAATGAGGGGGAAACCGGTGTTGTACTTTATCAGAATAAACAGTTCCCTGACAGACCGGTAATCCGTATTACAAAAGACAGAAACGGGATTGCGGTCGATAAGGTAAAAGATTTATCTGAGATTAATCATGTGTACGTTGAGGAAGTTATTGAATAATTTATATTATGCCGTGTAAGGTTTTGCATGGCAGATAGAAAGGATATGGACTTACTATGATAGACATCAAATTTTTAAGAGAAAATCCTGAAGCGGTTAAGGAGAATATCAGGAAAAAATTTCAGGATCAGAAACTCGGTCTGGTGGATGAAGTCATTGCGTTGGATGCCGAGGTCAGGGCAGCCCAGCAGGAAGCAGACGATATTCGTGCGAAAAGAAATAAAATCTCCAAAGAAATTGGCGCTTTGATGGGGCAGGGTAAGAAGGAAGAAGCAGAAGCAAAGAAAGCAGAAGTAGCAGCCAATGCAAAAAGACTTGCCGAGCTGGAAGAAAAAGAAAATGAACTGCGTGAAAAGATCAAAAAAGATATGATGACAATTCCCAATATCATTGATCCTTCTGTGCCTCTCGGAAAAGATGATACGGAGAACGTTGAAATACAAAAATATGGGGAACCTGTAGTACCGGACTTTGAAATTCCTTATCATACGGAAATCATGGAGCGGTTTCATGGAATTGATATGGATGCTGCCGGACGTGTGGCAGGCAATGGTTTTTATTACCTGATGGGTGATATTGCCAGATTACATTCTGCAGTAATCGCGTATGCGAGAGATTTTATGATTGGCCGGGGATTTACTTATTGTGTGCCGCCTTTCATGATCAGAAGCGCTGTGGTAGATGGTGTTATGAGTTTTGCAGAAATGGATGCCATGATGTATAAGATTGAGGGTGAGGATTTATACTTAATAGGAACATCAGAACATTCTATGATTGGTAAATTTATTGACCAGATTATTCCGGAGGAGGAGCTTCCTCATACACTTACCAGCTACTCCCCTTGTTTCCGTAAGGAGAAAGGAGCGCATGGTATTGAGGAGAGAGGTGTATACCGGATTCATCAGTTTGAGAAGCAGGAGATGATCGTGGTATGTAAGCCGGAAGAATCTCCTATGTGGTTTGAAAAATTATGGCAGAATACTGTAGATTTATTCCGTTCTATGGATATTCCTGTCAGAACGATTGAGTGTTGTTCCGGTGATCTGGCTGATCTGAAAGTGAAGTCTTATGATGTAGAAGCCTGGTCTCCAAGACAGCAGAAGTACTTTGAAGTGGGAAGCTGCTCTAATTTAGGAGATGCTCAGGCGAGAAGATTGCGTATCCGTATCAATAGCAAGGATGGCAAATATTTTGCACATACTTTAAATAATACGGTGGTTGCTCCACCCAGAATGTTGATTGCATTTTTGGAAAATAATCTGCAGGCTGATGGTTCTGTCCGGATTCCTGAAGTGCTTCGTCCCTATATGGGCGGCATGACAGAAATCAGATAGGATTTCAGGCTGTCCGGAGGAGGTGAGATCTTTGCATAAATATATGCGGGCTATTGGTTTTAGTGAATTGACTGACAGACGTAAAGAGCAGAAGCTGATTACGGATATCGTAGTGAATGCGACGCACCGTGCTTATACATCTAACGGAGAAGAGACCATACTTGCAGAATTTTGTGAGGATTTTGCACAGAATATTGGAATTGCCGTCTGCGGTGAGTTTGATGCAGAGGATAAATTCACTTACGATTATTTTTATCCATATCTGCGGGGAACAGGGATTAGTTCTTATGAAGACGTGTCTGTTGAACGTCATGCAGATAAGGAGTCCTATGCAGGAATCTGTGATGATATAAAGGTCGGCGTCAGTCTGATATTTTACCTGCAGAATATTGTTCCTTATGTAAAGGCACAGCATATGGATATGTTACCGGTAAGAGGAACAACTTTAACGTTGTCAGGATTGTCAATTAGTGGTAATATAATATTACCGATTGATAAAGATGAGGGTGAAAAACAAAGAATACAGAAGGCGTCATTAAGTCGTAATAAATTGATTGCTGCAGCCCGTAAGGGAGACGAAGAGGCAATTGAGAGTCTGACTTTAGAGGATATGGATTTATATACTTCCATATCCAGAAAGATACTGACAGAAGACGTCTTCACATTGGTAGATACTTATTTCATGCCTTATGGTGTAGAGTGTGACCAATATTCTGTGCTGGGAGAGATTTTAGATATTTCCCTGCAGGTCAACAGAATCACCAAAGAAGAGATTTATGTGATGCGGATTAACTGCAATGATTTAGAATTTGATATCTGTATCAATAAGAAAGATTTATATGGAGAGCCACAGATTGGCCGTAGATTTAAAGGGGTCATCTGGATGCAGGGATATATCAATTATCCATTGTGATTAGGTTTTCTCTTATAAATAAATTTATATGTCGCTATAGCTCAGCAGGACAGAGCGACCGCCTCCTAAGAGAACCTACAACGGAAACTTTTTGGAGGACATGAGGTAGTAAGTCACACACAATTTTATACACGTTTCCGTAGCTCAGATGGATAGAGCGACCGCCTCCTAAGCGGCAGATTGTTCGATTCCTTCGAGCAATGAAAATTGCATAAATTTTAAAAATGTCTCAGTAGCTCAGCTGGATAGAGCACACGCCTCCTAAGCGTGGGGTCGGAGGTTCAAATCCTCTCTGGGACGCCAGAAAGCACCGCTGCAAGCCTTTTTTCAGGGTTTGCAGCGTTTTTTGTTCCTCCTTCTCCCGGTAATTTCGCTTCTGTTACCGGGAAATTTTTATACGCCGCATGATGTATATTTGCTAATTGGACTCGAACGCTTTTCAGAAATTTGCTAAGAAAATTCTGCGTTTTGCTAATTCGATTTTTTGGATCACTTTGCCGGGGCTTGCGCCGCTATCAAGGCCGCGAGCGCACTTGCCAGCTCCGGTGACTTTTGAAGCTGCTCCACAAGGCTTTCAAGGTCCAGGGTCGCAGGCTCCGATTTTGCCGATTCTTCCGGCGGACGGACATTGCGGAGATCAGGCTTGGCATAGAAGGCTGTCTCAAATTTCTGAGCATTGACCTTTCTATCCTCGTCCAGAATGTGAGCATAGATACTGGTTATCATGTCGATCTCGGCATGACCCGTATCGCCCTGGGTGGCTTTCAGATCGCCGTGGTTCAGTTTCAGTTTGTAGGTGGTACTGGAATGACGGAGAGAATGAAAGACCACCTTCGGCAGCCCTGCGTCCTCACGGAGCTTTGCAAACTCTTTGAGGATGATCCGATCCTCGCAGGGCCGTCCATTGGGAAGTGCCACCACCAGATCGAAATCCTGATACTCGTCGCCCAGGAAGCCTTTCAACTCGTCTTGGGACTTCTTCCATTCCCGCAGAATGTAGGCAAGCGTTTTCGGCAACCACACCTTACGGATACTGGAATCGGTTTTCGGCTTTTTCAGGATAATTCTTGTGCTGGTGTTCGGCATGAGCGGAGTGAAGATGTAATAGATATCCTTCTCGCCCAGCGTTTCAATCGCCCGTTTGGATGCCCGTGTCAGCTCCTTGTCGATGTAGACATAGGCGTTATCCGCCGCAATATCTTCATCGGAAATATGGACGTTCTCCCAGGTCAGCCCCAGGATTTCACCCATACGCAGAGAGCAGGCAAAAGACAGATTCATTGCTACATAGAGCTTGCTGTCCGTGCATTTGTCCAGGGCAAGACGGATCATATCCGCTGTCCAGATATCCCGTTTCGCATACTCCGTTTTCGGGAGGATCACATTGTCAAAGGGATTTCTTGCAATGATTTCCCATCGTACCGCCTGCTTAAACGCACACCGCAGGAGCTTGATGATCTTTTCAATGGTCTTGTCGCTGACATAGGTGGTAACGGCCTTTCGGGTCTTGGTAGACACCGACTTGGTTTTCTGCAAGGTCTGGATATAACCGTCAACCGCACGGGGAGTAACCGCCTGTACCTCCATATCACCGATGATTGGATTGATATAGTTCGCAATCAGTGCCGTTTGGCCGTCATACATAGACACGCCCCATTTCTTTTCTCCGTAAAGAGATACGAAGTCATAAAGGAACTCGGTGATTGTCTGATTGCTTGGCGGGAGAAAAGTTCCCGTGTGCTGCTGATTTTCGATTTCCGCCTTGCGCTTTAAGGCCTCTTTGTGGGTATGCCAGGTTTCCCACTTCTGTTTGGTTTCTCCGTTTTCGTCCACATAGTTGTAAACAACGGAATAGTTTTTCTTTCGCTTGATTATAGATGCCATATCGTTCTTCCTTTCTTGGATCACAGATCGAGGGAGTCAAGCCACTCGTCAAATGACCGCTTGGAAATGCGTATGGCGTTACCAATTCGCACGATTTTGAAGTGCCCTTCTTTTACAAGGATATATGCGGAAGTTCTTCCGATGCCCAGGATTTGAGCAATATCGTCAACCGTATACGTCCTTCTTTCAGGGGTTTCTTTCTTCGTGCCGTTCCATGTTTGAGACATGAGAACCCCCTTTCAGTTATGAAAAGGAACAGCACGAATATGTGTGGGTAATATAACTTCCACTATTATTTTACCGTGCTGCTCCGTGTTTGTCTGCTGCTAATTGAAAAGTTTACGATCTATCCATAAACTTTCAAAAAAGAAAAGTAGGCTTACGGACGGCTGCTGGCACAGCTCCACGGGAGTCTAACCCCGGCCCATGCTGATGGGTGCGGCGCACAATGCTTTGTGGGCGTTCAATGCGCGAGTATCTTTAACCCTGCCCGTGTGTCATCGCCCACAAGCTGCCACGCTTGCTTTGCGGTCTGGTGCTGTTCGCTCGCCCGTTACAGTGGTCCCGTCCTGCGGACTTGAAACGAGGTCATGGCGCACCGGCCGTATGGCTCGGCACGAACAGGAATGTATCCGTTTGCCTTATACTGCGGCGTTGGCCTCCCAACGGGCTTTCTTTGTCAAGGTGCTGCCTCCGGTCACGAAAGAGAGAAACAGGGAAAGGGTAAGCTGTTTCCGCTTTCAGACCGGGCTTGTCAGCTCATGCTGACAATGGAATGAATGAGCTTGATCTCCAATCGGCGCTTCATGTACTCGTCCACCCGAACATGGGGCTGACCGTCAGGATCGTAAAGCGTCCGGGTGCAGAGCTTATTGATATAGCCCTCATAATACCGGAGTACCTGATCCACAGCCTGAGAGTCCCCGTCACGGGCGGCGTCGATCACCGAAAGAGGAAGAAGCTCCTTGCCCTTGTAAGTGGGTTTCTTCATACCTTCAACCTCCCTTCGGCATGAGTGCGGCCAACTTGATCCGCAACTCGGTCAATGATTTTGCCCTTCGCCGCTGAACGGCGCTGCGAGACATTCCAACAAGGTGACCAACCTCCTGATCCGGCAAGTCCAGAACAAAATGCAGGATCAAAATACTCTGCTCCTGAACAGACAAGCCGGCGAAGGCATCAGCCACAAGCTCGTTTTCGATATGTAGGTCATACCCGTGGGACGAGAATGTAAATCTGTCACTGGGGTAATGATCTACAACGCAGAGCTTGTCCATCTCCATTTGCGGAAGGTCGCTGAATGACAGTTCCCTGTCACGGCGCCTCTGCATTTCCCGAAGGTAGTCGATTGCCTCATGGTACAGTACCAGCTTGCAGTAAGCATCGAACTGGCACCGCTCGCCATAGTTATTGCGGGGGATCATATCCATCTTTTCACCCCCTTTCCTGGGGGAATGAGGTGGGTTTCTCCCTTTCCGCTAACAAGGCGAACGCAAAGCCGCTCGCTACCCGCTAAAAGCTTCCTTTTTGAAAATTTCTTAAAAATTTTTTTCGAGGCGGGCTTGTCCTCGGAAAACAGCAAAAAGCGCCCAGCAAGTCGCAACGGACCTGCTGGACGCAGAAATGTTTTATAAAGAAGATTACTTACATGGTATAGTTCATATTCAAAGCCGGACGACTCCGACGGAGGTGCTACGCTTTTTTTAACTGGTGCAGATCATGGATACTGTGAAAAGACGCAAACATAGACACGGCGTTGGGTCGTCGTTGGTTTAGGGTAGACGAAAAGAAACGGCGGCTCTGATTTCTCAAAACCGCCGCCAGGGTATCTAGAGTAAGCGCACAAAATCAACCTGCCCAGCTACGGTTTTTTTCTTTCCCCATTAGGCGGGGCAGGTTTAAAAGAATATGAAAAGCCGATAACAGCAGTCATGTTAGCCTGCGTGTTATCGGCTCTGCGTCTATGCGTCTGGCTCTCTAATAACGGATATATTCAGTTGCTTTACATGAATGAGCGTTTCCTGTTTACATTTTGGACAGAACAAGGGGAAATTCCTTAATTCCGTGTCAATTCGTATTTTTATTCGGGTTTTATTATGGCATATAGGACAACTAACCCAACTTGTCTCTTTCATCAAAATTACCCCGTAACTTGATGTTTCTTTGATATATTTTTTGTTAGTCTATAAAATACGAATATCAATCCAACATTAAGGATGATCATAAAGACCGGCTGGCTCATACCGAAATATGTTTTCATATCAGAAAATATACCGTTTGTATGAAGCATAAAAATCGGGCAAATTTCCTGCATTTTTTGTAAAACAGGAAGGCTATCATTAAAATCAAACACAACTGGCAAGAAGCAGATGACGCAAGAAGTAATAAGCGCTGTAACAGGAGAACTCATTTGAGCACTTAAAAACAATGTAATAGTTGTCAAGGCTACAATCCCAAAAATATTCAATATTACAGAGATAAAGAACATTTGCAAAAAGGTCAAATTATATATTGAAGAAGCATAATGTAATGAAGATTGAATGCTTACATTCCACCCCTGTAACCCATAGGTACAGCCATACAGAACTAAATTTAGCAGTAAATACAAGAGGTATGTGCCAATTACAACTTCCAAGGCCGCTATAATTTTTGAAGTTGTGAGTTTGGTTCGGCCATACCGAGCCGAATAAATAATGCTATCTGTATGAAGTGCATACTCTTCTGAGAAAACAGGAGATAGAGTGATTACAACAATTAAACATATCATTATGGACAAGATGCTCCCCATTCCAGATAATAGCTTATCCCAGCCATCACAATATCCTAAAGTCACAGTTGGACTATTTGGATATGCTGTTTCGAGTGACTTAAAACTACCATCAGAATTTGTCAAATATTCCAGAATCGCCGCTTGGTCACGATAAACATGAACAGCAGAAAAAGCAGAATTTTCATCTTGTCCAACAGTTGCTTGTTTTGCTTGGTCGATTTTTTCTTGCATAGTAAGTAATGTATTTTGAGAGAGTTTTCCTTCAAATATTTCTGCTACTTCCTTCCGTTGTTCAATGGCTGTAAAACCGCTTGCTAATGCCATTTTTTCAAGGTCATAATCATAGAAAACATTTTGATAATTAAATTGAAAAAAGAAAAAATAGGCAACGATAAGAACCACACCAGCTAAAAACAACATTCGTGTTTGCTTTCTCGAACATATTTTATTTCGTTCTGCTTTTATCATTTCATTCATGCTCGGATACCTCCGCAAAATAGTATAAATACAAATCTTCCAATGTTGGATCAACATTCCAAGCGGTTCTGCATGGTGCTTCTTGAGAAATAATCCTCAGCCGTTCTGCACCATTATTATGTTTCAGATTTGCTGTTACATAGTTCAATTCTAATTCTTCGGCCTCTTTTCGAGATACATCACATTCCCAAACACATTTTTCAATCGGCTTCAAAATTTCTTCTGGAGAACCATGTTGAATTAACTCGCCATTTTTCATAATCAGAATCTCATTTGCGATATATTCAACATCAGAAACAATGTGAGTGGACAAAATTACAATTCTATTTTCTGCCAAAGAACTAATCAGATTCCTAAACCGCACCCGCTCTTTCGGGTCAAGTCCAGCTGTAGGTTCATCCAAAATCAAAATACGGGGATCGTTTAGTAATGCTTGAGCAATTCCCAAGCGTTGTTTCATACCGCCGGAAAAAGTTTTGATTTTTTCGTTTTTCTGTGTGAGCAGATCAACAACCTGCAACAGCTCCATTGTGCGATTATGGGCTTTTTTAGGCGGCAGCCCCTTTATTGCAGAGATATACATCAAAAATTTATACGCTGTAAAGTTAGGATAATAGCCAAAATTTTGTGGCAGGTAGCCTAAGATATTACGATATTTCTCGCCCAAATCATGAATGTTTTTCCCGTTAAAAAAAATGGCTCCTTTCGTTTCAGTTTGGACATCGCAAATAATTCGCATCAAAGTTGTCTTGCCCGCACCATTTGCCCCGAGTAGACCATAAACACCATTTGTTAATTTTGCGCTGAAATGATTTAAAGCTTTTTTTCTTCCATATTCTTTTGAAAGATCATTTATTGTAAGTTCCATATCAATTCTCCAATCATTTTTTCTTTTTTCAAGTACAGTTGAAGTGTTTTCCCTAATAGGATAATAGATAACACATAAAATCCAATCCATCCCCAGAACATAGACGCTTCAAATATAAATCGCTGATGGAGTACAAGAGAAAATGTTCCAGAAAGAAAAATCATACAAGCGATTAAATGATACAAGCTATCGTTTGTCCTGCTTTTCGCACATATAAAAAGATAACAAGTGCAAGAAATATTAAATGGAATCAAACCATACAACACCATTTCAATCATTGATTTCTGGTAAATATATGCCATTGAAATTAAAATGACTGTTATTAGGAAAAGGTTGATTACTCCAATAATCAGCATACGACCTGCTACAATTTTTACCAGCGTTGTTCTACTAGACTGTTCAATTTCCCACATACCATAGATGTTGCTTTTAGATATTTCTATTGCACCTAATAACGCAAGGAATGGAACCATAACTGCAAGGATTGTCAATGGATAATAAAATGGAACCCTCCATTGGCCCAGGATACATGCTAATAATACTGCACATATAGTGAGTATTATTTGAACAATCCAGAAAGAAAGCGGCAGAAATTGAAGTTGGTTCAATATAATATCTCGCATTGAATTTTTATTGAATTCAGAACTATTCATGTAACTTTTTCCAGCTACGATTACTGCTTTAATTTTAGGTTCAGATGGAGCAGGCGTTTCACAACTCTGCAACCATTCTAATACACCATTTTGTTTTTGGGTCATACATTATCGCCTCCTCTAAAATCAGCCAAATATCGTTCCAGTTTTTTAATCCCCTGTTGGAGCCTAGATTTTACAGTAGAAACACTAGCTTTTGTAATGGTTGCAATCTCTCGGATTTTCAAATCATAATAAAATCGTAAAATGATGACCTCTTTTTGATAGTCCGGTAATGTGTTGATTGCATATTGAATTTGCGCTTTAAGTTCGTTAAGCTCAATTTTTTCAAAGGCATTATCAGTATCTTCTATATCTTCAAGAGTTTCTAAATCCATATACAGGGGTTTTGCTTTCTTAGTATAATTGTTACAGGTATTAACAGCAATCGTTAGCAGGTAGTTTTGAAATTTCCCGATCTTTCGTACTGATTGAATATTCTCCAACAATTTCAAGAAAACATCTTGTGTAATATCTGCGGCGGTATCTGGATCGCCGTTCAATCGCCGACAACAAAATAGATAAATTGACTGATAATATTTTCGGACAATTATCTCAAATGCATCTGTGTCACCCGACTGGATTTTTTTAATTAGTATGAAATCTTCGATACCGTGTCACCGCCTTCCATGTGTAAAACGCCTTACACTTAATATACAACTGAGTAACCCAAAAGGATTTAACTTTAGAAATTTTTCTTTTACTTTTTTCATTTCCCTTCTATTGTAATTCCTGTTCTTGAAAAATATAAGATGTAATATATGAATTATAAACTTCAATCAACCTGCATATAGCAACATTCCACGGGCAAAGTATGAATTATACAATGTAATAGGGTGATGCTATATGGCAAAGGTTGAAGATTGTCCCGGTTTTGAAACCTTCGGTGCAGATGTCAAAGCCGCACGAGAGGCAAGGCGTCTGGCACGAAAAACATTGGCAGAAATGGTTGGGATTGAATGGCGGTATCTTGCCAACATTGAGAATCAAGGTGCGATTCCGAGCCTGCCCGTGATGATCCAGTTGATTAAGGTCTGCGGACTTCCCGTGGAACGGTATTTTAACCCGGAGATCATGCGGGAAGAAAGCGATCAGCGGCAGCGGGTCAGCCACAAGCTGAAGCTTTGCCCTGAAGAATACCTGCCGATTATCGAAGGTGCCATTGACGGGGCCTTAAAAATTGAAAAGCCGAATGAAGAAACGGAGGGTGTCTGAACATCCTCTGTTTTTCTTATTTTGCGGGCATTTTGAGGTTTCCGAAACGCTTTATAAGTAGGGATAAGATACGGTAGCAAGCACAGCAAGCGAGTACCCGCTTGCGGATTTTGAGATTTTTAGGTCCCTTGCCCGAAAATTCAAAATTGCTTGTTGGGATAGTCCCAAACCCTTATAAAGAACGGAGGCGGCGCATGGCAAATCGAAAACGGAATATCCAAATGAAATTCTATGTTACGGAGGATGAAAAACGGCTCATAGACGAGAAAATGAGCCAGCTCCCCACACGCAGATATGGTGCCTACCTCCGAAAGATGGCGATTGACGGATATATCATCTATACGGACACCGCAGATATCAAGGCATTTACCAAAGAGCTTTCTGCCATCGGCCGGAACATCAACCAGATCGCCAAGCGGATCAACGCCGGAGGTCCTGCGTATCAGGCCGACATGGACGAGATACGGGAAAGGCTGGACGAGATATGGCAGTTACAAAGACACATCCTATCAAATCAACGCTGAAAGCAGCCATTGACTATATCTGCAACCCGGAAAAGACGGACGGAAAGCTGCTTGTTTCTTCCTATGGCTGTGCCGCCGAAACTGCGGATATCGAATTTGCCTGGACCCGCCGCCATGCCATCGACAAGGGAACGAACCTGGGCCGTCACCTGATCCAAGCCTTTCAGCCTGGAGAGGTCACGCCGGAACAGGCCCATGAGATCGGCATGGAGCTTGCAAAAGAAATCCTGGGCGGCAAGTATGAGTTTGTCCTTACCACCCACATAGACAAAGATCATGTTCATAACCACCTGATTTTCAATGCGGTCAGCTTTGCGGATCACAAGCATTATCATTCCAACAAGCGGAGTTATCACTATATCCGCCGCACTTCGGACCGGCTTTGCAAGGAACACGGTCTGTCTGTCATTATTCCTGGGCAGGACAAGGGCAAGAGCTATATTGAACATCAGGCCACGCAGAACGGCACCAGCTATAAGGCAAAGCTGAAAGCTGCCATTGACCGACTTCTGCCAGCCTGTTCCAACCTGGAAGAACTGCTTCGCCGCCTGCAGAGAGAAGGTTATGAGATCAAGCGCGGCAAGTATATCTCTGCCAGAGCACCGGATCAGGAACGGTTCACCCGTCTGAAAACGCTGGGGGTTGACTACACCGAAGAAGCCCTTGCCGCCCGGATCGCCGGACGATCCAGACCTTCCCGCCAACCGAAACGGCAGGACGGAAAGATCAGTCTGCTCATTGATATCCAGAATAACATCAAGGCACAGCAGAACGCAGGCTTCACCCATTGGGCGAAGCTGAACAATCTGAAACAGGCCGCCAAGACCATGAATTTCCTGACGGAACACGGTATAAGCAGTTATGGAGAACTGGAAAGCAAATTGAACGCAGTATCCGCACGCAGGGATACCGCTCATGCAGAAATCAAGCGGATAGAAAGCAGAAGTGCCGAACTTGCCATTGTGATGAAGCACGCCGGCACTTACCGACAGCTAAAGCCTCTTTATGACAGATACCGCAAATCGAATGATAAAGAAAAGTTTCTGCGGGGGCATGAGAGCGAGATCATCCTTTTTGAAGCGGCCGCCAGAGAATTGAAACGGCTGGGGGCTGTACCGCTGCCGACAACAGAAAGCATGAAAACGGAGCTTGCCAATCTCAGCGCAGAAAAGGAACGCCTTCTTGCGGAGTACAAAACCGCAAGAACCGAAGCCCAGAAATACGAGACCGTCAAGCAAAATGTGGATGCACTGCTGGCCGTTCCAATGGAACAGGAACAACAGCGGCGGCATGAACTTGAATAAATTTCTTTGAAAGACGCTGGGCGCAGCTCCCGGCATCCTGTATAATGGAACTGCGGAAGGAGATTTTACCGATGACAAGAAGCGAAGCAATCAAAGCATTATTCTTCAAAAGTGTACTGCCCGTGACCGTGGCACTGATTCTGTATTGTATCTTCAAATCCGCCTGCATGAAGAACGGAGAGCTTGACTATGTATGGCTCTGGATACTCTGCGGGCTGCCGTTTGGCCTCCATCGGATGTGCCTCTGGATCGTGCCGGGCGGCGGCTCCCTGGGTGGAGGGATCGCCCTGTTTGCATTGAACTTCATTATCGGTGGTGTGATCGGTGGTTTCATTCTGGCATGGCGGTTGATCGTGGCGGTGTGGTATGTGCCGCTGACGGTGTACCGGCTGATCGTTGGATGATTTTCTTGCGTCATGGAAATATGGAAAACTGCCGCTCGTGCCGATGGAAAAACCATTCACAACCTGATGGAAAAAGACAAGCCTTTTCCCACAGGCCTGCAAACAGCTTTCCCACAGCCTCGCAATTCTGACAGTTTACGCACATTCCCACAACGCCTACTGCGGCGGCTATCCATCCTTTCCTATCCAATCCTAATGAGAAAATACTATGGAAATTCCTTTTCAACGGAGGTACAATTTGTACCCCTGTTCAAACAACAGAACCGTGTTAAAGTAATTTGATGATAGCAAAAAGAAAAAGCGGGAGTACAGCCAATCGGATGAACCGAAAAGCTGTACTCCCGTTTTGTGTATCAGAAAGTGTTTGGAATCGAGCCATTTTCTCTATGTGCCAGCAAGCAGACCGACACATGAGAAATCATAAAGGCTCTCTTTGAAAGTACGGATACAGGGAATTATTCTGCGGTTTTTCTACCCTTATCCTCACAGATTTTAGATCGTTTGGAACTGTAATGCGGACAAGCGACCAGACACGCCCGGAAACTCTGCTTGCAGCCGTGAACACATTTTTTGCAGATATGGTTATACTGCCGCCTGCCGTTCTCACCCAGGAAGAACGCCCATTCCAGCCGCCACTTCTTGCTTCGGCTCATAGGCAGTCCTGCTCCGGCACATCACGGCCGGACTTCTTGCCCTCCGGGGGCTTATGCTCAGCACATTCCCGTTTGGCATCCTCCAACCGCTCACGGATGGAAGGCTTCTCCGGCGTTGTCCGTTCTGCGTACTCCTGGGCTTTTTCCAATTCTTCGCCGCGTCTGCCGTTGTTGATAACGCCGTCGATCATGCCGTAGTCATCCTCCAGCGTCATTTCAGCGGTGCGGAGAGGATTGTCCTTTTCCGGCTGCTCCGCTGCCACGGCAAAGGCCCGTGTGCCGTTTCCCATGATAAGGTACTTTCCATCATCGGAAATATGGTGGATGCCATAACCGGCTGCCTCCATCTGCTCCCGGCTCATAGCCGTCACCTGAAAGCTGCCCCTCGGTGTCTGCACACGTTCGCCAGTTTCAAAACGGTCTGGCAGATAAGCGAGGTCTTGCTTCTCTGCCGGGACAGGGAGAACAACGATATTGCCATTGATCTGCATAAATCGTTCCGGCGTTTTGAACTGTTCCGTGTATTTCTGGATCAGTTCCGGGGACAGGGACGCAAAATCTTCCTCACCAAGTCCAACCACCAGGAAAGTCCCTGCTACGATATCATAAATTTCTCCATTTTCATCCCGCAGCCCACGGTTCAGATCAAGCCCTATGAGCTTTCCTTCATCATTGCAAACCAGCGCCACCGGGTCAGAATAGGGATAGGTTGCCCCAATATCACCGCCAACCTCTGCCTGCAGGGAATGAAGGTCGGGGCCGATCTCCTTCACATAGGGTTCCTTCATAGGTTCCACTACAAGCACAGTCATCTTTTCCGAGGCAGCCCTCTCCGCGGCGGACAGCATTTCATCCGCATGGGACTTCTCCGGGTCATCCAAAGCGGCCTTGACCTCCGCCGGATCAAAATCAAGAAATTCCTCATAGCCCGTGGCATCCTTGAATTTTTCAATCTCCGAAGGAAGATAGTCTTCCTGCGTCTGTCCCAGCGCCGCCAGCTTTTCATCCAAAGCGGAAATGCGTCCGGCCATCAGGCTTTCGTAAATTTCTTCCTTTGCGGCGTGCGCCTCCGGGTGCTCCGCTGCGTACTGAGGATCGTTCTGACGGAAAAACTCGTCCATGTCAAAGGCGATATCCATAGCCCACTCGGATTTTTCTTCTTCGGGAAGATCGTCCTGGAAGGTCATCACCCGGTACTCGTCGGGGATACTGCCGCGCTCACCGTCGTAATACTCATGGAAACTGTCACCCGTATCACGCACATAGCCCTGATCCGTGAAGGTGCCGTTTTCCTCCAACGCAACGTCCCGGCCGTAGGCCTCATAGTCGATGTAATTCTGCAAATGCTCTGGCACCTGCATAACGTCCAGTTCTTCGATGTAATAGCGGCCCAGATCGTCATAGTCATGGATATCGGGGTAAACCTCATAGCAATCCAGATTCTCGGTGAGGTTGATGATCTCCTGCAGGCTGCCGCAATGATCGCCCATTTCCATACCGGCCTGAAACTGTGCGTATTCGCTTTCGCTCATTTCATCCAGTTTCGACGCCAGATAATTCAGCTCGTCCAGACTTTCGTATTCGCCCAGCTTGCTGTAAAGACCGTCCACATAGCAGTCATAGTCCGTGATGAACCATTCCTCATAGGGCTGGCCGAAGTCATCCTTCTGGCCGATCCCGATCCGCTTAAACACTTCCTTCAATTCCTCGGCGGTGGTGGGAAACTTCACCCACTCGCCCACAAGCTCGCCCTCATTGTACTTCCCAAGATTGGTGATAAAGGCGGCAAAGGGATAATCCTTGTCGTGATCGTAATATGGCATATCAGCACCTCCTTACAGTTCCGGCGCAGACTTTTCCTTGTGGGGCTGCGCCTTGTTTTTCTCCGCACATTCCTTCTTGCCCTGTTCCAGCCGTTCCCGGATGGAAGGCTTTTTCTCCGGCTCCGCAGGGCGTTCATGATTCCACTCGTCGCCGGAAAGAGAAATATATCCGTGTTCCGTAAAATGGCCCTGTTCCTCCTGCATGGCGTACTTGCCAAACGGAACAGGGTCGATTGCTTTCAGAAGTTCCGGGGGCAGCAGCATATCCATGTGCTGTGCCAGATACCGCCACCCCAGATCGTTCAGATCGTGGATATTGGGCTCAAATACGAAATAGTCAATGTTGTCCGCAAACTCCTTAAACTGCTCTGGTGTTGTCAGCTTGAAGGGCGAGGTCTGCACCGCCGCCAGCACCTCCCGGTCCTCCGGGGAGAGGACAGTCACCGCCGCCCTCACTTCGGGTAAATGTTCCAAAGTCTTATTTTCTGCCATTGACACCTTCCTTTCTTTTCGGAAATTCCAGTTTGAAGTTGATGTATTTGCCACCCGTGTCATCCAAGATCACCGCAGCGTCATAAGCAGCCTGTTTCTTTTCAGACCACATTCCCTTGACATTGGTACGTCCCTTTTTCAGAAGGTCCGTTGCCATCTTCTTTGTCAGCTCCTTCTTGCGGCTCGTCCAGAAGCGGTCATTTTTCCAGAGGACGAAACCGCAGGATCGATCCGAACACGCAAAGTTCTTCTTGCCCTCATAAACCGGCTGGCCGCAGCGGGGGCAGGTACCGATCACTTCCTTCTCCGGGGCAAACAGCTTTTTGCCATCCTCGGAAATGCAGGAATAGGTGGACACGATTTCCTGAACCATCGTGCGGATACCGTCCATGAAAGTATCCGGGTCAGCGCCGCCCCTTGCGATCTCCGTTAATTTCTGTTCCCATTCCGCTGTCAGCATGGGAGAGGTCAGCGGCTCCGGCAGGACCGTGACAAGGTTGATACCGGCTTTTGTGGGGATAAGACTCTTGCCCTTTCGCTCCACAAATCCGGCTGCCACCAGCTTTTCGATGATTGCCGCCCTGGTCGCAGGCGTGCCAAGACCTTTTCGCTCTGCCTCGTCGGGGATATCGTCCTTGCCCGCATTCTCCATAGCGGACAGGAGGGTATCTTCGGTGTAGGGCTTCGGCGGCTGGGTGAAATGCTCGGTGATGGAAACCTCCGCGCCGTCAAAGGTCTGCCCTTCGGTGAAGTCCGGGAGCGTGCCGCCGTCCCCGTCCGCAGGCTTTTCTTTCAGGGAGGCGCGGAAAATGCGGTCGATCTCCCGCCAGCCTTCGGAGAGGACGCGCCTGCCCTTTGCGGTGAAGGAATGGCCGCCGCAGTCGAAAGTTACCGTGACTGCCTCATACACATACGGCTCCGCTGATGCACACAGCAGCTTGCAGCAGACCAGCAGAAACAAATTACGCTCTCCCAGAGGCAGAGCCTTGATATCCGTTTTTTCAATCTCCATCGTGGGGATAATGGCGTGGTGGTCGGATACATCCTTATCGGAGATCATGGCCTCCACCAGCGGGAAGAAGTTGCTGATCCCGTCAAAGGGCGGCACCTTCGCCGCCAGATGGATGACGCAGGACGCCGTTTCCGCCATGTCAGAGGTCAGATACCGGCTGTCCGTGCGGGGATAGGTCAGCAGCTTCTTTTCGTAAAGGCTTTGGGCGTAGTCTAAGGTTTGCTTCGCCGTGTATCCGAACAGGCGGTTTGCCTCCCGCTGCAAGGTGGTAAGGTCATAGAGCTTCGGAGGCTGTTCCTTCTTCTGCTCCTTCGTGACAGAGGTACAGGTGACGGTCGCACCCTTGCACATGGCCGCTGCCTGTTCCGCCGCTGCCGAATCGGTGAATTTCTCCGACACCGCCTCGGCTCCATCCAGCGTCAGGCGCAGTAAATGATATTTTTCCTTGTGAAACAGCGTGATCTTTGCGTCACGCTCCGCCAGCATTGCCAGCGTGGGTGTTTGCACACGGCCTACATTCAGGGTGCGGTGATAGAGGACGGAGAAAAGGCGCGTGGCATTGATCCCCACCAGCCAATCCGCTTTCTGGCGGCACAGGGCTGATTGATACAATGCTTCATAATCGGCGCCGGGGCGCAGGTCAGAAAAGCCCTCTCGGATAGCGCTGTCCTCCATCGAGGAAATCCAGAGGCGAAGGACCGGCTTGCGGCATCCAGCCATTTCATACACCAGTCGGAAAATCAGCTCCCCTTCACGTCCGGCGTCACAGGCATTGACAACGGTATCCACATCGGGGCGGTCCATCAGGGCACGGAGATTTTCAAAAGCGTCCTCTTTGCCCGGTGCCAGCACATAGCGGAACGGCTCCGGAAGAATGGGAAGATTATCATAGCGCCATTTCTTGAAACGCTCGTCATAGCCGCCCGCATCCATCGGGGATACCAGGTGACCTACACACCAGGACACAAGAAGGCCGTTGCCCTCATAAAAGCCATCGGCCCTGGATGAAGCACCCAGGGCCGACGCGATAGATTTTGCCACACTCGGTTTTTCTGCGATAATCAGTTTACTCATTCTTTTCCTCCGTTTCCTCGTCCTCGGTCAGATATTCTTCTTCATCCTCCAGGTCGAAATCATCCAGATCAGCGGGAACTTTCTTTCCCTGCTTCGGTTTCAGCACCAGGAAATAGACCGCCGTACCACCTCCGGCTGCAAGGATCAGCAGCACCGCCAGGATCGCCCCGGTATTGCTTTTCTTTTCGGGTTCCGGATTCTCCGGCTCGGTAGGCTCCGCAACTTTCTGTTCTGTGCCAACACATTCACTGAGGTTTTTTACGCAGACCTGGCAAGCGGTGTTGACCGCTCCGGCCTGGCACTTTTCCGTACAGGTGCAGACAATAGGTGTTTCCGCCTTTTCTCCATCCTCCGTGAGTGCCATGAGGTCGGCTTCATCCACCTGATTCAGAAAATGCACGGTTTCCTCGCCCTCGTCGTCACGGTCGATAATGAGATAGAACACATTGCCGTTCTTCGTTTCTACTGTAATAAACTGCTTGCCGCTGGCGGTCGGGCTGCCAATATCGTCAATCAGCGAAAGGTTCCCGTCCGGAGTCAAGGCGACACCGCCATTCAAACCGCCGCCCAGCATCCCCAGCAGATTTTCCAGCGTTTCCGTGTCCAGAGAGAAAGAACCTTCCCCGGAACCAGCCTCGCCGTCACTTACCGTCATGTAGCCGGAATAGACATAGCCGATTTTCTCTGGCAGGATGACCTTCAGCCAGTCGCCGTCCGTGCCGATCACCTTCACGGTCGTTCCGTTGGGAAGCTGGGTGAAGGCGGTGTAGTCCATTCCCGCACCCGTGCGGACATTCAGATTGCCGCCGCCCGTGGTGACGGTGCCGGTCTGCCCGGAGTCATTTTCGCCGGAACTGAACTGGATACCGTCCTCGGTGACGGATACCGTGACCTGGCTGCCGGCCAGAGCGGAAAGCAGATCAGAGACATCACCGGCCGTTTCCTGTTCAGCCACGGACTCCGTGCTTTCCTCGCCGCCGCTGGCAAAGGCGGTGACAGAAAAAGCGGCAGTGCTGAGCACCACCGCCAAAAGAGCCGATACCATTTTTGTCATAAAGTTATGCTTCATCCTCGTATCCCTCCGTTTCCTCATTCTCGGTGTTGCCCTCCTGCAGCATACCTTCCGGCAGGGAGATCATACCGCTGGCATAGGCTTTCAGGAAGGCGGTCAGTTCCTTGTTGTCCATCTTCACGGCTTTCACCATGCGGACGATTTCCAGATTTTCTTCCTCCGCAAGCTGAGCCTCCAGCGCACGAAGGCGTTTCTGCTGCTCCGCGATCTTTTCTTTGGTTTTCGCAATGTCATTGCGGATCTTCTGTGTCGTTGCCATAAATCAAATTACCTCCATATTGTTTTTAGTTGTAGGGCGGTCGCCCGAAAGCGTAAAAGTGGGATTGCCAGTAGCTTGTGTTGATATCCGCATACTGGATGGGGTCGCCGCAATGCAGCATTTTTCCACCGCCCACATAGATACCCACATGGGAAACGCCCGGCGTATCGTAAGTGCCGATGAAAAAGATCAAGTCGCCGGGTCTTGCGTTGGCAGAGGATACCGGGGTGGAAATATTGTAGAGCCCCTGGGCTCCCAGCCTGCCCGTATTGCAGACGCCGCTTTGCGTCAGCGCCCAGGATACGAAGCCGGAGCAATCAAAAGAAGTGTTCGGATTGCTGCCGCCCCAGACATAAGGATATCCGATGTACTTCTCCGCCTCGGTAATGAGCGCCGCAAAGGTTTTATCTTCCAGTGCGGAAGGCGGGATATCATAGGTGGTGGGCGGTTTGGTGTACTTGTCTACATAGCCGGAGCCTGGGAACAAATCTTCCCGGTTCCCCAGCGTTGCCATATAGACCGCATACAGGGAAAGCGTTTCTTCGTCCATGATGTAGACCGGCACATGGGAAAGGTCGAAGTTTTCCAGCTTCACCTTGCAGATATAGTAGTTGTACGGTACTTCCACGTCATAGTCGTTTCCTTCGCTGTCTGTCCGTGTCTCCGTCCGATAGCGCACCTCCACTTCCACGGTCTGCGTCAGGATGTACTGCTTTTCAAAGAGCATTTGCAGCTCCGCCTGAACCGCGTCGATGGTGAACACACCTTCATGGAACGCCGTGAGAATGGAGATCAGCACATAAGGGTCATGTTCGATCTCGTCCAGATCAAAACGGTATTCGTCATATCCGGGGTGCAGAGCCTCATAGTGGTCCAGCTCATATTGAAGCTCCTGCTCCAATTCGCAATAGGCCGCCTCCGCAGCCAGCATATCCGCATCCTCGGAGAGATAAGAAGAAGTAAATACACCGCCCACGCCGGAGCCCGCCATCATGGAACAGGAAGATACCCCGCCAAACAGCAGGGCAACACAGGCGCCAATGCCGATCACCAGCAGAACCGCCCGGCTATGGTGTTTGATGTAGAGGAATGTTTCCTTGAAGGCGTCCTTTGCTTTCTGCGCCGCACTTTTCGCCGTAGCTGCGGTGTTCTTTGCGGTTTTCTCCGCCTGCCGCAGCTCCTTTGCATAGTTCCGCTTGATCCGCTGTTTCTGCAGAAAGCGGGATACCGGGTTAGAAGCTGCCAATGCAGGATCATCATGCAGTGCCTTTTGGTAAAGGTAGTCGGCGTTTGCCTTAAAAGAAGCCTGCTCTGCCTTCGCCGCGTCACGCCAGGGCTTTGTGCGGTGATGGTGGACGGCGGCACGGACTTTGCCCTTTCCATAGGCAAACCCGCGTTCCGTCAACACCTCGCCTTTGTGTCCGGCCTCTACACCCACATTTTCCTGTTCCGCCTCATGCACCTTCGCGTGGGCAGCGTGGACAATCTCATGGACCGGCCGAGAAAGCGGATTGTGCCGCAGGCGTCCGTTGGGGCGTTTCTCCACTTCTTCAAAGTGAAGCTGCGTTTTGCCTTTTCCGGCTGTCTCGTCAAAAACACGCTCGGTACGGAGAACTTTCTTTGTGGGGATAGCGGCCGTTGCCGCATCCAGCCGATCCGCCGCACGGTCGGAACGGTCAATGTATTTCCAAAGTGCGGGATCGACACGTTCTTCCTCGGTGAATTGCAGACGGGAGGACGGGCGCTGCCTTGCAGCAGAACCATCCCGCACCGCCTGGGTATCAGCCTTTTCCGCCTTTCGTGCGCTTTTCTTCTCATGGTGTTCCGCCGCACGCAGGGCAAGATCAGCCGCAGCGCCAGCGGATTCTTCCGAAGAAGCGGACAGTTCCGTTTCCGGCTCCCGGCTGCTGATATGTTCCACCTCTCCCGTGGCAAGGTTTTCCGATACCGCACCGTCACGGGTCATTTTCTGCGTGATCTTATCGGTCGCTTTCAGTTCCCTCATAGGCAGTCACCTTCCTTTCCATAGGGGCAAAAGTCGCCGCAGGTGCCATTCTCGATCATGGCGATATAGCGGAAAATGGGATAGGCCTGGGGCGGGCAGACCGCATTTCCCAATGTTTTCAGCCGCAGCGCCCGGTCATGCATGCGCTCGGTCATGCGGGGGATTCCTTCCGGTTCGGCGGTCCAGAGGATACGTCCGTCCATCCTTTCGGGAAGCCCATGAGCCATTCCACCCAATCCGGATTCAGCGCTGCCGTTTCGGACACCGGCCTCTCCTGGAAGATGACCTGCGCCGACAGGTTCCCGTCCTTCTTCGCCGGATCGAAGGCTGATGGCTTCAAGGTCGAACGGAAACCGTCCGACGCCACCGGGGTCAGATAGAATACCGCCGCCGACAGGCTCAGGCTCCAGATCGCCCCGTTTCGGTTCCTCTTGCGGAATATCCCATTGTCCGACAGGAACACATCCAGGCTTGCCGCGTCCCTGGCGGTGTTGTTGTCGGAGGCAAGGGGTGTGGGAAACATCAGCCGCGACGATAAAAGTTCGCTGGCGCTCATGCCATGCGCCGACACCGCAAGCCGGAAATACGAATGGGAGAACAGCGTATCCCGCTTTTGCCAGGTCAAAGATCGTTTTGTCGAGCCCCATATTGATGAAGCCAGCAACATTTTCCCCAAGCACCCAACGGGGCCGCAGCTCGGTAATAACGCGGCACATTTCCGGCCACAGGTAGCGTTCATCCGCAAAGCCCTTCCGTTTTCCGGCGGTGGAGAAGGGCTGACAGGGAAAGCCGCCTGAGATGACGGTAACTGTTTCAAGTCCTGTTTTTTCAAAAAACGCCTCCTTCGTAAAAGTAGTAATATCCCGGAACCTGGGAACATCCGGCCATCGTGCGGAGAGGACGGAGTGCGGAAAATCCGCCCACTCACACTGGCAGACGGTTTCAAACCCGGCAGCCTCCGCCGCCAGGTCCAGACCGCCAATGCCGGAAAACAGGCTCACATGGGTCAGTTTATTCATGGTCCTTCGGCGCACGGAACGGTTCGATCTCACTTTCCAGCTCCGCAAGGACCGCCTCCATATCCGCCGTGACCGCCTTACTTCTGGCAATCAGCCGGTTCATCACATCAAAGAAGGTTTCGCCCTCCTGTTTTTCTTCCGTATGCAAATAGCGGGGATCATTCATGTTCGTTTTCTCCTTTCCCGGTTTCACCAAGTTTTGTTGTCATAATGCTGTAAAGCTCGTTGTCCTTCGGGAAGTCATCCACAAAAGGCAGGATCACGTTGCCGAAGAAGATCAGCCCCTCGCCGGGGCCTGCGTTGCTGATATGTGCCGCCTGCTGGTTGGAGATATTCAGACGCTCACAGAGGATTTTTCTGTCTCCGCTGGCCTGGTTCAGAAGGTACACAAAATCGCTGTTTTCAAAAATATTCTCGATCTCCGGGGAGGAAAGCAGGTCCTTGATGTTCTGCGTGATCCCCGTGGGGATTCCGCCCCATTTGCGAAAGCGTTTCCAAATCTCCACGCTCCAGGCGCCAACCTCACCACGCAGCAGAAGGTGGAACTCGTCCACGAAGTACCAGGTGGATTTGCCCTGATCCCGGTTTTGGGAAACACGGTTCCATACCTGATCCTGGATCACCAGCATACCCAGGCTTTTGAGCTGTTTTCCCAGCTCCTTGATATCGAAGCAGACAATGCGGTTGTTGATATCCACATTGGTACGGTGGTTAAAAACATTCAGGCTGCCATGCACATACAGTTCCAACGCTGCCGCGATCCGCTGTGCCTCCGGCTCCGGCTGCCGTTTGATCTCGTCATACAAATCTTCCAGCAGCGGCATATTCTCCGGGCGAGGGTCTGCGATATAGGGGCGGTACACGATCCGCACGGCACGGTCAATGACTGTTTTTTCCACTGGCTCCAGACCGTTCCGGCCGCCTGCCGCCAGTTCACAGAACGACAGGATAAAGTCAGATTTCAGCGCCAGCGGGTTATCATCCTCGCTGTAATTGAGGTTGATATCCATAGGGTTCACATACTGCGTGCTGGTAGGCGAGATTTTGATGACCTGGCCTTCCAGCCGGTTCACCAGCGGAAAATATTCCGCCTCTGGGTCGCAGATCAGGATATCGTCCTTTGTGTTCAGGAACACACCCACGATGGAACGCTTTGCTGAAAAACTCTTGCCGCTGCCGGGCGTACCTAAGATCATGCCGTTGGGCGTTTTCAGCTTTTTGCGGTCAGCAAGGATCATGTTGCCGGAAGTGGCATTGAGCCCGTAGTAGAGAGCTTCGCCGCCGTGGAAAATCTCCTGTGTGGTGAAGGGAACGAACACCGCCACCGCCGAAGTGGTAAGTCCGCGCTGTATCTTAATGCGGTTGACACCCAGGGGCAGAGCCGACACGAAGCCGTCCTCCTGCTGAAAGTCCAGTCGCACCAGGGAGCAGGTATATTTCTGCGCCACGCTTGCCGCACGGAGCAGGTCATTCTCCAACTTTTGCTTGCTGTCCGCAAAGTTCACCACCAGGAAGGTCATTAGGAACATTCGTTCATTTCTGCTTTGCAGATCACGGAGGATATTCTTTGCCTCGCCTGCGTAGGTGGCAAGGTCAGTGGGGATGATATCCATATCGAAACCTTCCCGCACCGCCTTTTTCTGCGCGTCGATCTTCATACTGTCAATGTCAGTGATCTTCCGCTTGACCGTTTTGATCGCCTCGTTCTGGTCCATGCTGCGGATATGGAGGCTGACAAGCAGCCCGCTGTCCGTATCCAGCAGCTCGGTGAGCATACGGTCATCCATTTCCGGTGCACTGATCTGCAGAAAGGACACGGCACAGAATTTATCCGCCATCGTGAACTTCCGTGCTTCACCGAAGCGGAAGGAAGAAGGTGCGATAAAATCCTGGACCGACAGGCCGGAAGGGGCAAGCCAGCTCCATTCAAAGGCAAACCGTTCCCCGTCCGGGTGCAGGATGCCGTGGAGCATTTCCAGCCACTCCTTGCCGCCAAGCTCTTTTGCCAGAGCACCCATGACCTTGAAATGGTTGAGGGCATCCATGACGATTCGGGAAAATCGTGCCCGTGCGGTTTTGCTGTCCCGTGCCTCGATGGTGAGTGTCAGGTACTTTGTTTTGATAAGGCCGTTGTTGCCCCGTTCAAGCTGCTTGCGGAGCATTTGCGTGTAAAGCTCACGGATATGGTCGAAGTGATCTCCCTGTGCCGCGATCTCTATACGCTTCACAAAATCCTCCCGGTTCATGCGGCGGCTCACAAGGGAGAGCTGCATCCCGATAGAAGCGTCATGGGCGTTATACATGTCGCAGAGGGCTTCAAAGATCGCCGTCTGGTCGTCAGGCTTTGCAAGCTGATAATTCACATCCTCGAACTCGATACACTTCGACCAGGTGTGGTCGTCCAGCTTGCACAGGCCGTCCGGGTACATCTGGCGGAACGGTAAGGTGTCCTGTGCGGAATGTACCTTGCCGTCGCCTCTGGCAGTTTCCAGAATACGGCTGATCTCACGCTTTTCCGCAGCGGTTAGCTTTACCGTGAGTTTTGCCGTCTGCCGTGCCTGCGGCTCTGGCTTTTGCTTTCTGAACAATGGCTTTCACCTCCTTTTCCGCCTGGGCCTGCCGCTCCAAGGCTGCGTAGAAATTGTTTGTCTGGTAAGGCCGTTCTTTCGTCCGCAGGAACATACAGCGGATGATCTGTCCGGCTACTACCTCCAGGGGTTGGCCGTGCCGCTCATACATGGCGAGCAGAAAGAACGGGAGCATGACGATAATCATGCAGAACGCGGCGGCACTGTTGCTGGCCGTGCGTCTGAGCAAAAAGAAAAGCGGTACTCCGATGAGTGCCGCCGCTCCGAAACATATAAGCTGCCGTTTGGTAAGCCCAAACAGCACTTTGGATTTTACTTTCGTCAAATCCTTTGGAATGGTTACATACGCCAATTTATCAAGCCTCCTTAATGCGCTCCGAACAGGCTCTTAGAGAGGCTGCCGGTCTTGAACAGGGCGAAGCACAGCAGGACCGTGTAGCCCATGCAGGCCCATATCGCGCCTGAGATATTTCCGTCCGTGGCGATACTCTGTACCAAAACAGAGTAGATTCCCACACACACCATGATTAGAAATGCCTGGAACGCCAATGCAAACAGGGATTTCAAGTAGTTCTGTCCTGTATGGCTCCAATCCCGGTTTGTCATAGTGGCAAGCGGAATCGGTCCAACAGAAGTTGTCAAATACACCTCGATCATGCGGCCGTAGATGACAAGCATGATACAGATGGAAAGGGCGTTCATGGTAAGTCCCACAAAAAGGGACTGGAACCACAGCCCGAACAGTTCTCCCGTGCCCAGGGCTTCAAGCTGCGCCTCCATATCCGTGATGACGCTGCTGATATCAATGGAGGTATTCCCGATGATGACGCCTGCGCTGCTGTTCACAACGCTTTGCCCCACATCAAAGATACCCATGACGATATTCCATGTGTTCGTCACAATGAGAACGGCACAGAAGGTCTTGAAAATCCACTTGAAGAACATCCAGGTATCTACATCGTGCAGATTGTTTTTCTCTGTCACAAGCTGGATCAGCTCATAACACATTACGAATGTCAGGATAACCCCGGCGATTGGAACGATCACCGTTTCAGAGAGGTTTCGGATCATAGAAAAGACGCCGCTGTTCCATGCCAGCGGCGTCTGTCCCACTTCACCGGCGATCTCGCCTACTTTGGTATTGACCGTATCGAACATGCCCGACAGGTTTCCCGTAATCCCCTCGATGAGCAGCCCTCGGAGCCATTCATCGAGTTTGTCGAGTATGCCGCCCATAAGCGATCACCGCCGGACGATCAACCGAACAGGCCGGAGAGCAGAGGTACAAGGGTGATGCCGATGAGGGCGACACCGCCGCCGGCCATCAACTGTTTCATACCCTGGCTTTTTGCTCATGTGAGATAAAGAAGTAAAAGAAGTGTAAAAAATTTTGCCGTTCCCTGTCCGGCTGACTGCCGGACGGGTCGGGCTTTAGTCGGGCAATTCTACTTTGCCGACAAAAGAGTAATAGATTTCGATTTCCTGTCTGCGGAGCTTCCCCCGGCGTTTCCCGTCAAGGGCTTCCGATTCGTGGATTACGATTTTCTCCACAAACTCCCGTAACAGGGTAGGGGTGAGTTCCTCAAAGCTGGTGTACTTGCGGACTACTTTCATAAACTTCTCGGCGTTCGCCGTGGCTTCCAGTGTCCTTGAAAGTTCGCCCTGCAGAACGGTGGCTTTCTCTTTCAGCTCCTTTTGCTCGGCTTCGTAGTCTGCCGAAAGTTCCGTGAAACGCTCGTCCGATATGCGCCCCGCCACGCTGTCCTCATACAGCCGCTTGAAGATAGCGGAGAGTTCCGCAATCCGTTTTTCTGCCGCTTCCAGTTCTTTCTTTTTGGCGGCGTTCCGGCGTTTGCTCCCGTCCTCGGTCTGCTCGGTCAACAGCTTCATAAACCGGGCTTCATGCTTGGCGGCGTAGCTGGTGACTTTCCGTAGGTTCTCGGTCACTCCCTCGGTCAAAAGGTCGGTGCGGATAAAGTGTGCCGTACAGTCTGCCGTGCGCTTCTTGTAGCTGCCGCATATGTAACAGTCCTGTTTCCGCTTGTCCGTCTGATACCTCTGCTGGTACATGACGCTTCCGCAATCCGCACAAAACAGTATGCCGGAGAACAAGCCCACTTCATCATAGCGGTTGGGGCGTTTGCGCTGCTTGCGTAGCTCCTGCACACGCTCCCATGTGTCACGGTCTATGATTGGCTCGTGGTGGTTCTCAAAGACTGCCTGTTTTTCTTTGGGGTTCTCCTTGCTCTGCTTTACCTTGTAGGACACTTTCTCGGTCTTGAAGTTCACAAGGCAGCCCGTGTACTCCCGGTTTTCAAGGATATGCGCCACGGTGTTTGTCGCCCATTTGCACTCATAGCCGGGGTGGTAGCGGCGTGTACTTCCCGTCCGGCGGTATTCCAGCGTTCCCGGCGTGGGGATTTCCTGCTCCGTGAGCATACGGGCTATCTTGGTCGGACCGTTCCCGGCAAGGCAAAGGCTGTAAATCTGCTTCACCACGGGGGCGGCTTCCTCGTCAATGATGAAATTTTCGTCCTCGTCCATGAGGTAGCCATACACGGGCTTGCTTGTGACAGGCTTCCCACTCATGCCTTTTGAGCGTTTTACCGCCCGGATTTTCTTGCTCGTATCCCTCACCAGCCATTCGTTAAAAATGTTACGCAAGAGGGCAAAATCGTTGTCGCCCTGTGCGCTGTCAACGCCGTCATTGATAGCAATGAAACGGACGTTTTTCTGTGGGAAAATCATTTCCGTGTACATTCCCACTTGTAGATAGTTTCGCCCTAACCGTGACATATCCTTTACGATAACCGTTCCCACAAGCCCCGCTTCAATGTCGGCAAGCATGGACTGGAAGCCGGGTCTTTGGAATGTTCATGTACGTTAAAGAAGCAAAAATTATAAATAGAAGATAGACAGCCACCATTATTCCGAACTATAAAAACAGAACTTATGTTTGATAACAATTGCGTATAGTTTACGTCTATTGACTTCCTTAAATCCGTTCAGTATGATATTGTTTGAATTTATCTCTTTGAACGGATTGACAAGGAGGTGTGAATACATGAATCGAATTTATTGGGATAGAGATAAAATATCCATATTGACAGACCAAATAGAATCCATAGAGCATAAACATTATGCGCTTCAATTATTTCTGAGCATTGATAAACCTTTAAATTTATATGTATCGGGTAAACTGATTGCGGGTAAGTGTGTAATTGTAAATCATAATGTTAATCATGTCTTTTCGACAGGAAATAAATTACATTTATCAATTATAATTGAACCTGCTTCTAACATAGCTAAGCAATTAGAGATGAAAATGAATGGAAACGATTTCCGTATTTTAGATGATTTCGGGATTGAAAAAATGGAAAATATTGTTTTTGATCTTGCATATTGCCAAAAGGATAATGAACTCAAATATTATCAATATTTAATTGATACATTATATGAATATATGAATTTAGACGGAAAAATAAAAGTATATGATAATAGAATTAGGGAAGTGCTAAACTATACTGAAAAATGTACCTGTACTGTTCACACTATTTCATTTTTGGCGGATATGGTATCGCTATCACGAAGCAGATTATCACATTTATTTCGTGAGCAAGTCGGTATACCATTAAAAAGTTACATACAATTTCACCAAATGCAAAAAGCCTTTTTTGCTCTTTTAAGTGGAAAAACTATTACAGAAGCAGCAATGCTTGCAAATTTTGACTCACCATCACATTTTGCGGCAGTTACAAAAAGAATGATGGGTATGCCCGCAAGTCTATCCTCTAAAAATAGCGTTTTTTTGAAAGTCTATGATGTATAAATGATTTATAATCAAGCAGGAACATTTTGTAATAACGAAACGAAATAGCAAAACCAGCCGAGCCAGTCAACGGCAAGATAAACGGCGCATACTGCGCCGCCGTTGACAGTCTCATCTGATTTTGCTGTTGAGTAATCAAGGAGCAACAGCTTAAAGTGCTGTCGCCCCTCTAAATTATAAAATGTAACTCTTAACTATGCACAGCCCTATGTGGGAGAAAGGGGGAACTTTCTATGGCTTGTACAGAGATATACAAAGAGCATATCATGTACACGTTTCACGGCTTTTGCAAAGTCGTTATCCGTAATGCAGCTATCACCGCATGGCGTGACCAGCAAAGGCGGCACAAAAGAGAAATATCCTTTGAATACCTCACAGAAGAAAAGTTCTACCCTTTAGGCACAACAGATGAATATTTTACAGTACCCTATGAAGAATACCCCATTACGATATGCGGTCAGACAGTCATTCTCACCAACGGGAAACTTGCCGCCGCCCTACGTGCTTTGCCGGAAAAGAATCAGGAAATCATTTTCCTTTACTTTTTCGGGAATTACAGACAGTGGGAAATCGGGAAAATGTACGGACGCTGCCGGAGTACAACTGGGTATCAAATCCACAGAACGCTGAAACTTCTGCGGAAAGAAATGGAGGTGCTTTCACATGGGGAATCCGAATCTTATCCCTTATGAAACGATTGTGCGGGCGACCAGCGGAGAGCCGGAAGCGGTGAACGAGGTTCTGCGCTATTACAGTCAGAGAATCCGTCATGCAGCCCTTGAAAACGGACACGTCAACACGGACACAGAGGACAGTATAAAATCCCGGCTTATCGCTGCCCTGTTCAAGTTCCGTTTTGATGAACAGGCATATAACGGGAGGTGAGGTTTGTCGGTAAAATAATTATACTCACATTCAAAGATACGGAAGAAAAAGCGGTTGAGAGAGCCATAGCCGCCCTTGCCGATATGATACAGCTGGAAGCCATACAGCCGCCATATTCCCCCGCACTGATTTTTCCCGGACTGGAAGTCAGATTACACCAAGGCCGGGTACTGAAAGACGGTGCAGACATAAGCCTTACCCGTTTGGAATACGGCGCACTCTGCTACCTTGCCGCCAGTCCGGGGAGGGTGTTCACAAAAGCGCAAATCTTTGAAGCTGTATGGAGCATGGGAAGCGAAAGCTGCCAGTCAAATGTTGCTAACGTGATATGCAACTTGCGGAAAAAGATAGAGCCGGACAGTCAAAATCCCACCTACATAAAAACAGTTTTAGTAATCGGATATAAGTTTGCTTCCGGGGAATGGAATCATATTGGCTATGACATGGGGAATATTTCATTTTGTATCAAGAGGGGTAGGGATTGAAGTATGGAATTTCTGCGATGATATTTTCTGTTCTTAGTGGTGAAATAAGGAGGCTTTATGGATAATACAGGTAGAAAAACACATGGAAAAAGCAAAAAAATAATAAGTCGGTTTTTAATCGGCATAGTTGTAGTTTTGCTTGTAATTGTTGTAGGAGCGATTGCCCTGTTTTGGAATGAATTGCGGACAATTTCTTCCATAACTAAAATTGATGATTATGGCGCATATCAAATGACCTATTATGGTGACTATGGTTTTGATGAGTTTCTGGAAGTTGGCGCACAGAGCGATGCAGACATTGAAAAATTTGTGGTAAGAAAATTACTAAAAGGGATTCC
>CAJTOO010000010.1 GCA_910577735.1 uncultured Lachnospiraceae bacterium
TCTGTTTTCATATCTCCATACTACCATAAACCTCCTGATTTTACAAGCCGGGAGCAGACGCATAGCGTCGCGCATTTCTGAATCCCGGCCTGTTTCCGTTATCGTTTTTTCACATCTGATGTATCTCATTTTTCAGCATACGCTTGATTTTGTCGCTCATAGTTTCTTTGCTGGTCTTGCTGAAATGAACCCGCACAATGTAGGTCGTCCGGCCAATCTTCTTCACCAGTGCAGGAGCGTCCTTAGCTGGTGGCGTGGTGGTAATATTCTTTGTGATTTTCTCGCTGCTCATAAATGCTCCTTTTCATACAATCAGGTTTTGTTATTCCCGACTTACAATCTCCTTCGCCGCCGCTTTGGTCGCCATGGCTCCTTCCTCCCGGAAATTCTTTCCGGAAAAGAGAACCGGCGCACACCGTTCCAGTATGCGGTCATAAATCCTTGCGCGGGCAAGGTCTGGCGGGTTCTTGATTTCTTCCAGTTTCAGATTTGTCGTGACAATCAACGGCTTCTTACTCCGATACCGGCTGTCAATGACGGTGAACATCTGCTCCATGGCATACTCGGTACTGCGCTCCACTCCTAAATCATCAATGACAAGCAGGCTGTAATCGTCCAGGCTGGCGATAAAGGCCCCCTTTCCTCGGCAAACACGCCGGTCAGCCGGTTCAGGATAGACGGAAAATCCGTCATCAGTACCGGCACGCCACGGTCAAGCAGGGCATTGGCGATACAGCCGGCAAAAAAGGATTTCCCGGTTCCCACATCACCAAAGAGCAGAAGGCCGGTATTGTCCCGGTATGCCTCCTTCCAATGCTCCACATAAGCGCAGGCTTTCTCCATGACGGGATTCTGGCCGTTATCATTGGCGAAAGTGTAATCATAAAGGTATCTGTCCTGAAGCCCCTGTGCCTTCCGGCGTTTGATACGCTCCATGCGTTCCCTCTGTTCCTCCATGGCTTTCCGTTCCTCCTGCGCTTTCTGTTGGCAGGGGCAGAGGCAGCGGGGCATGAAATAACCGGAGCCTCCGAACCTGGGCACGACAGTCTGGCGGCTGCCACGGCATTTCTTACAGTGGATAAGCCCGTCAGCCGGTTCTATGTATTCGTCCCCGGCAAGTTCCATATCCCCGGCGGCCCGGTCAATGGCTGCCCGGACTTCTGCGGTAATCTCAATCATATGAATGTTTCTTTTTAAGAATACCCACTGTCAGAAAGGTTTGTGGCGGGAATCAGCCCGCCACAGCGGGGTTTTGAGTGGTGTTAATTTCAATAGTACTCGGCAATATACTATATTTGTCCACCAAAAAGACAAAAGAACCGTATTTCTACGATTCCTAAATGGACTTTTAAGCATCAAAAAAGGAACCATTTTCATGATTCCCTTCTCTTGGATATTAGTTTGTCCCTTTCCTCATTATTTTATGTTGTTAATATAACAGTGTAGCAGAACAAAAGGCCCGTACCACTTACGACAACATCCTTCGTCTGGTACACGATCCGGATGTCTGTGAACCTATTAAATTCCTGCGGATGCGTGAGGTTGTGCATTTCCAGAGGTTCGGTGAAGCCCTGCGCATCGTACAGGATCGATTGAATGAGAAAAACTTCTACGCATTTAACCCGGGATTTGATTGTACAAAATAATACAGATAAACAAGCCACAGGCACCTGCAAATCAGGCCTCTGTGGCTTGTCTTTTGCTAAATTTGTCGCACTGACTTTCCTCTCCATGCTTCTGCTTTGCGGAATCTATAATCCCGCGCCTGACAGTAAACTTATGGCAGACGGAACTTCTTTACTTTGAGACGGAATAGTCAGTTTCGAAGCCACGGGCTTAAATGCGTTTCCTTCACAGGCCAAGGATAGACTTCGGGACTGGCTCTGAAATCGTTGGGATGGGAACTCGTGATCTGAATAGCAAAGCGGTATGACTTGCCCGGCTCATTCACGAACTCTCCCCGGATACGGATTCCCGGCCAGTCTTTCTCTAACATATTTTCCTTGGAAACGATATTACTCATAATATATTCGCCGTTTTCATCGTAGACAAAAACTTGAAAAGAATCTTTATCATCATAGTCGTCCCAATTACTAAAAGATGCAAAATACAGTCTGGAATCCATCTCGGTATCTTCCCGCATGATCCACGTAAGGTCTTTAGGGGCTGGCAGTCTCGGCGCGTCTTCTCCCTTATACTCAAATGCATCCGACAAGACATACGGGCTGTCAGCGTAAGTGATGCCATCCCCGACGGCACACACTGCAAAATAATAATAACCATTGTCCCAAAATTCACATGACAGGTTCAGATCAAAAAACGATTCGTCGTCTATACTGCCTCGCATGTCGCTTTCATTTCCCCATTCGCTCCGGTTAAGATTCGGCGGTTCTGGTGTATCGCACCGATACAACCGCCATTTATAATGCACCTCACTGCCTTCGCCCGATTGCGGTACATTTCCCCACAGTGCAATGCCTGTCTCCCCATCCCAGTGGGGGTCGGAAGGCGCAGGCAATACAGTCAGGTTTGAATCCCCCGTCTGTACAGTCTCCTGCTGTATGCTCTGCTCCGGTACAACATTCCACACCAGGACGACACCGGCCACAAACGCCGCCAAAACCACTCCCAAAACAGCATAACGCGTATGGGAAAAAGCATTTTCCACCTGTTTGACGGATTGGTAACGTTTGTTCGGATCTAAGTTGGTGCACTTGGAAATAATCTTTTTATAGTGCGGTTTTCTTGCATTTTCTCCCAGCAGCTTTTCCATCGTAATCCCCATGGCGTAAATATCCGCCCGCTCGTCGGTCTGGGAAAACCCATACTGTTCCGGCGGTGCATATCCGCGGGTGCCAAGCTGTATGGTATCCTGTTCCAGATCCTCCTTTGGCATACGCGCTGCATCAAAATCAATCAAACGGATGTGACTGTCTTTTGCATAGAGGATATTCGAAGGTTTGATATCCCGGTGAATAATTCCTTTTTTATGCAGGAAATCCAAAACACCGCAGAGTTCCTTAACAATGTTTAAAAATTGTCTGTTGGATAATTCAAAACCGCCGACTGCCGATCCCTCTATATATTCTTCGACGACCGTCGTGGAATCGTCAGCCAGGATAACCTCGTACAGTCTGGGCAGATAAGGGTGTGTAAAGGTCTGCAATGACGCGTAGACCGGATGTTTTCCTTTTAATTCTTTCCGGATAAAAAGCTGCCCTTCATTTCGTTTCCGCACAAGATGCACGGTACTTTTTTCACTCTGTTTCAATAATTTTACGACTTCGTATTCCATATCTTAATGTCCCTTTAACACGATAGCGCCCGCTATCATTATAGCAATCAGTTTTTAACTCTACAAGACGCTTTTCCTTTGCTGATGTCGGAACAGCTCATGGATTTTTCCCGATAACCGGTTTTGCTGCGTCATTTACAATAGTTTCCCCAGCCCCGGCATTTTTTTCAGGATCCAGGTCACCATCCCTCCTAAAACCATGCTAACCACGCACCATCCAAAAGAAATAAACAATGACGGTATCCGATTATTCATAAATGTCTCATATGGCTGATACCAGATCAGTTTAAAATAATGATCGAGCAGATAAATGCCAAATGTAAGTGACCCCGCAAAGCAGACTGCCCTCGCACACCTCCCGTCCAACAATGCCGGAACTCTGACCGTAACCATATATTTAATGAATAAGAAGGCCGTGGCCGCGAACAGATAATCAAACAGTGTAAGATAGTTCTCTCCGGTCACTCCCTCGCCCAGAATACACAGACAGGACAGGAGAAGTCCCATAAAAACGGCGGCTGTCAGTTCTGTCCATTTCTTTCGGGAAAGTAATTGTATATCGATTCTGTGGTCAAGGTAATATCCGACCAGAGGATAAAAAAAGGGCGAATAAGAAGCAAGCGGAACAGAAAACCATTCCGCAAGCGCAATGCCTTCCCCTCCAGTTATCCATAAATAAAGATTCAGCATGGGCAGCAGGGACAAGAGCACAAAATGTAGCGCAAACAACATATAGAAATCCTGTCTGCTCATCTGTTTCGCAATTTTTTGCAAAAAAGGAAGCATAAAAAGAAAGCCCAGATACGCATAAAGATACCAGTACGCCCCTGTCTCTTCCAAATTCCCGGCAAGTATTCCATAGAAAAAGCGTTTCATCGTAAACACAAAGGGTTTTCCCAATGCACGCGCATACAGCATACACTCCGTATAAATTCCTGCCTCAAAAAGCAGGATGACAAAACCTATTCTGCTGATTCGGTTCTTGCAAACAGTGCGAAAGTCTTCCTGCTTCTCCAGCAGCAAAGCACCGGAAACCATAAAAAAAACAGGTACGTTGATTTTGGTCAGCACCGACAGTATTATGTAACAAATCTGTTTGATGCCGGATGCATCCATAAACAAGCGGTAACCTTTCAGATGATTAAAAATGACCAGAAAACAGGCGATGCAACGCAGCCATTCACAGTAAACTTTCTTCATGCCGCCCAGCCCTGTCTGTCTACTTCCACCGTGCTCCATGCAACTCCCCATACCTCCCCTGACACGCAGACTATACCGGCCATCAGATCTACTGACCCAAAACCTATTTGCTATTATAGGCAGTTTTGTGTCGATTTTGGTCTACCACAGGTAGACAATTGGCGTTTTTCTTCGAATCTTTTCCAAAAAAGTTGTTACTTTTGGGGGAAACAGGTATAATAGGCAAGAAAGACTGCTGCGGTGAAAACCGGCCTTACGCAATCCCGCAATCTATGGAAAGGCCCGCACGGGAAAACAATTAAAATGAGGTGAAAAATGGACGGCAAATCAACCGATGAATTAAAAAATGAGATCAAAGAGGTAACAGATATCGAAGACTTTCTGTCTGCTAACAGTGCACATCTCATAAAAGAAAGCCTGTCCAAGCATCTGCATGCGCTGCTTTCCCTGAAAAATCTCAGCAGAGCGGACGTGATACGCGGATCTCTTCTGGGCAGAGCCTATGTCTATCGGATTTTTGCCGGTCAGAAAATACCTTCCCGCGACAAACTGATCGCTCTGGCCTTTGGCATGCGGCTTTCTGATGAAGAAACGCAGAAAATGTTAAAACTATCCGGCAACAGGGAATTGTACGCCAGGGACGAACGAGATGCGCTGATCCTGTTCGCCCTGCAGCGGAACATGACCATCATAGACACAAACGGCCTGCTGTTCGATCATCACTTCGCAGTGTTAAATACCACGAAAGAATAAATTTGCAAAAATAATTTTCATTTAATCAAAATGTAAATGACCTCCCCTGATAAACACTGGCTTTCCACCCACTTAATTAAATCTCTGATTTCGGTGAAGCCCTGCGAATCGTTCAGGATTGATTGAACGAGAAAAACTTCCCAATATCATTTGCCTGTCGGTCACATGCCAGGGTATACTGGGTCAGGTCAAAAAGAAGTGCGGTTTCATCACCAGACTCCCTGCCGAACCTTTTCTGCCAGAGCATTCATAAAAGCTGTACAGATGACACCTTTACGTTTATCCAAAGAGTCCTCCTGTTAGGAACGGCATTTAAGTTACCCATACAAACATAAACGGCATTCTTTACCACATCATGTCGTAACAGAATACCGTTTAATAATCTCGTTGCCCTATTTCATTTTCAATACATCATAAGCCTCCGCCATCTGCTCATAAGCCTGTTGTAAAAGCTTCCTCGGACTGGCAATATTAACACGGATGCATCCGCGCCCTTCTTTCTTAAAAACGCTTCCCATATATACAGCCACATGCGCCTTTTCAATAAACCATCTTTCCAGTTCTTCTTCCGTACAATTTAGCTGAGCGTAATCCATCCACAATAGAAAGGTGCCTTCCCTTGGGTAAATGTGGAACTCTGGCATATGTTCAGAAAAATAACTGCGTGTATAGGCTTCATTTTCATTGATATAGGCAAGCATTTCTTCATACCAGGCATCACATTCCGTATAAGCTTTCTCCGCTGCCGTCACTGCAAAAACCGTAGGATTATGCATCCCGATGCGATCAATGTCTGCTTGTACCTTCTTACGCAATTCCTGGTTCGGAATGACCAGGTAAGATAAAATCACACCGGGAATATTAAATGTTTTGGTTGGTGAAGCCGCTACAACCAATCGCTCCCGGATCTCCTCTTTCAGGGAAAGCGTTGAGATAAAGTTTACTCCCTGGGCCGTGATATCTCCATGGATCTCATCAACAAACAAAAGCAGATCATGTTTGATACAGAACTCACCCACCTGCTCCAGTTCCTCCTTTGTAAAGACCCTGCCAACCGGATTATGGGGACTGCACAAGATGAACATTTTCGTATTGGGAGTGACCGTTTCTTCCAAATGCTTAAAATCAATCCGGTATCTGTCATTTTCCAACACAAGCCTGCTCTCAAGCACAGTCTTGTGATTCTTAACAATCGCATCATACAAGGGACCATAAGCCGGTGTATTGATCATGACGGCGTCCCCTTCCTCTGTAAAAGTATCCACACACAGGCTGGAGGAGATATTGATTCTTGGACAGAACACGATTTCTTCTTTTTGTATCTTAACATCATGTTTTCTCTGCATCCAGGAAATGAAACTGTCATAAAATGCTTCGTTCAAATCCGTATAGCCAAAAATCCCATGATCCACACACTTCCGGAATCCATCTATGATCGGCTCCGGCACCCGAAAATCCATATCCGCCACTCCAAGATGAATCAGCTGACTGGTTCCGTACTTTTTATCCATGGTATCCCATCTTCCACAATTGGTATTTCTTCTGTCCACAATCGTGTCAAAATCATATTCTGGAGTCAACATAATGGCATCTCCCTTCTACTGACCGGCTTCCACATCAATGCCGTCCGCTTTATTCAAAGCAACATATTCTGCATAATTCTCACTGCCCTTTTTAATCTTCATAATACCAATACCAGTGGCAGCCCAGATCAGAGCAAATATAATACCCGTATAATTCAGGCATGCCCATGGAAGATAAGAAAGTGTGGGTACACCCAAGGTGGTTGCCATATACACGCCGGCAGCCGTCCATGGCGTAATCGGCTCAATGACTGTAGCAGCATCTTCCAGTGTTCTTGATAAATTCCTTGGTTCCAGACCGCGTTTTACGTAGGTACTGTGGAACATTTCGCCCGGTATCAGAATCGATAACTGTCCGTTGGATGTTACAAACACTGCGGTAATACAGGATACGATTGTTGAGAAAATCAGTCCAAAGGTGCTCTTTACAGACTTCATAATCCGGTTTAAAACGATATCCAATGATCCGGTGACCGCCAGTGTGCCTGCAAATCCATAAGCACAAAATGCAATCAGTACGGTACTTAACATGGATAACATACCGCCACGCTGCAGAAGCGTCGGTATATCCGGAATCAGATTGGCCGCATCAAAACCTGCAACTTGAATCATATCCAGCTTAAAGCCGCCAATCGCCGCATTAAAACAGTCCGCTAACTTAAATCCCTGGAAAACAACGCCGTTAAACATGGCTACCGCACTGGAGATCAGCATCACAGGAATGGTCGGTTTCTTGCGAATGGAGCCATATAATACGATGACAATCGGCAGGATAATCATCGGGTTAAAAGAGAAAATCTGATGCAGGGTATCTAAAATCGCTGAAACCTTTTCCGGTGTTGTGCCGGACAATCCATCCAGATTCATTCCCACGGCAGTATATACGATACAGCAGATAATGAATCCGGGCCCGGTTGTCCAAAGCATATGGGCAATGTGGTCATATAATTTGGAACCCGCCGCAATCGGTGCTAAATTAGTGGTATCGGAAAGGGGAGACATTTTATCTCCAAAATATGCACCTGATACCACTGCTCCTGCCACAATCGGGAGCGGTGCGCCAAGACCGGATGCAATACCCATCAAAGCGACGCCGATGGTACCCGCCGATCCCCAGGAAGTACCTGTACAGATAGATACAATAGCGGTAACAAGAAATGCCGTAACAATCAAAAACGATGGATTGATAATCTTCAGGCCATAATATACCATCATGGGAATGGTCCCACCAATCATCCATGTACCAATCAGAAATCCCACAATGATCAAGATGAATATAGCGGGCATCGTCTTGGAAAGTTTCCCTACAATGGAATCCATGATCTCATCCCATGAGTAACCCAGATATATTGCGATTACTGCCGCAACTGCTGCAGACACCAGCATCAGAACCTCTGCGCTTAAGCCTAAGATCGCGTAACCAATTCCCAATAGCAAAATCATTGCTATAATCGGTAAAACTGCCAGTAAAAAGGTAGGCTGCTTCTTTTCTCTTATCTTTTTTGTTTTATCCATAATCTTGAAATTCCTCCTGTTTCGTTGGTGACTACAACTCTGCAATCACTTCTACTTCACAAAGCACATTTTTCGGTAAAGTTTTTACCGCAACACATGATCTTGCCGGTTTGTTCACAAAATACTCCCCGTATATCTCATTGAATGCCGCAAAATCATTCATGTCTGCGAGAAAACAGGTTGTTTTTATGACATTGTCAAATGATGCTCCTGCTTCTTCTAATATGGCTGAAATATTTTTCATTACCTGTTTTGCCTGAGCACAAATTTCCGTACCGACAATTTCTCCCGTCTCAGCATCCGCCGGAATCTGTCCCGATGTAAACAACAGTCCTTTACAGGAAACTGCCTGTGAATACGGGCCAATCGCCGGCGCCGCCTTTGCCGTCTGAATCGTTTGACTCATATCCTCCCTCCTTTGCATTACTATTTTTCATTTACTGTACAATAATAATATCACTAAAATTTATTTTAGTAAATAGAACTTTGTTTGCTGTTTTATACGAAAAGCTAAAATTATTTTTATTCAACTTGTACAAAATAAAATTTACTAATATAATATAACTATATATTTTTTAGGGGGAAACTTGCTATGACGAACGACAAACCGTATCTTGTATTGACAGCCACCGACAAGGCAATTCTGGCATCCTATGCAGCAATGGTGCCAAATCTTGGCGAATACCTTGGCGATGGATATGAGATTATTCTGCACAGCCTGGAAAATCTGCATCACTCTGTGATTGAAAATGTGAACGGACATTACTCAGGCAGAGCGAACGGCGCCCCGATTACAGATCTTGCCCTTTCCATGTTATCCAAAATCGAACACGACAAAAGCCATGCAAACATCTGTTACCTAAACCGTTCTAAATCCGGTGTTCCTCTTCGCTCCTCCACAATTCCGATATTCGGAGAAAGCAAAAGAATCATTGGTCTTCTGTGCATCAATTTCTACACAGACATTCCCTTTTCTTCTGTTTTAAAAAAATTTTCTTTTGCTTCACCTGTGGTACCATCTATTTCGCCGGAAATCCGGGAAAATTTTGCAGAGAATACAGATGAACTGATTGAAACAGCCCTCACGGAAATTAAAAATGCCATCCTGAATGACTTATCCATCTCCTCCCAGAATAAAAATAAAGAAATCATCCTGGAACTCTATAACAGGGGCATTTTTAATATTAAAGATTCCGTTATCAAGGTTGCATCTCTTCTTGGTATTTCCAAAAATACGGTGTATATGCATATCCGCAATGTGAAAGCCAGGGATTGATACAACATTAACCGAAGTATATATTTTTATTGATTGGAGAAAACATGACCATCAGCAAACAAGCTTCTAACACCACCAACCTGACGGAGGGCTGTATCTGGAAACAGATTATTGCCTTTGCGGTTCCGCTTTTTATAGGTAATCTTTTTCAGCAGTTGTATAATACTGCAGATTCCCTGATTGTCGGGAATTTTCTCGGCAGCAATGCCCTGGCCGCAGTTTCTTCTTCGGGAAATCTGATTTTTCTTATGGTTGGGTTCTTTCAGGGTATCTCTGTGGGCGCAGGGGTTGTAATTGCCAGATATTATGGCGCCAGAGCCTATAAAGAGGTGCAAAAGGCGATACACACCACAGTGGCTTTCGGTCTTGTTTCCGGTATTTTCCTGACCATATTCGGAACACTGCTTACCTCCCGGATTCTGATATGGATGGGAACACCAGCGGACGTACTGCCTGAATCTGCGGTCTATTTCAGAATTTATTTTATGGGTTCCTTATCCTTTGTCATGTACAATGTTTTTGTGGGAATCTTACAATCCATCGGTGATAGCCGCCATCCGCTTATTTATTTGGTGATATCGTCTGTCATTAACGTTCTTCTGGATCTTTTGTTTGTAGCTGTCTTAGGACTGGGTGTGGGATCCGCCGCTGTTGCCACGATTCTTTCACAGTTTTTCAGCGCCTTTTTATGCCTTTTCCGCCTTACCTATAAAAGTCCGGAGGAATATCGTGTTTATATCAGACATATTTGTTTTGATCTGCCGATGCTTCGACAAATTATTGCAAACGGCCTGCCCGCCGGCTTCCAGAACTCCATCATTGCTTTTGCCAATGTGGTAGTACAATCCAACATCAATAAATTCGGCAAAATGGCTGTTGCAGGAAGCGGGGCCTATTCTAAGATAGAAGGTTTCGGTTTCCTGCCTATTACCTGTTTTGCCATGGCCCTGACTACTTTTATCAGCCAGAACCTGGGCGCCAGACAATATGACCGTGCCAGGAAGGGAGCCAGGTTCGGTATTTTATGTTCTGTCATCATGGCTGAACTTGTGGGTATCTTAATCTACTTCACCGTACCCGCACTGCTTGCGGCCTTCAACCGCACCCCGGAAGTGATCGGCTTTGGCACCACCCATGCCAGAACGGTAACTCTCTTTTATTTCCTGCTCTCTTTTTCCCACTGTATAGCGGGCATCTTAAGAGGCGCCGGCAAAGCCGCTGTACCAATGCTCACGATGCTCTGTTTCTGGTGTATCGTCCGGGTCAGTTACATAACAATCGCTGTCCATTTCATTCCGAAAATTAACGTAATATTTTGGGCCTATCCGCTGACCTGGAGTTTAAGTTCGATTGTTTTTCTCATTTACTTCCTAAAAGCAGATTGGGTCCATGGGTTTGAAAAATAAACGCCGCCAAGATAAGGAAAGATCAGAAAGGCAGACATTATCCACAGATTATTTCTCTGGTATTTAGTCTTGACCTTTCTGATCTTAACATGCAGAATACTAAAATCTAAATAAATATCTCCAAAAATCAACCTCTTCAGACCGCAGACGCAATAATCTGCATATTTCCCTGCAATTCCACCGTACCATACCCACAGGGCAGAATAAAATGGTCTCCTTTTTGTATCATCTGTCCGTTAATCAGTCCTTCTCCTTCTGTCACACTCATGATCAGGAAGGGATACTCCTGTGCAAAGGAAATCTGCTTCGTCACTTCCAGCTTCCAGACTTTATAATAATCACAGGAAATCAGCAGATTCATTTCATTTTGGGGCAGTTCTCCCGCTTTGAGGACACTATCCTCGGCAGACTTGGCCGGCACGGTGATCACATCGATGCTCTGGTCCACATGAAGCTGTCTGGGCTTGCCATCCGTCAGTCTGTCATAATCATAGACACGATAAGTAATATCACTGTTCTGTTGTGTCTCTAACAGCATGATGCCTCCCTTGATCGCATGCACGGTACCCGGATCGATCTGGATAAAGTCACCCTTTTTAATCGGGATCTCCCGGATAAACTCACTCCACCTTCCCTGCCGGATCATATCCTCCAGTTCCTGTTTGTCCTTCGCATGATGCCCGATCACCAGCGCTGAATCCTCTTCACATGCCAGGATATACCAGCACTCGGTCTTGCCAAAGGAGCCATTCTCATGCACTTTCGCATAAGCATCATCCGGGTGCACCTGAATACTGAGATCTGCCTTCGCGTCAATGATCTTCGTCAGGAGCGGGAACCGGTCATACCCCGTCTCTCCAAAAAGTTCTGGGTGCTTCTCCCACAGTTCTGATAAGGTACATCCTTCATAAATGCCCTCTTTAACGGTACAATCCCCGTTGGGATGAGCGCTGACAGCCCAGCATTCCCCTGTATCGTCTCCTGGAATCTGATACGGCCATTCGCTTCCCAGACGGCTGCCGCCCCAGATCATCTGCTTCAATACAGGATGTAAAAACAAAATTGGTCTTTCTTTCTCATTCATAGATAACATAGCTCCATTCGTCTCCACTACTCTTTGATACCAGTATGCCGAATCTTTTACAATCCGTTTCTGGGTCTTAAAATCAACGTACACAATGCCAAACCGTTCCGTATACCCCTTGTCCCATTCAAAATTGTCCACAAAGGTCCACAGGAAATACCCTCTCACATCAGCCCCTTCATCATTTGCTTTCTGCAGGGCTGAAAGATAGGTATCCAAAAATGTGATCCGGTTAGGATCATGCACTCTCCCGTCCTTTGACACCATGTCATGGCAGGACATACCGTTCTCCGTGATGTAAAGAGGCAGTTTATATCTCTCATAAAGGAACTTCACACCCCAATACAGACACTGCGGTGTTACCGGCCACCCTGCCGCTGTTTTGGAATGTCCTGCGGGTCTGTTGACAAACTCCGGCTCCCCATCTTTACCTGCACGAACACTATACCCATTATAGATATTCTGTCCCATAAAGTCCAGAGGCTGCGATATCAATTTCATATCTTCTTCGGTAATCACCGGCAGATAGTCCTTGAATTTAATCAGCCCTTCTTCCGGGTATTTCCCTAAGAATACCGGATCAGAGAACCATGCCACATTCCAGGTCCAGTTATCCATCGGATTATAAAAAGAAAACAGCACGCGTCTTGCCGCCTCAATATCTTCCGGTTTATTACTTTCCGGAAAGGCCATGCCACAGGTCGGTGCATACCCAACCTGAATGGGCCGGGACGCATATTGGCGCAGGTTCATGACTGCCTGACCATGTGCCCGCAGTGCATTGTGCGCAATCTGAAAAGTATCCCGGTATTCCATTTTTCTGCCCGGTGCATGGACCCCTCTTAAATGACCAAGTCCCACAAAACACTGGGGCTCATTAAGGGTGATAAAATATTCACAGATATCGGAAAACTTTTCAGCCACTACCCTTGCATACTCACCGAACCAGCCTATGATATCCTCATTGAGCCAGCCGCCCAAATCCTGCAGTGCCTGAGGCAGTTCCCAATGATACATAGTAAGATAGGGTGTGATTCCATTTCTTTTCATCTCCAAAATCATGTCCCGATACAATGCCACTGCCTTCTCATTCACTGCCCCTGTTCCCTCTAGCATCAGTCTTGCCCAGCTTATGGAAAATCGATACGCCCGAATGCCCAAAAGCCGCATTAACTTATAATCTTCTTTATAACGATGTATGTGGTCACATGCTGTCGCTGCATCTGTGCCATCCAGTATCCGCCCTTCTTCAGTAAAGGTGTCCCAGATCATGCGGCCTGCGCCATCCCCAGCATCCCTTCCTTCCACCTGATATGCACTACTGGCAACGCCCCATACAAAATCCTCCCTAAACATCTGTCCATGTCCTCCCTTAATATCATTTTCCTCACCCTACCTCATCTTAAATCTATGCAGAGGTAATCACCGAAACCAGATAAAACGGTGTCACATCGTCCTCGTGAGTCTCCACCAGACGTATCTCCACGGTATGCTCACCAGCCGCAATGTGATGCGCCAGCGTACTGATATAGAGACAATCTCCCCAGGTCTCATCAAAATTAGCATCCAGTGTGACTGCATGTTCTTCATCGCCATCCAACACCGCAATGGCCACAGGCGCCGGATGTCTTACCGACTTGCGGTACTGTACCGCAATCTCCGTTCCTTCCACTACAAAGGTGATGCCAGCTCCTTTGTCCGAAGCCATATACCCGCACCGGAATATATCATTGACATATTTCTTAAAAGAAGTGTCTGCCCTGAATCCCCTACAGACCGGGGTACTGTTATGATTCTGGTAACGCCTTGCATGTTCATAAGCATTGGCAGTCAGAGGCTTTGGCATCTCTGCCGGCTGCTCCTCTTCCTGCATCTGTATGTATACTTTATTCAGGAAATCTGTGATCACTTCCGCTAAAAGCGCATGACCGTCCGTGTTCGGATGCAGGTCATCCGGTGTGATCTGACGATTCTCAATAGCGCCTGAGACCACCTGCGGATAGATGGTTGGCTTCATGCTGACACTCGGCAAACTGTAGTGCGCTCCGATTTCCCGATGTTTCTCCTCAGCGCTCACCCCGGTATCATAGCAGATATTGTGAATCAATATTACCGCCGGCTCACAGATATTTCCATAAACTTTCCGCACCAACCCTTCATAGGTCTCCTGATAGAAATCCGTGTTTTCATCATTCACAGAAAACTCTATACTGACAAAATCCGGTTTATACAGCAACACATCTTCTTCCACTCTTGCAGCCCCAAACTGGGAAGTGGTGCCGCCGACGCCGGCATTGATATAGGTAAAAGCCGTCTTCGGAAACCGTTTCACGAACCAGTCGAACACCAGAAAGGCATAACAATTCGTATATTGGGTGGATACAGAGCCCTGGGTGATGGAACCGCCCAAAAATGCCATGGTCATGCGGTCTCCCTGTGCCGCCCTTTTCATCAACTGTTTCAGACGATAAAGATTGCCTCTGTGTACCCAGCCCTTATCTGCCTGTATATCATATCCCATACTATGTAATCCTCCTCTTTCCAGTACTTAATTTTTAACTATATATCTCTGATTATTTAAGTAATCCTGCCGTGAACAAACAAAACTGTCTGTTCAAAAACGTTCCCCACTCCGTGGATAATCTAAAACATAAAATAGATACAAAAACAGCGGAAGCCCCATAATAAAAACATTTATGAAAGTAACTTCCGCTGAAAAATCCCTGCCTATATTGACATCTGCATCATAAGTTGTCTCTATTCTACTAGCTTACCCCCGAAATAACAAGACAGCGGCAACGGATTTTTTATTTTCGTAAACCATGCACAAATAAGCATAACATTTTTAGCTAAAATTAACTTAATTTTACTTAAATGGCATTCCGCAACTTACTGTTTTGCCTCCGGCAGTCTGAGCCGAAAAAGCCGCTTGACCAGCTGCCTGAAATTGAATGGTATGAGCGGATAAATATAACTCTTATCAGACAATGTCTTATTACAGACAATAGACACAGCAAAGATCAAAACAGCCGCAATATATCCATATACATCAAAGATTGCCGTCAGGACGAGGTTGATAATCCTCATAAATTTCAGGGCATATCCAAGTTCATAGTTTTGCTGCGTGTAGTTTGCGATAGCCACAAACGCCATATACAGCATGACTTCCGAATTGAACCAACCGCTGTTGACAGAAAATTCTCCCAGGACCAGCGCCGCCATGACACTGAGCGGCGTGCTCAACATATTCGGCGTGTTTACTGCCGCCAGCTTCAGGCCGTCAATGGCCAGTTCCAGAATCAAAAACTGGGCAATCAAAGGAATGTTGGATGCTTCCTGCAGCATAATAAATTGAAAGGACTCCGGCACCCACTCCGGATTTTGCATCAACAGCAAAAAGGTGGGCGTCATGATATAGGTAAGAATGGAAATAATAAACCTGGACAGCCGCAGGTACGTTCCCGTAATAGGCGGAAAATAATAATCATCCGCTTCCTCCACAATGTCAAAAATGGAAGTAGGCACGATCATGGCTGAAGGAGAATTATCCACCAGAATGACAATATCTCCTTCCAGAACCTGTGCTGCCGCCACGTCCGGCCTTTCCGTGAACTTAAATTTAGGAAAGGGATTAAACCATTTCCTTTGATAGAGACATTCTGCCAGACTCTCCTGATTCATGGTCAGCGCGTCCACCCGTATCTCCTTAATACGCCTTTTTACTTTATCTAGAAAGGCATGGTCCACCCGGTTATCCATATAGCACAGCACGATATCCGTCTGGGAACTTTTACCCGCGTTCATCATCTCCATACGAAGTTCGGTACTGCGGATACGCCGCCTGATCAGGGCCGTATTAAAGACAACTGTCTCCACGAATCCATCTTTGGAACCCCGAAGTGTCTTATCTTTATCCGGCTCCTCCACACCCCTGGCCGGATATGTCCTGGAATCAATCAGCACACATCTGTCATAGCCATCAATAAAGAGTGCAAATACACCCGATAAAATATTGTACAGAATATCATTCCAGTCGTCTTTTAAGTCTACCTCCACATAGGGGGTAGCCTTTTTAGCCATTCCATAAGCGCTGTCCGGCATATCCTCCGCTGTCAGTCCGATAAAATACTGCAGAATCTTCATCATCAGCTCATCTTTGCAGAAACCGTCTATAAAATAGATGCAGGCCTGTCTGCCGCCCACTTCTATCACACGATATACCACATCAAAGCTTGCATCGGGTGCCATGTGCGCTTTCATGTACTCCATATTTTCAGGTAAGGACATTGTCATTTTCTGACTGTTTTCCAACTGCCTTTGTTCCTGTCCGTTTTGTTGCATGCCGTTATTATTTTTCACCGCAAAAACTCCTTCCAAGACTTTACCATTGTTTCCCATAGTATGTCTTGGAAGGAGTTTTCTTATGCATATCTTTAAATCCCATTTCCTCTCAAATCGTATTCCGTGACTGGCACCATACTGCCACGTCAGGCTTTTCCGGTACTGCCATGTCCGCCGCGGTCTGCATGATCAAGATGCGCAACCTCATCAAAAGTAATTCGTGGCTGGTTCTCCATGATCCGGAACTGACAGATCCTGTCATTCACATGAATCTCTGTATCCCGCACCGCATACACGGGCATAAACCACTGATCATGATCGCCGCAGTAAGAGGCATCTATAACACCCTGATGATTCGTCTGGATAATACCAAAATTCTTAAAGGTAGAACTGCGCGGCACCACATGAGCCTCATATCCTGCGGGAAGCTCCATGGCCACACCAAGCGGAATCAATTTAAACTCCCCCTTTTTCAGCACTACATCTTCTGCCGCACGCAGATCAATCCAGTCGGACTTACCGTCTATGTAAGTAAGTTTTTCTATTTTATCTGTAAAATACTTTATTCTGATCGTTTCTGTACTCATTGTCTTCTCCGTGTTCATTCATAATCTCCACAGTAAAGCACCGGAACCAACGGATCCTCCTGCTCTAAACTTTTGGAAACATCAATCACTCTCTGATTACGGCTTCCCTTCCAGAGAAGCTTTACGTCTTTTAACTCAATCTTAAATTCCCCGTCCACCAGCACATCTACAAACTTCATGGCCGGATAATGCAGAATATCTTCCCAACTGTCACCTGTATAAAGCCAGATTGTCTTATTGGGATATTTCTGTTTGATTTCCTCCATCAGGCTTCTCACATCCAATCGGTTTGCCGAATGGAGGGGATCTCCGCCTGAAAAAGTGATTCCATTGATATAGGGTTTCTCCAATTGGTTAAAGATTTCCTGTTTTGCAGTCTCGTCAAAGGGCAGACCGCCATCCGGATCCCAAGTGAGAGGATTCTGACACTCTTTACAGCAGTGTGAACAGCCCGCAAGCCAAAGCACCACTCGAAGACCGTCGCCGTTTAGCATGTCGTCCTTTGTAATATTATGGTATCTCATAAATTATATATCCTTATTTAATGTGAAAACCTCTGCATTTCATGCAGAGCTTCATTCACAATGGCCTTGTCTTTGCCTCGTGAAAACCTCTGCATTTCATGCAGAGCTTCATTCACTACGGCTTCGCCTTCGTTCATGATGGACGCTCGCCGCAAGCATAACGCCTCCTGTAAATAGGGGCATTATGTTTGTGGCTCGCTGTTTTCACATGCTTTTCCTTTCTGCGATTTCTGCCATTTTGGCATCACTGAGTCTTGTGTCGCCATGGACGCGGGAATAAGCCAGATAACCGTTCATACGGTCAATTTTTGTCAGGTTACGGCTGCCGCATATAGGACAGACATCCATTTCCAGTTCCTGATGCCCACAATCATCGCAGTAGGCTAATGACAAATTCACTCCCTCATAGAATCCCATATCCATGGCCCGCCTGATCAGGGTCTTAATCGCTTCCATATTGTAGTCTATAGGATACTTGACATACTGAATTTTTCCGCCATTTGCCATCTCCCAGAATCGATATTCCAGATCCTGCTTCTCGATAGGCGTAATATCTTCCGTTACATGACAGTGGAAACTGTTGGAAACATAATCCCTGTCAGAAACACCCTCTATAATACCATATTTGGCCCTGAACTGTTTCACCTGCAGGCCGCAGAGATTTTCCGCCGGCGTGCCGTAAATCGCATAAAGGTGACCATCTTGTTCTTTGTATTCCGTAATCTTATTATTGATATGCTCCAGTACTTCCAGGGCAAATGCCCCATCTTCCACAAGAGACTTACCATTATATAACTCCTGCAGTTCATTAAAAGCTGTGATACCAAAGCTTGCTGTGGCAGACTTAAGAATCGGTTTGATCTTGTCATGCAGCTGCAGATGTCCGCCCAGAAAACCACCCTCACAATAAGCGAGCGGATTCGTGGAAGCCCGCATCTCCCCTAAATACGCATAGGTTCTGATATGCAGCTGTCTGATCAGATTCAGGTAATAGTCAAGCACCTCATAGAAATCCTTTCCCTCCTGTCTTGACTTCGCCAAAATCATAGGCAGGTGCAGGGATACCGCTCCCACATTGAATCTGCCTACAAAAACAGGCGTATCTTCTTCATCTGCCGGATGCATACCGCCACGCTCATACCAAGGGGAAAGGAAGGCGCGGCATCCCATAGGCGAGATTACTTTACCATACTGCTTGTACATACTGGCTATATAGCCCTTCCCGGTAAGACTGAGCCAGTCCGGATACATGGTCTTGGCCGAACATTTGACTCCCGCCTCAAACACATCTTCCAGCTCCTTACCGGCTCCATGCAGATTCTCATCGTATAAGAACACAATTTTCGGGAACAGCACCGGCTTCTTACAATCTTTCTTGCCCTGCCCCTTACGCCGCACATTGAGCATCATGATCGTGCCCATCTTTGCAAACCGTCCGGTGCCAATGCCCGCCGTCACTGTGATAAAAGGATAATCCCCGCGGCTGCTGGCCACAGTATTGAACTTATACTCCCAGCCCTGGAATCCCTGCTCAAACTCTTTCTTCACATCTGCCAGAGCCTGTGCCTCTGCTCTCTCCTGGTCAATGCCAAGGTTCCTATATTTCTCAATATTTCTCTTATAAGATTTTTCGGCATAGGGCTCCAGGATCTTGTCCACCTCCGGCACTGTAAAGCCGCCATACTGCTGACTTGCCGCACTTAAAACGATATCCCCTATGACATCAAAGGCCACATCCAGCGTCTTCGGCTCATTGTACCAGATATTTCCCATCTCAAAACCGCCGCTTAACACTTCTGCCACATTAAAGAGACAGCAGTTCATCGTATCTCTTCTGGCAGACATATCATGGACATAGATATATCCGTCACGGCAGGCCTGAATCTCTTCCGTAGTCATAAAAAATTTCTGGTATAGTTCCTTATTAAACTGGTTAAAAATCAGACTTCGCTTGGTAGATACCAGAGCGCTGTCCGTATTAGCGTTTTCCTTATCCCCAATATACATGATTGACTGACTCTTCTTATAGACATCGTCCATCATGCGCACAAAATCCTGTTTGTAGTTACGATAATCGCGGTAGCTCTTTGCCACAATAGGCTTGACGTCTTCTAAGGCGCTCTCCACAATATTGTGCATGATCTGAATCGGAATCTGCGCTTCATCCAGTTCATTTACTTTTTCAATAACTGTCTGACAGATATGACGCTTCTCTTCTTCCGTAAATTTGGTCAGGGCGCGGTATGCACTCTTTCCGACAGCATCAATGACTTTCTGAACATTAAACGCTTCCAGACTGCCATCCTTCTTGATTACCTTTACAATTTTTTCCGGTTGATACTCCAGACTGAAATTCTCTCCAACTGAATTATCTGATTCGAATTTACTGCTCATACATTCCCTCCATGGTGCTTTGCCGCAGGAATTCCCCTCCTGCTCATTCTCCCTCTCCCCTACAAAATATTGTATCAGTTGACATAATAATACCATATTTAGTGGTTTAGATTTAGTATAAGATAATAAACTTGGGATGTCAATGTTACCACTCCATAAAAACCACCAAAAAGGGATATGTCTTTTTGTGACATATCCCATACAAAATTCTATTGACAAAATTCGAAATATCATGCAATCATGCCTGCATGCGCGATTGCGGCCACAGCCTCTTCAATTTCTTCCACAGGAAGTGTCAGGGCAAAACGCACATGCCCTCGTCCCAAAGACCCGAAGCTGCTTCCCGGTGTACACAAGACACCTGTCTTTTCAAATAATTCCATGACAAATGCCACATCATCGTCGTATTTCTCCGGAATCCTGGCCCAGGCAAACATGGTACCCTCACTGTCCTCTATCGGCCAGCCGATTCTCCGTAAACCGCCGCAAAGTGCATCTCTTCTTTCCTGATACGCCGCACGCTGTTCTTTCACCATCTGGTCAGAACCCTTCAATGCTGCCACAGCACCATACTGTACCGGTAAAAAGGTTCCATAATCTATCTGGGAGCGCAGCCTTTTAAAACCTGCCACAATCTCACTGTTTCCCACAAGAAAACTCATTCTGGCTCCCGTGTAATTGAAAGACTTGGACAAAGAATAAAACTCTACGGCAATCTCCTTCGCCCCCGGTATCCGCAGGATGGATTTGCCCTCTCTGCCGTCATAAATGATATCTGAATAGGCATTATCGTGAATCAATATAATCTGATGTTTTGCTGCCCAGGGAACTAGCTTCTCATAAAAGGAGTCCGGAGCAGCCTTACATACAGGGTTGAGCGGATAGGAAACAATCATGCACTTTACCTTGGACAACATATTCTCGTCCATTTTATCAAGTTCCGGTAGATACCCATTCTCCTGTGTCAGTGCATATGTCTTAATCTGTGCGCCTGCCAAGGAAGGGCCGATGCCAAAAATCGGATAACCGGGATCTGGTACAAGCACACAATCTCCCGGATTACAAAGTGTCATACAGATATGGGCGATGCCCTCCTGAGAACCATACACACTCATCACTTCCTCTTTCGCAAGCTCCACACCGTATCTGCTCTGATAACGCCCGATAACCGCCTCCACCAGTTCCGGAATGTCTGCCAGCGCATATTTATAATTCTCCGGCTCACGGGCCGCTTCCACCACCGCATCTATCACATGCTGTTGCGGCGGAAAGTCCGGTGTCCCCACAGAAAGATTATAAATCTTATGTCCCTGTTGTTCCATCTGTGTCTTTTTCTCATTCAGGACCTGGAAAATGCCCTCTTCAAAGCCTTTCATACGGTCTGCCAACTGTATTTTCATCGTCTCTCCATTCTGTGTCTTTTCCGCACCATTTTTATGATATTTGTCCCTCTGGTAAATATTTAATATTGAAAAGAACATTTGCCGTTCAGTACTGTGCAAGCACCGCCTGCAGATGAGCCTGATATGCCTCTGTTACCTCCTTGGGCGACACAATACACGCCCCGGCGCCAAGCCCTGTAATCCAGCCGAAGAACTGACCGCTGACCGCCACCTTGACCCTTACTGTGAAGTGTTCATCATCCCGTTGTCTCATCGGCACATCTTTACCAAATCGGTCTATCACCACCCCGATAAGACGATTCTCAAATTCCAGTGTGACGGTCTCCTCCCGGCCCCCATACATGCCAAAAGTCTTATTGGCATAATCTGCAATGTCAAAACGCTCAAAGAGTGCCGCACCTTCCCGTTTGGTACCGCTAAGGATTTCAATCTTCCCCATCTTATCCACCCGGAAATGCTTGATCTTATCTTCCTCTCCGTCATGTGCTATCAGATAATAATTTTCATCTTTACAGGTCAGTGCCCAGGGGCTGACCCGGTACCTTCTGCCATCCCGTCTTGGCACCAATTCCTTGGCAAGATTCCATTCCAGATACTGAAAAGATATCTGGTCATTGTCCTGAATGGCTCTGTGAATATCATCCACGATATAATAGATGCTCTCATTAGCCGTCTTGATCCGGTTCGCCACATAAACCTGACGCTGCAATTGTCCCGCCTCTGCCTTGGAAGCCAGTTTTTCAATCTTACCGATCAATTCCCTGGATTTCTTTACCGTCAGAAATCTGGATGCCTGGACAGTCTCAACAAGCAGCTTTAACTCTGCCAGCTCAAATTCCCTGTCTGCCAGATAATATCCGCCGCCGCTTTTGGACTTTACGAGGACAATATCGTAACCAAAATCATTTAACTGCGCAATATCATCATAAATACTCTTCCGCTCTGCTTTGATATCATATGCCGCCAGCCCATCAATCAAAGCCTGCGCACTCAGGCAGTGATTTTCATCAGACTGTTCTGTCAAAATTTTCACTAAATACAGTAATTTCAATTTCTGATTGGGTGACTTCGCCATTCTGCCTCCTCATCTATTGACCGGCCTGCAAAAATAAATTTACCCCGCAAATGAATTTTACAAGATCCGCTTCGCGGACTCAGATATACGGCGGAGCTATTAAACAGGGGAAAGCACATTGCTCTCCCCTCCCAAATGATTATATGGTTGTCTGCTGTGCCTCATCTGCCGCAGCTGTCTGTGCTGTTGCCTTTGCATCCTTACTCTTACGCCACTTCGCCCCGATAATACAGGCGACTACAACCAGCGCCACAATCAGTAAAAAGCACAGTAAGTACGATAAAAATGAGTTCACGAATAAGATCAAATTTGTCATCTGTCCCAACCTTCTCTCTTCTTAAATAAATAGCCGGTATGGCCTCAAAACTAGGCCTATTATAGCACGGTCAATCCCGTATCGTCAAGTAAGTCCGCACCATCTGCCGCCGTGGTGGCTAACTTATCGCAGCGCTCATTTTCAGGGTGGCCGTCATGTCCTTTCACCCAACAGAATGTCACCTTATGGTTTTCTTTGGCCCTAAGGAGACGTTCCCAGAGATCTACATTCTTAACCGGTTTATTCCCTGCTGTCTTCCAGCCTTTCTTGATCCAGGCTTCTATCCAGTGTTTATTAAAAGCATCTGTCACATATTTGGAATCCGATATCAGCGTTACCTCACAGGGTTTCGTCAAAGCCTCCAGACCTATAATTGCCGCCATCAGCTCCATACGGTTGTTCGTTGTTTTCTTATATCCCGCAGAATATTCCCTTTCATGCAGATTTCCTTTCGAATCCACATACTGCAGAACCACACCGTATCCGCCAGGGCCTTCCGGATTGCCGCGCGCCGCCCCGTCCGTATATATCGTTACTTTCATATCCCCGATTCCTTCCTGAAATTTCCCATATGTCCGGCATCCATTGACAGCCTTCCGGCAAAATACCACCTGCAGATTTACCAAAATCAGCTGCCGTCTGATCCTCTTTACTACATTCCCCAACTGCCGCTGTCCAAAAAGCCTTCCGCCATCGCCTCAGCCTCCTCAATAATGCTTCTGTCATATCCTAACATCTTAAGAAGCGCTATGGCATTGCGGGACGTGGCCGGTCCCTTACGCAATAGGTAGGGGAAATAAATATCTTCTTCCTCAATTTTTTCTTCAAAATGATAATTATCATATGCCGATGCCAAAAGCCTTGTCAGTTCCACATCGTGAGTCGCAGCAAAACAAAGAGTACGCCCCCTGGCCAGCATCTTCATGATCTGGGTGGAAGCCGCAATTCGCTCCACCGTGTTCGTGCCCCGCAGTACCTCATCCACAAAACAAAGCACAGGTCGTCCATCCTTTTTCATGACCTGATCTAATATCCTTTTGATGGACTTGATCTCCACCATATAATAGCTGTCCCCGCCTGACAGATTATCCCGCAGGGACATAGATGAATAAATCCGAAAGACCGGCGCCTCATAGCAGCTGGCCGGACAGGTGTGAATGGTCTGTGCCAGCACCCCCGAAACAGCCACTGCCCGCAGAAATGTAGACTTGCCGGAGGCATTAGATCCTGTTAAAAGCACACCTCTTGTCACGGAGACAGAATTTTTGACAGGATCTGGAAGAAGCGGATGATACAGATCTTCCACCTTCAGGAACTTATCTTTCCCGCCATAATACAGCCTGGGCACACAATACTCGCCCAGAAACCTGGTCCGCCAGGCCCCGACTACCACATCTGTCTCAATCTGCCCAAGAATGGTGATCATTTCATCCACTTCATCCATATGTCCCCGGAGTGATGCAAGCGCCCGGTTAAACTGAATCAGATCCAGATAAAAAAGCATGCGAAGATAGTCAAGCACCAGCTCCAGTGGATTGCCATTCCCTTTCTCTGCTGAGATGACCAGATAGGAATTGCGCAGAAAGCTTTTCAACTTGCGGTGGCACTCCCGTAATCTTGCCTGCTTACCGGCAATCACCTGTATTTCCTCCTGTCCCATCTGCTGTGCACATCCAAGCAGTCTGCGGATATATCGGAAACTGCTGATATAGGGCTCTATCTCTTTATATTCTTTAAAGTAGCCGATCAGATTATGACACAACACAATCAAAAGAACAACCAGTCCCACCGGCAGGGACTGAAACATGATACCAAAGCCTGCCAGCGCTGCAAGGTCATAAAGCAGATATGCGCCGTTCTTCCTTTCACCCAGAGATTCCAGATTATCCAGATACTCATAAATAGAATACCGGCGCATTCGTCCCAGCTGATAGAAAATGCTCTGTACCTTCTGCCGCTCTGTCTCATGTTCCATGAAAAAACAGATTCGCTTCTCCATGTCCTCCATCTGCTCTTCTTCAAAAACAGGCGTGTGCAGCCGGTAATAGAGATATTCATCCCCGGCAGCGCTGCAGGATGTATTCATACACTCATATATTTCATCCAGGTGCAGATCATTCCAGGTGATATCATCAATCTGTTCCTCTGTCCTATGTTTCTGATAATACATACTGATATGGCTTAATTCTTCCGCCCCATATTTCCGGTCCGGCGCCTCGCCATAACGCTGATACAGCTTCTTGAGCATACGCCTTTGGAACGTCCTGCTGTCAATATATTCTTTTCCCATGAGAAGCACAATCAAAAGAACAATCATGCCCGCAAAAAACAAAGCATCCATATTTATCTGAGACTTCCTATAATCTCATTTGCCTTTCTATAGATTTCCTCCACATCATACGCTTTGCTAAACTGCCCGTTCTCATACAAAATCTCACCCTGTATCATGGTCATCTTCACATTCTGTTTGCTCCCGCTGTAAACAATATTCTTGGCAATATTGTTAATCGGCTGCATATTCGGCTGATGCAGGTCTATCATAATCATATCCGCCGCCTTACCTTTCGCAAGAACATCCGTATCCGGCAGGTTCATGGCTTTGGAACCGTTCACTGTAGCCATCTTCAGCACTTCCCAGGCATCTACCGCAGCAGCATTCTGTTCACGCAGTTTGGCAAGTCCGGTTACCAAAAACATTTCCCGGAACATATCCAGACAATTATTGCTGGCAGGCCCATCCGTACCGATGGCCACATTAATCCCCCTCGCCAGATACTCTGAAATGGGTGCAATACCGCTGGCCAGCTTGGCATTGGAGCCCGGATTGGTCACCACGCTAAGGCCCCTTTTTTGAAAAATCTCCATATCTTCTTCATCCACATAGACACAATGATAACCGCCCCCGCCGTAATCAAACATCCCCAGTGAATCTAACATCTTTACCGGCGACATACCACAGCGTTCCTTACACGCCTCCACCTCTGCACGGGTCTCTGCCAGATGGGTAAAGACCGGTGCCTGATATTTATGCGCCAGTGCCGCCACATCCTCAAGAAGCTCTCTGGAACAAGTGTATTCTGCGTGAAAACCAATAAAATAACTAAGCAGCGGATTCTCATGATTCAATTTCTGGTACATTCGCTCCGTCAATTCCAAAGACTGACTGAAATTATTCTGTCCGCTGACCTGCACACAGCGCATTCCCATATCTACACAGGCCTGTGCTATCGTCTCTGGTGTCAGGTACATGTCAAAGATTGCCGTAATGCCGCTGGTCAGATATTCCAGGATTGCCAGCTTCGTCAGATGATATATCATCTCTGCGTCAAGCTTGGCCTCAATGGGAAAAACCTGCCTGTTCAGCCAGTCCGCAAGCGGCAGATCGTCTGCATAAGAACGAAGCAGCGTCATACCGGAATGGGTGTGTGCATTTTTAAAACCAGGCATCAGAAGATTTCCCTCACAGTCAATCTCCCTGTCCCACACAATGCTTCCAAGGGACAGATCCTGACAGGCCACATCCGCATCGCTGCCGTCACCCACATACACAAGCCTATAGTCCTGTACCCAGAGTTCTCCCTCCAAGATCCTTGTATCCTGCATTGTCAGGATTTTTGCGTTGTAAAATCTGTAGTTCATACTTTACCCTTTCTGTATTCTGTTTATGGTACAGCGCCGCAGAGTTTATGCTGCCAGCATTTCCTAAGACCGCCCATTGCCATCACTCAAATTTTCCGGCCCGAACCCCTCAGGAAGAAGTTCCGCCAGTGTCATAACACGATAGTCCTCCTCGGATTTTGCCACAATAACCTGAAAATGCTCCGGCTCACAAAACTCCATCATTACCTGTCTGCAGACGCCGCAGGGATAGGCGTACTGGGTCAGCGTTTCCCCCTCCGGACTGCCCACAATAGCAATCGCTGCGAATGCCCTTATGCCCTCGCTGACCGCCTTAAAGAAAGCCGTCCGTTCAGCGCAGTTGCTTGGCCCGTAAGCCGCATTCTCGATATTACAGCCTGTGATAATCTGCCCGTCCGCACAAAGCAGCGCCGCGCCCACCTGATAATGGGAATAAGGCGAGTAGGATTTCCCTCTCGCCTCTATCGCCCCTGCAATCAATTCTTTTATCTTCACCTGCATCAAATATACTCCTTAAACTTTGTGATGGATTCCACCAAAAGTTTCTCGAACTTGGGCGCCACCGCATTCGCCGCCTCCTGCACCTCCTCATGGGTCAAAGGCGCGCTGTTCATACCTGCCGCCAGATTGCTGACACAGGATACGCCGCAGATCTTCATGCCCATATGGTTCGCCGCAATGGCCTCCACGACAGTGCTCATGCCAACAGCGCTGACTCCCAGTTTATGAAGCATCTGAATCTCCGCGGGAGACTCGAAAGAAGGTCCCGTCAGCTGCGCATATACCCCTTCAAACAACTCAATGTTATTCTCCCCGGCAGTATCCGCGATTATTTTCTGCAGATCCTCATCATAGACATGAGACATATCCGGGAATCTGGTGCCCAATTCATCAATGTTAGGCCCGATCAAAGGATTCGGCGCAAAGATTGACACATGATCCTTGATCAGCATCAGGCTTCCTGCATGAAAAGAAGGATTGATGCCACCAGAAGCATTCGTCAGAAAGAGTATTTTGGCGCCCATCATCTTCATCAGTCTCGCCGGCAATACCACGTCAGTGATTGGATAGCCCTCATAATAATGTACCCTTCCCTGCATCAGTACCACAGGCAGCTCATTGATATAGCCAAAGATAAACTTCCCGGCATGTCCCGGCACAGTGGATACCGGAAAGCCCTCAATCTCACTGTAGGGAAGTTCTGCCTTCACATCCACCACTTTAGCAAAATTTCCAAGCCCGGAACCGAGTACCACCGCCACCTTAGGTTCAAAATCGACCTTCGCTTTGTAACACTCATAACACTTTAAGAGTTTTTCGTATACAGGATTCATATAATTACCGCCTTTCTGTCATACATCTGTTGTATTTCGTCCGCAATTTTCATCTGCAAAATATACGGCTGTCTTTCCGTACAGTATATCACATCCACTCTGTTTTTTCTATCTTCTTTCTTTACATGGCCCGTACCGCAGCGGCTCCGCTGCCGTCCGGTTAAAAAGGCAATCAAAGGTCCCATAAAAAAGGCCGTCACAACCGTTCCAATCCCCACCGTCGCACCCAAAGCAAAGCCTACAATGGTACAGAACAGATCAGAAGATATCCTGCAAAACTGAAACTTCCACTTTTTCTTCTCTGATATGATCAAGGATACCGCGTCATAGGTAGACACTCCCATATCCGCCGTAAAATAAAGAGCCGAAGAAAAACACATGATGACAATTCCTCCAATCAGAAACACAAATCGCACAACCAAAGACGGCTCTGGAATCAGTCTCTCAAAAAATAAAGAAGAATACTCCACCACATACCCCAGCAGAAAGATATTGATTACAGTGCCAAGGCCTATCTTATTTCTGTCCGTCAGAAAAATCACCACCAGCATCACCAGATTGACTGCTGCGTACACCGTCCCAAAACCTGGCTTTCCTTGCGGCAGCGCTATAAAGATTCCATGGGTAAACACCTGAAACGGGTCAAGGCCCAGCACCGAAAAGTTAAACATTCCGACACTGAACCCACAGACCAGCACACCGACTATTGTCATCCATATCCTTCTTGTACGTTCCTGCATCTTCCGTTGTCTCTCCTTATTAATCTTCTGGTAACTTATAAGTCCCCTGTCTCAAAAATATCACAAAAACTATAAAATCACAATCACTAGATAATAATGCACACCATGCCGCCGTTACTGTCATTGACAATCTTCTGCATTGTCTCCTGTAATTTAGCCTGGCTCTCCTCATTGATCATGGAAATCTTGCTGGTAATGCCGTCATTGACCAGCTGCTCCACTGTCTTGCCGAAGATATTCGTTTCCCAGATTCCTTCCTCACTGGTGCCCGTATCGGAAATATACTGAATCAGATCCCTGGCCTGTACTTCTGTGCCGACGATAGGGGAAATCTCCGTCTCGATACTGGCCTTGATCATATGGATACTCGGACTTTCGGCCTTTATTTTCACACCGAACTTATTTCCCTGCTTGATCAGTTCCGGTTTCTCCAGCACAATCTCTTCTCTGTCCGGCATCACCACACCATATCCCTTGTAACGTACAGCCTCCAGCGCATGCAGCACCTTCACATATTCCCTCTTCATCTTCGCCATCTCACGCAGGGTTGCCAGAAGCTGATATTCACTGCCAATGGTCTCACCCACAAGTTCACTCAGCATCTCATAGTAATACGCATCATCCACATCCAGAATAATGCGCACACTGCCATCCGACATGTTGACGCCGTCCAACTTGCATTTTCTGATATATTCACTCTCCATCACAAAGTGATCCGTCGTGATATCCCGTATATTGTTGAGCTCCTTCATCAACTGCTTAATCTGCAGGATCATATCTTTCTTCATCTTATGATCGCAGGAAAGCATTTCCACCCATTTGGGCATGTAAAATTCTATCATCGTAAGCGGAAACTCATAGAGGATGTTCTCCATAATATGGTTGATATCCTCTTTCTTCAACTGCTCACAATTTACCGGCATAACCGTCACCTGGTACTTCTCGCTGATCTCATCCGCCAGTACCCTGGTTTCCTCCGCATAGGGCTTTGCCGAATTTAAAAGTACAATGAACGGTTTACCAAGTACCTGTAGTTCCTTTATGGTCCGCTCTTCCGCATCCAGGAAATTTTCCCTGGGCAGTTCCCCAAAAGAGCCGTCACAGGTCACTACAATGCCGATTGTGGAGTGATCTTTGATGACCTTTCTGGTGCCGATCTCCGCGGCTTTTGTAAAAGGAATCTCTTCCACTGACCAGGGTGTCTTGACCATGCGCTCCTCATCCTGTTCCATGTGGCCCGCAGCCCCTTCCACCATATATCCCACACAGTCTATCAGGCGCACATCCACGTTGATATCCGTCCCCAGCTTTACATGAGCAGCCTCTTTCGGTATAAATTTAGGTTCCGTAGTGGTGATCGTCTTCCCCCCGGCACTCTGGGGCATTTCATCCTGTGCACGCTCCTTCTCGTTGTCATCTTCCATATAGGGAAGCACCAGGAGGTTCATAAAGCGCTTGATAAAAGTAGACTTTCCTGTCCTGACAGGACCTACCACGCCCAGATAGATTTCCCCTCCCGTTCTAAGCTGTATATCTTTATACAGGTCATATGTACTATTCTGCAATAAATCCATAAAAAAACCTCCTGCATATACTGGTAAATGTATATGCAGGAGGATTCCTGGCTATACCGTCTACTGGGCAAGTTTATGGAAAATAATACAATTGGGCTTGTTCACCGGAATTTCCTTACCATTCATGACAAGCAGGCCGTTCTTTAAATCCACGTTGAAAAAGGTCATCGTATTTGACTCATGATTCAGAGACACCAGATGCTTATTATCCGGAAAAAGTATCGCGTCCTTTGGATAATCCCCGCTGATGGGCAGACAAAATATCTTCTCAAGCATGCCTGTCTTTTGATCAATCCTGTAGACGATAGCACTGTTATCCCCTGCGTTGGAACTGGTCAGATACTTAAAATCCTCCGAAATATTCAGGGCACTGGCCGCTGAACCGCCTGCATGATAATCATTCAATGTGGAGATTGTCTGAATCTTTTCAAATTCCGGATTCCCATGAATCTCCTCATAAGTATACACATCGATATAATTCTTTAACTCATGCACGATATAAAGAATTCTGCCGTCTTTGGAAAACTTCAGATGTCGGGGTGCAGATTCCTGCTCGCTTCGAATCATGTCAATCGGCTTTAATCTACCGTTCACATGATCCACCCGATAGACATTCACATGATCCAATCCCAGATCTGCAGCACACAGATAATGATTATCACGGGTCATCTTCACACAGTTAACATGGGGACGAAAATTGCGCTCCGCAATACTGCCCAGTCCCTTATGGTAAACCTCGTCGGTAATCTCACCCACACTGCCGTTCTCCCGCAGACGAAGCACCGTAATCTTGCCATCATGGTATCCGCCTACAAAAAGAAGCTTATCCTCATAATCTGTAGACAGATAACATCCTCTCATCCCATTGATGGAGCAAGCATTGATGACCTCTAAGTCACCCCCCGGCAGAATCTTATAAGCCTCCACGCCAAAGTCTGTGATGGAATAGAGATATTTCTGATTATGAGAAATGGTAATATAGGAAGAATTGGTTATTTTCACCTGATTTTTTTCTGTCAACCTTCCCTTCTTCATATCCACATCATAAATCTTGATACCGTACTTATCTTCCTTGCCCACCGTGTAAGTAGACACATATGCTACATATTTATCCTGGTTCATCACATTCCTCCAAGTTGACTATCATTCTTTAGCAGAATTTTACCATAAATCGGAAGGCTTGTTAATCCTTTTCTTCGGATTCCTCTGTTTTTTCTGCGAAAACTGTCATTATTTATAATTTTCCCATTGACATACCTCTACATTCTTGTATAATGGGATTCAGCGCATGTTTAGCTTTAGTAAACTTTTAGTTTATTTTTACTGAATTGTGAGGAGAACAATGGATACAAATTCCAACCGGATGGATCTGGGAAATAAAATCAAAGAACTGCGGAATAAAAAGGGACTCACCCAGGAGGAACTGGCAGACCGCTGTGAACTTTCAAAGGGATTTATCAGCCAATTGGAAAATGATGTCACATCGCCTTCCATCGCCACTCTGATAGATATCCTGCAGTGTCTTGGCTCCAACTTAAAAGATTTCTTCAATGATGCGGATGACGAACAGATTGTTTTTGGAAAAGAAGATTTTTTTGAAAAAGTGGATGCAGAACTCCATAACAAAATCGAATGGATCATCCCCAATGCACAGAAGAACATGATGGAACCCATCCGTGTCACCCTTGAGGCCGAAGGTTCCACTTATCCTGACCAGCCCCATGAGGGAGAGGAATTTGGCTACGTACTCTCCGGTTCCATCACGATCATCGTTGGGAACCGAAGCATCAAAGCCAGAAAAGGGGATGCTTTCTACTTTACTCCGGATTCAGAACATTATATCAAAGCAGGCGGAAAAAGCGGCGCCGTTTTCTTATGGATCAGCACGCCGCCCACTTTTTAGGATAGCCCGGCAATTAAATCATACACAGGAGGGACTGCCCCATGGAAAAAGAATTGATTCAGCTTGTCGATATTTCCAAATCCTTTGACGGTGAGATGGTTTTAGACGCTTTAAATCTGAACATACATGAAAATGAATTTGTTACCCTGCTTGGCCCAAGCGGTTGCGGAAAGACTACCACCCTTCGTATTCTGGGCGGTTTTATCAATCCGGATACGGGCAGGGTAATCTTTGACGGTGCAGATATCACCAAAATCCCGCCAAACAAAAGACAGTTGAACACTGTCTTTCAAAAGTATGCGCTCTTCACCCACATGACCATTGCTGAGAACATCGCCTTTGGCCTGAAAATAAAGAAAAAAACCAAAAGCTACATAGATGATAAGATTCGTTATGCCCTGAAACTCGTCAATCTGGAAGGCTATGGGAACCGTATGCCCAATTCTCTAAGCGGCGGGCAGCAGCAGCGTATCGCCATCGCCAGGGCTATTGTCAATGAACCCAAGGTGCTCCTTCTGGATGAACCGCTGGGTGCACTTGATTTGAAGCTGCGTCAGGAGATGCAGTACGAACTGATCCGCATGAAGAATGAGCTGGGCATCACGTTTGTTTACGTCACCCATGACCAGGAGGAAGCCCTCACCATGTCGGATACCATTGTGGTCATGAACCAGGGATATATTCAGCAGATCGGTTCTCCGGAATCCATTTACAATGAACCGGAAAACGCCTTCGTTGCAGACTTTATCGGGGACAGCAACATCATCCCCGCCACTATGATAGAAGATAAACTGGTAAATATCTTAGGGACACGCTTTGCCTGCGTGGACACGGGCTTTGGCCACAACAAACCGGTTGATGTGGTTATCCGTCCGGAGGATGTAAACCTGGTGGAACCAGATCAGGGTACCATACAGGGGGTTGTTACCCATCTGATCTTCAAGGGTGTCCACTATGAGATGGAAGTCATGGCTGCCGGCTTTGAATGGCTGGTACATTCCACCACCCTTTTCCCGGTGGGAAAGGAAGTCGGCATCCGTGTAGACCCCTTCAACATCCAGATTATGAACAAACCGGAATCTGAAGACGAGGAGGCAGTGGCAATTGACATCTAAAAACAAATGGCTATCTACTCCTTATGTTTTGTGGTCAGTCATGTTCATCATCATTCCTCTGTGTATGATCTTCTATTATGGACTGACAGATAAAACCGGCTCCTTCACCCTGGAAAATATTACTGCCATTGCGACAGCCGAGCACGCGAAAGCGCTCTGGCTTTCCCTTCTTCTATCCTTAGTCAGCACAGTAATCTGCTTTTTACTGGCTTATCCGCTCGCTATGATACTTTCCAATATGAAGGTAAACCAGCACAGTTTTATCATTTTAATCTTTATCCTGCCCATGTGGATGAACTTTTTGCTCCGTACCCTTGCATGGCAGACTTTATTGGAGAAAAGCGGCGTTATTAACAGTGTACTTAACTTTTTACACCTGCCAAACATCAATATCATCAACACACCCTATGCCATCATACTGGGTATGGTATATAATTTCCTTCCCTTTATGGTACTGCCGCTCTACAATGTGTTGTCCAAAATTGATGAAAATGTATTAAATGCCTCAAGAGACCTTGGCGCCAACAGTATACATACCTTTTTCCGTATCATCCTGCCATTGTCGATACCCGGCATCATCAGCGGCATCACCATGGTATTTGTGCCTGCGCTGACCACTTTTGTAATCAGTACTCTGCTTGGCGGCAGCAAAATTCTGTTGATCGGCAACGTGATCGAACAGGAATTTACCCAGGCATCAAACTGGCATCTGGGAAGCGGTCTCTCCATCGTGCTGATGATCTTCATCATCCTCAATATGATCGCGTCCGCTGTTTTTGACAAAGAAGGGGAGGGATCCATGCTATGAAAAACACAGCCAAAAAAATTTACATTGCATTCATCTTTCTCTTTTTATATGCCCCCATCGCCACTCTGATGGTACTGTCTTTCAACGCCAGCAAAACGCGGGCTAAATGGGGCGGTTTTACCTTCCATTGGTACAGCAGACTCTTTCAAAACCGCGAAATACTGGAGGCCCTTGGCAACACCCTTTTGATTGCTGTCATCTCAGCCTTTGTGGCTACTGTCATCGGTACCATCGCCTGTGTAGCCATGACTGGTATGCAAAAAAGATCCCGCGCAATACTGATGGGAATCACAAACATTCCCATGTTAAACGCAGAAATTGTCACAGGCATCTCCCTGATGCTTCTCTTTATCAGCATGGGACTTCGCTTTGGTCTGGGCACGATACTTTTATCACATATTACCTTCAATATTCCCTATGTGATCTTAAGTGTCATGCCGCGTATGAAACAATTAAATCCCAGCACCTACGAAGCGGCTTTGGATTTAGGGGCTTCCCATGTAACGGCCTTTTTCAAGGTAGTTTTCCCGGATTTACTGCCGGGAATCCTCTCCGGCTTTCTGATGGCCTTTACCATGTCCTTAGATGATTTTATCATCACCCACTTTACCAAGGGAGCCGGCGTGGATACCCTGTCAACTAAAATTTATACAGAAGTGAAAAAGGGCATCAAACCGGAAATGTACGCATTGTCCACACTTATCTTTGTGACAGTGCTTCTCCTATTGTTACTGATAAATATGGCACCTGCCAAAAACAGGGCCCCAAAAAATATACAAAAGTAATTGCAATAAAACTACCCGGATATGGAGGATTATTATGAAAAAAAGAAACAAGATTGCAGCACTTACCATTTTAGCCCTCTCCTTACCTATAGCACTGACCGGATGCGGCTCTTCCCAAGGCGGCGACAACGGTCAGGTCATCGTTTATAACTGGGGCGAATACATTGATCCTGATACCATTGAAATGTTTGAGGAAGAGACTGGTATCAAAGTAGTCTATGATGAGTTTGAGACCAATGAAATCATGTATCCCAAAGTAGAATCCGGCGCCGCTTCTTATGATGTGGTATGCCCTTCTGACTATATGATCAGCAAAATGATTGCTAACGATATGCTGGCGCCCCTTAACTTCGATAACATACCAAATGCCAGAAAAAATATCGGCGCACAGTATTTTGAGCAGTCTCAGTCATTTGATCCTGACAACCTGTATTCCATCCCCTACTGCTGGGGCACCGTGGGCATCCTTTACAATAAGACCATGGTAGAGGAACCCATCACCAGCTGGGCACAGCTTTGGGATGAAAAGTATGCTGATAATATCCTCATGCAGGATTCCGTGCGTGATGCCTTCATGGTTGCCGAAAAGATGAATGGCTTCTCCATGAACACATTGGATTCTGCGGAACTGGAAACTGCTAAAAATTCTCTGATCGAGCAAAAGCCCCTGGTACAGGCCTATGTCATCGATCAGGTCCGTGATAAGATGATCGGCGGGGAAGCCGCCATCGGTGTAATCTACTCTGGGGAAGCCATCTATACCCAGCGCGAAAATCCGGACTTAGAATACGTCGTCCCTGAGGAGGGCACCAATGTCTGGATTGATTCCTGGGTCATCTTAAAAGATGCCCCGAATAAGGAAAACGCAGAGAAATTCATAGATTTCATGTGCCGCGATGACATCGCTCTCATGAACTTCGAGTACATAACCTACTCTACACCTAACGATGCCGCACGTGCCCTGATCGAGGACGAAAGTATCAAAAACTCCAACATCGCATTCCCGGATCTGTCCCAGTACCAGAATCTGGAAACCTATGTATATCTGGGTGAAGATGGAGATTCCCTCTACAATGCCCTCTGGAAAGAAGTAAAATCAAATTAACATACAACATAAGATAACGCCCTGCACTGACATTCGTCCATGCAGGGCGCTTCTTTACCCTAAATTTCCTGACAGGTTCTAACACCTGTTGTTTCACCTAAAAGTAGCTGGCAGAACCCGGCATCAGTCTGCTGCTTTTGCTTATTTGCTGAGATTCTGGAAAGCACTGTTCATCGCATAGGCTGTATCCTTATCACACATGATAAAGAAAATCACATCTCCCCTGCTCTCGATGAGGGTGGTCTCCGCACTGACACAGACCCACTTATCAGGATTTGCGTTGGTCTTAAGCGATTGCTTGACCGTTTCCACATCATCTTCTTCCACCCGCAGTAACACACACTGATAAGCTGTCGAGGACATCATAGGCATGGACACCACTGCTTCCTTATAGGTGATTTCATCTGTTCCCAAAACCGAAACCTCCATCTCGTCCGTCAGTTCATAAGTCTCATAACCATCCAGGCTATCCCTGAACCCCTGATCCAGTTCCGCATTTTCATACAGGGAAGCCATAATCTCGCTAAGGCTTCCCTCCAGCTTGTCTTTGGAAGCGCCCTCTGCTCCACAGGCGCAGCATACCACCCCTAATAATAAAATAAGTACTCCTGTCAATAATGTTTTTCTGCTTTTCATAACAATCTCCTCTTTTCTTTTTCATGATATAACAAATATGTTTCCTGATACAACATATATCTTTCCATGTTCTGCTCTGATACCAGTATTTCCCAGACTGCCGCTAATACTCCTCTGTCTCAGCTTCCCTTCTTGTCTGCAAGGAGCGGTTTAATCGTCTTATAAATCTTGCTGGATTTCTTATTATCCTTGCTCGGATACTTTTTCATGAGCGCATTGCTGATTCCCTGCTTGGTCTTGTATTGCTGCATGATCTTGTGAATCTCATCCACATTCACCTCTTCCTCATCTTTCAAAAGTTCCTTAAGCTTGGTCCTGGTTTCCTCAACCTCCTGATTGTGGCTGCGCCCGGTGATGTCTGCAATGAGCGTTACATTCACATTGCGGCCTTTCCAATAGCCGCTTAATATATCAAATCCCTTGTCCTTACTTACAATAAAGTACTGCTCTGCGCTCTTGTTTGCAATCAGATAGCCAAGCTGGGTCGCCAATTGAAAATCCAGTGCATTCTTACTCCCCACCTCCACCTTGCAAAACTCAATCACTGCCTTGGATTCTATGATCCGCCGGTGCTGGTCAAAGGTGATACTGTCCGCATTTTTACTGTAAAAAATACAGACTTTATCCTCTTTGCCCAACTTGTGGATGCCATCCAGACCGTCCTTTTTCACATTCTCAAAATCTACTAAATAATAATTCATCCATTTCCTCTCTTATTCTTTACCTGTTATCAGTTTATCCTGGAAAAATGCTATAATTCTTTCCCACACTTCCTTCTGAAAAAAAGAAACATCTGCATGATCTGCCCCTTCTAAGACAAGCAGCTTTACCTCAACACCCGCAGCCTCCAGTTTATCATGCAGAAGCTCCCCCTGCCTGAAAGGTACCGTGTGATCCTGATCCCCATGTATAATCATAAACGGCGGCGCATCTTTTGATACATAAGTGACCGGACATATTTTCATCGCTTCTTCTTTATGCAAGGCCACATTTTTACCCAAAAGGAGTGATTCCGGCGCAGCGGCTGCCATCTCCGGCGTCGGATATTGAAAGGCAGTCACATCTGCGGGCGGATACCATGGACAAGCTGCCTGCACCTTACTGGAATATTCCGTAAACGCTCCCACATCATAGGATTTGTCGTCCACAAGAGCTGCCATAGCCGTCAAATATCCCCCTGCCGACTCACCCATCACACCAAAATGTTCTACATCTATATGAAAGCGCTCACTGTGTGCTTTCAGATAACGGATTCCCGCCTTCACATCCATCAGCTGAAACGGGAATTTCCCTTCGTTGGTAGTACGATACTCCACACTCGCCACTACGAACCCACTTCTGGCAAGTTCTGACAAATACGCCATATGAGCCGACTTGTCCATAACAGCCCAGGCACCGCCGCAGATCCACACGATACAAGGATATTTTCTGGTCTTATCTTCCGGATAGATAATATCCATTTTCAGATCCCTTCTCGTGTGCTCAAACCAGGCATCCACCTGTGCAAACGTAACGTCTGCCACTACTGTATAGATGGGCGCCTCCACTTTAATGTTAAGATTTTCTTTCATTCTCTTCCTCCTTTTCCCCGAAGAATTTATATGTTGCTATGTATCTTTTCCGATGGCATCCACTGTACCATGATTTTTTCCAATTTCTCCTGCACAATGGGCTTGGCCAGAAAGTCATCAAATCCTGCCGTCAGATAATGTTCTCTGGCACCCACAATCGCATTGGCTGTCAACATGACTACCGGCGTATCTGCACACTGATTGTCCGGCATTTTCTTCATCCTGTTCATGGTCTCCATACCATCCATTTCCGGCATCATGTGATCCAAAAAAATCATATCATAATGTTTCTTTACAACCTCCTCAAGGCATTCCTTTCCGCTGCCTACATCCTTAATCTTCACCTTCGTCTGTTTCAGCAGTCCGCAGAATACCTTTCTATTGACGCGGTTATCGTCTACCAACAGAATCTCACCTTCCGGCGCCGTAAAACTTGCGCGATAGACATGTTCTCTTGCTGCCTTCTGGGCACGCTCCTGAAAGCTGCCTATAGGCTCCTCATCCATGATTCTCTGACGCAGATCGAAACTGAAACTGCTCCCCTTCTCATAGATACTTTCCACCTTTAAATCCGCACCCATCAATTTAAGCAGCTGCGACGAAATATTCATCCCCAGCCCGGTACCCTCAATATTTCGGTTCTTCTCCTCATCGAATCGTTCAAATGCCAGGAACAGCTTGGACATATTCTCCTGCTTGATTCCGCTGCCGGTATCCTTCACGGTAAAGTGCAGAACCACATACTGCCCTTCTGTCCTCCCCGAAAGCGCAAGCGTGACCGTTCCCTTTTCGGTATACTTGACTGCATTGCTCAGAAAATTACTGAGCACCTGTCTGATGCGGATATCATCTCCATAAAGTTTGGACGGCAGTTTCGGATCCACAATCACGTCAAACTTGAGCCCCTTTTCCTGGGTTCGCAGGGAAAACATATTAAACAGATCGTTGAGCATACTGTTCAGTTCATATTCTGCCGGTATAATCTCCAGCTTACCGGACTCAATCTTGGAAAAGTCCAGAATATCATTGATGATTCCTAACAATGTCTGTGCAGAGGATTTAATGTCCATGGAATATTTCTTAATATCTGTTTCCTTAGACTCCCGCAGCACCATCTCATTCATACCAAGTACTGCATTAATCGGTGTCCGGATCTCATGGGACATCCTGGCCAGAAATTCCGATTTTGCCAGATTGGCTTTCTCCGCATTTGCCTTTAATGTGTGCATTTGCTGGAGCTGCTTTCTATTCTCCGTGACATCCATAAAGACAATCGCATATCCTGCCACAATACGTTTATTCCAAATCTTGTTCACATGAACTTCAAAACTGTGATTTCCACTGCTGTACTCAAAATTATTTTTGTCTGCAAACACTTCTTTTAAACTTTTATCACTTACCCGATCACCCTTTTTGCAGCAGGAACGCACCTTAAAAAGTTCTTCCGCCTTGTCATTTGCCTCAATAAAGCCGCCATCCGCGTCCAGTATCACTACTGCTTCGTCCATGGACCTGATGACCTCCTCATGTGCCGATATTGACAAATCAAACACATGGTAAAAAACCACCACAATCCCAAATCCCAAAATTCCCAGCGCCTCAAACCCCGGAACCACATCAAAACCATCAATCACCCGGCCCAGACTAAACACCAGACCAATGATCGGGAACACACAACAAATGCCCAACGTCAGAACATTCAATTTCATACGGCCTTTATTCGACCTTCTGTTCGCCTGTATGGTAAAAAGAAAACATCCTACCAGCTGAATAATCAACTGAATGAGAAAAATATAATAAAACGGTCCTCTTTCCAAAACCAGATGGGGAATTGGCGCATCTGGCACAAAAGAGACTGTTTTATAATACAGATTGTTATGTTCATAATCCCAAATGCATAATAAAGCAAAACCGTCTAATCCAAACATCAATGCTTCTAACTTTCTGGGAACGTTATAGCCACAGTATCTGGCCACAAATACAAACAGAAAGGTGGTTATAAACGCACCGCCCAGATATTCCATACGCACCGCCACCATTGCCTCCCCAATATCCTGGGAAACCAGTTCCAGAAGATAGCCGGCGTTTTGAAAGGCTCCCAGAAACCCAATGCACAGCATCAGCTTGGAAAGAGCGCTCTCGCGCTGTTTCATCATGATAATTACGAAAAAAATACATCCAAGGACCATAAAGCCCTGATATATGACCAAAACCCTGAACATGTCATCTTTACTCCTTGTCCGTAACTTCCTGTTTCATATAAATCGATTTTTGATTTTTATCTATCATATCATAATCTACTAAAATAATAAACCAGAACGACAGACATTCCTATGACATTATTCTCTGCATCACATCCATTGCTTTCCAATTCATAGCGGACTTCCTGCACAAGATTGCCATCTGTATCATACTCATACTCCTCTCTTTCCGGCTCTTGCCTTTCTGGTATTGTCAGCGAAGACACTATAAAAACGCCACAATTCAAATGAATCATGGCGTTTTATCTGACTTTATATTTTATTTTACCAGTGTTCGCGCAATACAGTTAAAATTTGCCTTCTTTCGCCGCTTCCTCGATCAAAACAGCCACAGCCACAGTAGCGCCGACCATCGGGTTATTACCCATACCAATCAGACCCATCATCTCCACGTGAGCCGGCACGGAAGAAGAACCTGCAAACTGAGCATCAGAGTGCATACGGCCTAAAGTATCTGTGAAACCATAAGATGCAGGACCTGCAGCCATGTTATCCGGATGAAGGGTACGACCTGTACCGCCGCCGGAAGCTACGGAGAAGTATTTCTTACCAGCTTCCGTTCTCTCCTTCTTGTATGTACCTGCAACAGGATGCTGGAATCTTGTCGGGTTGGTGGAGTTACCGGTGATGGAAACATCAACGTTCTCCTTCCACATGATAGCAACGCCTTCCGGCACGGAGTTTGCACCGTAGCAGTTTACTTTAGAGCGAAGTCCCTCAGAATATGCGATTCTGTCAACTTCCTTCACCTCATTTGTATAAGGATCATACTCTGTTTCCACAAAAGTGAAACCATTGATTCTGGAAATAATCTTTGCCGCATCTTTTCCAAGACCATTCAAGATAACACGTAAGGGTTTCTGACGAACCTTGTTTGCTTTCTCTGCAATACCGATTGCACCCTCTGCCGCAGCAAAGGACTCATGACCTGCCAAAAATGCAAAGCAGTCTGTCTCCTCCTCAAGCAGCATCTTGCCCAGATTACCATGGCCAAGACCTACTTTACGGGTATCTGCAACGGATCCGGGAATACAAAAAGCCTGTAAGCCCTCACCGATCGCTGCTGCAGCATCAGCAGCCTTCCTGCAGTCTTTCTTGATAGCAATTGCGGCACCTACCGTGTAAGCCCAACATGCATTCTCAAAACAGATAGGCTGGATCTTTTTCACCTGCTCGTATACGTCCAGACCAGCATCTTTTGTAATCTTCTCAGCTTCTTCAATAGAAGAAATGCCATAACTGTTCAATACGGAATTGATCTTGTCAATTCTTCTTTCATATGATTCAAATAAAGCCATCTTATCTTAATCCTCCTGTTTGTATTAAAGAGTACCTAAACTTCATACCAATCCCGGCCTCTATTCCGAGTCCGCGAAGCGAATCTCGCGAAGTTATTTGCGAAGCAAATTACTTCTGTTATTCGCGAAGCAAATTACTTCTGTTATTCGCATCTGGGATCAATGATCTTCACAGCATCATCTACGCGACCATACTGACCACATGCCTTCTCATAAGCTGTGTTGGGATCGTCACCCTTTTTGATGAAGTCTGTCATCTTACCAAGGCTTACGAACTTGTAACCGATGATTTCATCGTTCGCATCCAATGCGATACCTGTCACATAGCCCTCTGCCATCTCAAGGTAACGGGGACCTTTCTTAAGAGTACCATACATAGTACCTACCTGGCTTCTCAAACCTTTACCCAGATCCTCAAGACCTGCACCTACCGGAAGTCCATCCTCGGAAAAAGCAGACTGTGTACGTCCATATACAATCTGTAAGAACAACTCTCTCATTGCTGTGTTGATTGCGTCACACACTAAGTCTGTGTTGAGTGCTTCCATAACTGTCAGACCCGGCAGGATTTCAGATGCCATAGCAGCAGAGTGCGTCATACCGGAACATCCGATAGTCTCAACCAAAGCCTCCTGAATAATACCTTCCTTCACGTTCAGGGTCAGTTTGCAGGCACCCTGCTGAGGAGCACACCAGCCAACGCCGTGTGTCAGACCGGAAATATCCTTCACTTCCTTAGCCTGCACCCATTTTGCTTCCTCTGGGATAGGAGCACAGCCATGATGAACGCCCTGTGCCACTGTACACATTTCTTCAACTTCTTTTGAATAGATCATGTGATAACTCCTTTCGATTATGTAAAAATTATTTGATAACAGGCTGATTGAAGCCTGTCATAACCGCTGTTTCCATTGTCTCATATTGTAATAAAAAAATCCAGATATTTCTTGTAATTTAATCGGTTCCTTTTGCTGTTTTTCTATGGCAATATACTTTCTTATCCCATAAAATATTCAGAAATATCAATACTGTTTAACAGTGCAAGTCCGTTTTCTTCTTTACATTCCAGCCAGCTTGCACTGCACCTGGTCCAGCACCGCAGGGAATAATTAAACAATTCCTCCGTACATCTGCAATGGGGATCGCGTTTGTCCAGATTGCGCAGGATACAGTTCTCACAGGGTGTATCTCTGTTTTGCAAAGCCTTATAACAAATGTCTCCGATCTTAACCTTGGGAGAATCCATCAGCACTCTCTTGTTAATAAAACTAAGCTCATAAGTATCCGGATTCACTACATAGACAAAGCTGTCCAGATTATCAAAAATCGCAATCTGTGTCACAAAATTCTGGAGTCTGTCCATGAGACCTATCTGCAGAATATGCGCTTCCATAATTCGGAACAGGGAACGTATCTCTTCCATCTCACTCTTAGACAGCTCCATCTGCACATCCACATGATTCTCCAGGACAATAGCCCCCTGAAATTCTCCTTTGGATGTCAATGGGTAAAATAACATACTCTTAACACCCTCAGCCAGGAAATAATCATGCATCTCCTCCAATGTCAGATCATAGTCATGAATGATTGACACCCCGGGAAACGAAGTATACAGAATTTCATTTACCACTCGTTTTAATTCAAAATGTTCGTCTGCTTCCCTTCCGGTCTCATAACCAGACTCTGAATACTGTACGGTTCTGGAAATAGGCAGAGAATCGTTGCCACAGATATAGCCTCTGTGAAAATGGTATTTCACCGTAATAAGTTCGATGGCTGACTTCAATGCGGACTCCATGACCCTGTCCTCAAACAGGATCTGCATTACCTGATCCTCGATATCCTTGTTAACATCCATTCCCTGATTCAGATCATAGCCGTTCTTTCTATTGGCATGATAGACCACAGTACTTGCCGCGTCATAAATACGATAATCGCATTTGCCGTTAGCTTTCGCCGTATAGACTGCCCTGTCAGCTTTCTTAAAAAGTTCCTCATACTCCCTGCCATGATAAGGGAACACCGAAACACCCACACTGCAGGTCACATAGATTGGTTTTTCCTCAGAATCTAGCGTATATTTTATGTTATTGACAATGTTGCTTGCCAATACATCCGCCTCGGAAATGGAATTTAAGTTTTTGACATAGACAATGAACTCATCACCACCGATTCTGCCGACGATATCACCGCCCCTGAATATCTCGTTCAATCTGCCTGCCGTCTCTTCCAACAGTTTGTCACCCTGCGCATGGCCGATCAGATCATTGGCTTCCTTGAAGTTATCCAAATCAATGATCATCAGGGCATTTAATGTATTGTCGTCGCTATCTTCAACGGTATTGCGAATCAGCTGCTCTGCTGCGCCCTGATTATACAGTCCTGTCAGTGCATCTTTCTCAGCCCGCAGCAAGAGCTCCATCTCCTTGACCTTTTTATCATTGATATTGATCATACGGCCAACAATCCTGGTCACATAACCCTCTGCCCCGAGCAGCGAAGTAAGATTAGCCTGATACCATGTAAAATCTTTATCAAACCGGTTTATACGAAACTCAATGGTATCATGTTTTGGCGATTTGAGAAGGCTGTCAATGACCGCCCTGTAGTATGCCACATCTTCCTCATAAATGTTGGATGTATTAAACTTTTCCAGATACTTCTTATAGATTTCCTCCCCGCCTACACCATACTCTCCCGATGATTTAATGATCATAACATCTGTCTTGGCGTTATAATCCAGAATCTTCTCTCCCTCTGCCTCGGAAAGGATATGTAAACGTTCTGCCTGTCTTTGCAGCTCTTCCTCCACATTTTTACGCTCAGACACATCCTGGATAACTGTGACGATAGTGTATTTCTTTCCCTCTCTGGCATAGAGGTTCCCCCGCACATGCAGCCAGCGCAGTCCGCCGGAAGCAGTCACGGTACGAAACTCCACATCCACAACACCGTCATCCTTCAAGACATCTTCTATTGCCTGATGAAAGGCCGGTAAATCTTCCGGGATAATGACCATTTCAATCATCTCAACATATTTTAAGCCCTCTTTTCTGGAATAGCCAAGCATCCGGAAAAATCCCTCGTTGATATAGACTGGTATGAACTTTCCATCCTCATAATCAAAGAAACATATTCCTGCGATCACGTGATCGATCATGGAACCAAAATTCTCAATACTCAAATCTATCGCCATACATCTTATCCTCAAAATACTTTCTTCTGTCTGTTTACGGGTATCTGCTCCGACAGGTTTAATATTTTGCCGTTATCTCAGTCTGCTTTTTATAAATGCTGTTTGCCGGGATAAATCCACGCACCATGGAAGTAGGATATACGTTGGAATCCTTACCAATCACTGTCCCTGGATTTAATACGGAGTTACATCCAACTTCCACTTGATCACCCAGCATGGCGCCAAACTTCTTAAGTCCGGTCTCATAAGTTTCCTCTCCGGCACGCACTACCACAAGCGTCTTATCACTCTTTACATTGGAAGTGATGGAACCGGCACCCATATGAGCCTTATATCCTAAAATACTGTCTCCTACATAATTATAATGAGGTACCTGTACTTTGTTAAAAAGAATTACATTTTTCAGTTCCGTGGAATTACCTACCACTGCTCCTTTTCCCACAATCGCTGATCCCCTGATGAAAGCACAGTGCCTGATCTCCGCCTCCTCATCAATGATTGCCGGCCCTCCAATATAAGCGCTTGGAAACACCTTGGCACTTCGGGCGATCCAGATATTTCCTTCTCTTCTCTCATATTTTTCTTCCGGAAGCGTCTCTCCAAGCGCCACAATAAAGTCTTTAATCCTGGAAAGTACCTCCCATGGATAGGTAACCCCCAAGAAGATATCCTTGGCAATGGTCTCCTCCAGCGTATAGAGCTCCTTGATCATAGTATCCTGCAATCCTGACATTTTCTTCTCCCCTTTTCTCCCTTTTATTTTTTATAAAACTGCGACGCATAGTGAAATCTATGATACAGCGCCGACTGATTATTCATCTGTTTGACGGCATTGGTCCTTCTGGTCACAAAATCATCCAGCTTGACCATATATTCTTTCTCTGTAATCTCACCCGATGCCACCAGGGTAAGGCCTTTTTCCCAGCTTGCCGTAAGCCTTGGATCCAAAAGCGGCCTGATAGATCCTGACACCACCTCATAAATCATTTCTCCCAGAAGGGTTGGCGTGATGATCTGTGTCTTTTTATTCAGATCCAGGTATTTAATATGTACCAGTTTCTTCAAAATCTCCGCCCGGGTAGCCGAAGTACCGATTCCGCTTCCCTTAATCTGTGCACGCAGTTCCTCGTCCTCAATAAACTGCCCGGCATTTTCCATGGCAAGAATCATGCTGCCGGAATTATAACGTTTCGGCGGTGAAGTCTCACCCTCTTTCTTGCCCAGCTCACCTGCCGGCAGGGACATACCCTTTTTGAGGGCGCCGAGAGCTTCCATAAAAGAAGCGTCACAGGCTGCCTCTTCCTCTTTTGTGTCTTCCTTTTTCTCTTCTTCAGTATACTCCTCTGCCTTCTTTCTGGCAAAAGAATTCTGCGCCACTTTCAGATATCCCTGGTCGGCAAGCACCTTGAATCCGGAGCTGAAGATTTCCCCCTTCATCTTCACGCCTATGGTTATCTTCTGATAAATGGCCGCCGGATAGAAAATACTCAAAAACCGCCTGACAATAATCTCATATACCTTGGCCGAAGTCGGATGCAGGCTGCCTAAACTGCCAAACCCCTGTCCTGTGGGAATGATTGCATAATGATCTGTAATCTGCTTGTCATTCACGTAACGGGTCTTCTCTATACCCCGATAACTTCCCTTTTCAAGTACTTCCGCTGCATACTGTGATGCCACATGATAATTTTTGAGTCCCCCGATATTCTTCTGGATTTCCTTCGCCACTGCCGTGGAGAGGACTCTTGCATCCGTTCTGGGATAGGTGGTGAGCTTCTTCTCATATAGTTCCTGGGCAATCCGAAGTGTTTCATCCGGACTGATTTTAAAAAGCTTGGAGCAGTCATTCTGCAATTCCGCCAGATTATATAACAAGGGAGGATTCTTGGTCTCCTTCTTTTTCTCAATCTTCTCAATGACAGGATCCTGCTTCGGCTCCTCTTCCAAAAAGCCAATAAAGGCATCCGCCTCTTCTTCTTTCAGGAAACCATTGTCCTTATAAATCTGCGGCGACTGATAATACTTTGACCCTTCCACCGCCTTCCACTCAAAGCTACACTCATGTCCCTCTATCGAAATCTGTAAGAGAATCCGATAAAACGGTATCTTCACAAATTCCCTGATCTCCCGCTCCCTGTTTACCACCATGCCCAGCACACAGGTCATCACACGTCCCACGGAAACCACAGCTTTATCTGTCTGCAGGTAATTTTTAATCGGATAACTATACTTCAAGGTCAATGCTCTGGAAAAATTGATACCCATCAGATAATCTTCCTTGGCCCGCAGATACGCTGCACTGGAAAGATTATCATAATCCGAAAGATCTTTGGCCTCCCGGATTCCCCGGAGAATTTCCTCCTCTGTCTGGGAGTCAATCCAGACCCGTTTCCTGATTTTGCCTGCCACCCCTGCCTGCCGTTCCACCAGACGGTAGATATACTCTCCTTCCCGCCCAGAGTCAGTACAGACATAAATGGTTTCCACATCTTCCCTGTTCAAAAGACCGCTTACAATCCCAAACTGCTTCTTTACCCCGTCAATCACCTCGTACTTAAACTCATCCGGTATAAAAGGAATGGTATCCAAAGACCACCGTTTATACTTCTCATCATAGGCTTCCGGGTAGCTCATGGTCACCAGATGCCCCACACACCAGGTCACTACGGCCTCATTGGATTCCATATAGCCATCCCTGTTTTTCATGTCATACTTCAAAGCTTTGGCAAATTCCCTCGCCACGCTGGGTTTCTCAGCAATATATAAACTCTTTCCCATAACTTCCTCACACACCGCATAACAGTTGTGCCTTCGGCTTCACTGTCATGACCCAACCACAACCATACCGCTCTACAGATCTGATATCTGCACCAGTTTCAGGTTGGTCTTAATCTTGGCTTCCAGATTCAGCTTTTCGTCAAATCGGAATGCTGTATACATATAGACATAATCCGGACTGATTTTCGCCTTTCTGGCATAGAGGAGCAGATTCTCATAATCCTCATAGGTCATGGGTTTCTCCCAGTTACACAGCCCGATCAGTGTATGTCCTTCTTCATCCTGAGACACTATATCCAAAGAGCCCACTTTACCAATCCACTCTCCAATATCATTCAGGAGAATGGGCAGCCTGTGTCTCTCGTTCAGCATTGAAAGGTGCTGTCTGCAGATCTGCTTAAAATATCCCGACACATAACGTCTGAAATCCCGCATGATATAATGGTTATAAAACTCTCCCACAGAAAGTGTCTGCAGGTCACTCATGTGAGGATACATATAGGTATAATAGAAATCCACAAAAGGATGACTGATTCTGTAAATACCCTTCTGCACATTCTCTTTGCCTGCGGTATCATAGGAAAAGACTTTCTCCACCAATTCAAGTTCTATCAAATTCTTCAGATACACACTGATCTTCGCCCTGGAAAACTCCGTGTGCAGATACAAATCGTTCAACTTATAGTTCCCGGCTGCTATGGAAGCCATGATGGTATTATAGACCGCTGGTTCCCGCAGCTGTTCTGTGAGAATCCGTTCTCCCTCTTCAAAGAGAAAACTGTTGCAGTCTAAAATATTGCGGCAGATATTCTGCTGGATTGTCAGCCTGTCATCAAACTGGTTCCACAATCCGGGAATCCCGCCAAGAATAGCATAGGCCTCCACGCATTCCTCGATGCGGAAATTCGGAAAACGCTCCACGATATCTGAAAAGGTCATTCCTTTTATTTTCAACAGACCGGACAGCTCGTAAGCCGCCTCGCCGATCCGTGTGATCATGCTGTTCTCTATCCATCCGATGGAAGAACTGCAAAGAATCACCATCACATCGTCCCTGTTCCACTGACTATGTACAAAAGCCACCAGTTCTTTCATAAAACTATCGCTGGCCCTGACAATATTCTGAAACTCGTCAATAACAATCACTTTCTTGCCATTGATACGGTGAGATATCTTTGCAAAGATATCATGGAACGTGGGGAATTTATCCACTACGTAACCGTCATGTGCCATCTGCCGCCCCCACTGATAGGCCTGCTCTCTCTCAGAACATGCCCTTGCCAGATAATAGTAGTTGGGCCGGTCTTTCATAAACTCCTTCACAAGCGCCGTCTTGCCGATATGCTTTTGTCCATAAACAATCAGAATCTGACTGCCTTCTCTGTCATAACAGTTGTTCAGATATTTCAGTTCGGTTATTCTGCCCAGTAACATACATTGCCTCACATACTTGTCAAAAGCTTCTCGATGTCGTCTGCCGGCATCGGTTTACCCAGATAATATCCCTGAATGATATCACAGGATATCTCATTCAAATATTTAAACTGTTCCTCGGTCTCCACCCCTTCTGCAACGGTCTCAAATCCCAGCTTCTTGACCATATAGATAATGGATTCCGTAATAATCCTCGTGTTTTCATCCGTAATCACGGTATCAATAAAGGATTTGTCGATCTTCAGTGTGTCGATGGGCAGTCCTTTCAGGTAAGACAGCGACGAAAATCCTGTTCCAAAGTCATCTAATGATATCTTGATTCCGATATCCCGCAAAACGGCAAGCCGCTGTGTAATTTCCTCAAAATCATCTATCAGAATAGATTCCGTAATCTCCAGTTCTATCTCATAAGGCGATATCTGGTATTTCTCTAAAATATGTAACAGTTTCTCAATAAAATCCGGCTGTTTGTATTGGATTGCCGATATATTAATGGACATAATCATCGGATAATGATATTTCCGCCGCCAATCCGCGTAAGCTTTCAGACTCTCCTCAATCACCCAGGTACCTATGGGAACGATGGTACCGTTCTTTTCCGCAATCGGAATAAAGACTGCCGGACTTATCATATCACCGGTATCATCCTTCCACCTGATCAGCGCCTCCACACCTCTTAACTCCTTGTCCGTAGTGCGGAACTGGGGTTGAAAATACATAATGAAATTCTGTGCAAAGACTGCTTCTTTCAGTTTATTCTCAATCGTCACATTCTGTAAAAAATCATTCAGAATCGCGCCATCAAAATACTGGATTTTGTCCTTCCCCATGCTCTTGGCCTTAAACATGACAATCTCAGCACAGTTGATCAGTTCCAGTGTATTGGAAGCAGCTTCCGGAAATTCCGCCACACCAACGCTCACGGTTATAAAGATTTCCTGGCCCCCAGTCAGCCGAAAAGGTTTCTTAAGCCGCTCCTTGATGGACTGATAGATTGTCTCCACACTTCTGGCTCCATAAGGGCCATAGATGCCAATACAGTAGATATCGCTGTTAAAATGGGATATCACCACATTGTCTCCCATCAGATCGATGAGATACTGTCCAAACAGCTGAACCAGCTCATCTCCCACAATGATACCCATACCATCATTGATCTTGCGAAAATCATCTACATCAAGGAACATCACTGCTACCGTCTCGTTTTCTTCCCCGGCACGGCGCACAAATTCTCCCAGAAGCCGCACAAAATAATTGCGATTATAGAGCCCTGTCAGAATATCATAATAAGCCATGTACGTTAGTTCATCATTCTGTGCGTTGAACTTTGTCACATCTTTAAAGCGTATAATCTTATCTGTGGGCCTGCTATTATCATCATAGACAATATTGACTTCCACTTCTATGCAGATACGGTTCTCTTTCAGCCTGATCTCAATAGACTGGCTTTTTATACCCTGCTTCTCTATAAATAATACTTCCCGCAGAGAAATCATGTACTTTTCCTCCACGCAGTCATACAGTTTCGTCAGATCCCGTATATCCTGAATCGTAAAGTCAAAGAAATGATCCCAATTGGCTATGGTCTGCACCTTTTCCTCTTCATAGTTATAGTATAAAAAGGCGCTGTTAGATGTCTCACAAATCAGCCGGAGCATCTTTTCATCCCTTCGCAGCTTCTTGTTGATGGCATTTAAAAGATCCACCTGATATTCTAATTTATTCATACCTATACCTTGCCCCTATATCTGCCGACAGTCCCCTGTTACTGCGGCAGTTCCCCTGTCTTTTGTATTTTGCCCCCTTAAAACTTCTGTTTCTTTTATGCTTTCTTCGTGATGTATCCTTTGGCCTTCAATGTCTCTGCACATAACACTGCACCCCCTGCAGCGCCGCGGACAGTATTGTGGGAAAGCCCCACGAACTTCCAGTCATAGACACTGTCCTCCCGGATACGGCCCACACTGATGCCCATACCCTTTTCATAATCCACATCCAGTTTCACCTGGGGACGGTTATCCTCCTCCATCACCTGAATGAACTGTCTGGGTGCGCTGGGAAGATCCAGTTCCTGCGGCAAGCCCTTAAAGGCAAGCAGTTTCTCCACCAGCTGCTCCTTGGTGGGATTCTTTCTAAACTTTACAAAAACGGCTGCCGTATGTCCATTTAACACCGGTACCCGGATGCATTGACAAGTGATCACAGGGCTTGTAGCAGGCACGATCTGTCCGTTCTCCACCCTGCCCCAGATTCGCAGCGGCTCTTTCTCACTCTTCTCCTCCTCACCGCCGATATAGGGAATCACATTCTCCACCATCTCCGGCCAGTCTTTAAAGGTCTTACCGGCACCGGAAATTGCCTGATAGGTAGTTGCCACCACTTCATAAGGCTCGAACTCCTTCCATGCTGTCAACACAGGCGCATAACTCTGAATGGAACAGTTAGGCTTCACCGCGATAAATCCGCGTTTCGTCCCCAGTCTCTTCTTCTGATCCTCAATCACATCAAAATGTTCCGGATTGATTTCCGGCACCACCATGGGTACATCCGGCGTCCAGCGGTGCGCGCTGTTGTTGGAAACTACCGGCGTCTCCGTCTTTGCATAAGCTTCCTCTATCTTCTTAATCTCTTCCTTGGTCATATCCACTGCCGAGAACACAAAATCCACTTCGGCAGCCACCTGCTCCACTTCGTTCACATTTTTGACCACAATATCCTTGACTGCTTCCGGCATGGGTGTATCCATCTTCCACCGCTCTCCTACAGCCTCTTTATAGGTCTTACCCGCTGACCGCGGACTTGCCGCTATGGTCGTGACCTCAAACCAGGGATGATTCTCCAACAGAGAAATAAATCTCTGTCCCACCATGCCTGTACCGCCTAAAATTCCTACTTTCAGTTTCTCACTCATTTCTCGTCCTCCTCATATTGCATCCTCTTTTTGTACTATCTGGGAATATTGATTTCATCCTCATCCTGCCAGTCCTTCGCAAGATATTCTTTATACATTTCAATCACCTTCTGCATTACCTGCGGCCCCGGCGCGCCTATGGTAAGACGTTTCTCCACACAAGTCTTAATATTGACAGCATCGTAGATATCTTCCTCAAAAACAGGACTGATCTCCTTTAGTTCTTCGATGGTCAGATCCTCGATGCCGCACTTTTTATCAATACAGAATAAAACCAGCTTTCCAACAACGCTGTGAGCATCCCTGAAGGGCATCCCCCTTCCCACCAGATAATCCGCCGCATCTGTGGCATTGGTAAATCCCATGGCCGCGCTCTTTTCCATCACCTTGGCGTTAAACTTCATGGTACGAATCATACCTTCAAATAAAGCCAGGCACCCCTTTGCCGTATCAATGGCATCAAAGGTAAGTTCCTTGTCTTCCTGCATATCTTTATTATAAGCCAGCGGAATCCCTTTCATGGTGGTAAGAATCGAGAAGAGCGCTCCATAAACCCGCCCGGTCTTACCTCTCACCAGCTCTGCAATATCCGGGTTCTTCTTCTGGGGCATGATACTGCTCCCCGTCGCATAAGCATCGTCAATCTCCACAAACCCATATTCGTTGGAATTCCAGAGTATTATTTCCTCGCAGAAACGGCTCAAATGCATCATAATCGTGGACAGCGCTGAGAGGAACTCAATCACATAATCCCTGTCAGACACAGAGTCCATGCTGTTGAAAGTAGGCCCTTCAAACCCTAAGAGGGATGCCGTATAATTTCTGTCCAGCGGATAGGTAGTGCCTGCCAGCGCTCCTGCTCCAAGAGGACAGTAATTCATGCGGTGGTAAATATCCTTAAGACGTGAACGGTCTCTTTTGAACATTTCAAAATAAGCTCCCATATGATGAGCCAGCGTCACCGGCTGTGCCTTCTGCAGATGTGTAAAACCAGGCATATAGGTTTCCAGATTATCTTCCATGACAGATGCAAGGGTCTGTAAAAGTGTTTTCACCAGCTCATCCACATACAGGACCTCAAGCCTCACATACAGTCTCATATCAAGGGCTACCTGGTCATTGCGGCTCCTGCCGGTATGCAGCTTCTTGCCTGCATCCCCAATCCGCTCAATCAAATTAGCTTCCACAAAGCTGTGAATATCCTCATATTCCCGGGTAATCTCCAGTCTGCCTTCTTCCACATCCTGTCTGATTCCCGTAAGCCCTTTTAAAATCTGGTCCTTTTCTTCTTTCGTCAGAATTCCCTGCTTGGCCAGCATGATCACATGTGCGATACTGCCCTCAATGTCCTGCCTGAAAAATTTCTGATCAAAAGAGATGGACGCATTAAAATTATATACAAGCCGATCCGTCTCTTTTGTGAAACGGCCACCCCACAATTGTGCCATGCGCCAGTCCTCCACTTTAATTAAATCTAAATTTGATGATACCACAAAATACTTTTCATTTCAATTCAGAACACATATTTTAATGAAAAACATAAAATATCTTATAATCATAAGGAGTTGTTGTCCTATGCAGCCAATACTGTCTTTGCAGGATATCTCTTATTCTTACCACAGCCTCAAAGGAGAAACGCCTGCTCTCACCCACATAAATCTACAGGTATCCGAGGGAGAATTTGTGTCCATCGTGGGCCCAAGCGGCTGCGGCAAATCCACCCTGCTCTCCATCATTGCAAGACTTCTCGTGCCAGAGGAGGGAAGTGTCTTATACAGAGGGCTTTCCCCGTCAGACTATTGTCAGGACACCGTCTTAAAGATTGGATACATGTTGCAGAAAGACCATCTCTTTGAATGGCGCACGATTTATCAGAATGTGGTTTTGGGACTGGAACTGAATCATATGGTCTCTAAGGAAAATACAGACTATATCCTGAGACTTCTGGAGGATTACGGTCTTTACGCTTTTAAGGACAGTAAGCCCTCGGAACTTTCCGGCGGCATGCGGCAGCGGGCTGCCCTAATCCGCACCATGGCCGTGCACCCCGATCTTCTTCTTCTCGATGAGCCTTTCAGCGCCCTGGACTTCCAAACAAGACTTTCCGTCTCTGCAGACATTGCATCCATTATCCGTAAAACAAAAAAGACTGCCATATTGATCACCCACGACCTCTCTGAGGCCATTACACTGGCAGACCGCGTGATTGTTCTCTCTAAACGGCCAGCCTTTGTCAAATGCGAAATGGCAATCCGCTATGACTTAAGCCGGGATGATCCCCTGGCAATCAGAAGCACCAAAGAATATCAGGACTATTTCAATCAACTATGGGAGGTATTGACAGATGGCAAACCCATATACTGAAGCAGCTACACCTGTCTCTGTCCGTCAGGAAGAGTTCCTGCGCGCGCACCACAGGCATCACCACATGGTTACCTTTGGCAGATTTTTTCTGTTCTTTCTTTTTCTTGGTCTCTGGGAACTGGCCGCCAGGCTTTCCTGGATTGACAGTTTCTTTTTCAGCAGCCCTTCCGGTATCCTGCTCTATCTGGGGCAGATGTTTGCAGACCACTCCATCTACAGTCACACCGGTATCACACTGCTTGAGACCATCGTAAGTTTCCTGCTGGTCACTGTCCTAAGTCTGTTATCGGCAATGCTCCTATGGTATTGGGGCAGTCTCTCCGAAGTTCTGGAACCCTACCTTGTGGTCCTTAATTCCCTGCCGAAATCTGCCCTGGCCCCCCTTCTCATCGTATGGCTGGGCACCGGCACAGACACCATTATTGTGGCCGGCATCTCGGTGGCTGTCTTTGGTTCCATTATCAGCCTTTATACAGGATTCTGTCAGACAGATGCCGAGATGTGCAAACTGATCTATACCCTGGGCGGCAATCGCAAAGACGCCCTGTGTAAAGTAATCCTGCCAAGCTCCATTCCTCTGATTCTGAGCAATATGAAAGTCAATATCGGACTGTCTTTGGTCGGCGTCATCATTGGCGAGTTCCTGGCTGCCAGGCGCGGACTTGGCTATCTGATCATCTACGGTTCTCAGGTGTTCCAGTTAAATATGGTTATCACGTCCATTATCATCCTCTGTCTCATAGCCATGGCCTTTTACCAGATCATTCAGAAGACCGAACACTATTACCGCAAGAAATACTGACAAAACGGGAAATATCTCCCAATCTATTGTATGAAAATAAGACGGGTAGGCTTTAGATAACTTTACGATCCGCAGCCTGCCCGTCTCTCTATTTCATCTATCGTTTTGGTGTTAATTGTAACATTGTGAATCTTTCTTCAAAGGGACCTATCATTGCACCCCCGGCTTCTCTTTGTTTTCCATTTAAGTCTTTATCCACCAGCAGAGCAGATCCATCCGCATTCTCATAGCGGGCCGCTGACTCAAACGCATATCCCAGAACATCGGAAGTGATCAGATCTGCTTTCTTTCCCCAACCGCAGTCAAACAAATTGGTTTTCAGGTAATAAACTCCCGCCTCCTCGATAATTTCCCATTCTGCTTTCTGAGAACCCACTTCTGTATTCTGTTCATACCGATAGGAACACGCCCCATTAAAATAGAGATTATGATGTATCTCTACAGGCAGCATACTATCCGCATAAACAAGCGGCCTGTCATTGGTCTGTTTTTCTCTCCCCTTGCTCATATCAGGACAGTCATCATAGCCGCCTGTGCCAAATTCTTTCCCGGATTCCTCTCCGCCAAGGAAAATATTATTGATCACCCGGTCATCCCCGCCATAGATCAGCATGACGCCTTTTACAAAAGTGTCATGCTCCATATGATACATAGAAAACCTGCTGATATCTCTGCGCACTTTGAGTGCTCCAGCGAACAGATTATGTACCAATGCCGATCCCTGGGATGTGTTACGTAAATTTGTTTTAGACAGGAACAAATTGTTATCTATCACACACGGCCCATGGCACATTTCAAGAAACATATCCTGCCATGCATTTTCCCAAAAGATATTTTGTGTAACACGCGCCCCCTGGGCCTGCCAGTCAAGCCACAATCCCCGATTGCAATTACGGAAACAGTTTCCTCTGATGATGGTATCAATGGGCGCATGAAGTTTCATTCCCGCAATCTCAGCCCCCTCGAACTCACCCCGAATATTGATATCATGAATATAGTTATTTTCAATGGTGGAAAATGCGCCTCCCATACATCCAACAATACCAGTCTGCCCGCAATCATATATATGATTGTTCCGAATGATATGACTGCCGACCAAATCTTTGGACCAACCGCGCTTCAGATTAGAAAAAACTGCTTCCGTATAAGTTTGTGCGCCCCCTTTTACAGGGTCTGCCGACCAGGCATTGTCAAAAGCATCTTTTCTTTTTCCAATGCTGATACCACTGCACTTAGAATGACTGATTGTACAGTTCTCAATAATCCACCCCTTACTCCAATGCGTTCCCAATGCGCCTGGCTGAAAAGCAGTTGGCGGTGCCCAATTAGAAGCCACCTGGCGAATCCACAAACCAGATATTTGAATATAATCAACACCTTCCCTGTTGGGAAAGAATCCGAAGGGTCTCACATTGACTTCCACAAGATGACTATTCGGATCGGTATCCCCAAAATTGCACCAGATTTCGGTATTTTCTTCCAAGACCTGCGCATACCAGCGCAGCCCCTTTTCTGCCGAAACAGACTTCGTAAGCGCGCTTACCGATGGCTCTTCATACATCGCCCGGCCATCCAGATACACTTCTCCTGTGTGATGCGGCTTCCCAAGATCATCATACCAATCTCCGCTAAGGATATGCGCAAAGGGATTATATTCTCCAAAAAAGGTGTTATCCAATACTTTTTTCCACAATCCACCTTCCACAGGTTCCCATCCTGTCACTTCTTCTGCCCCGCTGATCACTGGCTTTTCCCCAGACTTTGCGATATAACTGATCCTTTGATGTTCGTTTAACCCGCCATAGCACGGAGACACCCATTCACGATAGATTCCTTTTCCAATAATGATCCGGTCTCCCCCACGGGCAATTTCCGCCGCCTGTCCGATGGTCCGGAAGGGATTCTCCCGGGTACCTGTTCCATTTTGACGCCCGTTTTCCTGCGATACATAATACTCCATTCTCTTCTTCTCCTGATTCTTTGTTCTATAAAATATGCTGCTGACTAAAAACATACTCTCCAACGGAAAGTTTAACACAGATACCTTGCCCAGTCCATAAGGTGTCGCCATAAGAGAGGCCATAAGAGGTCATAAGAGGTCACTGAAAATAATTGCCTTCCCTGTTAATCTTTGCTATAATATTTTTCGATTCAAGCAGACCAACCATACTGTGTTACCAGTGTTTTCATAACCTGGCATGGGACTTAGCATGTTACAGAAAAACTACACGCTGAAAATATCTTTATACTACATACTGCTTCTGCTTCTGTGGAGCGTATTCTCCTCTGCTGCTTACACAACACAGATAGCTGGTACGGTCTGCGCTTCTGATGATTGTTATGTAAACCATTCATCTGCCATCAGCTCCGTTGGCAGAACATTCCCTTCTCAAAAATATTTATCTGCCAGAAATCTGTGCGTATCAGAAACAGTATCTGCCGCCAGAGGACGTCATATAAAACCGCTGCCCCGTACTATCAGAAATATTATCGCAGCACTCCTCTATGGCAGCCTTCTTATCAACACATTTTTCTCTGGCAGGCAGCTGAAAGAACAGAGCGCGCCCTCTCATCGTTTCCGGGCTATCATTATCATTAACTATATACATAATCAAGACGGGCAAAAACTAATCTCCTGTTATTCTACAACACTATAAAAACATGATAAAAGGAGATTGGAATAAATTATGAATATAGGTCTTTTAATACTGATTGTCATCGGTGGCGCTGCAGGCGGACTGTCCACCCTTTATATTGCTGTTTCCCTTTTTGGCACTTTGGGGTATAAGATTTACAGAAAAATAAGATATGGTATGTCACTTTACTCATAAGTAAACTATGGTAAGAGGGTATCGCAAAATCCAAATAGCTGATTGCGCGATACCCTCTTTCCTATTACAATTCGTCCCAATATATGATTTCTCCCTGCGCAAGAGATTCCTGTACCATGATAATGCGTTGGTTTGTGGAACCGCGAAACCGCAGGCTGATGTCCTTTTGTGCCAGAATAAATTCCCCATCCACAATCACATCCAGATAGGACAAGAACGCCTCCATCTGTTCCCAGCGTTCACAAAACGTTCCCAGAATGTCCCGGTCAAAAAGATACCCTGTATAGCACCAGATATCTTTGTCCGGATATCTTTCTTTGACTTCTCTCACTAACGGCATAAGAGCCTGCCAATTGCCGAGCTCTAAGGGCTCTCCCCCAAGAAGGGTAAGTCCTGCAATATAGTCTTTGGCAAGTTCTGTCAGTATCCTCTCCTGCGTCTTTTGTGTAAAAGGCTGTCCATACTGAAAATCCCATGTTTCCTGATTAAAGCAGCCCTCACAATGATGCGTGCATCCACTGACAAAGAGTGTCACCCGCACACCGGGACCATTGGCGATATCACAGTTTTTAATCTCTGCATAATTCATAGATGCAATACCCGCTCCTTAATCTCCTGGGTACGTCCCTGATTCCAGAACTGTGTGCCGATATAACCGCAGGTCCGTCTGGCAACATTCATCTTATCCTGATTCGTATTCCCACAGTTCGGGCACTTCCATACAAGCTTCCCGTCCTTATCTGTGACAATCTCAATTTCCCCATGATAATCACAGACCTGACAGTAATCACTTTTGGTGTTCAGCTCCGCATACATGATATTTTCATAAATATACTGCATGACAGACAAAACGGCATCCAGATTATTCTCCATATTAGGTACTTCCACATAGCTGATTGCCCCACCCGGGGAAAGCTCCTGAAACTGGGCCTCAAATTTCAACTTTTCAAAGGCATTGATATCCTCCGTCACATGCACATGATAACTGTTTGTGATATAATTACGGTCCGTCACGCCCTCGATGATACCGAAACGCTTCTGCAGGCATTTCGCAAACTTATATGTGGTAGATTCCAGCGGTGTGCCATACAGACTGAAATCAATATTGGTTTCTTCCCGCCATTCCTTACAGGCATTGTTCAGATACTGCATGACCTTTAAGGCAAAGGGTGTTGCCGCCGGATCTGTATGACTCTTGCCTGTCATATATCTGGTACACTCACATAACCCCGCATACCCTAAGGATATGGTGGAATACCCGCCATAGAGAAGCTTATCTATCTTCTCCCCCTTCTTTAATCTGGCCAGCGCACCGTTTTGCCACAGAATCGGAGCCACATCAGACAATGTGCCTTTCAGCCGGTTATGCCGTGCCATCAACGCCCGTCTGCAGAGTTCCAGTCTGTCATCCAGAATCCGCCAGAACTTCTCCATACTTCCTCCGGACGAACATGCCGCATCCACCAGGTTCAGTGTCACCACACCCTGATTAAACCTGCCATAAAATTTGGGATTATCATCTTCATCATGATAAACCGTGAGAAAAGACCGGCAGCCCATACAAGTATAGCAGTTGCCATCCTTTAACTGCTTCATAATCTTTTCCGATATATAGTCCGGCACCATGCGCTTAGACGTGCACCTGGCCGCCAGCCTGGTCAGATACCAGTACTTACTGTCCTCATGGATATTATCTTCCTCCAAAACATAAATCAATTTGGGGAATGCCGGTGTAATATAGACCCCCTTCTCATTCTTCACACCCTGAATCCGTTGGTTTAACATCTCTTCTATGATCAGCGCCAGATCATCCCGAAGCTGTCCTTCCGGAACCTCATCAATATACATAAACACGGTAATAAAGGGTGCCTGACCGTTGGTGGTCATCAATGTGATTACCTGATATTGGATAATCTGCACACCCTGCCGTATTTCATCTCTCACACGGCGCTCCGCAATGGCATTGATCTGTTCATCTGTGACTTCAATCTCCATCTTGGCCAGCTCCGTCCGCACTTTCTTGCGCAGTTTTTCGCGGCTCACATTCACAAAGGGCGCCAAATGTGCCAGCGAAATACTCTGTCCGCCGTACTGACAGCTGGCAATCTGCGCAATACTCTGTGTCGCCACATTACAGGCTGTGGAAAAGCTCTTGGGCGTATCAATCATAGTCTCACTGATCACTGTACCGTTTTGCAGCATGTCTTCCAGATTGACCAGACAGCAGTTATGCATATGCTGTGCAAAATAATCTGCATCGTGAAAATGAATGACCCCCTGTTCGTGGGCTTCCACAATATCCGGCGGCAAAAGGAATCTCTTGGTAATGTCTTTGCTCACCTCTCCCGCCATATAATCCCTCTGTACACTGTTAACCGTAGGATTTTTGTTAGAATTTTCCTGTTTCACTTCCTCATTATTGCACTCTAAAAGACTCAGAATCTGCTCATCCGTGGAATTGGATTTCCGGACCAATGCTCTCTTATAACGGTAAGTAATATAATTCCTGGATATCGTATAAGCCCGATACTTCATGAGCTGGTTCTCCACCATATCCTGAATCTCCTCCACGCTGGGAGCCCGATTCATCTCCTCACAGTGATCTGCCACCACCATGGCAATCTCATCAATTTCATCTTCCGTCAGTTGTTCTTCCTCTTTGACACTGTCGTTTGCCTTTCCTATCGCTGCTATGATCTTCTTTAAGTCAAAGGTTACCTCCACTCCGCTTCTTTTAATAATCTTCATTTCTCACCCGCCCATATTTTTTCTACTACTGGATATTGCGTCTTTTGGTTCTCCACGCATACTATATATTGTATCATGCCGTTTTTTCCTGTCAAGGTATTGTGTCATATTATTTTTCGCAAAAACAATCCATCACATCGACTGACTCAGTCGATTAATGCAAAACATGAACATTTTCCATAAAAACATCTTGCCAAATCCTTCATTCCATCATATAATAATCATTGTTGACATAAGGATGTCCGGTGACGCCTGGCATCTGGTGTTACAGGTACCATGCTGGAATAGCGCAGTTGGCAGCGCAACTGATTCGTAATCAGTAGGTCGAGGGTTCAAGTCCCTTTTCCAGCTTGTCAAAAAATGGCACTAACGTAAAACGTTGGTGCCATCTTTGTATGCTTGTAAATCATCAAAATATTCATAATAAAATGTTCATTCCGCTTCCTCTTGCCCCGCCGGCTGTATATGCACATCCATCTGGGGAAATGGAATAGATATGCCTGCTTCATCCAGCGCGTACTTCACTTCCTCCGTAAGCCGCCACTTCGTACTCCAATAGGTATCATTCCGGCTCCAGCAGCGCACATGCAGAATGACACCGCTGCCCGCCAGTTCATCTACAAACACAAGCTGCTCTCTGTCTTTCAGCACATCCGCATCTTCCTTAAGCACTGTTAAAAGCACTTCTCTGGCTGTGCGGATATCCGCATCATAGGAAATTCCTACCACAATATCCATCCTGCGGTCTTCTAAGGTGCTCATGTTTAAGATATTCGCATTGGCCAGCGTGCCATTGGGTACAATGACCACATGGTGATCCGGAGTAATCAGTCTGGTATAAAAAAGCTGAACCTCCTGTACTGTTCCCTCATTTCCATTGCTGTCCTTGATATAATCGTCCGTCTTAAAAGGTTTTAACAGCAAGAGAAGCACGCCGCCTGCAAAGTTGGAAAGACTTCCCTGCACGGCAAGACCAATTGCCACACCTGCGGAACCGACCAATGCCACCACACTGGTAGCGTCCAATCCGAAACCGGAAGCAATCATAAACACCAGCAGTATATAGAGCATAACTTTAAGCAGAGAATCCAGGAAATGAATCACGCCCTCATCCGCGCTGCCTCTTCTCAAAGAGCGGCACAGAATCTTACGAATCAATTTGATGATCTGCATCCCCACCAGGAACACCACTAAGGCAAGAAGCACACGGATTCCAAACCGCAATACTTTGTCCGGAAGTTCCTGTAAATAGGTTTCGATCACCCCTACCTGAAGTTCGTTTTCTGCAACCAATTCTACGCCTATAAGTTGTCCTTCCAAGAGTCGTTCTTCCATGTCATTCTCCACTCTGTTTCTACTTTTCTGTTATTTTCCCCGCAGACGCTTTCTTCACTGTCTTGCCTGTGGTTTTCTTTTCTGCGGCGGCTTTCTTCGCTGTAGACGTCTTTTTAGCTGATGATGTTTCCCTGGATGCAGGTTTCTTTGCCACCGTTTCTTTCTTTTCCGATGAACTGTCTTCCTTCTCCACATCCGCTGTCTGAGGTTCCTGCCTTTGCGTAAGCTTCTGCAGTTTCAATGCAGCAGCTTCTGCCTTTTTCACCATTTCGTCCGCGGCTTTGGCCCGCTGTCTGGCTTCTTCTGCGGCCCGCTTTGCCAACTCTTTAGCCTCTGCAGCTGCCTGTTTTGCCAGTTCCTTGGCTTCCGCTGCGGCTTTTGCTGTCTGCTCCGCTTCCTCCTTGGCCAGCCTTCTCTCCTCAGCCTCTTTGGCCTTACGTCTCTCCTCAGCCCTCTTTTTCTCTATCTCAGCCTTCTCCTCCTCTGTGTAAGGCGTATAAGAAAAAATGCTGATACTTAAGGACGCGCTTACCATGTCAATGGCATAGGGCTTACCATCCCACTCCATCTCCTTAGTTTCACATGCCTTCTTATTCACACAGCCGCTTCCGCCATAAATTCTGTCATCCGTATTAAAAATTTCCTTATACTTTCCTTCAAAAGGAACTCCCACACGGAATTCCTGCCTCACATCGGCAAAATTAGCCACTACCACCAGCATATCGTCTGTTTTATCAGTCTTTCTTATATAAGACAGCATACAGGCATTAGGGGTAATGCAGTTGATCCACTCGAATCCTTCCCAGGAAGTATCCTTTACATGGAGCGCCGGCTGGGATACATATAGTTTGTTCAGATCAGCCACCATCCGATTCAGCTTTCCATGATCTTCTTTCTCCAAAAGTTCCCATTCCACAGCACGCTTCTCATTAAATTCATCATACTCCCCGATATCCTGTCCCATGAACAGCAGTTTCTTACCCGGATGGGTCATATGGTACGCAAACGTCAGACGCAGGTTGGCAAACTGTTTGTCCCGCTCTCCCGGCATCTTGCCAAGCAAAGTCTTCTTGCCATGTACCACTTCATCATGAGACAAAACAAGCATGAATTTCTCACTGTAAGCATAAATCATGCTGAAAGTAAGTTCATTATGACAACCGGATCTGAAGAAAGGATCTGTAGCAATATAGCCCAGATAATCATTCATGAAGCCCATGTTCCACTTTAAGTCAAATCCAAGTCCATCCTCATCAAAACTTCCCGTCACCCTGGGCCACGCTGTGGACTCTTCCGCAATCATCAGGACACCGGGATTTCTCTTTTTCATAATAGAGTTGAGATGCTTTAAAAACTCCACCGCTTCCAGATTTTCATTGCCGCCATAAATGTTAGCCACCCATTCTCCGTCGTTTTTACCATAATCCAGGTAGAGCATGGATGCCACCGCATCAATACGGATGCCGTCTGCATGATACTGCTCAACCCAGTAAAGCGCATTCGCGATCAGATAATTGGTCACTTCCGGCCTTCCGTAATTATAAATCAGCGTCCCCCAGTGAGGGTGAAACCCTTGTCTGGGATCTTGATGTTCATAAAGACATGTGCCGTCAAACCCGGACAATCCATAGGTATCCCTTGGAAAATGAGCCGGTACCCAATCGAAAATAACACCAATCCCGGCCTTATGCATCTCATCCACAAAGAACATCAGATCCTCAGCCGTTCCATAACGGGCTGTCGGCGCATAATAACCAATTACCTGATACCCCCAGGATTCATCCAGCGGATGCTCCATCACCGGCATCAGTTCGATGTGGGTATATCCCATCTTCTTCACATACGCAATAATCTTAGGCGCCAATTCTCTGTACGTATAAAACTCCCTGCCGTCCTTAGGCTTATCAAAAGAACCCAGATAGACCTCATACACACTCATGGGCTTATCCTGCGCCTGCCGTACAGTGCGGTTCTGAATCCACTTACTGTCCTTCCAGGCAAAACTGTCCAGATTTCTGACAACAGAAGCGCTCTCTGGACGAAGCTGTGCACCAAACCCATAGGGATCGGCTTTCATAAAGGTAAGGCCGCCCTTCGCTTTCACCTCAAATTTATAACAATCTCCCTCTTTCACATCGGGAATAAACAATTCAAAAATACCAGAATCCCAGAGTCTCCTCATCTGGTGCACTCTGCCATCCCAGCCGTTAAAATCTCCCGTCACACTGACCCGCAGGGCGTTAGGCGCCCAGACTGCAAAACAGGTTCCCTCCGTGCCGTCAATCTTCATAGGATGGGCTCCCAGTTTCTCATAAATCATATAATGAATCCCGGCATTAAATTTCTCGGTATCCTGTCTGGTGATCTGGGGGGCAAAGTTATAGGCATCCTTCACCTTTCTCAGACTGCCGTTTTCAGACTCCACAATATACTCATAGGCCGGAACTGTCTTGCCCGGCAAAAGCAGGGCGAAAAACCCTTCTTCGTCCGCCTGTTCCATCTTATAGCTCTTGTCTCCCTCCAGGGGCTGCAGGCGCACACTCTTCGCCCCCGGCTGGAAGGTCTGTACCAGCACGGAGTTTCCCACCACGTGGGCTCCTAAGACTGCGTGGGGATCGTCTGCCTCCGAATAAATAATGCCCTCTATCTGCGGCCAGTTCATCAGTTTATATAATTTTTTGTTCATATTCTATACCATGCCTTTCCCTTTTATGCTGATGCATTCTCTTCGTTTCAACGCCCCGCTGTATCATTGCTCAATTCTGTGAATCAAAATACCGCTCCTGAGTTTCGGTTCAAACCATGTGGACTTTGGCGGCATAAGTTTTCCCGCATCCGAAACCGCAAACAATTCATGAATATCTGTGGGATACATGGCAAAAGCAACTTTTGCATCTGTATGGACACGCCGTTCTAACTCCTGAAGACCTCTGATACCCCCTACAAAATCAATCCGGTCATCTACCTTAGGATCCACAATCCCAAGTATGGGCTCAAGAAGTTTTCTCTGTAAAACCGCCACATCCAGATCTTCTACGGGATCGCCTGTATAGCTTGCCTCATCCACCCTAAGACGATACCATCTGTCATGCAGATACATGCCTATCTCACCCTTTTTCTGCGGTTTACAGGCTTCCGCACCAACCTCCTCTACATAAAAGACCTCTCCCACCTTCTCTAAAAATTCGTCCACCCCATAACCATTTAAGGAATTGACCACACGATTATAATCCATAATCATCAACTGTTCATCCGGAAAGAGCACTGAAAGAAAATAATTAAACTCTTCCGCTCCTGTATAGTCAGGATGTTCTGCCCGCCGTTTCCTGGATACCCTGACAGCCGAGGCGCATCTGTGATGCCCGTCCGCAATGTAAATCGCCTCCACCTTCAGAAACTCCTGGCGGATCCGCTCCACACGCTCCTTATCATCAATGACCCAAAGTCTGTGCGTAACCTGATCTTGCGCTGTAAAATCATAGACAGGCTCCTTTGCCATCGCCGCCTGCACTTCCTGCTCAATTGCCTCCCGCCTGCGATACGCCAGGAAAATAGGCCCCGTCTGTGCACTGCACACATCCACATGACGAATACGGTCTGCTTCCTTATCCGCACGGGTATTTTCATGTTTCTTAATAACCTCTGCATCATAATCATCCACCGATGCACAGGCACCAATCCCAACCTGAGAACGCCCATTCATCACCAGCTCATATACATAATAGGCCCGTTGCTCTTCCTCTATGAAAAGGCCATCCTGAATCATCTCCTGCAGCATATCCTTTGCCTTCTCATAAACCTCAGGGGCATACATGTCATACCCTTCCGGAAACTGTGTCTCCGGCCTGTCTATTCTTAAAAAGGTATAGGTATCATTTTGTACAGCTCCACGAGCCTCCTCACTGCTGTAAACATCATAGGGCAAAGCCGCTATCTTTGATGCCAAATCCCTCCTTGGTCTGATTGCCCGAAATGGAATAATATCTGCCATACTTTCTCCTGTTTATCTTTCTATTGTTCTGCCCGGCTGACTGCCTGCCGCTTTTCTGGCACTTTTACAATCATTTTATCAAATTCCCCTATGCAGTACAAGCGCGAAGTGCTAAAATGTACGAGAAGGAGTGCCGGTGAAGCCAAAGGCTGCACTGTGACAAGAAAGGAAGTATGATCATGACAGCAGAAAACAAGAAAATTTTAGACAAAATCAACGCCTACGCCGAAGAAAAACTGGCCGATATCGACCCGCAGAAAACAAGAATCTCATTTCAATTAGAAGCCTTAAAGCCCATCATGCAGGAAATTGCTGATGAGACAGGGAAATCCATAGAAGACATTTTCATCCTCTACATGGATCTTGCCAGTGAAGCCTCCGTGGAAGCCGAGAAGAACCTCCAGGCCACGCTGGATGAGAATGAAGACGCCAATTTCTCTTCTATTGCCAACAGACTCAACTGACAAAACATAAATATTTATGGCGGCCTGCTAACCCTTGTTCAGCAGGCCGCCATATTCTTTATTACCGCTTTCATCTCCGGCTGTCTTACCGCCGCCCGGAAATCCTTGTTTCTATCAATCTTTTATTTCACAACCCTGACTCTGAATACGCCGTCAATGGACTGTAATTTCCCTATAATCTCCGCTGAAGCCGGTTTCTCAATGTCAAGCATGGTATATGCAACCTCTCCCCTGGATTTATTGGTCATATCGGAAATATTAATATTATTATCGCCGAAACATGCTGTGAATTTCGTGATCATATTGGCAATATTCTTATGGAAGATCGCCACACGTCCTGCCTGCGCACAGATTCCCATATCACAGGAAGGATAATTCACACTGTTGACGATATTGCCGTTTTCCAGATAATCTTTCATCTGTTTGACCGCCATCACAGCACAGTTATCCTCGGACTCCTCCGTGGAAGCGCCCAGGTGGGGAATCACAATACAGCCTTCCTGTCCCGCTGTGGTGGGGTTCGGAAAATCAGAGACGTATTTTCTCACCTTGCCGGACTTGATGTTTGCAAGGACTGCCTTCTCATCCACCAAAAGATCTCTTGCAAAATTTAACAAGATCACGCCCTCTTTCATTTTGTCTAAGGCATCTTGATTAATCATCCCCTTGGTGGCATCTAACAGCGGCACATGAATGGTGATGATATCGCACTCTTCATAAATTTCCTCCACATTCAGTACATGCTTTACATCCCTGCTCAAATTCCAGGCCGCATCCACCGACACATAAGGATCATAACCATACACTTCCATTCCCAGATGTTTGGCCACATTTGCCACCTTGACACCGATAGCCCCCAGGCCGATGATACCAAGCTTCTTACCCTGAATCTCGGTACCTGCAAAGTTTTTCTTGGCCTTCTCCGCATCTTTCGCGATATTCTCATCGGACACATTTTCCTTCACCCATTCAATACCTCCCGCTACATCACGGGATGCCAGCAGCATACCTGCTATCACAAGTTCTTTCACACCATTCGCATTAGCACCCGGTGTATTAAAAACCACAATACCTTTCTCGGCACACTTATCCAATGGAATATTATTGACGCCCGCTCCTGCACGCGCAATGGCAACCAGACTCTCCGGCAGTTCCATATCATGCATCGCCGCACTTCTGACCAGGATGCCATCGGCCTCCGCCACATTCTCCGTCTTCACATACAGATCACTGAATTTCTCCAGACCCACACCCGCAATCGGATTTAAACAATGATATTTAAACATTTTACTATCCTCTTTTCTTATGACTCTTTGACCTAAAACCGCTGTTATCATAACCGGCCTTCCGGTTACTGATTTTCCTGCTCGAACTTTTTCATAAACATTACCAGCTTCTCTACGCCTTCCATGGGCATAGCATTATAAATGCTGGCACGCATGCCGCCTACGGTCCTGTGGCCTTTCAGATTCACAAAGCCTGCCGCTGTGGCCTCTTTGATAAATTTCGCATCCAGTTCATCATTCCCTGTCACAAAAGGCACATTCATCAAGGAACGGTCTTCTTTTCTCACAGTTCCCTGAAACATCCCGCTCTCATCCAGGAAATCATACAGCACCTTTGCCTTCTTTACGTTCTGCTCTTTCATTGCCTCTAAGCCGCCGTTTCGTAACAGCCACTTAAACACCTTGCCGCAGATATAAATGCCATAGCTGGGCGGCGTATTATATAAAGAATCATTATCTGCATGCACTTTAAATTTCATCATGGTTGGCGTTCCGGGCAGCACTTCATCCGTCAGAAGGTCTTCCCTGATAATGACCACCTGCGTGCCCGCGGGCCCTACATTTTTCTGCACGCCTGCATAAACCAGACCATACTTTGTCACGTCCATGGGCTCTGACAGGAAACAGGAAGATACATCAGAAACCAAAATCTTACCCTTCGTGTCAGGAAGTTTATGATACTTGGTCCCATAGATAGTGTTGTTCTCACAAATGTAAACATAATCCATATCTTCGGTAATGGGAAGATCGGAGCAGTCCGGTATATAAGAGAAGGTCGCGTCTGCGGAAGATGCAAGTTCCACTGCCTCCCCGTAAATCTTAGCTTCCGCAAAGGCTTTCTTCGCCCACTGACCAGTCAGAATGTAACCAGCCTTACGATTCTTCATCAGATTCATGGGTACAGACGCAAAAAGCAGGCTCGCGCCGCCCTGTAAGAATAAAACTTTATAATTATCCGGAATCTGCAGCAGTGTGCGCAGATCAGCTTCTGCCTCCTTGATGATCGTGTCATACACTTTGGAGCGGTGACTCATCTCCATCACCGACATACCCGATCCTTTGTAATCTAACATTTCCTCCGCAGCTTCCTTCAATACCTCCTCAGGCAGCACCGCGGGACCAGCTGAAAAATTGTATACTCTAGCCACTTTTCTCTCCTCCCCATATTGTACAAGTTTACAGACCAAGGTCACAGTAAGTCCGAAATATAACTGCAACGCAATTACAACCAAAATCCATTGTACCTGTTTCAAGCACTTTAGTCAATTACCACGTCAAATTTTTTAAGACAGTGGAAAACTTCCAGTTACGATATCAATAAAACATGACCACCGGTGTTCCCACCTCCGCCATGTCATAGAGTTGCTCCATCGCCTCTCTGGGTGTATTTATGCAGCCATGAGAACCATTCGTCTGATAAATCTCACCCCCAAACTGATTTCGCCAGGCAGCATCATGAATCCCGATGTTTCCTTTTACCGGCATCCAGAAATCTACTGGTGAAGCATAGTCCCTGCCTCTTAAAACCCGGTTCTTCTGTTTGAGATAAACATAATTTACCCCGGAAGGCGTTCCCATCCTGCGGGAAATATTTCCTGTCACAATGGGTGTGTCAATCTTTAAAACTCCATTCACATAATAATACATCTTCTGCTCCCCCATATCCACTTCAATATAGGTGGAGCCGATATCTTCCTTGCCCTGTTTCCAGGCTTCCTGCAGATAAGCTGGTTTATGTATTTCCTGCCGCCTTGCCTGAAAAGCTTCCGTCAGATAAGCAACTTCTGTTTTCTGATCGATCTGGTTGCCGTAAACACCGCCTTCCACTGTCACGAGTTCCCCACTGGTAGCACGAAACTGTCTGCTTCCTCCCACCGTATCATACTCTGCGGCAAGTTGTTCTATAAATTCCTTGATTGCATCCTCTCTGATCTGGAACTGTCCGTATTCATCCAGCCGGAAGCCTCCCGTCTCATCAAGCGCTATCCAGTCACTGATAACCGATGCATCAATCGGAATCTGCTCCTCTCCCATCTGGTAGACGATCCCGCACTGCAGGAATGCATCCAACTGCCCCCACAGTGCCAGTGTCTCCTGCATCTGCTCTGTCAGTTCCAGGTCATGATAACAGCCCGCATCCAGAAGAGAGACTTCTGGCTTCGACTCCTCAACCGCAGCCAGAATAGCTGCTCTGGCTTCTTCCAGATTCAAGACCTGCGTCCTCTCATTGATTAATTCATAACCCTGACTGGTTTTGACAATCTCTACTTTCCGCTGCTCATCCGGCGTCTTCTCCTGACAAAAAGGCAGTGCGGCAAAACACGCCTCAAATTTCTCCGGATCATAGGAAACAACCGGCGTCAGTTCCGCCATATGTCCATGCAGTATACTGTCAATCCACATCCAGGCATTCTGCTGTTTCTGATAAACCTCCAGCGCCTTGGCAAAGTCAAACCGATATGAAATGTCTTCTGCCGGAATTACATAGACATTTCCATCCCTGTCATATATCGTAAGTCCCTCATATGTGAAATCCTTCACAAGCTCTTCATTCACCTCACGGATACTCTTTCCCGTACAGTACACACCATTGATCCAGGTTCCATAGGTAAACGCATTATGATAATAAATAGCAAGGCCCACATAAGTCCCCATCAGGCTGATCATGATAACTGCAAACATAACCGCCAGATGCTTCACTGTCCTCTTCCCCATAAATCATTTCCGCCACTTTGTTTTTCTTACGTATCCTTCACTGCCTGTTACTTTGCTGCCAGGTCTTTTGCATCAAAGGCTTCACTGATAGGCGCACCTGCAGGCACCATCGGGAATACCTTGTCATCCTCCGGTATAATACAATTTAATAACACCGGTCTCTTTAAGGCCAGGGCCTTTTCAATAGCAGGTGCTACTTCTTCTTTCTTCGTCACAAGGATGGCTTCACAGCCCAGTCCTTCCGCCACCTTACAGAAATCCACACCATCATTCAACACGGTATGGGAATATCTCTGTCCATAGAACAATGTCTGCCACTGTCTGACCATTCCCAGCACATGATTGTTGATAACCACCTGGATGATCGGAATGTTATATCTGCTCGCTGTGGCAAGTTCATTCATATTCATGCGGAAACATCCGTCACCCGCAATATTAATGCAAATCTTATCAGGCTGACCCATCTTGGCGCCGATACAGGCTCCCAATCCATACCCCATGGTTCCGAGACCGCCAGATGTAAGCAGTGTACGAGGCTTAGAATATTTATAATACTGTGCGGCCCACATCTGATGCTGTCCCACATCCGTAGTGATAACTGCCTCTCCCTTAGTCACCCGGTCAATCTCTTCCATGACATAAGGACAGGACAGAACAGACTCATCATAACTTAAAGGAAATCTTTCCTTCAGCTCTTTAATATGCTCCATCCATGCAGCATGATCCTGTTTTGTCAGCTGCGTGTTCAACTGAGAGAGCACTTCCTTTAAATCTCCCACCAAAGAGACATCCGTTCTAATATTCTTATTAATCTCCGCTGCATCAATATCGATGTGCAGCACCTTCGCATTCTCAGCAAATTTCTTCGGATTTCCTACCACACGGTCAGAAAATCTGGCTCCCAGGGCAATCAACAGATCACACTCACTGACCCCAAAATTGGAAGTCTTCGTTCCATGCATACCAATCATGCCTGTGTAACGCTCATCCCGTCCATCACAGACCCCCTTGCCCATCAGCGTGTCACAAACAGGTGCATCCACAATCTGCGCAAACTCCCGTACTTCCTGATAAGCTCCGGCAAGTACGGCGCCGCCGCCCACATAGATATAAGGCTTCTTAGACTGCTCAATCAGCTTTACTGCCTCCTGCATCCCTTCCTCAGAGTAACGCATCGGCTTATCTACAACAATGGGATCTCTCTTCTCGTATTCACAGCTATTGGCCGTCACATCTTTGGTAATATCCACCAGTACCGGCCCCGGTCTTCCACTGCCTGCAATGGCAAAAGCCTTGCGCAGCGTATCTGCCAGAATCGTCACGTCTTTCACGATATAGTTATGTTTCGTAATGGGCATCGTGATGCCGGCGATATCCACCTCCTGAAAGGAATCCTTGCCAAGAAGCGGCAGATTCACGTTACAGGTGATGGCCACTATAGGTACAGAATCCATATAAGCCGTGGCGATACCTGTCACCAGATTCGTTGCCCCCGGGCCGCTGGTGGCCAGACATACCCCCACCTTACCTGTAGCCCTTGCATAACCGTCTGCCGCATGAGCCGCTCCCTGTTCATGGGAAGTAAGGATATGGTTTATTTCATTACTATGTTTATATAACGCATCATATACATTCAAGATTGTGCCGCCGGGATAACCGAACACGGTGTCCACTCCCTGTTCTTTAAGGCATTCCACTACAATCTCCGCACCTGTCAATACCATTATATTTTCCTCCTGCCTGTCTTATATGATAACAAATGTTTTTTAAAATGTGTAACACCTGATATTATATTTTAGTAGTCTATTTTGCGCCCGGGATTTCCAGAATTGCGCCCCTGTTACCGCTGGTAACCATTTCCCTGTATCTCGCCAGATATCCGCTTGTCACCCTGGGTTCTCTGGGCTGCCAATTACGCTTACGCTGCGCCAGTTCCTCCTGGGAAACTTTAATGTCCAGTTTCATATGCGGAATGTCAATGCTGATGATATCCCCTTCTTCCACCAGGGCAATGGGACCGCCCACTGCCGCCTCCGGTGACACATGTCCAATGGAAGCACCCCGGGAAGCGCCTGAAAACCGTCCGTCTGTGATCAACGCCACACTGGAGCCCAGCCCCATTCCTGCAATGGCCGAAGTAGGATTTAACATCTCCCGCATACCAGGACCGCCTTTAGGGCCTTCATAACGGATTACAACCACATCCCCGGCAACAATCTTACCGCTCTTAATCGCCGCAATGGCATCTTCCTCACAGTCAAAGACTCTGGCCGGTCCTTCATGAACCATCATTTCCTCCACCACAGCAGAACGCTTTACCACACTGCCGTCAGGTGCCAGATTCCCCTTTAAGACAGCAAGACCTCCTGTCTTACTATAAGGATTCTCCACCGTGCGGATTACTTCTGTATTGCGGTTCACCGCCCCCTTAATGTTCTCACCGATGGTATCACCTGTGACGGTCATGCAGTCCGTGTGAAGCAGTCCGATGTCCGCTAACTCTTTCATCACCGCATAAACACCGCCAGCCTCATTCAAATCTTCCATATAAGTAGGACCTGCCGGCGCCAGATGACAGACATTAGGCGTCTTTTCGCTGATCTCATTAGCAAAAGCAATATCGAAATCAAAGCCAATCTCATGGGCGATTGCCGGCAGATGCAGCATAGAATTTGTAGAGCATCCCAGTGCCATATCCACTGTAAGTGCATTTAAGATAGCATCTTTGGTCATAATATCCCTTGGTCTGATATCCTTTTCCAACAGTTTCATCACTGCCATACCCGCATGCTTAGCCAGCTTGATACGTTCAGAATAGACCGCAGGAATCGTTCCATTGCCCCGAAGCCCCATTCCCAGCGCCTCTGTAAGACAATTCATGGAATTGGCTGTATACATACCGGAACAGGATCCACAAGTGGGACATACCTTCTCCTCGAATTCCCGAAGTTCTTCCTCTGTCATAGTGCCTGCCGCGTGAGAGCCTACTGCCTCAAACATGGAGGAAAGGCTTCTCTTCTGTCCATGCACATGTCCTGCCAGCATCGGACCGCCGGAAACAAAGACTGTGGGAACATTGATACGTGCCGCCGCCATCAGAAGACCTGGTACGTTCTTGTCACAATTAGGTACCATGACCAAGGCATCAAACTGATGTGCCAGCGCCATACACTCTGTGGAGTCTGCAATCAGATCTCTGGTGACCAGAGAATACTTCATACCGATATGTCCCATGGCAATACCGTCACATACCGCAATCGCCGGAAACACTACCGGTACACCGCCTGCCTGGGCTACCCCCAGCTTCACTGCTTCCACAATCTTATCCAGATTCATGTGTCCTGGCACAATTTCATTATAGGAACTGACAATTCCCACCATGGGTTTCTTCATTTCCTCCTCCGTAAAACCCAGTGCATTAAACAAACTCCTGTGCGGTGCCTGCTGTGCGCCTGCCTTCACATTATCACTTCTCATAGTATCCTCCGTTCCGAAGCGCTCTGCGCCCCTTTATAAATGCTTCTTTATTTTCACTGCTTTCTTTCATATAAGATAAACTGCCAGTTCTCATAAACCGGCTCCATCTTCTCTTCCAGATACGCTTCCGGTATCTCCTCTTTCGTCAGATAGAACTTCCACTCCTCCGGAGATTCCCGGTATTGATATTCCATTCCAAGAAGCGCCTTATCTAACAATACAACATCTGCCTCTTCTATCTGTCTGGTCACTCGGTCCTCTTTTATATCATAAGCATATAAAAGGAAATACTCCTGATCGCAGTCCGTCACTGCCACTCTGGCTGTCTGCTCCATGGCATACTGCCCATACGCATCCCGAAGCAGTTCATCCCGCATACTATAGGGTGCTCTGTCTAATAGAAGCGTCAGGATACACAAACTGCCCGTCAGGATACTGCACGCAATACCCATCCGCGCGGAAATATCTGGATTCTTCTCTTTCACAGCTCTTGTCCTGTCTGCAAGAATCCCCAGGGTATCAACCAGCCAGGCCATCAGGAGTGCGACCCATACCCCAAGAAAAGAGAATACTCTCTGATAAGGCAGTTTACACTGTATGAGCAAGGCTATTGCCAATAACGAAATGGTCAGCCCGAAATACCATTCCAGAAATTCTCGAAAGCAATCCCGATCCATTTCCTCAGGCAGCAATTCCTGCATCTTCTCTGCTCCCTGTGCTTTTGGCAACCCCTGCGCTTTGTCTGGTCTGATAAGGTGTTTGGTTTTCAATAACGGATGTACTTTATTCTTTATCCGCCAGATAGACCACCCGGTTACTGTCAAAAGAGCACCCGCCAATATATAACACATGATATTATTCTTCATCCCAATCACTGGAGCAAGCTGTGTGCCAAACAGCGTCTGCAGCCAGTCAGATGCCTGTGCTGTAAACTGTTCTCTGGTCATGCTCTGGATATAGGGCGTGTCCAGCATATAGGTGACACCTGTTATGATTGCCTCGCAAGGCGCCTGCAAAATGACCGCCCCATGGCTCATACCCGTAAAGCCGCTGTCAGGTGTCTTCACCAGCAGATTGGATCCGATTGCCAGCCACAACACCCCATAAAGCCCTGCCGTACAGACTGCACTGATCAGAGATGTAACAATCAATTGCAGAAGTGCTCTATGCTCCTTCTGGAAAAGAAGCACCGCACCGCCGATCATGCATACCGGCATCACCACATACAGACTGCTTGGAATCGCCCACAGGGCCGTCACCAGAGACACACCAAACAGGATATAGTCTCTTTTCTTTCTCCGGTGCTCCACTACAATATGCAAGAGTTCCCATAAAGCCAACAAATAACAAAAGGTTACCAGCGCGTAGCCTCTGCCCTGTACTGCCAGCTGGTTCACCATACTCATCCCTGCAAAAACAAACACCGGAATCCATGCAAGAAATCCTGCAAAACACTTTTTGCCAGTTTTATACAAAAGTATCAGACTTCCCAGGCTGCATATCCATGATACACCTCTTAGGGCCACAGCGGCGCTGCCAAATATTATAAGACAGGCAGATATGGCAGAATATCCCACATGATTGTTGGGAAGGGGCCAGTGGATTGCCGCATAAACCGGTCCTCTGCTGATAAAGTAATAGTAAGTATAGAGTTCATCATACCATGGTGTGATTGCAAACATTCTGTAACCATAGTAGGCTGCCATGCCGAAAAGAAATATCATAAATAGATATGTTTCTTTATCTTTTGCCGGCCCGTTTCGTTGCTGTCTCATAAATTCAAACCTTTTATCATATCAGGATAATATTTTAATTACATATGCTATTATTTAATTCTCTCTGCCAGCAGATCACCCATCTGCTTACAGCCCACACGCACACAGCCCTCTGACATGATGTCTGCGGTACGATATCCTGCCTGTAGCACCGCCTTTACTGCACTGTCAATGGCATCCGCTTCCTGATCCAGATCAAAGCTGTACCGAAGCATCATGGACGCAGAGAGTACTGTTGCAATGGGATTGGCAATATCCTTGCCTGCAATATCCGGTGCAGAACCATGGCTGGGCTCATAGAGACCGAATTTGGTATCATTCAGGGATGCGGATGCCAGCATGCCGATAGAACCAGTCACCATACTCGCCTCATCCGACAAAATATCACCAAACATATTCTCTGTCAGAATCACATCAAACTGTGCCGGATCCTTCACAAGCTGCATGGCACAGTTGTCCACCAGCATATGCTCCAGCGTTACATCCGGATACGCTGCAGCCACCTCCTCCACCACCTTACGCCAGAGTCTGGAAGAATCCAGTACATTGGCCTTATCCACGCTAGTCACCTTTTTCCGGCGTTTCCTGGCGATGTCAAACCCCTTGATGGCTATTCTGCGGATTTCATTTTCGTCATAAGTCAGGGTATCAATCGCTTTGCGTACACCATTCTCTTCAACTGTTTTACGCTCTCCGAAATACAATCCTCCCGTCAATTCCCGCATGATCATCATGTCAAATCCTGCCGCAGAAATTTCTTCCTTCAAAGGACAGGCTCCTGCCAGTTCCTCATATAAAACCGCAGGCCGAAGATTCGCAAAAAGATTCAGGGCTTTGCGAATGGCGAGAAGTCCTGCCTCAGGCCTCAAATTAGGCGCCAGCTTATACCATGGCGAAGTAGTCGTATCACCGCCGATAGATCCCATTAAAACTGCATCTGCACTCTTTGCAGTTTCCACCGCCTCTTCTGTCAAAGGTACACCATGCACATCAATGGACGCGCCACCCATCAAAATATCGGTGTAGCGCATTACATGTCCATATTTTACTGCCACCGCATCAAGCACCTTCTTTGCCTCCGCTACGATTTCCGGACCAATACCGTCTCCGGGGATACAGGTTATCCTAAATTCCATCGTTTCCTCCATTCCTGTGTGTCCCAGACACACACCTTTATCTTATTACAGTGAATGACATTACAATTTCGCTTTCCGTCATATAAAATTTCCGCATATGTCTTTAACAGGAACCTAACATAGGAATTTGTTATGTCATTTACTATAAAATGAAGCAATATCATTGCAAAATATCACTTATATATCATAGACTATTCCCGTATAAATTTCAATATGGAAAAGCCGGATCATTTCTGACCCGGCTTTTACTGTCCATCATATTCTACTTTGCTGTAAATGCTTTCTGTGCAAGCACTCTGCCGTCTGTTGTCTGATAGCTGTAGATCACCACACAATTTCCCGGATTACCAAGTTCATTTTCTATCATGACCACCAATTCCTGAACCATAGGTCTGACTGACTCTAATGCTTCACCCAAAGCTTCTTCGATTCCATCTACGAGATAAGAAGAATCTGCGATTGTCACGATAACAGCCATGGTGTTCTCCTGAAATACAACAGCAACATCTATACCGCTTCCCTCAAACATCTGCATCTGGGTATCCAATATACTCTGGAATTCAGGATCCTTACCATACTCCTCAAGCGTCATCCCTGCCGGTGCAGACTCTGCCTCAGGCTCTACTGCCGGTGCTGCTGGTGCAGGCACTGCCTCAGGCTCTGCTACTGTTGGCGCAGCAACTTCAGGTGCTGCCGGTGCCACGGGTGCCGGTGCTGCTTCGGGCGCTGCCGGTGCCACAGGAGCTGCTTCTTCAGGCTGTACTGCCGGAAGCTGTGCCGGTGTCTCTGCCGCAAGATCCGGTATCACAAGCACCTGTCCCGGATATATCTTAGTAGGCTCTTTAATCGCTTCCTTGTTGGCCTCAAAGATAACATTCCATTTCGCTTCATCTCCATATTTGTTCTGGGCAATCTTCATCAGATGATCCCCCTGCGCTACCGTATAATTCTCCGCGGCACAAACGGTCATGCTCATGGACAACATACTTACCATAGCTGCTGTTACTGTCAAAACTTTTACAAATCCCCTTTTCATAGTGCTCCTTTCTGATCAATAGATCTCTTCCTGTATTTTATATTGCCATTACTATTTTGAATCATATCATGCTTCTTGTCAATGTATAATTTCTTATCCCACATGTCAGAAGGCCGTATCATCTGCGATACGGCCTTCTGTCTTTTCATTATATATTCTGGTTCCCTTCTATTGTGCCTTAAAGCCCCTCTCAGCAAGTACATTCCCATCAGGATCACAGTACTTGATTACAACCTGTATAGAACCTCTATCCAGACCAACTTCATCATCCATCTGACCAGCCATCTCTTCGAAAACAGATGCGGTAGCATCAAGACCTGCCTCTAACTGCGCAGCCGTGTCATCTGTAATCAGAGAAGCATCCTCGATGGTAAAGTTAAAAGTAAAATCATTACCCTTTACCTCTCCAGAAACAGACATTCCATCTCCGTTCGAACCAGCAATCTGCTCCTCAACCGCTTCCATAGCGCCATCTGTAGAGTTCAGATACTCCTCCAGTGTATTAGCTGTGGCTTCCGCAGCTTTTTCCTCTTCAGGCTCCTCTGCCTCTTCTTCAGGTGCTTCCTCTTCAGACTTCTCTGCCTCCTCCGGCGCTTCCTCTTCAGGCTCCTCTGCCTCTTCTTCAGATGCTTCCTCCTGCTCTTCTGTTGCTGCGTCCTTCGCCGCATCATCAGAACCGCCGCATGCTGTCATAGACAAAGTGAGTGCCATCAATGCCGCACATAAAACTGATTTTACTGCTCTTCTCTTCATAACTGTCTCCTCCATTATTGCAATACTTATCAAAAAGGCCATATCCTTCAAATACAGCCTTTTATTCTTTTTTATGTATTCTGGTTCTCCCTTACTGTGCTTTGAAACCTCTTTCAGCAAGTACTTTCCCATCGGGATCAAGGTATTTGATTATAATCTGTACAGAACCTTTATCCAAACCAGCTTCATCATCCATCTGACCAGCCATCTCCTGGAACAAAGATGCAGTAGCATCAAAACCCGCCTCTAACTGCGCAGTTGTATCATCTGTAACCATAGAAGCATCCTCGATGGTAAAATTAAAAGTAAAATCATTACCCTTTACCTCTGCCGAAACAGACATGCCATCCTGGCTCGCACCGGCAATCTCCTCCTCAACCGCTTCCATAGCGCCATCTGTAGAGTTCAAATAATCTTCCAGATTATCCGCCCCACCACATGCGGTCATGGACATGGTCAGTACCATAAGTGCCGCACATAAAACTGATTTCATTGTTCTTCTCTTCATGAATCCATCTCCTCCATCATTGCAATAGTATTCTCTCGTGTGCCCTCACACAAGTGGCAATTTTACAGGATTTACTTTATCTTGTCAATACCCTGCACGTTAACATTAAAGAATTATTAATAAATAACAGCAAAAGACCATAGCCTGAGAGCTATGATCTAAAATTCGTGACTGCTTATTCCGCTTCCGGCTTTTCAATCTGTGCTACTGCAGATTTCTGCATCGGAATACGGCAGTTTTTATTATTGCCAAATTCAACAATAAGCGTATCATCTGTGATGTCAATGACAATACCATAAAATCCGCTGGTTGTAAGCACCACATCGCCCACACTCATATCCGCCAGCATTGCTGCCATCCTCTTTTGCTCCTTTTTCTGAGGGCGGACCATAAGAAAATACATGAACGCCACAATGACCACAATATAAATGATCATGACCAGACCACTGCCCGTAGCAGCTGCTGCATCAGCTGATAATAATACTCCCATACAATTTCCTCCGTTATCTTTTCATCAAAAGTCTAAAGCATATCATACACAATTTAATTCCCAAAAACAAGCCCTTTCACAGAAATTTTATGATTGAGGCATTTTCATGCTTTCCAGTTTTTGTCTCTTATAGGATGCAAACCTTCCTTCATCCAGTGCATTCCTGATTTCTTCCATCATGGTATTATAAAAATACAGATTATGCAGCACACACAGCCGCATCCCCAGCATTTCTTTCGCTTTCAGAAGATGTCTGATATAGGCTCTGGAATAGCGTCTGCAGGCCGGACAGGTACACCCCTCTTCTATTGGTCTTTCATCCAGCTCGTATTTCGCATTAAAGAGATTGATTTTTCCCTGATTCGTATATAAGTGTCCATGCCTTCCATTTCTGGTAGGATATACACAGTCAAAAAAATCTACCCCCCGCTCAACTGCTTCCAGAATATTAGCGGGTGTTCCCACCCCCATCAGATAGATTGGCTTGTCCTTCGGCAGATAGGGTACCGTCTCTTCAATGACATGATACATCTGCTCATGGCTCTCCCCCACTGCCAGCCCGCCAATCGCATAGCCATCACAGCCAAGTTCTGAAATCCTTTTGGCGTGATCAATACGGATATCATCAAAAATCGCCCCCTGGTTGATACCGAAAAGAAGCTGTTTGCGATTAATTGTATCCTCAAGTTTGTTTAACCGCTCCATCTCCTTCTTACAACGTGTAAGCCATCTTGTAGTGCGGGCCACAGAATCTTCCACATAACGACGCTCCGCCACACTGGAAGGGCACTCATCAAAAGCCATGGCTATCGTTGATGCCAGATTAGACTGAATCTGCATACTCTCTTCCGGCCCCATAAATATCTTACGCCCGTCTATATGGGAATGAAAATATACTCCCTCCTCTTTAATCTTGCGCAGACCTGCCAGCGAAAAAACCTGAAACCCGCCCGAGTCTGTAAGAATCGGTTTATTCCATGACATAAACTTATGCAGGCCGCCCAACTTTTTGATAACCTGGTCTCCTGGACGTACATGCAGATGATACGTATTGGAAAGTTCCACCTGGGTTCCAATCCCCTCCAAATCTTCCGTGGAGACAGCTCCTTTGATAGCCGCCACAGTTCCCACATTCATAAAGACCGGTGTTTGAATGATTCCATGTACTGTGGCAAATTCAGCGCGCTTTGCTTGTCCTTCCTGTTTCAGAATTTTATACATAATTACCTCATGCTCATCTATTATAAATATTTATCCCAAAATTCTTCCAGACAGATGTCTTCCTGTTTCATGATCATGGCCGCCTCCCTGCCCACATAACGAAAGTGCCATGGCTCATATTCAATACTTGTAATGTACTCCTTCCCTTCGGGATAACGCAGGATAAATCCATATTCGTAACTGTGCTGCGCCAGCCACTGACCCCCCGCTGTATCCTCGAACCCTTTATCCAGGGATTTGTATGTATCACTCCAGATATCCAAGGCAAGCCCCACCTGATGCTCACTTGCCCCTGGCACGGTAACAATCTGAGAAGCCCGTTTATATGCCTCCATGTAAGACATCCCCTGCCCCATATAATTCTTAATCTTCCTATTAAATAGATATTCCTGCCTGTTATCTCCCCGATACGGAGAACACACCTCCAGATTCACACCATCATCTTTGGCCGCCTGCATCATAAGGAGCAGATCTTCAATAATACGCTCATCACACCGCATGCCTGCCGTAAAGGTTCCCAATGTAAAATCATACTCCTCCGGAATCGGATGCTGCTTGTTGATGAGCATCAGCCGCCAGTCGGAGGAATCAAATACATACTCCTCACCTGCCATTGCTACATCTGTACTGGGTGCCTGATAACCATCCTGCTCACGGTTTTCCAAAAGATCATCCAGTGAATAAGCAACCACGTCCTCTGTGTCTTCTGTCGTCTCACACTCCAATGCAATATTATCTTCCTCCAGAATCATCTGCTCAGTTGGATCTACTGTCTGCTCCACTGCCAGCGTAATATCCGAGTCCTCCACAATCGCGCTGTATGTCTCCTGAGCACTGATAAACCCAGTACGCTCTGCAAACACTGCAAAAGAAAAGCTACAGCTGCTCATAAAGAAAACGGCTACAAAAGCCACACTGACATAACGTTTGCCATTATTCACAAAATGCATGGAAACATAGTAAAAAAACAAAACTACAGCTGCCGCCGCAAGGCACGGATACTTTAATCCTTTGTGACTTCTGGCGATACCTGCAAACTTTGCTATTATGTTTTCCCGAAATGTCTTTTTCATGAACTTCCTCAAAATATGTATTAAAATGTAATATGTAAACCTAATTTATATCATAACATATAAAATTTATTTGTACAGCCTTTTTTATGTAAATCTCTTAACTTTTTTCTGCTCTCTTAATTATTTTATTCCGAAAATGTCCTTTCTGTTTATTTTTATCATAAAATATGTTATGCTACAAGAGCAAATTGGTTTACTTGTAAAATATTGTTAAAAGGCGCATAAAATGCAACATTTCCGTCTTCAATATTAAATACACATTTTACATTCCGTCAGTTATTTAATTTTGCAGGTTATCCTGCAAAGTATTTTCAGAATACTTCATCGTGAAACAAGAAAGGAATACACAATGGCAGGTTCATCACTGGGAATTATCTTTCAACTCACTACATGGGGAGAGTCACACGGCGCGGCACTTGGTGTCGTGGTGGATGGCTGTCCTGCAGGATTGCATCTTAATGAAGGCGATATTCAGACCTATTTAAACAGAAGAAAGCCTGGGCAGACCAAAATATCCACTCCTCGTAAGGAAGCAGATGATGTACAGATTCTCTCTGGCATATTTGAGGGTAAAACCACCGGTACACCCATCTCCATGCTGGTTAAAAACACTTCTCAACACTCTGGGGACTATCGTGAGATTGCCGGTTATTACCGTCCTGGCCATGCTGATTATACCTTTGACCAGAAATATGGTTTCCGGGACTATCGTGGCGGTGGCCGTTCCTCTGGCCGGGAAACCATCGGGCGAGTGGCCGCAGGCGCCGTTGCCGCCAAAGTATTATCACAATTCGGTATTCAGTTATGTGCCTATACCAAGTCCATCGGACCAATTACCGTTTCCATGGAAAATTTTGACCGAAAGGCCATCTTAGAGACACCCACCGCCATGCCGGATCGAAATGCTTCTTCTCTGGCGGAAAAGTATCTGGCAGACTGTATGAAAGATTATGATTCTGCCGGCGGCGTCATTGAATGTGTGATAGACGGTGTGCCCGCCGGTCTGGGTGACCCTGTCTTTGAGAAATTAGATGCTAATCTTGCCAAAGCCGTCATGTCTATCGGCGCAGTGAAAGCGGTGGAGATTGGTGACGGCACAGACGTTTCCCTGCACCATGGCTCTACGAACAATGACTCCTTCCGCATACAAGACGGCAGAATCGTCAAAGCCTCAAACCACGCAGGCGGCATTCTGGGCGGCATCAGCGACGGATCCCGCATCATATTGCGGGCCCACGTAAAACCCACTCCTTCCATCTTTTCACCCCAGCAAACCGTTAATCAACAGGGGGAAGAGATTGAAATCTCCATCAAAGGACGTCATGACCCCATCATCGTTCCCCGTGCTGTGGTGGTAGTGGAATCCATGGCCGCTATCACTATCCTGGATGCTTTGATGGTCAATGCCAGTGCCAGAATAGAGAATCTGAAAAAAATCTATACTACTTAAGAAAACACTCTGTATCGCCCGATCACCACACCACAGGAATCTGCACCATGCCCGATTCTGGATGTTTTAACGATTGGCAGGCATCCTGCATATTCCTGTACCAGTGTGACGATATCCGGACTGCCGCCCTCTGCCTCCATCTGTGTAAAAGTTCCAAGCACAATTCCTGCGATCTTCGTAAACACTCCCATACACTGCAATTGACTTAAGTATGTCACGAATTGTGCTGTACTTCCTCCCATTGCTTCCAACACCAAAATCTTATCCTGCAAATCCGGAAAAAATTCTGTTCCCGCCAGTTTCAAAAGGCAGCGGATATTACCTCCCGCCACAACGCCTTCCATATGCTTGCCCTGTATAAAGCGATAAGGGAAGTCAAACAGAGATTCCTCTTGTCCCAGTACCGTCTTGGCAAAGCTCCTGCACATAACACTGTCTTTGACCCGCACCAGATTCATTACCTGATAAAGGACCCCCTCATTGCCGGTCTTTGTATAGACCGCATTCAGTATTGTGGTCAGATCACTATATCCCCAGAACTGTTTCGGATTTCTTTGTATCACATCAAAATCCAGGTAAGACAAAATCTCGTTGGCGATATCCCCACCGGATATATCAAAAACAGCCTTTACATCTTCCCTCTCGTAAAAGCTCATCAGCGCCTGTGCCCGTTCCCTGCCAGTTCCTGAGAACACAGCGTTCTTTTCATAAATATGTTCGCTGATAACAGGTGTGATTCCTATCTGTTTCAGTATTTGTATCAACTTTTCAACATCGCGTATACACTCTGCACGCAGACCGTTAGAACAACACACGATGCCTGCCGCATCACCCTTTTTCATGTTCTTCCTGCCCGCGGATAATTACCTGCCCTGTACACTCCATAACCGGATCTTCCTGAATGATTTCTCCCACACTATCCACCGTAATGATACCGGATCTGGGATTCTTGATGGAAATCACGTGTCCTTTCACATCAGCCTCCACATCTGAGTACTCAAAGGAAAGATCTGTATCCTCCATGGTACAGTTGATCAGCTTCAGATTCTTACAATAACATAACGGCTGTGTTCCGCTGATTTTACAATCTATCAGTGTGAGACCGTCAGAGAACCACCCCAGATACTCCCCCTTCACCACACTATTTCTGACAGTCACATTCTCACTGTGCCAGAAAGCATCCTTGGTATCCAGCACGCTATCCGTAATCTCCAAATTCTTCATATACTGAAAGGAGTATTTCCCCTGCATCTTCACACGCTCTAATCTCACATCACAGCTGTCAAAAAACAGGTACTCAGATGTAATGTCTGTATCTTTCAGTGTAATATCACAGGATTTCCAGCCAAATTCCTGCGAAACCACGCGGCAATGTTCAAGACATATCCTTGCACACTCTCGGACCGCCTTAATGCCGCCCAGTACCGATTCCCTCACCAAACCGTCCTCCGCATACCAAATTGCCGCTCTTGTCAACTCATCCATGGTGGAATGCTCCATCACAAATCCCTTCACATGCCACAACGGATATCGCAGAGAAAATACGCATTTTTGCAGATTCACATCTCTGGACTCTTTCAGTACAGACTCTCCGTCTGCCGGTCCGGCAAAAGTGCACTCCACCACATCTGCCTGCTGTAAATTATATAACGCTCGTTCTTCATCAAATTGCCTGTTACTAATATTCGTTCTCATACGAATCCTCCTTATCTGCCTCAAACAGATTCTTCCTGTTTCTCACTTTCCATCATATATTGCATACTATGCCTCAGCTTTCAGAAATATCTTCCACCATATGAAATACGATATAAAGACACCTTGCCGAAACACAAGATCTATTCCTGTCATATTCTGATTTTCTTTTATTACTGCGTCAGATAACTCGTAATACAGTATAAGGTCTGTCCGTTATAATCCACCCTGGACCAGCCATAAGCCTCATTAATGCCTGTTCTGGTCACATATTCCCCATTGTGCAGCACTGCCGTCACCGTTGCATCCGGATTGGTCACACTGGGTAAAGTACGCAGATTCACTTCTATCTTAGCCGTCACCTGCTCGTTTCTATCGTCAAATCTGGTCTTCAGGCCATCTCCGCTGCCGCTTCCTTCCTGTACCTCCGGCTCAGGCGCCTGCACCGATAAATCTGTCGTCAGATAGCTGGATACAGCATAAACTTTCTGTCCATTATATTCTAATCTGGACCAGCCGCTGTCACTTACGCCGGTTCTCGTAAGAGTCTCGCCATTTTGCAGCGTATACACCACTGTACTGTCACTTCCCTGACTGGGAATGTTTCGCAGATTCGTGGAATCTTTGGCGGTCACGGTCTCATTTACTTGCGTGAAATTCATCAACGCCTCCGCATCTGCCTGCACTTCTTCAGGAGGCTCTTCACTCACAGCATCTGCCGTACCCTCATAGCCAAAATATGCAATGTTTACATCCACCGGCTTATCAATCCCTGCAACTGTCCCCCGGTTTGTGTACTGCCACATGGCATGGCTGCCGCCATAGGAAGACTTTGCTGTCTGGGGATAGGGTGTTGCCGGATACTGGGATACCCATATCTTATAGGTCTTATCAATTCTGGACGTCTCCCATTTGGCTTCTCCGGTCAGTTCACTCATGGAAGCATAAAACATGGGTGTATAACCCCTGCTGTAAATCCGATCCAGAAAGGCTATGGCAATATCCGTGCGCTGTGTCTTAGTCAATTCATACTGGGCACTCTCCGGTCTGTCAAACCCTTCACAATCATACACCACAGGGTAAGTAATCTGATACTGTGCTATATAATCCGCTACCCAATCTGCCTCTTCTAACGCTTCCTGGGTACTTGTTGCAGTAGAAAAGAAATACGCACCCACCTTAATACCATTCTTTTGTGCTTCCTGCATATTAAATCTGGCATTGGTGTCCGCACAGATTTCCCGTGTACTGTCGGTGCGGTATCCCACTCGAACCATGACAAACTCAATGCCTGATGCCGCCACCTGTGCCCAATCTATCGTTCCCTGATACCTGGCCACGTCAATACCAATTGTTATTTTTTCTGTCTCAGCCACCGTCCCAGAGGAGAGAAGTTCTGTCACATCCACTTCTGTGCCCTGCTCTGTCCCCATCGTTTCCGTCTGCGGATCCATCGCTGTCTGCTGTTCTGTCTCAGCCTCCTCCCCTGCCTTTTCTTCTCCTGCGGTCTCCGAGGGTTCCTGGCTTGCAATACCAGGCAGCTCCTGCCCCGCCTGCTGTGCCGAACCCGGTTCCTGACTTTCCTGTATGCCTTCACCTTCTGTCTCTTCCATCACAGGCACAGAGACTTCCCCTGATTCTCCATGATTACTTAGTATGAAGAGCAGAAACGCTGCCGCAACAACGACTATAACAAACGTTATGATAATAAACGGCAGCTGAACCGAAGGCTTAGATTTCTTCCCCTTTTGCTGCGCCCTTTTCTGTGTTTTTATTCTTGCCGTATTTTTGTTGTCATCGTCCAGATCAATAAATTCCATATCCCAGTCGTTCTTATGTTTCATCTGTAGAGATGGCTCCTTTTCCGATTGTATCCCTCATACCTGTAGAATCTATTACTTCCTGCACATATCCGGCTTAGAAGTTCTCCAGCAGTTCCAGGTAGAACTCATAATAATCTTTCCGGTTCTCCTTCATAAACTGAATGGCAGACTTCGGATGCTGGTTCAAAATCCCGGTCAGCAGATAAGGCACATCATATCCCCATGTCACACCAGACTCCCTTAAAGGAACGATTTGCTTCTCCACGAAATTCAAAATGGGATTGATATTATATTTGGGATTCTTCAGAAATCCCAGCAACAGCTCACTTGGACAATTGCCGCATCCGCGGCCCATGCCACTTACCGTTGCATCCAAGTAACTGACACCCATGATGATAACTTCCGCTGTGTTTGCAAAAGCAAGCTGCTGATTATTATGGGCATGTATGCCCACCTTCTTATTATATTTCGCCGCCACTTCCAAATACTTATCTGCCAGACGCCTCGCCTGCTCCGGATACAGAGAGCCATAGCTGTCCACCAGATATATGGTCCCCACGCTGCTTTGCCCAAGCAGTTCCAGGGCCGCATCGAGATCCGTCTCATTGGATTTGGAGATTGCCATAATGTTAACCGTTGTCTCATAACCTTTTTTGGTACAATCCTCAATCATTTCAACCGCCGCCGGGATGGTATTGATATAAGTTGCCACACGTATCAGATCGATCGGACTGTCCTTCTTATTCAGAATATCTTTTTTGAAATCGCAGCGTCCCACATCTGCCATCACTGCAATCTTCATATCCGTCTTATTATCCCCGACAACAGCACGAATGTCCTTATCCTCACAGAATTTCCACTTACCGAACTTATTTACGTCAAACATTTCCTTCGACGCCTTGTAACCAAACTCCATGTAATCGACACCAGCCTTAATATTTGCACGATAAAGCTCTTTCACAAAATCATCGGTAAAAAAGAACTCATTCACCAGACCGCCGTCACGTAAAGTACAGTCCACCACCTTAATATCCGGTGAGTATGACAGTAATGTTCTTCCTTTTGCCCTCTTTTCCACTTTGTCCTCCATTCCCAAGCATCTGTACGCTGAGACACCCAGACGTACTCCTGATGCTCCTGCAATCCTGCTCTTATTTGTCTAAACCAAAATCTTTTTAAAACTCTTCTTACCTTTCTTCACAATAAATTCCTGGTCTGCAATATCTTCTCTGGTGTAAGCGGTCTTAACATCACTCACCTTTTCTCCCTTTACAGATACGCCGCCCTGTTCCACCGCCCGACGGGCTTCAGAGCGGGACGCTGCCAACCCGGCTGCTACCAGGATTCCCAGAATATCGATGGAACCCTCCTTAAAATCTGTCTCAGAAAGCGTCACCGTAGGCATGTTCTCCAGGCTCCCGCCGCCTGCAAAAAGGGCTCTTGATGCCTCCTTTGCTTTCTGTGCTTCCTCTTCACCGTGCACAAGATTCGTCAGTTCATAAGCCAGAATCTCTTTTGCCTCATTCAACTGACTTCCTTCCCATTGATCCATCTCATCAATCTTCTCCAAAGGCAGGAAAGTCAACATGCGCATACATTTAAGCACGTCAGCATCATCCACATTACGCCAGTACTGATAAAATTCAAAAGGCGTGGTTTTATCAGGATCAAGCCATACTGCACCTTTTTGTGTTTTACCCATCTTCTTTCCTTCAGAATTCATTAAAAGCGTGATGGTCATAGCATAAGCATCCTTGCTCAGCTTGCGTCGAATCAAGTCTGTACCGCCCAGCATATTGCTCCACTGATCGTCTCCGCCAAACTGCATGTTACAGCCATATCTTTTGTAAAGTTCCAGGAAATCATAGCTTTGCATGATCATATAGTTAAATTCAAGGAAGCTCAACCCCTTCTCCATTCTCTGCTTATAGCATTCCGCACGAAGCATATTGTTGACGCTGAAGCAGGCACCTACCTCCCTGATAAACGCTACATAGTTTAAATCCAACAGCCAGTCCGCATTGTTGACCATAAGTGCTTTGCCGTCCGAAAAATCAATAAACCGGCTCATCTGCTTCTTAAAACACTCGCAGTTATGCTCGATGGTCTCCTTTGTCATCATGGAACGCATATCCGTCCGTCCGGAAGGATCCCCGATCATTGCGGTTCCCCCGCCAATCAAGGCAATCGGCTTATTACCTGCCTCCTGCAGACGCTTCATCAGACACAGTGCCATAAAATGTCCCACATGCAGACTATCCGCCGTAGGGTCAAAGCCAATATAAAATGTTGCCTTCCCATTATTGATCAGATCTCTGATTTCTTCCGCATCCGTCAGCTGTGCAAGAAGTCCTCTTGCCTGTAATTCCTCATAAATTCCCATGTTTTGTGTCCTCCCTTTCAATTCTCTGGTTTTATGAAGCAGTAAATGCGCCGACTTGAAATGCACTACCTTTCAAGTTCGCACAAAAAAACCCCGTCCTGCTATCAGGACGAGGGCCAAACTCGTGTTACCACCTAATTTCACAGACGACTCACACCGCCTGTCTCATTGAGTACAATCATGATATATCATTTACTGCGCCATATATGATGATACTTTCCTGCTATAACGTGCATCCCTCCGTCATGACCTACTAAGATACCTGATATCTGTCTGCTGATACTCTGACATAACACCAACCCTATTCTGCCATGAAGCTCCAAGATGTATTCATGAAAAAGTTCCCGCGCGCCTCTCATCTGCCGGCTGCTTTCTGTTCGTTCCCTAATCCACTACTTGTTCTTATCAACGCCTGTCATATATACTCTGCAAAACTTTACTGCCTTATAATGTATACGAAATCTGCCTGTTTGTCAACCACTTTTTATTGTTGATTTTGAAACCTTTTATTGCAACTATAAACTGAATGCTAATTATTTCAAGTTAAATTATGAAAGAATATATAAAAGCCACCGCGGCACCTCAATGACGTATCCGCAGTGGCTTCCCATCTCCCACACCCTCTTACTCGTTAACTTCCTGAAACCGCATCACTCTATGGACCCCTTATTTAGAAAGAAATGCAACAATGCCATTGCTCTTTAAGTTAAGAACCACGTGATCTGCTCTTACTTCTTCCACTTCCACATCTGCCCATGCGCCATCTATATACTGTACAGCTGTAACGGCAGCGCCATCTGTCACACCAGGCATATAGAAGTTAATGGTTGCCTCAACAGAGGGGAACTGAACATCTACAACATTTAATACGGTACCTTCTTTAGCCGCACGCACGGAATCCACAAAGGAAACCGGTACTTTAGAGATTGTAGCAGTCATATTGGTGACTTTACCATCTACTACCAGATTGCCGCCCTGTGCCACAGGTGTTGCCTCTTCAATCCCCTGTGCAGTCAATACGGCATTATTATAATACTCACCTGCAGACTTATTCGCAGCCTGCGCATACTGCATGTGGGCTGCATTTTCAAATCCCTCACCTGCTGCTTCTGCTTCCATGCGTACCGCTTCTCTGCTTGCCTCTGCCTGTGCCGCGCGTTCTGCCTCTGCCTTTTCTTTGGCAGCCGCTATTGCCGCCTTCTCCTCGCTGCTTAAGGAACGGGATGAGCTGGAGCTATTGTCATCACAACCTACTGCCACCCATGCAGAGCCATTCCACTGCTTCATAGTACTGGTAGCTGTATTCCACCAGTAATCACCCTTCTGAACATTGTCGCCGCTGCCTGGCATGGAGCCTTCAAACTGTTTGTAGCCACCCGCATCGATCACTGTTCCGCCGCTATATTTATTTTCATTGGAAACTGATCCTGATTCCTGTGTATCGTTACCCTCTTCTGCCATGACTGTCATACTGGATAACATCAGTCCCATTGCCAATACAAAGGCAAAATATTTTCTCATTGTTTTCATATTTTTATCTCCTTTTCGATATTGAGTGTGGATTTTGCAATTAGATTATACCCCCCCCCCGGTATAAAAATAGCAAGTACTTTTTAGCAATTTTTATAAAAACTTATAAAGTTATAAAAACCTTTGATACATAAAAGAGCCTGCAGCCACTTAAGCCGCAAGCTCTCTTGACTTATCCGTCTAATGAAGTCCCAGATTTTCTCCCGTAATCGTGCCAATTCCGTTTTTTCCAAGGACATCTGTCAGTCCCTCTGTGTCCGCCACACGGAAAATCATGCACGCCTGTCCGTCCTTCTGTCCGAAAACAGAATACATATACTCCACATCAATCCCCGCACAGGAAATCACGCCGAGCACTTTACTTAAACCGCCCGGTGTATCCGGAACCGCCACACCCACAACGGGTGTCATGGTCAGAATAAAGCCCTGTTCTAAAAGAATAGAGGAGGCCTTAGCAGCATCATCCACAATCAGCCGCAGGACGCCATAATCCGCGGTCTCTGCAATATTGATTGCCCGCATGTTCACCTGATTGTCTGACAGAATATTGGTTATATCCGCAAGCTGTCCTGCTTTATTTTCCAGAAATACAGATATTTGAGGTATTGTCATATTGAAACCTGCTCCTTTCTTAAGCTACCAATTTTATGTTACATCTTAAATCTTACGCTTATCAATGACACGTACTGCCTTGCCCTCACTTCTAGTAATGGACTTGGGCGCCACCAGACGCACCTTTGCATAAATTCCCAGCATAGCCTTGAGGGCTGATACCAGCCCTTTCTCCATCTCTGTAATCTTTCCCAGATTATCGGAGAAGTTCTCAGGCGTCATTTCCACCATCACCTCAATCGTATCGGAATTATTGACACGATCCACGATAATCTGATAGTTAGCCGGATATCCCTGCTCCAGAAGCACTGTCTCAATCTGAGACGGGAATACATTGACGCCCTTGACAATCAGCATGTCATCGCTTCTGCCCATGGGTTTGCTCATCTTTATGTGAGTACGGCCACAGGAACATTTCTCCCTGGTCAGTATACAGATGTCTCTGGTACGATAACGCAAAAGCGGGAATGCCTCCTTGGTGATGGCCGTAAATACCAGTTCGCCTTTACTGCCTTCCGGCAGAACCTCTCCCGTATTCGGATTGATAATCTCCGCTATAAAATGGTCTTCATTGATATGCATGCCGGTCTGCTCACTGCACTCAAAAGCAACGCCGGGACCGCTTGTCTCTGTCAGTCCATAGATATCATAAGCCTTAATTCCCAGCTTATTCTGAATATCCTGACGCATCTCTTCACTCCATGCTTCCGCACCAAAGATGCCGGCCTTTAACTTGATCTTATCCCGCAGTCCACGCTCATGGATGCTCTCCGCCAGATAGGCTGCATAGGAAGGGGTACAACAGATAATGGTAGCCTCCAGATCCACCATAAACTGCAGCTGGCGGTCCGTATTACCTGACGACATGGGAAGCGTCAGACATCCCACCTTATGGCTTCCTCCATTCAGTCCGGGACCTCCGGTAAAAAGACCATAACCATAACTGACATGGCAGACGTCCTCATCGGTGCCTCCTGTCGCCATAATAGCCCTGGCACAGCAGTCCTCCCACAAATCTATATCATGCTGGGTATAAAAAGCCACTACCCTGCGGCCCGTTGTGCCGGACGTAGACTGGATGCGAACACAGTCTTTCAGAGGCATCGCAAGAAGGCCGTATGGATAAGCCTCCCTCAGATCGTCCTTGGTTAAAAAGGGCAGTTTATGCAAATCTGCTACGCCCTGAATATCCTCAGCCGTAACGCCCTTTTCTTCCATCTTCCTGCGGTAATAGGGTACATTATCCCACACATGCCGCACTTGCTTCACCAGGCGTTCGTTCTGCCATGCAAGAATCTGCTCCCTGTCCGCAGTTTCAATCTCTTTCTGGTAATACCGTTCCATATTCTATGACCTCCAAAATTTTGTTCACCTTTCACCAGTTGCCAAACTATCATCCTGCACTATCACTGGCACGTTATGTACTCTGCCCCAGCGCAAATGCCTTTTTATTCAATTCCAGGAACTTCGGCGGCACACTGTGCTCGATTGCATCCATCCACTCTTCTTTTGTAAAGTCAAAATGTCTGGCAAGTCTGCCCATGAGCACCAGATTTACAGCCTTGCTGTTTCCTGCCTCTTCCGCCAGGGAAAGCGCGTCAAAGGCATCAACGTGAATGTCAAGTGTTCCCAGCTTTTCCACCAGATTCTCCGGATAGGCTGCGGCACCTGCAATGACCGGCATGGGGTTAATCTGCTGGCTGTTGACAATAATTCTGCCGCCCGGTTTCACATACTCCGTGTAACGGGCCGCTTCCAGAAGTTCAAAAGAAAGAACACAATCCGCCTGTCCTTTATCTATAATGGGAGAACAGACCCTGTCACCCCAGCGGACATAAGTGACAACACTTCCGCCCCGCTGGCTCATACCATGCACTTCGCTGACCTTAACATCATATCCCTTACTGAGGAGCAGACGTCCCAGAAGCTTGCTGGCAAGCAGTGTCCCCTGTCCGCCTACGCCTACAATCATGATATTCTTTGTTTCCATACTAAACGCCTTTCCTGCCTGTATCCGATATCCTCTCACAGGCATCATACCTTTCGTACTTGTATTATGTCTTGTAAAATATCTTCAATTATTAACCAAGTGCATCAAACTTACAAAGCTGTTCACAAACCCCACAGCCCACACAGAGCGTAGCATCAATCTTCGCCTTGCCGTCCACCATGCTGATGGCGGGACAGCCAATCTTCATACAGGCCTTACAGCCTTTGCACTTTTCAGTATCGGAACAGATGGGCCCCGGATGTTTCACATATTTTAGCAGGGCACAGGGACGACGGGAAATAATAACAGAGGGTTCTTTCGCCGCCAGTTCTTCCTGAACTACCTTCTGACAGGTTTCCATATCATAGGGATCCACCACTCTTACACGGTTGATTCCCACCGCATGACACAGGCTTTCCAAATCAATCTTCGTGCAGGGATCTCCTTTCAGGTTATACCCTGTCGTAGGATTCTGCTGGTGTCCCGTCATACCCGTGATGGAATTATCCAGAATAATCACTGTCGAATTCGACTCATTATAAGCAACATTAATCAATCCTGTGATTCCGGAGTGAATGAAGGTAGAGTCACCGATCACTGCCACAGTACGTCCCGCATTCGCTTCACCGTCTGCCTTCACAAAGCCATGCAGACCAGAAACAGAGGCTCCCATACATATGGTGGTGTCAATGGCCCCCAGAGGCGGCACCGCTCCTAATGTATAGCATCCAATATCACCCAGTACCGTAAGATTCAGTTTCTTCAGAACATAGAAGATACTGCGGTGAGGACAGCCCGCACACATCACAGGCGGTCTTGCCGGGATGTTTTCATCCAGACAGGCGCCCGTCTGCACTGTGCCGCCCAGTTTCTCTTTCACCAGATTCTGGCTCAGCTCTCCAATATTCGTAAAAAGATCTTTTCCGGATACAGAAAGGCCCAGATTCCTGCAATGCGTCTCCACAAAGCCGTCCAGTTCCTCCACCACCACCAGCTTATCCACCGTGGCAGCAAAATCCTTTATCTTCTGCTCCGGCATAGGCCAGATCATGCCCAGTTTCAAAATGGGATAGGTATCTCCAAATGCTTCCTTCACATACTGATAGCAGGTGGAAGATGTGATGATACCGCAGGAAGAATCCTGTCCGGCCTCCACCCTGTTAATCTCAGCTGTCTCTGCCCAGGCTGTCAGCGCCTTAATCCTCGCTTCCACCTCCGGGTGGCGTTTCTTCGCATTAGCCGGCATCATGATATATTTCGCCGGATTCTTTTCATATTTCTTCTGTTCAGGAACTACCCGTTCTCCTGGTTCCACCACACTCTGGGAATGGCTGACACGGGTACACATTTTCATCAAAACGGCGGTGTCAAATGTTTCTGAAAGCTCATAGGCAAGCTTGGCAAAACGCAGCGCTTCTGCGGAATCAGATGGCTCCAACATAGGTACTTTCGAAGCTTTGGCATAATATCTGGAGTCCTGCTCATTCTGAGAACTGTGCATGCCGGCGTCATCAGCTACGCCGATCACAAGCCCTGCATTTACACCCGTATAGGAAATGGTAAAGAGCGGATCTGCCGCCACGTTTAAGCCCACATGCTTCATGGCACAGAAACTTCTCTTTCCCGCCAGGGATGCCCCCAGCGCCGCTTCCAGCGCAACCTTCTCATTGGGCGCCCACTCCGCATATACTTCCTCATATTTTGCCACACACTCCGTAATCTCCGTGCTGGGCGTTCCAGGATAACTGGACACAAAGCAACAGCCAGCCTCATAGAGACCTCTGGCAACCGCCTCGTTGCCAAGCATTAGTGTTTTCATATATTCTTATCCTCCTTAAGTCTGATCACCGATGGAATCCTTCACGGAAACCGTCACCTTCTTCTCATAACAGGAGAAAATCTCCTCCAGTATCTTTTGGTCAGGCGCCTTTGTCAAAACACTTACCACAGGAACGATCACAAGTCCTGCCAGCATGCAGAAAGCACCGGCATTGATCGGTGACTGCAAATAAGCCGGAAAGCTGGAACGGAAAAAGATATTGGCAAGCATGACCACCGTCGAGAACATAAAACTTACCCAACAAGCCGCCTTCGTGGTCCGCTTCCAATATAACCCATAGAGGAAGGGCGCCAGAAATGCGCCGGCCAGCGCACCCCAGCTCACTCCCATAAGCTGCGCGATAAAAGTGACATTCGAACGGTATTGAATCAATGCAAGCACCACGGAAATGGCGATAAACACTACCAGAAGCGCCCGCATCCACCTAACCTGTTCCTTCTCATCCATCTCCTTTTTAATATTACCTTTAATGAAGTCCAGCGTCAAGGTAGAGCTCGATGCCAATACCAGGGAAGAAAGTGTGGACATGGAAGCTGAAAGTACCAGAATGACTACTACTGCAATCAAAATTGTGGGAAGCCCGGAAAGCATGGTGGGCACTACAGAGTCATAACCATTAGCCGCGATGTCTATCTTATCACTAAAAAGCCGTCCAAAACCACCCAGAAAATAGCAGCCGCCCGAAACAATCGTCGCAAAAACGGTAGAAATAATCATTCCCTTATTGATCGCGCTCTCGCTCTTGATAGCATAAAACTTCTGCACCATCTGCGGCAGTCCCCAGGTTCCCAGACTTGTAAGTATCACCACACCCAACAACCCCACCGGATCCGGCCCGAAAAAGGAATTAAACACCCCTGGTGCAGCCGAGACCGTCTCATCACTCACAGACGCCAGCTTATCAAGCGCCGCAAGGAAACCTCCCTGGCTGTTTAACACGGCAAAGACCACTGCCACGATACCAAAAATCATAATGATGCCCTGAATAAAATCATTGATGGCAGTAGCCATATAACCGCCTGCTATCACATAAATACCGGTAAGCACTGCCATGACAATCACACACACACTGTAATCTATAGCAAAGGCCATTCCAAAAAGCCTGCTTAACCCATTATAGAGACTGGCTGTATAGGGAATCAAAAAGATAAAGATGATTGCCGAAGCTGCCAGCTTCAAAGGCTTACTCTCAAACCGCTCCCCAAAAAACTGCGGCATGGTGGCACTGTCCAAATGCTGTGTCATAATACGGGTACGGCGTCCCAGCACAGCCCAGGCAAGAAGGGAACCGAGAAACGCATTCCCAAGCCCTGCCCAGGTTGCTGCAATGCCGTATTTCCAACCAAACTGTCCCGCATAGCCCACAAAGACCACAGCAGAAAAATAGCTGGTTCCATAAGCAAATGCCGTAAGCCAAGGCCCCACGCTCCTGCCTCCCAGCACAAAACCATTCACATCGGTTGCATGACGACGACAATATAATCCGATACCGATCATCACCCCGAAGAATATCATGAGCATGATCAATTTGATAAAAAGATCCATTTCTATCACCTTACTCCTTTCTCTCCCACACCCATTGATACGTTCAGACATCGCCCGCATAAATGGGTACTTCTTCCTCTAGTTCTTAATCTGTGCTTCCACTAGACTGCCATGGCAGTACCGCTCCCTGAGAAGAGGTTTCTCAATCTTACCTGTAGGATTTCTTGGCACTTTCTCAAAGATAACCTTTCTTGGCCGCTTATAACGGGGAAGCTCCTTGCAGAATTCCATAATCTCCGCTTCCGTACAGGATACCGCTTCTTTCAATTCAATGATTGCCGCCGCAATTTCTCCAAGTCTTGCATCCGGCAGACCAATCACTGCCACATCCTTAATCCTGTCATTTCGGCGCAGGAAGTCCTCAATCTGTACCGGATACAGGTTCTCACCCCCTGAGATGATAACATCCTTTTTCCGATCAACCAGATAGATAAACCCATCCTCATCCATACGAGCCATATCCCCTGTATAGAGCCAGCCTTCTTTTAAGATTTCTTCTGTGGCCTCGGAATTTTTATAATAACAGAGCATAACACCCGGTCCATGGACGATGAGTTCTCCCACTTCTCCCTGTGCAACCGCCTGTCCCTGTTCATCCACAATCTTCGCTTCCCAATGATATCCCGGCTTGCCGATTGCTCCTACTTTATGTATATTCTCTACGCCCAGATGTACACAGCCAGGCCCTATGGACTCACTGAGACCATAGTTGGTATCATATTGATGGTGCGGGAAATGCTTCTTCCAACGCTGAATCAGACTGGGTGGAACGGGCTGCGCCCCGATATGCATCAGGCGCCACTGCTCCAAAAGATAATGTTCCATATCCACCTGTCCGGAATCAATTGCATCCAGAAGATCCTGTGCCCAGGGCACCAGCAGCCATACAATCGTACATTTTTCTTCCGTGACCGCCCTCAAAATCCACTCCGGCTTCACACCCCGAAGAAGAACTGCCTTACCGGCCGTAATCAGAGACCCGAACCAGTGCATTTTCGCGCCGGTATGATATAGCGGCGGTATACACAAAAATACGTCCTCCCTCGTCTGCCCATGATGGTTCTGCTCCGTCTCACAGGAAGAACGCAGCGCGCGGTGGTTATGCAGAATCGCTTTGGGAAACCCGGTGGTACCGGAAGAAAAATAGATCGCCGCATAATCTGTTTCTGTAAGTGCAATAGGCGGTGCACTGGAAGAGCAAAATCCCATCAGCTTCAAACAGTCCTCTGTGTAAGAGGGCCCATCTGAACCGGGGAAAAACATCATCTTAACATCTGGAAGATTCTCCGCTATGGCATCCATTCGGCTGATAAATTCCGGTCCAAATACCAACACCTCCACATCTGCAAGTTCCAGACAATACTTAATTTCTTCTGCAGAATAACGGAAATTCAGAGGCACAGCCACCCCGCCAGCCTTCAATATTCCAAAATAAATAGGCAGCCATTCCAGACAGTTCATCATCAGAATACCCACCTTTGTTTCCCGACTCATCCCCCGGCTTAATAACAGATTGGCAAAACGATTGGCCCGTCTGTCAAAATCAGCCCAGCTCAGCTCCCGGCGGTATGGCGCTCCATTTCCCGCGCTCTCAATCAGGCTTGCCTCCCGCCAGGTCACCGCACTGTCGCGTTCCTGAGACGGATTTAACTCCACAAGAGCAGTATCTGAACCGTATAGACGAGCATTCCGCTCCAAAAACTCTGTGATAACCATTACATGGTTCCTCCTTTTTGTATATGTTATCCGATAATATAAGCATTCATCGTTGCATGGGCCACATAAGTACCCAGTTCATCCCTTACATCTGCCATATATAACGCCGTGGTACGCCCAGCCCGCAGACAGGATGCCTCTGCAATCAGCCGCTTCCCTTTGGCCGGTGCAAGAAAGGTAATGGATGCCTGCTGACTGACTGTCTTTTTCTCAGAATATCCATTGGCAGCAACAGCACAGGCAATGTCAGCCAATGTAAAAATGGCGCCGCCCATGGGCACATGATTCTCATTCATATGCTTTTCTTCTAAAGTCAGAGAACAGACAGCCTTCCCAGGCTCTGCTGCATCAATGACAACTCCTGTGGCATCCGTAGCAAAATGATCCTGTTGAAAACGACTGCGAATCTCTTCTAAAGCTGACATAACCGGTCTCCTCTTTCCTGTCTGATATCCCTCGGATATCTTAATCCGACAAATTGACAATAAAATCACTTTTAACACTTTAACACTTTTAATCGTTAAAGTCAAGTGAGATGGAAAAATCGGTAACAGGAATCCCTGTCACCGATTTACCATCAATTTCATCATCGCCTGATTCAGACCGTCCACTGTCAGTTTATACATGGGGAACAATCCTTTGATTGCCGTCTCCGCCTCACGCCATGGCGCGTGGCCGGGTGCCATTTTCGGATTCAGCCACACCACCTTCTTATAGTGTCGTTTCATCAACAGCAGCCAGTCCATTCCACACAGCCCGCCATTAGGACCTCTGTAGTTTCCTGTGGTGGAATACAGCTCTTCCGGCGCCATGGCCGCATCCCCCACAATGATTACTTTATAATCACTGTCCAGATTCCGAAACATCCATTCCGTCTCAATCCAGTCTCCATTTTCACACTCTGGTGTGTTATAGAGATTGGCATAGATACAGTTGTGGAAGAAGTAGGTTTTGACATCTTTATAATGATTGGATTTATGCACAGAATGAAACAACTCATTTAATAATGTCGTATAAGGAATCATGGTACCGCCGGAATCCATCAAAAGTAAAAGTTTCACCGCATTTTTCCGGGGCTTCTCCATCACGATCTGCAGACAGCCGCCGTTATTGCAGGTGGCGTCCACGGTACCGTTTATATCAAGCTCTGTCTCCGGTATATCCAGCTTGCTGGAAAACTGCCGCAGCTTCCGAAGGGCCATCTGGAACTGCCTGTTATCCAACACCTTATCATTCCTGAAATCACGATATTTTCTGGCGCCAACTACCTGGAATGCAGACTGGTAACCTGTGGTGCCGCCCACGCGGATACCGCCCATATTGCCGCCCATATTGCCGAAAGACGTCTTGCCCATGGTTCCAATCCAATGACTGCCGCCATTATGCTCCTCACTCTGATCCCTGAGCCTTTCCTTAAACTTATTCTCCACGTCTTCCTTATCCAGGGTAATCACTTCCTGGTTCATCTCATGGCGCATCTCTTCAAACACTTCCTGCATCTCCGGTTTGTCCAGCCAGCGCATCATGTTCTTGCCGATCTCGTTCTCCGACTGTATTCCCTTAAACACTTCATCGAAGGCCATATCAAACTTATCAAACTCCGTCTCTGACTTTACTAAAATCATGCGCGCCAGATAATAGAATTCTGTGAGACTGCTGTGACACAACCCCTGGTCCAGGGCTTCCTGTAATGTCAGCCACTCACTTAAAGAGACTTCCAGTCCCTTATCTTTCAAGGTATAGAAAAATTTACTAAACATAAACCATCCTCATACGAACATTCATCTCAGAATATCGGTACAGCAGACAATACAATGCTCTGCTGTCCATATCAGTGGTTCCGTCTGCTATCATTTAGAAGTCTTTCTTCGCTCTGACGGTCTCTAAATCCTCATCCTTCTTAACCACCACACCGATAAACGGCAGTTCCTGTCTCAGTCTTTCCGTGGAGATGCCGCCAATCTGCAGGGCATTGATCCAGTCAATCAATTCTGAGGTGCTGGGTTTCTTGCGGATATCTTTCATGGAACGAATCCAGTAAAACACTTCCATGGCATCCTTCATCAGCTTATCCTCCACATCCGGATAATGGGTTCTCACAATCTCTTCCATCAAGGCCTGATCCGGGAAATCAATATAATGGAAAATACATCTGCGCAGGAAAGCATCCGGCAGTTCCTTCTCCGCATTGGAGGTGATGATCACAATCGGTCTGTGTTTTGCTTTCACGGTACGTTTGGTCTCATGGATATAAAATTCCATCTGGTCCAGTTCCCACAAAAGATCGTTGGGAAACTCCAAATCCGCCTTGTCTATCTCATCAATCAGAATAATAACCTGCTCTTCCGAATCAAATGCCTCTCCCAGCTTGCCAAGCTTAATATAGTGGGCGATGTCATCCACGCCTTCCTCCCCGAACTGCCCATCATAAAGTCTCTGAATCGTATCATACATATACAGGCCGTCCTGGGCCTTTGTTGTAGACTTGATGTTCCAGATAATCAGTTTCTTCCCAAGGGATTTGGCAATCGCCTGTGCCAGCATCGTCTTACCAGTACCCGGTTCCCCCTTCACCAGCAGGGGTTTCTTCAGGGCAATCGCCACATTCACACTGGACAGAAGCTGCTCAGAAGCCACATAATCATTCGTACTCTCAAACTTTGTATTTACCATTTCAATATCCTTTCTGAACTTTTCTTTCGGTCTTACCATTTTCCATGCAGGCTGCTGTTATCTGCCTGTATAGCTTATGGATTTCAGTTATTGCACACACTATAAATTTATGTTACGATATTTCAGATGTAAAAGCAAGGAATTAATACAGGGCTTTTCACCAAAAAGCTGCATCGAAAAGCAACATACATAAATGCAGCAGTTCTATCGTACAGGAAGAATACAAGAGCAGATGAAAGGAAGCTATCATATGTCAAAGACCCAAACAACTAAAAATAAACCCAGTCTTTCCTTTGAGATATTTCCTCCCAAAAAGGAAGAAGAATTTGAAAACATATTCAGTTTTTTACAGGAAACTGCCAAACTGCATCCAGATTTTATCAGCTGTACTTACGGTGCCGGCGGCTCACGCGCCGGCAAGACAATCGAGATTGCCTCTTATATTCAGAAAGAACTAAAGATTGATGCCATCGCCCACATCACCTGTGTGGGCTTTACCAGAGAAGATCTTGAGAAAAACTGTGCCGCTTTACAGGAGGCCGGCGTAAACCATGTGCTGGCGCTGCGCGGAGACAGGCCTAAAGATATGTCTGATGAACAGTTTAACCGGCGGGAATTTTTCTACGCCACAGACTTGGTCCGTCATTTAAAGACCCATACAGATCTGCAGATTTCCGGTGCCTGCTATCCGGAGAAACATTTTGAGGCCCCCGATCTGGAAACGGATTTGAGACATCTGCGGGAAAAGGTGGATGCCGGTGTCACTTCCCTCGTCACACAGATGTTCTTTGACAATACTTACTTTTACCGCTTTCTGGAGAAAGCGCGGGCCCTGGGAATCGATGTGCCGATCCACGCCGGTATCATGCCCATCACCACCGCCAAACAGCTGGGTACCACCGTCTCCCTCTCTGGCTCCTCCGTTCCCAAAGAGCTGGCTGATATCATTGCCACTTACGGAGAGAACAAGGAGGACATGCGCAAAGCCGGGATTGACTTTGCGGTTCGTCAGATCCGCGATCTGAAAGAACATGGCGTAGACGGCATACATCTTTATTCCATGAATAAATTAAAGACTACCACTGAAATCTGCGGACAAATATAGAAATCAGGCAAAATATTTCTGATAAAAAGCGGGCAGCCTAGGCCACCCGCTTTATTTTTATAATCAACTTGCATATATTTAAAATCACTCATTATCTTCATCCCAGGGAATCAGAGGATTCTCAATCTTCTTATCCCGAAGCATCAGGTTCTTCACTGCTTCATCCACCGGCATTCCTTTGAAGAGGATATTGTTTACCTGCTCTATGATAGGAAGCTGCACCTGGTATTTCTCTGCAAGACCCATAGCCGCCTTGGCCGAATAAACACCTTCCACCACCATCTTTACCTCATCCATGGCCTGTTCCATGGTATACCCTTTACCAATCAGGATACCCGCCCGACGGTTTCTGGAATGCATGGAGGCACAGGTCACAATCAGATCCCCGATACCGGTCAGGCCGCTGAACGTCTCAATCTTGCCGCCCATGGACATACCAAGCCTGGCAATCTCTGCAATACCCCTGGTAATCAGCGCTGCCTTGGTGTTATCTCCATATCCTAATCCATCGGCTATGCCTGCCGCTAAGGCGACCACATTTTTAAGCGCCGCTCCCAGCTCAATCCCCAGCATATCCGGACTGATATAGACACGGAACACTTCATTCATGAAAACATTCTGCAAGTACTCTGCTGTGGTCTTTTTTCTGGCGCCCACCACGATAGTTGTGGGAATCCCCCTTCCCACTTCTTCTGCATGAGAAGGTCCGGATAACACAGCCACCACAGCCTGAGGAATCTCTTCTTCAATAATCTGCGACAGGGTCAGAAGACTGTTCTCCTCTATTCCTTTTGCCACATTGACAATGATCTGCCCATCTTCCACAAAAGGCGCCATATTGTGTGAAGTGCTTCTGGTATAGGGGGAAGGTACCGCTAACACCAGCACATCCTTATCCTTCACCGCCTCCTCCAGATTCGTGGTAAATACCATGTCTTCCGGCAGCCTGACGCCAGGCAGTTTATCTTTATGCTCCCTCTCTTGCTGAAGCATATGAATCTCCGCTTCCACAATAGACCAGACTGTAATCTTATGTCCATTCCTGTGAAGCAGAACTGCTAACGCTGTTCCCCAGCTTCCTGCACCTATGATACTGATATCTGCCATGATCCTTCCTCCTTACTCTTTCTGCCTGCACCTGGTTTCCTGGTTTTTCCTGCTGACACAGTAACCGCCATAACGGTATCCTGTGACATCTCAAGTCCAACAGTTATTTCGTATTCTCTGTGTTTTGTTCTGCTCCTTCACTCTTATGTGTCAGGTAAGTCTTACGTTCCGTACCGCTAAGAAGCCGCTTGATATTCTCCCTGTGTTTATAAAATGCCATCACCGTCAAAAAAGCAGCCAGGACATACATTTCATTTAATAAAGGTTGTGTCATACGGAAAACGCCGCTTTGTCCAAGGATTATCAGCTCCACCATAAAACCTGTGTACACCAAAAGAGAGCCAAGAGACACATAATGGGTCGTAAAAAATACGCCAAAGAACAAGATTACGCCCACAGGAATCAGGTATGGGTGAAATGATAAAATCAACCCCGCTGTAGCGGCTATTCCCTTTCCCCCCTTGAATTTCAGGTAAAAAGGAAAATTATGTCCGACGATTGCTCCCATGGCTGCATACAGCTTAAGCAGATAGACCATCTCCGGATGGGAACTGCCAAAAAGACAACTAACAAGCACCACCGCAAGAATACATTTCATGATATCTCCCACAAGCACCAGCAGCCCTGCCTTTGTTCCAAAGACCCGCAGGGTATTGGTGGTACCCGCATTGCCGCTTCCATAGTTTCTGATATCAATTCCATGCAGTCTTCCGTAAATATATGCCGTCTGAAAAAGTCCAAAGGCATAGCCGATCAGTAAGCAAATAATCCGTTCCACTTTTACTTGTTTTCCTTTCTCTCTCTAATAATAAATTTAAGGGGCGTTCCTATAAAACCAAAGGTATCTCTGATTTGATTTTCCAGATAACGCTGATAGGAAAAATGCATCAGCTCCTTGTCATTGACAAAAATCACAAAGGTGGGAGGCTTGACCGCTGCCTGGGTAATATAATAAAGGCGCAGCCTTTTACCTTTATCAGAGGGCGGCTGCTGTAAGGCCACCGCTTCCGCCATGATCTCATTGAGCACTCCTGTAGCCACCCTCATGGAATGATTTTCATATACTGCATCTATCATATCATAAAGTTTCATAAGCCGCTGTCCGCTCACCGCCGAGATAAACATGATCTCCGCATAGGACATAAAGGAAAGTACCTGACGTATCTTCTGCGTATACTCTTTCACCGTCTTATCATTTTTCTCAACAGCGTCCCACTTATTGACTGCAATAATGACTGCCTTCCCCCGGTCATGGGCAATTCCGGCAATCTTGGCATCCTGTTCCGTCACACCCTCCACCGCATCTATCACTAATATCACAATATCCGCCCGCTCCACTGCAGCCACGGTCCGTATGATCATATAACGTTCCAGTTCTTCTTTAATCTTATTCTTTCTGCGCAGCCCAGCCGTGTCGATGAACACGTACTCCTTCCCATCATGGGTAATCTCCGTGTCGATAGCATCCCTGGTAGTGCCTGCAATGTCAGATACAATGACCCGGTTCTGGCCAATCAGTCGATTGATAATAGAGGATTTTCCCACATTCGGTTTACCGACAATGGCAACCTTGACCCGGTCATCTTCCTCTTCCTTTGCCGCCTCCTTATCAAAATAAGAAGTCACCTCATCCAGCAGTTCACCAAATCCAAGACGGTTTACGGAAGAGATTGGATAGGGCTCTCCGATGCCCAGATTATAGAACTCGTAGACATCCGCCATATATTTCTTAAAGTCATCCACCTTATTGACCGCAAGCACCACAGGCTTTCTGGACCGCCTGAGCATGTCCGCCACTTTGGAATCTGCATCCTGCAGGCCCTGCTTTACATCCACAAGGAAAATGATCACGTCAGCTGTATCAATGGCGATCTGCGCCTGTTCCCGCATCTGTGAAAGAATAATGTCCTTACTTTCCGGTTCAATACCGCCGGTATCAATCAGCGTAAAGTTCATGGTAAGCCAGCTGACATCCGCATAAATCCGGTCTCTGGTAATCCCCGGCATATCTTTTACGATAGATATATTTTCACCCGCCAGAGCGTTAAACAGTGTGGACTTACCCACATTAGGCCGCCCCACAACCGCCACAATCGGCTTGGCATTCTTTTTACTCATGTTATCCTCCATTTGAAAATATGCCGTCCGGCTTATTTCAATTATCTTCCTGTCTGTTTACGATACCGCTTGATTTTACAACATCTGCGCCCACTTGTAAAGTTTTATCCGTGAGACAGTGAAGTTGAAAGCTTTATGACTACTTATCCATTCTTATTTTACTAGAAATTCCTTGACGTGTCACTAGCATAATGATATAAAAAAAGAGAATACACAGACAGCGAAAGGTCTCTCCGGTCTGTACAGTTCATATTACACAGGAGGATGAAATGCCTAATACAGAACAACTGGAACATTCCATGCCGGTAGCACCGGTAAAACTGCTCACCGATAAATCTGCTCTCCCACTGGCTGAGAAAGTAAACAGCCATCTTGTGGACTTTCGCAGAAATCTTAACAACAGCGTCAAAAATGATCCTGCCTTTCATGGTTATATGGAGGACAATTACCTTATGGAAGTAGCCTGTCCGCGTTTCGGGACCGGCGAGGGAAAAGCAATCCTGAATGATTCCATCCGCGGCAAAGATATCTTTATTCTGATTGACGTGTGCAACCACAGCATCACTTACACCATGAACGGCTTTAGAAACCATATGTCTCCCGATGATCATTATCAGGACTTAAAAAGAATCATTTCTGCCGTCAACGGCAAAGCACACAGAATCAATGTCATTATGCCTTTCCTCTATGAAGGCCGGCAGCATAAGAGAAACGGACGGGAATCCCTGGACTGTGCTTATGCTATCAAGGAACTGATGGACATGGGGGTATCTAACTTCATCACCTTTGATGCTCATGATCCAAGAGTACAGAATTCTGTCCCTATAAAGGGATTTGATAATTTTACCCCACCTTATCAATTTATCCGTGCCTTACTCCGCATGGAAAAAAACCTCATTATTGATAAGGAGCATACTATCGTTATCAGCCCCGATGAAGGTGCGCTTGACAGAGCCGTATATTTTGCCAACGTATTAGGGGTGGACACCGGCATGTTCTACAAACGAAGGGACTATTCTACCATGGTTGGCGGCAAGAACCCCATCGTTGCCCATGAGTTTCTGGGAGATAATATTGACGGCAAAGACGTGATAGTCATAGATGATATGATTTCTTCCGGCGGCAGTATGATAGATACTGCCAGACAGCTCAAGAAGATGAATGCCAAACGGGTTTTTGTCTGCTGTACTTTCGGTCTTTTCACGGATGGTCTGTCCGCTTTCGACGATGCCTATGAGAAATGCTATATTGACCGGATCGTAACCACAAACCTCTGCTACCAGCCGCCGGAACTGAAAGATAAACCCTACTACATTGAGGCTGATATGAGCAAATTCATCGCGTCCATTATCGATTTTATGAACCATGATGCTTCCATGGCCAATATCTATACTCCCACAGACAAGATTCACCAGATTCTTGCAAAATATAATAACCGGGAAGTGAACGCACTGGATATCTGACCCCGGAAAGTTATGTTACAGACTTTCCAGTCATCAGATCCTGTAAACGCAAACTATAAAAAGGGTGTCCCTTTTGTCATTTTATGACTTTTGGGACGCCCTTTCTTCGGATTCTCTATTCTTCATCATGATACACAGCCAGTAAATGTTCAAACTCGGCCTTCACCTCTGTAAAAGCTTTGAGAAGCTTAGGTGAGAACATACCGCTGTGTCCATTGATTATCATCTGATATGCCTTTTCCGATTCATAAGCAGCTTTATAGACGCGCTTCGAAGTCAATGCATCATATACATCCACCAAAGAGACAATCTGTGCCGCGATACTGATCTCATCACCTTTCAAACCATCCGGATATCCTTTGCCATCGTATTTTTCATGATGATGTCTTGCGATATCACATGCGTAATCAAAGATAACTCTGTCATTCAGGCGAATCCTATGCTGTATGATCTCCGCGCCTTTGGTCGTGTGTGACTTAATCAGTTCAAACTCATCCGCTGTCAGCTTACCGGGTTTTAAAATAATACTGTCCGGAATGGCTATCTTTCCGATATCATGGAGTGAAGAAGCCCATCCAATCTGTTCTATCTTTTCTTCCGTCAATTCATACTCCGGATAAAGTTTCATGACGCTCTTGCCCAGACATAAAGAGTACTCCCGGATTCTCTTAATATGCTGCTTGGACTCCATATTCCTGAATTCCACAATATTACTGAGAGAATCAATCAATATCTCATTTACCTGATTGAGCTTCTTTGTCTGCTGTCTTAAAATACTGTTCTGTTTCTGGATATTGATATTCTGCTTCTTGACCATCAATTCCAGCTGCATTTTATACTGGAACCAACCGGCTGCATTATAAACCACCTGTTTCACCACATCCGGCTGATAGGGCTTCTTAAGGTAGCTCACAATACCATACTCATACCCCTTCCGTTCCATTTCAGGAGAAGATTCTGCCGTAAGCATAATAAAGGGGATTTTATTCAGGATATTTCTCTCCTTCAAATGTTCCAATACGGTAAAGCCATCCATAATCGGCATCAGGTTATCCAACAAAACTATGGCTATAGAGGCGAAATGACTGTTCAGAAGCTCAATCCCTTCCTTGCCGTTGCTGGCCTCTAAAATTTTATAATCCGATTGAAATAATTCCACCAGAATGGCACGGTCAATTGCATTGTCTTCAAAAATTAATATTGTATCACGCTTCATGGTCTTCTCATACTTTCTGTTATTTTATTTGATGCTGCTTTCCAGCGACCTGCTACATGCTCACCATGACTACCTGTTTATTCTTGAGCTTAAAGATGACCCTCTTCACTTCAGCAGGCAGCATATACTTTATACTGTTGATGATGATCAGACTGCCCTCATATGCCCTCCCCCTGACATAAACCGGTTCCGCCATGACCTGATCTGTCATATTAGCCAGTTTGGCTGCTTCTCCATCTAATTCTGCAAGTCTTTGACCCTCTACCTCCATCGCCGCAAAAATCTTACGCTGTATCTCTTCCGGAACCTCTTTGCCAGCAGAATACAAAGCAAGTATTTTGTCCCTCTGCTTTTCCAAAGCCTCCATGTTCTTTAAGAGTTTCTCTCTCTCCTGCACGTACTCTGCCTGCTCTTTCTCATACAGCTCGTTTCTTCCCACATCCAAAACTGTCTTAAGGTGCAGTCTGTTTCCAAGATTGTAGGTATCCACACCTCTTACCGCGCTTATCGTTCCGCCAAGCAGCACCCCTTTGCTCCCTGATACGATCACCTTTCCCATGGTACTGATATTGCTGTTCATAATATAGTTAGCCTTCACATTACCGCCGGCCTGGATTTTCACTGCTTCAAAAAAGCTTCCGGAAACCTCGCCGCCTGCTTCAATAAAACAGTCGTTCTTAGAACAGCTTCCCTGCTTGATCATAATATTTCCGCCGGCAATCAATCTGGCAGCCTCTACATTCTGCTCGATAATAATGTCTCCGCTTGCCTTGATATATCCGCCCGAAGAAATACTGCCGACCACATATACGGAACCATCCACTTCAAGTTTACCGGTAACAGCAGTCACATCTTCCCGTACCACCAATATATTGGTAATTGTGATACGCCCGGCTGTATATTCAAATTTGCCGTTCATTCTGGAAAGATATGTCACACCATCATCTGCTATGGTAAAACCTACACCTCTGATGGGCTTTTTCTCTGTTCCATTTTCGGCATGTATGGATTCACCATAAATATTCTTTCCGCTGATACCTTTCTCAGCCCGGTGATAGACGGCTATCTTTTCCCCTTCATCCACCATCTCAAAAGCCTCAATATTGACATAATCAACACTTCCATCCGGAAGCGGCGCCGGAATACGAGGCAAATCAAGTCTGACGAAAAATTCAAACCATCCATCCTTACCCCTCTGGGCAGGAATTCCTTCCGCAATCAGTATCTTTTCATTGAGCCTTTTCTTATCAATCATGTCTGCGATGGCGTCCTGCTTAATTCCATAAACGATTTCCCGTCTTTCCAAATCCTGGTAAATATCTTCTTTGGTGACCATGTTACCCGGAACCCAAGGGATATATGCATAAGCCTTATTACCGTTTTCCTCTATGGAAATAACAAATTCACACTTCCTATGTGACTCAAAAAATGATTTTTTACCGCCATTATTTTCCTGACGGTTTTCCCTTTCAGATTTCTTCTCAGATACTTCACCGGATGTTCCGCTGGCTCTCTTTCTGTTGATAACCGCCTGACGTTTCTCCTTCATGTCTGTGGCAGAAAAAACCAGACTGCTGTATGTGGATACATCCAGACCCGCCTCCATCCCTAGGCGAATCTGTTTCATCTGTGCATGACTATACAGATGATTTGTATAAACAGATACATCCAGCTTCTTCTCCAGGCCCAGACGAATCTCCTGCATCTGCATCCAATTATACCGGCTGTCGGCATAAGGGGAAATATCTAATTCTTCGCACAATCCAATCCGAATCTCGTGAATCTGCGGTGCACACATATCATCACTGATCCACTGATCTAACGGCAGCCTGTTGAGCAATGCGAGCCGGATTTCCTCCAGATCGTCATCCTCAAATCCCCTCTTGACATAGGGAATCAGGTTGGTTGCAGAATACAGTGCAAGCCGAATCTGCCGCATGGTCTCATAGCTATAATCCGGATTGGCATAGATTGAAGCATCTACCTTATCCTTAAGTCCCATACGAATCTGTTCCATCTGTAGCCAGTTGAATTCCGGATTGGTATAGACAGAAACGTCCAATCCCTCTTCTTTTCCAAGCTTAATCTCCTGATTCTGTGCTTTCTGATATTCGGAATTTTCCATCATCGGAAAATGTACTTCCTGCTGTTTGTTAGAAACCTGATCGCCCATATCTATTACCATGCTTTCCTGCTATAGCATTAAGTGATATCTATATTCTGTCCATTATAACAAGTTCCCAATGAAAAGTCAAAAGCAAATCAGGAAAAGCTTCACCAAACTTAAGCAAAAGCTTTTCCTGATTTTGTGCTATTCGGCCAGACTCTTTGCCACCGGGAAGGTCAACAATACTTTAAACAAATCACCATCCAGCTGAATCTCGAATGCCCCCTTCTGGGCCACCGTCAGATTCTTGGCTATGGACAGTCCAAGCCCACTGCCCTCCGTTGTCCTGGATACATCTCCGCGGATAAAACGTTCTGTCAGTTCCTCCGGATTACAGTTTAAGGGCGTGGCGGAAATATTCTTGATGGATATCACAATCTCTGATGCATCCTGCCGCCCGTCTATACTCACATAGACCCTTGTACCGGTCATGGCATACTTATATATATTATTAAAAAGGTTCTCCATCACGCGCCAGATTCTGCGGCTGTCTGCCTCAATGACCGCCTCCTGGGTATTGACATTCATCACCGTGGTGAGCCCCTTCTGCTCAAACTTCTCGGAAAACTCTCCAATCGTCTGGTTCATCAGTTCCGTCAGATTGATCCGCTCAAAATTAAGACTGATATTGCCGGAAGTAATCTTGCTGGCTTCCACCAGATCGTCCGTAAGCTGTTTCAGACGCTGGGATTTCTCATCCAGTACCAGGATATAATTCTGTATCTTCTTATTGTCCACCTGTTCTCTCTTCAGAAGATCCACATAATTGATGATGGAAGTGAGAGGCGTCTTGATATCATGGGATACATTGGTAATCAGATCTGCCTTCATACGTTCATCCTTCATGCTGATCTCCACCGCTTCCTTAATGCCTTTTCCTATGCTGTTGACTGAATTGGCAAGCGTCAGGTTATCCCCGTGCAGTTCACCGGTATGAATCTGGTAATTTATCTCTCCGCTGGCGATAGTCTCAATGCCCTTCACAATGCCCTGGCGTTCCTTTGTGTCTTTGTAGATCAAAATTCCCACCAGGATATCTACTGCCACCGCAATAAAAAGTATGAACAGATTGCCGGCGCTGACAGACCACAGCACCATAAATAAGTTGAATCCCAGGAAGATACCGTAAGGAACCCAGGTCCTTATAACAACATTCCCGTTGTCATACACATTCCAGGCAAATTTTTTCGCCCTGCTCAAAAGTCTGTACAGATAACTGTTTTTCCACAAAGTCCTGGCTTTTACCCTTCTGACCAGACTATAGAAAAAGAAAGTAAAGATTACATCTGCAACAAACACACTGCCAAGGATAAGCGCCTTAAACCAATCCTCATGGATTGCTTCCCTGCAATAGGTCAGACTCATAAGCTTAACGCCCAGCATCTGGGTCACAACAATCATCACCCATATCACAAGGACTGCTACACCAGCCGCGATGAACAATGCCGCTTCTGTAGGGACTTTATCAAAAGATCCCAGTCTGGTATAACGATTCCCCTCTTCATCCAAATAACGCCCTGTTACCATGGTCTGGTAAAGGAAGAGCAGCAGATACAGAATCGCCGCAGTCAGAAATACCACTGTCCACTGCCACCGGTAAGGCATATATTCCGCCCCCTGGGTAAAGGCATCCTTTACCGGATAAGAAGTGTCAACGTTGATCCAGATCTTGACTGTCTCCGGATAAGCATAATCATATTCCTGCAAAATTTTACGGATTGTACTCTCAGCAATATTGGTATTGGTCTTATAAATCATTTCAGAAGGACTGTAATAAACAAACTTCTCATGCGGCATCACAGCACTGCTTTCAGGTTCTGCGAATGTTTCCATCATTTCAAGAACCCACTCTCTGTAAGAACTTTCGGCTTCCATATTGCTATAATACTGAACCTCATCCCCCACTGTCTTGGCGATCAGATAACGCACATTGGAATTTTGGGCACTATAATACTCCCGGTAATCCACATATTCGTTATAATTGTAAGCAAGATTTTCTGCCGCCCTTTCAACGTTTGCACAAAGCTCCCCGTAAAGCGTCCAATCAGATACATATTCTTCCAGATTCTTATCTTCCACGGTTTTATAACGGTTCACCATAACATTATAAGTGTATATTGGCACCCCGTCTTCATTCACACTGTCTGTAACCTCACTGATCTTTGTCTCCTCCAAGGTATTCAGTTCATTGACCGGCTGATACCCTGACACAAACCCGTCTCCCTCATCACTTCCCGGGCTAAAGATTTGATTGGCAGATACATCACTTACGAAAGTATAACTCTGAATATCGGATTTCAGATAACTAGCATCCGAAGTATTGTAATATTTACTCTTAGAATCCATGGTCGTGACCTTAGTCATCGGTGCCAGGAAGTTATCTGCCTGTTCCCTGGTCATGTCTGTAGGAATATACTCAAAACCATAGTTGGCCCACTTGAGCAGATCCTCCAGATAATAATTCGCCGTCACATACTGTTCCGGCAGCCCGATATCACGGCAGTTATAAGCCGTCACATCTACCACCTTACCGCCATCAAACACTTCTTCCGTCTCCAGCTGGCTGCTCACGACTCCCAGACGGATAACATCCGCCATGGCATAGCCAAAAATAGTGTTGAACAGTTCAGAATCTTCAAAGTTTTTCTCCTTGCCGGCGTAATGCGTGTAACTGGTATAACTGCCATTGGAACGAAATCCTTCAATCCGCACCGTTGTGCTGGCAACTGTTACTACCAGTGCCAGCGCCATGACTGCTAACATCACATGCTGTATGATGCGGCAGATCATTCTGATGCCGTATCTTTGTTTTTTCGGCTTTTTATCTTTCTCTGCTTTTTTCCCCATCTGCTTCTCCATTTCTGCGCTGCTATCGCCTTACCCCTGTCAAGATTACGCATGAACGAGTTCCTTTGCTATTGCTTTTCAATCTTATAGCCTACACCCCATACTACCTTGAGGTATCTGGGTTCTTTGGGATTGATTTCAATTTTTTCCCGAATGTGTCTGATATGTACCGCTACCGTATTGTCCGCTCCGATAGCCTCCTCGTTCCAGATACTCTCATAAATCTGGTCAATAGAAAAAACCCGGCCGCAATTCTTCACAAGAAGCAGCAGTATATTGTATTCTATTGGCGTCAGTTTCACACTGTCACCATCCACTGTCACTTCCTTGGTATCATCATTGATACACAGACCTCCCACTTGATAAAGCGCATTGTTGTCTGTGTTCAGATTACCGAGAGTGGTGTACCTGCGCAGGTTTGATTTCACTCTCGCCACCAGTTCCAGCGGGTTAAAGGGTTTTGTGATATAATCATCGGCTCCGATATTTAACCCTAAAATCTTATCACTGTCCTCTGACTTGGCTGACAGGAAGATGATCGGAATGCTGGAGTATTCCCGGATTTTTAAAGTAGCATGAATACCATCCAGCTTGGGCATCATGATATCGATCAGAAGCAGATGAATCTGTTGCTCCTTTAACACCTTGATTGCCTGCTGTCCATCGTAGGCTTTAAAGATTGTATATCCTTCCTGTAACAGATAGATTTCGATTGCATCCACAATCTCCTTGTCATCATCACATACCAGAATATTGGCCATTTGTTTTCACCTCTCTTGTGCTTTCGTATAGTATCATTCAAACATAGAAACATAAAGGAATAGATGGGAAATTTTTTAATAGTTTCTTAATTCATAGTAACATTTACAGCAGCCCCAGAAAAGCTCCCAGATTTCCTCTCCTGCCCTGACTCGCCCGATGGGAGAAAAGGTAATCGCTGTTGTGACAAGTACACAAATCTGTCACCTGAATACTGGACGGCAGTATTCCCGCTTCTGTTAACACAATCTCATTTGCACGCCACAGATCAAGCTGATACTTCCCGCCGCCTTTGGAAAGCAGTATCTCCTGCTCCTGTCCCGGCTTACGAAATTCCTCTCTGAAAGCCCCGGCCACATCCTCGCTGACTTCATAGCACGCCTGACATATGGAGGGTCCCACAGCCGCCACCACATCCGCAGGATCCGTACCATAGACTTCTTTCATCTTCTCCACCACACACCGCCCCATCCGGCCTACAGTGCCGCGCCAGCCGGAATGCGCCAGTGCAATGGCGCGGTGTTTCGTGTCCACAAAATATAAAGGAACACAGTCTGCATAAAAGGTCGCCAGAACAATACCTGGCTCATCCGTCAGAAGTCCGTCCACATCATGATAATCACGTGATCTTGTGACTCCCTTGCCGCCGTCTTGTCTGCCAGCCACCATAAGATTCGTGGTATGGGTCTGGTCAGAACAGACGATATCTTCCATCTGACAGCCAAGCACGTCTGCAATCCGTCTATAGTTCTCATCCACTGCTTCCCTCTCATCCCCTCTTGTATAACTTAAGTTCATGGAAGCATAGATTCCTTTGCTGACGCCGCCAAGCCTGGTGGAAAACAAGTGTTTTACCATGCCCGTCTCTTCCAGAAGCGGAAAGGTAAGATACTCCAGTTCGCCTGTACGATTTCGTTTCATCTGTCTTTCCTTTTGGTGTCTGTATAATTCCATATGTCAACCCTCTCTGTCCGCTTATACCAATATCTGCCGGGCAGTCTGTCCCTTGTCTTACCGCTGCCCGGCCTTTCTCATCTGCCCACATAATCATACGCATTTTTAATCCAGCGCAGTCTCTCCCCGTCAATGGCTACCACGTCGAACCTTATGGGGGTATCCTCGCTGCATTGGTGACGCAGTCTGTAATAATCCGCCACCTGACAGATTTTTCTCTGCTTAGCGCTTCCCACAGCCTCCGCTGCACTGCCCCGGCCTGCACCTGCCCTGTACTTGACTTCAAAGAATACCAGGTAGGACCCGTCACGGCCAATCACATCGATTTCTCCTTGTCCGGCACGAAAATTTCTCTCCAAAATCTCCACGCCCTCGGACAATAAATAGGCACAGACCTGTTGTTCCTTCTGTGCCCCCTTTTCTCTCGTATTCATAGTCTTTCTTATCATGCTCACTGACCTTTCGCTATCTTGGCCCGAATCTTGTCCATGGAGTCCACAAAGACTAAAATCTCTGCCACCACTTCATAAAGTTCCGGCGGTATCATATCACCGATCTCTAAGCGCGACAGTGTCTCTGCCAGCTTATCATCCCGATGGACCGGCACATCAGACTCTTTAGCCCGCTCAATGATACGCTCTGCCAAGGCCCCCTTACCGGTAGCTATGACCCGCGGCGCCGCCTCGTCAGGATCATATTCCAGGGCGATCGCCTGTTTCGGTTTCTCCCGCTTCTTATCCTGTAAAGCCATTCTCTGCTCCTTTCCATGTCAAAATCCGAAGTCCTGCTGCCTTGTTACCTTATGCCCTCATGTCAAAGGAAGTCCTGCTTAAAACGGATATATTCTTCTGCTGATGGAGGATTGTCTTCATAATAGAGTCCTGCTCATCTGTCTCTTCTGTATCCTTTATCTGCATCTTTGCCTTAAAATCATATCCCCGTTTGGCCAGTCTGTCATGCAGAAGTTCGATATGCTTTTCAATCAGCATAAGAATGCTGTCATCCTGTACCGTAAAGTTAGTGCTGACTTTCTGGTTCTGCATGGTAACATACACATCCAATGGTCCTAAATGCTCCATGTCCAAATGCAGCAGAGCGCTCACGTTTCCGTCCTTTGCCGCCAGATTCTTCTTGTTGGTATAGACATACAGATCCCCATGAGCATTATTGCCAAGCATCTTAAGGGGCAGCTGGACATAGGAGTACATATGATTCATCTGATTCAGGAAATCCACATTATTCTGTAGATTCTGCACGCTTCTTGCCACCGGCGCATCACCTTTTTCCGCCGCCGCAAGCGCCTGGTGCAGACGCATGGTCTGCTCCCTGACCCTCTCATAAAGCTGCTCCACCTGTTTGGGATCCGCCACTTCCCTGGGCTCAATCAACCACTGTTTCCCAATCTCTGCTTTCAAAAGGTTCTGGAACTCTTTCCCCCCAAGCAGTCTTTCCATGATTCTTCCGGCGTCCTGATCATGCATGGCTCTGGGCAGTAAATCCCTGACTAAATTCAGCACTTCCTTGGCCGGGATTTCTCCCTTCTGTACCTGCCCGGCAGTCTCTTCATCCACGCCGAGGTTTCTTAACATATCTGCCAGACTGTTCCATTGTCTGTTGGTGAGAATCGTCTGCCTGCCGCCTTCTTCCCCGGCGGCATCTGTCATATTGAGTACTGCAGCATCTGCCTGGGTCTGTGCCTTATGCACCGCATTCTGGGCCTGTTCGGCCTGTTGCTCCCCGGCTTGTGGTATTCCGGCCTGTGCAGGCGTCTGTCCCTGGGTCTGTGTAACATTCTCCTGCCCGCCATTGTGTGTGACAGACTGTTCCCCGGCTGTCTGCTCAGGATTCTGCCCCTGCAGGATAACGCTTCCTTCCGCTTCTCCTTCTGTAAAAATATGCAGCACCGCTTCATAGAAGGCATAGGCCTGGCTGTTTTTGCCTGCCGCCATCAGTTCCCTGAATACCTGAGGCAGTTCATCCATAATGGTCTCCACACTGCCGAGTATCTGATGATTGGCATTCATATAATGTTCAAACTGCTCTATATTTGCCTCCGTAACAGGCAGTCCCAGTTTCGTCATCTGTATGATCGAGGCAGGATTCTGGCCCGGGAATTCCATAAGCTGTCTGCACATGTTCAGGACAGATTCCTTATCGATGGGCATGCCCTCCTCCATCATGGCCGCCACCATCTCAATATTCTGCGCCGTCTCCGGCAGGCCCGCCGCCGCAAGCGCCCGCAGGATGGTTGCCGTATTGGCCGTGTTGGTATACAGTGGCGCCAAGGACAAAAGAGACCCGCTGTTTGCCTTAATCTCAAAGCTCATCATCTGTCCCAGTGCCAGACTCACGCTCTGGTCAATCTTGGCATTGATACTGAAATCCTGGGCCAGTTCAATCTGCACGGAATTTCCATTTCTGTTTACTACCGTACCCTGCAGTGTCTGTCCTGGTTTCATATTCCGGATCTCATTCTGCAAGCGGTAGAGACGTTCCCCCTTGCTCATGGATTCTGATACTCTGCCGGTGTCGTTGGTCCTGATCGTTCGATTGTCTTTCTTAAAAATATTTCCCAGATTCAAATTCATACCTCACAAAAATGTGTTATAAATGTTTTCCGGTGAATCGGGCACGGCCCGTACTTTTTCAGTGCCTCAATATGCATCTGCGCACCATATCCCTTGTTGGCTGCAAACCCGTAAGCCGGATACACCTCGTCATATTGCACCATAAGACGGTCCCTGGTGACCTTGGCCACAATGCTGGCCGCCCCGATGGAAATGCTCTTCGCATCTCCCTTGATGATGGGTACCTGTCTGATCGCCACCTCCGGAATCGTCACTGCATCATTCAGAAGAAGATCCGGCACGATACTCAGCTGCCCGACAGCCTCCCGCATAGCCTCATAAGTGGCCTGCAGGATATTGATCTCATCAATCCGTTTCGGGGTACTGTATCCTAGTCCCACCGCAACAGCCTTCTCCAGGATGACCTCATAAAGTTCCTCTCTCTTTTTTTCGGACAGTTTCTTAGAATCATTGATATATAAAATGTCACAATCTTTCGGCAAAATAACTGCCCCGGCCACAACCGGCCCTGCAAGAGGCCCCCTGCCCACCTCATCTATCCCGCAGATATGGGCACAGGCACTGTACTCCCGCTCATATTTCTTGATTTCCTCCATGCGTGCCAGTTCCTTTTCATAGGCTGCAATCCTTCTTCTGGCCTTCTCTATCTCCTTGTGCACACCGGTACGCGGATCCATCTCATATTGCAGAAACAAAACAGGCAGCTCTTCCATAGTCGCTGCCTGCAATTTTTGTCTGATTGTCTTCATATCTTCTGCCATCTTATTCACTCTCCCAAAGGAATGTACTTGAATTAGCGGTGTTTTATCAATCCAAATTTATCAAAAGGCCATATCCGTAACCATGCCCTGCCTATGATATCCTCTCTTTTGATATTTCCCACAGAAGGCTCTCTGCTGTCTGTACTGTTGTTTCTGTTATCGCCCATGACAAAGTATTCATCCTCTCCAAGCTCCACAGGTTCATAGGCCCTGCCGGGATTCATAATGACTTCCTTGCCGTAGGATTCTTCCAGAATCTCTCCGTCTATCAAAATATTGCCTTCTTCATCAATCTGCACTGTCTCACCAGGCAGGCCAATGATCCGCTTGATGTAAAAAGTATCCTTTTCATATTGAAAGGGAAATACAATGATATCAAACCGCTCCGGATCATGGAACCGATAACTGATCTTATCCACGATCAGATTATCCTCCGTGCTGAGTTTGGGTTCCATGGAATCTCCCTGCACCTGCGTCCTCTGTCCCACAAAATGAATCACCAGATAGACGGCACATAGTACACCCAGTAAATACAGGCTTGTGCTCAATATTTCCCGCAACACTTTTTTCATGACTCCATCCTCCACTGCTTCGTGATATCTATCCTGCAGGTCATCAGCACGCTGGTTCTTCCAGTGTAATCCTGCCTATTCTGCCGCTTCTGAAATCCTCAACCACCAATGCGGCTGCCTTCTCATAATCCGGTTCCTGCCCCTTTTTATAACATTTACGGTTCTCACAGACGGTCTCCATCACCTGCTGCGCGGTGAGTGCCTGCCCTTCTTCCGCAATCTGATAGCGTCCTAAAAGGTCACTCCGATAATGGGATAACAGATATGTCACCAGATCGCCGGCCAGTTCTGTCATCTGCAGTATCTCATCGTTCATGGATCCAATCATGGCCAGCTTCTGACCCACTTCTTCACTCTCGAACTTAGGCCAGAGAATCCCCGGTGTATCCAGAAGTTCCAGCTCTTTATTCAGTCTGATCCATTGCTTTCCCTTGGTCACGCCCGGCTTATTGCCTGTCTTCGTACAGGCTTTTCCCGCAAAAGAATTGATAAAAGTAGATTTACCAACGTTGGGGATCCCCACCACGATAGCCCTCACAGGCCGGTTCTTGATCCCTCTCTTTCTGTCCCTCTCTATCTTCTCCTTACAGGCTTCCCGCACCATACCCTGAATCGCTTTTAACCCCTGTCCGGTTTTGGCATTCACTTCCAGCACATAAAAGCCTTTCTCTTTAAAATACTTCATCCAGCATTGGTTTACCCTGGGATCAGCCAAGTCTGATTTGTTTAAGAGAATCAGACGGGATTTATTTTTGCCAAGCTCATCAATATCAGGATTTCTGCTGGAAAGCGGCACTCTTGCATCCACAAGCTCAATCACCAGATCGATCAGGCTGATATTTTCCTGCATCATGCGCTTCGCCTTGGTCATGTGACCCGGATACCACTGGTAGTTCATGTGCTGTACACTCCTCTCTCCGTCTGCAAGCCTCTACTGACAGCCGTCTATTCAATCAGTCCAATAGATACATCATCCGTAGCCATATGGAACCATGCCTTGCCAACAATATTATTCTTCTTGACCGCACCGATGTTACCGGAACGGCTGTCCTCACTGCTGTTCCGATTATCTCCCAGCACGAAGAACTCATCCTGGGCAAGAAGCAGTTCATTCTGGGCAATCCCGGAATCTACCATCTCATCAAGAGAATCATCCTCGTGCAGCAACAGGCCGTCTATGTACACTCTTCCATCACGGATCTGAATCGTTTCCCCCGGCAGCCCCACCACCCGCTTCACATAGAAATGGGAATTCTGATTGCCGTTTGGCAAAAAGACGATCACGTCCCCTCTCTTAGGCGTAGAAAGCCTGTAGATGATTCGGTTCATCAATATTTCCTGCCCATTATACAAAACCGGCTCCATGGAATCACCAATCACACTGGTACGCATCCCCACTGAAAAAACGATGACAAAGGCTAAGAAGACGGCAACCAGACCGCCCACGAACAGCTCCAGGACATCTTTAATGATCCTGGGATTTAACCTCTTTTTTTTCTGATAAAAAGTCAAGCCCTTCCTTCTTGCCACGACCCTTTTCCTTTCAAAAAACAGATACCCCGAATCGCTCCAAGGTATCTGTTCCATCATCACTCTCGTTTATTTAACCAGCTCTTTCACTTTAGCCTTCTTACCGACACGGTCTCTCAGGTAATTCAGTTTAGCACGTCTTACTTTACCCCTTCTGACAACCTCTACCTTCTCCACATTAGGGGAATGCATAGGCCATGTCTTCTCAACGCCCACACCGTTTGATACCTTTCTCACTGTAAATGTGGTTCTGTTGCCGCCGCCCTGAATCTTTAATACGGTTCCCTCAAAAACCTGGATTCTTTCGCGGTTACCCTCTTTGATCTTACCATACACCTTAACTGTATCACCTACGTTAAAGTCGCTGACATTCTCTTTCAACTGCGCCGCTTCGATTTCTCTGATGATTTCGTTCATAATCTTCCTCCTAAAATAACCTGGATGTTCTTAATACGTTCTGTAACAGAGGACCATCTCTTTTCACAACATTAATAACTTACCATATTGTACTGCCAAATGCAAGCGGTTTTTGGCTTTTCTTTTATCTTTTTAACCCTCTGCCGCTTCCCTTTTCCTGCGTTTCTTCTTCTCCACAGGCGGATGCAGTTCCAGATATTTCTCATACAGATCCGGGCGGCGTTCTTTCGTTCTAAGAAGGGATTGTTCCAGCCGCCAGGCATCCACTTTCGCATGATCTCCGGAAAGAAGCACTTCCGGTACCCGTTTTTCATGCCAGATCTCCGGTCTGGAATACTGCGGATATTCTAAGAGGCCGTCCCCGAAAGATTCTGTCACGGCAGACTCCCCGTTATGAAGTACCCCCGGTACTAATCTGGCGATGGCGTCTACCATCACCATCGCTGCCAATTCCCCGCCCGTAAGCACATAATCTCCCAGTGATATTTCATCCGTCACAATCTCTTCTATCACTCTCTCATCAATTCCCTCATAGTGGCCGCACAGGAAAATCAAGTCTTCCTCACCGGATAATTCCTGCGCCATCTCCTGATGAAAGGTCTTTCCCTGAGGCGATACATAGATCACCCGCCTCTTTCTATCCTGGCCGATTCGCTCCACTATGGACTGGTACGCATCATATACCGGCTGTGCCTGCATCAACATGCCGGCTCCTCCACCGTACGTATAATCATCCACCTTACCGTGCTTATCCTGCGTATAGTCCCTGATATTTATCGCTTCTATGGAAATATACCCTCTCTCCGCTGCCCTGCCCAAAATGCTTGTATGAAGCCCTGACAGGACCATGTTCGGAAACAGTGTCATGATATGGAAATTTACCATACTTCTCCCTTTATGTTCAATCTATCTACTCTTTATCTGTCTCTTATCCCAAAAGACCATCCATGATATGCACTCTCATCATCCGCTGCTCCATATCCACAGCAAGAATACACTCTTTGATAGCCGGCAGAAGAACCTCCGTGCCGTCCGTGCGCACCACCACATATACATCGTTGGCGCCGGTTGCAAACACGTCCCTCAACTCTCCAAACTCCTCGTCCTCATCTGTCATAACCTTAAGTCCTATCATATCAGCCACGAAATACTCATCTTTCTTCAATTTCACAGCCTGTTCCCTGGGCACCAGAAGCCTGGATCTCTTATATTTCTCAATATCATTAATAGAATCGTATCCCTGAAACTTCAAGATTACGAATTGTTTGAAAAATTTCACACTCTCTATCTTAAGTATGTGACGTTCCCGCCCTGTATCCAGTATCACTTCTTTCAATCTCTTAAACCGGGCCGCATCATCCGTGGTGGGAAATACTTTGACTTCTCCCCGGATTCCATGTGTCTGGGTGATCACACCCACCTGTAATTCATCACTCATAACTGCCTCACTGTTATCCGAAAATAACTTCTTTCCTTTCAAATCGCCAAAGAAATTTCCAATGTCGTTAACGATAGAATCAGCCCCACAGAAATTCCATGGGGCTGGTTGTCAGATGATTTCTACATCCACTCTCTTATTGTCTTTCGACGATGCCGCCTTAACGACAGAGCGGATTGCCTTGGCAATACGGCCCTGTTTACCGATTACTTTCCCCATATCTGAGGATGCCACATGAAGTTCTATGGTAATATTCTTACCTTCTTCCTTCTGTGTCACGATTACTTCATCCGGGTTCTCGACGAGAGCTTTTGCGATCACTTCCACTAATTCTTTCATAGTCCACCTCCAAAAGCCAAACTATTTCGTCACCCCTACCGTCTTGAAGATTCTGCTAACGATTTCTGTGGGCTGTGCGCCATTGGCTAACCATTTCTTAGCCTCTTCCTCATTCACCTTGTAGGTGCTGGGATCTGTGTTGGGATCATAAGTACCGATCTCTGCGATACATCTTCCATCTCTGGGGGATCTTGAATCCGCAACTACGATCCTGTAAAAAGGATGTTTCTTCTGACCCATTCTTCTTAATCTGATTTTAACTGCCATTTTCTTTGCCTCCATTGTAAATTAATTGTTTATTTTGAAACCCTAAAATGGGAATTTCATACCACCCATACCACCGAACATGCCGCGGCCTTTCTTACCGCCCATCATGCCGGGAAGCTGCTTCATCATTTTCTGGGACTGCTCAAACTGCTTGATAAACCTGTTGACCAGTGCGATATCCACCCCGGCCCCTACCGCGATGCGGTGTTTCCTGCTGGGATTTAAAAGCTTGGGATTCTGCCTTTCTGCAGGCGTCATACTAAGGACTATGGCCTCCATACGTGCCAGCTGCTTCTCATCCACTGCCGACTCGATATCCGCCATCTGCTTGCCCATGCCGGGCATCATGCCAAGAATACTGGAAAGACCGCCCATATTGCGCATCTGCTTCATGCTCTCCAGATAATCCTCGAAGTCGAACTTGCCCTTCTTCATCCGGGCCGCCATCTGCTTTTCTTTCTCTTCATCTATATCAAGGTTCTGCTGGGCCTTCTCGATCAGCGTCAGCACATCACCCATGCCTAAAATCCGGTTCGCCATACGATCCGGATAGAACTGCTCCAGATCGGAAAGTTTCTCTCCCATACCGATATAGAGAATCGGCTTACCTGTCACCGCTTTAATGGAAAGCGCCGCACCGCCTCTGGAATCACCATCCATCTTGGAGAGGATCACACCGTCTATACCCACCTTCTCGTCGAAATCCTTGGCTACATTAACGGCATCCTGTCCGGTCATGGCATCCACCACCAGAAGAGTCTGATGCACTGCCACATTCTCCTTAATCTCCTGCAGTTCCGCCATCATCTCCTCATCAATGTGAAGACGCCCCGCGGTATCCAGAATCACCACATTGTGGCCATTCTTCTGTGCATGCTCTATGGCTGCCTTCGCGATATTCACCGGCTTATGATTCTCCCCCATGGAAAAAACTTCCACCTGCTGTTTCTCGCCGTTTATCTGTAACTGTTTAATGGCCGCCGGCCTGTAGACATCACAGGCAACCAACAGAGATTTCTTACCTTTTAATTTAAGTTTACCGGCAATTTTAGCTGTTGTGGTAGTCTTACCTGCACCCTGCAGACCGCACATCATGATGACTGTGATGGACTTACCCGGCTGCATAACAATCTCCGTAGTCTCAGAGCCCATCAGGGACACCATTTCCTCGTTGACGATCTTGATGACCATCTGTCCCGGATTGAGTCCATTCAGCACATCTGCACCAATGGCGCGCTCCTCCACGGATTTTACGAACTGTTTCACTACCTTAAAGTTAACATCAGCTTCTAAGAGCGCCATCTTGACTTCTTTCAGAGCAGTCTTTACATCTGCCTCTGTAAGCCGGCCCTTGCTCCTCAAGTTCTTGAATACGTTCTGCAGTTTATCGGTCAGACTTTCAAATGCCATATGCCCACGCCTTTCTGCACTCTTATAATTCCTGCATGATTCTTTCAGACAACTCCCTGATCCGTGCGCCATAAGTGTTCCAGTCCTTTGGATCACTCTCCTCATATTGCACAGAAAGTTCTCGAATCTGCGATATCTTGTCCTTGATGCTCATAAACCTGTCAATCAACCGCAGCTTCTCTTCATATCCCTGCAACGTCCTGTCACAGCGCTTCACGATGTCGTGCACCGCCTGTCGGCTGATACCCTCCGCCTCGGCAATCTCCCCCAGGGAAAGATTATCGTACACCACACTCTCATATATTTCCTGCTGATGTTTTGTCAGCAATTCTCCATAGAAATCATATAGTAATCCCTGTGCTACGATTTTCTCCATGACCAAGCCTCTGTCGGCTTCTGCTTGCTTTTGCATGTGGCATACAAGACATATCCGCATGGATTTTCACCATTACATATTTGCCGACTTATGCATTTTACTATAGCGTCCTGTTTGTGTCAAGTATTTTTTCTTGACAGGCATAAAAGAGTGGGCAAGAGAGGCATAAAAGTTGCAAAATTGATAGGCAGATATCCTTAAAGATGTTATAATAAATACATTATTGGGGTTTTAGCTATTATCAGATATATCAATTTATCATTCTAAGGAGGGTTACGATCACCATGAAACTTACTGATTTTATGGATATGGCACATCTGCAGAGAATTCAGGATGCGTTTTCCGATGCTACAGGACTTGCTGCCATCACCGTCGATGCAGAAGGCAATTATATTACCAAAGGCAGTAATTTTACAGATTTTTGTATGAAACATACCAGAGGCTGCAGTGAAGGGGCTAAGCGCTGCCAGCAATGTGACGCCACAGGACAGGGCACCTATGAATGTCATGCAGGCCTGATGGACTTTTCCATTGATATCATCTTAAATGGTGAGAAGCTTGGTAAAATGATCGGCGGACAGGTTCTTCCCCACGAGCCGGATGAAGATAAATTTACCGCCATCGCCCAGGAACTGGGCATTAATCCGTCTCAATACATTAAGGCTGTCAGAAAAGTGCCTGTACGTCCCGAAAAGTCCATCCGCGCTGCCGCGGCACTGTTAGATGATATGATAAATCGCGCAGTCCAGCAGGAATATATGGATAATACAGAATATAAAAAGATCCACGTATGGGAAGAAGAAATTGCCAACGCTACCGGTACTGTGGCCAGAATCAAAGAAAATACCAGACAGCTGCAATCCATTGCCTCCAAACAGACCATTATGGCTCTCAATGCTTCTATCGAGACAGCAAGGGTCGGTGCAGTAGGCGCCGGGTTCGGAATCATCGCCAAACAGATGGGGGACTTTTCCAAACTGTCTGCGGAAATATATAAAAAGATTACAGAAGATGCCAACAAAATCTCTGAATCTATCAATAAAATGAATCAAACGTAATTCGAGCGAGATATTTTCTATGCCTCTTCCCGTCAGATAAGAAAGAGGCCGTCAGGCAAACTAAGAGGCTGTACACAGTGCATAACAGGCTGTGTGCAGCCTTTTCTATTCGTCTCCCTTTTCTACATCATCTCCGGATTGTCCTTTATCCGAGGCCGCAAGGCAAATCTCGTAAGGTTCGCTCCAAAAGACTTTCCCTTTATTCACGGACTACTGAGAGCACACCGTCTGACATGCCAAAGACCACATCAGCCGCTGCTGCCACTGCCTCATTATGGGTGACAATGATCACCGCATAGTTTTCTTCATGAGCCAGCTGGCAGAGCAGATCCACAATCACTTTCTCATTTTGGCTGTCCAGGTTTCCTGTGGGCTCATCCGCAAGGAGAATCTCTCCACCAGACGCCATTGCCCTGGCGATGGCAACTCTCTGCTGTTCTCCGCCGCTGATCATGTTCGGCATCTTCTTATAGAGCGTATCCGGCAATCCAACCTTCGCCAGATGTTCTTTCGCTTTTGCCCCTGCTTCCTTCTTGGCGACATGCTGCAGTTCCATGGGAAACATCACATTTTCCTGTACGGTCAGAAGCGGGAACAGATGAAAGGCCTGATAGATGACAGAAGCACGTTTCATCCGGTAAGCATCCCGGTCAATCTTCCTCATATCCTCACCGTCTATGTACAATGTCCCTTCCGTTGGCACATCCAGTCCCGCAAGTAATGACAACAATGTGCTCTTTCCACTTCCCGACTTACCTGTGATAGCATACACCTTTCCTCTTTCAAAAGAACAGTTTACCCCAGAAAGTGCCCTTGTCTTCTGGTATTTTGTCTGATAGACATAACTCACACTTTCCGCTTCGATTATTTTCCCCATTTTTCTCTCCATTTCTGCGCTGCTTTTTCTCTGCTTTGCTATAACAGTGCATTATTTTTTAATTTCATCTATTCTTTTTACTCTGATGCCAAAAGCTCCAATGGCTTATTTCTGGCCAGTAACAGCAAGGCTACTGTAGTGCCAAGCATATAGCCGCTAAAGGCTGCCCCACAGACCGTCAGAATATCCTGTATCCCCAGTTGCCCCATAAGCAAGGCTGCCAGACATCCCAGTACATTCCCCAGAAACACCAAGGCCAGCTGTTCGCTCCAAAACACCCCCACGGCGCCAAACTGCTTCACCCCCAGTGACCGGAACAGAGCGAATTCTTTCACCCTGCCGTTTGCCAGCAGATGACTGATCACATAACCAACGATAAAGACCAGGACTCCCATGGGAAGCAGAAAAGCTGTAAGGATACGAATCGCTGTTTTCAGTCTGCCTGCCATAGTGATAAAAATACCGTCCTGCACATACAGGGCACTTCCTTTATAGGAAAATCTGGCTCCTTCCCCCTTATATATCTCAAAGAGACCATTTTCTCCAATCTGTTCCATTTCTTCCTTAAAGGCGTTGAGTGCAAGGGGATCTTTGACGTAGAAGGAAACTGCCTCCGCCGTAAAAGTAACCCCTCTCGCATCGAACTCATCCCAGATGGTCTGAAAAGGTATCAGCATATCCGGATATTCACGGGATTCCACCGGATCGGAATCATCAATCTCTCCCACCACTTTCAGATTGATATAGCCCAATTCCAGAATATCCATATCCCTTTTCTCATCAACCATCACATAATGGTATACAGTAAAGGGAATCTCGTCTCCATAAGAAAGCCCCTGCTCTTCCATATCTGACTTTCTCAGGAGGCATACCTTCTCTGCTCCTGCAAAGAGAGTTTCATCCCACCCTTCCTGATAACTTACATTCATATGATCAGGCAGGACTGAACTGTCTATCTTATTAACCGCACTCACATCCAGATTCAGATTTTCTTCCCAACGGGCTATCTCAAATTCCCCGAAACCGGCCTTTAGCTTGGTAGAACAGTCCAACTCCTTAATCTGCTGTGCCGCCTGCAGGTCACGCAGGATATCACTCCTCACCGCAATCCCCACTTCCATTGTTCCGTCTGGATTGGTGATGGTACACTTGATGGGAGTATTCTCCGCCAGATCCGTAAGCTGTGTCCGATAACTGCCAATCAGCCCAAAATACAGGTTCAACAGAATGGCCAGCACACAGTTTACAAGAATCACCAGGATACTTCTGCTTCTTTGCCTTTGGATACTCTTTCCAATATAGTGATACAATGTTTCCCCTCCTTTATTCTTGTCATACTATCTATCTTCAGCAGACACAACAGCTCTCCTTTAACACTTCCCGGGCCTTCATAAAGGAACTCTTCTGTCATCTGCTATTGCCTATATTCAGGACAAAAAATGTATTATATTCTAACATCAACCATCTTTATCAGCGTCTGCCTGCCATACTATCCTCCAACAGATATAAGGGTTCTTCTCTTAACACTTTCCGAATCTTCACATCAGAAAACCCCATACCGAGCAGGATTACCAGACATCCCATAATACCAGAAACTGCCATACTTCCCTGGTTCTGCATTGACAGTTCGATATCTTTCATCTCTACAGCCAACCCCAGATTGCTGTATTTCCTGCTAAACGCCTCTGATGTTCCATCCATCTGCCCACTACTATCTCTTTCTGCCTGCCTTGGTACAGTCTGCCCCGTGGTTTCTCCGGTATCCTGTTCTGCAATGGCCACTTCCTCGCTCCCTTCATCCTCTTGATTCCCGTTCTCTTGCCACCTGTCAGACATACTAATCTCATCTGCCAGAATCGTGCCAGCAGCCATGCCGGGGACTGTCCCTAAAATCAGAAGAAGTAAGATACCTGCCATACTAATATGACGACATCTCTTTTTCGTCATTCCCATCAGCCGTTCTATGGACAATTGTCTCTTTTGCTTCGTGATGTAGATATGGGATATCTGTAAACTCAATACGATGGCCGCGATCACTCCCATCACCAGCAGGGTAATCGACATATTCCTTAGATTCTCAATCCCCTCCATCAAGGCAGAATAGCCTCTGTCATAGAAGGTGAAGATTAAGTTATCTGTATCATACTTCGCGCTGACTTCCATGAAATCTGCAATGGTTCCGTTCTCTATCTGAAAAGAGGTATTCTCATCTGCCATCGCCCCGTAATCAACGATGTTCGCCGTCTGGTTCTGGACAGAATTAAGCGGTACGATTAATTCATCTCTTCCAATCCCATCTACAAGCGGCATATAATCATAAAGACCAACTATAGTGTACTCTTTTTCCTCAAAAGGCTGTAATAATTTCCCCTCAAAATCTATCGGCTGGAAAGACATTCCCCCACCACTCAAAGCAAAATTCAGACTGACATCACCCCGCGCATTTGTATAATAGAGTCGCGTCATAACTCTGTCTCCCACCGAAAGGCCATTATTTTCTGCAAAAGCTCTGGGGACAAGGCATACTTCACTTCCTTTTTCAAATTCCTCCTGCGTAGGATAACGCCCCATATAAACCCATGCCTTACCCTCGTAGAAAGGCCTCAAAAGATTTATGCTATTTGTACCCACTACCGGCTGCGTTTCCAAGAATACATCTCTCAAATCTGCCATCACCAGAAAACGCTGCCCAATCCCTGTATCGTAAAATCCTTCTGTAACCTCATAAATGTCCTCAACATCATCAGGCCCTTTCATCTTCTGCCCATCTTCTGTATACAAGATTGCCACACAAGAATACGGTATATATTCCTGCGTCCTATAAGAACTCCCACTTTCTTCCCACCTTTTACCATGAGTATCAAACTGCGGCACCAATACAGTAATATAAGTTTTGTCGGCTTTCAGTTCATCAGGAGCAGGATTATCATGTTCACAAAACCATACCACACTCCCTTCCATCGTCTTATCACTCCCCAAAACCTTCTTAATTTCAATTTTCATGGACTGATCAGGTATCCCGTCTTCTTTTGGTGAAAACTCTGCCACCCAAAAGAAATCACTTGAAAGAGGCCATGTCTCAATTATATGCAGATATTCCGGCACATAAGAAGCCCAATATACCCGCTTCTCAGGCCCGGCAATAAAAGTTGTCTCTGGAAATTTGAGATCTTCTGGTGAAACATAACTATTATATCTATTTGCCTTATAAAACAGATAACCCTCTTTCTCCGCATCCCACATCGCAATCTTTTTTACTGCATCCGGTTTTTGGGTCACTGTACCGATGGTGATAAAATCTTCCTCATACATTTTTGAGAGTCTGTCACTTACAATCCAAAGATTGCCTCCCACGGAAAGCATTACCGTCACAATCATAATCAGTATAACGATAAACACTGAATGCACCGGAGTGCGCAACATCTGCTTCACATGGTTTTTCATCTCTGTTTCCCTTCATCTGACACACACTGAAACATAAATAAATTCCAACTCTGATTCTATATACCTGCCACACTATCCTCCAACAGATATAAGGGTTCTTCTCTTAACACTTTCCGAATCTTCACATCAGAAAGCCCCATACCGAGCAGGATTATCAAACCTCCCATGATACCAGAAACTGCCATACTTCCCTGGGTTTGCATTGACAGATCGATATCATCCATTTCCACAGCCAGCTCCAGATTGCTGTATTTCCTGCTAAACTCTTCTGATGTTCCATCTATCTGTCTGCTGTCGTATCCTTCTGTCTGCTCCGTTATATCCTGCCTGCCTTCATCGACCTCCTGCCCAGCGGTGGTCATCTCCGGGCTTTTTTCATCCACTTGAGCTCCAGTCTTCTGCCCCCTGTCAGACATACTAATCTCATCTGCCAGAATCATGCCAGCAACCATGCCGGGGACTGTCCCTAAAATCAGAAGAACTAAGATACCTGCCATGCTGATATGACGACATCTCTTTCTCGTCATTCCCATCATCCGTTCTATGGACAATTGTCTCTTTCGCTTCGTGATGTAGATATGGGATATCTGTAAACTCAATACGATGGCCGCGATCACTCCCATCACCAGCAGAGCCGCCGAAATGTTCCTTAAATTCTCAATCCCCTCCACCAAGGCAGAATAGCCTCTGTCATAGAAGGTGAAGATTAAGTTATCTGTATCATACTTCGCGCTGACTTCCATGAAATCTGCAATGGTTCCATTCTCTATCTGAAAAGAGGTATTCTCATCTGCCATCGCCCCGTAATCAACGATGTTCGCCGTTTGGTTCTGAACAGAATTAAGCGGTACGATTAATTCATCATATCCGATTCCTTCTACAAGAGGCTTATGATCATAAAGGCCAACTATGGTATAATCCTTTTCTTCAAACGGCTTTAATAGTTCTCCCTCCGGACCAAGAAGTGAAAAATTGAAACCTGGAAGTACTTGCGGCCCCCGCCTGGCATCCGTAAAATACAGTCTAGTCGTGACCTTATCCCCTACTGTCAGTTCATTGTTTTCGACAAAGGTTCTGGGTGCAAGACATACTGCACTCCCCTCGGCATATTCCTCTGCCGTTGGATACCGTCCCTCATATACCCAGGCATTCCCTTCATAGAACGGCATAATAAGATCCGTACTGTTCGTTCCTACCACAGGCTGTGTATCAAATATGTAAATCGCCATATCCTCCAACTCTAAAAATCTTTTCCCAATCTCCGTATCATAAAATCCTTCCGATACCTCGTAGATACTCTGTATTGCAGCGGCGTCTTCAATCTTAGTCCCTTCTGGCTCATATAGCGTCAAATCAACAGGCTGGGCATAATATTCCAGTTGCTCCAGATATGAGCTTTCGGCCTGTTCCCACCGCTTTCCATGCCTCCATGGCCTCTCACCTATCCATGCTATGTAGCTTCTGTCCGCTTTCAGTTCCATCGGTTCCCTGTTATAATGATCACAAAACCAAAGCACACTGCCTTCCATTGTCTTATCACTTCCCAAAACCTTCGTGACAGAAACCTTCACGCTCTCATCCGGCACGCAATCTTCCATAGGAGAAAATTCTGCCACAAAACCAGACCTGCTCACGTCATATTTGGTATCAACCGTAAGCAGATATTCCGGCACATAAGAACCCCAGTACACCCTCTTCTCCGGTTCTACAAGATACTTCACCTCCGAAAATTTCAAATCCTCCGGTGTAACATAGCGATTATACCTGTTTTCTTTATATATTCTATAATCCTTTTTCTCTGCATCCCATCTTGGATTATCCTGCACTGTATCCGGCTTCTGGGTGACGGTGCCGATGGTAGTGAAGTCTCTATCATAGGTCTTCGAGAGCCTGTCACTGGCAACCCAAAGATTACCTCCTACCGTGAGCATCACGGTCACTATCATGACTAAGACAATGATGAACACAGACTGCATCGGGGTACGAAGTATCTGCTTTATATGATTTTTCATCCGAAATCACCTCTTCCTTTGTGTAGAGATTGCTATCACCAGCCGCATAATTCATATCTATTTTTAGTATATAATACTTCCCATCTATTTTCTACTCTCTATTTCCCATTCCTACTTTTCCTTCATTTACTCTCAATACCATCTCCAGGTTATAAAGATTCAACACATTCCTATCATCGTCTGCCTGCCATACTATCTTCCAGCAGATATAACGGCTCTCCTCTCAACACTCTCCTCACTTTAATACCCGATATCATCATCCCAAGCAAGATTACCAGACATCCCATAATACCAGAAACTGCCAGGCTTCCCTGGTTTTGCATTGATAAATCAATCTCTTTATCCACCGCCATTCTCAGATTACTGTATTTCCTGTTAAATTCCTCTGACTCCATATCTATCTGTTCTCCACTTTTAGTGGATATATTTTCGGTTGTCATCTGCTCTGTGTTCTCTTCAGCTGCCAGTTCATCTGCACCTTCCTCTTCTATACTGATCTCATCAGCCAGAACCGTACCAACTGTCACGCCGGGAATCGTCCCCAAAATCAGCAGAAGCAAAATCCCCGTCAAACTGATATGCCTGCACCGCTTTCCTGTTATGCCAAGCAGTCTCTCAATCGCCAGTCTCCTCTTCTGTTTTGTGATATAGATGTGAGAGATCTGCAAAGTCAATATCACTGCGGTGATCATCCCCATAACGAGCAGGGCCACAGACATATTTTTCAGATTCTGAATCCCCTGTACCAGCACCGAATACCCTCTGTCATAGAAGTTAAAGATCAGATTGTCCGTGCCATATCTTGCACTGATCTCCAGGAAGTCCGCGATGGTTCCGTTCTCAATGCGAAACGATGTGTTCTCCTCTGACATCGCTCCATATGCCACGATATTCTCCATCTGGTTCCTTATAGAATGGAGTGGCACAATCAACTCATCCAAACCAATTCCCTCTGACAAGGGCTTGTAATCATAAAGACCTACTATTGTATACGCTTTCTCCTCAAACGGTTCCGGTATCCCTCCATTCAGATCGAGGAGTGTAAACAACTTGACTATTGGAAATTTTTCAACATCATTCCCAGCGTCTGTGTAATAGAGTCTGGTCATAATCTTGTCCCCCACTGTCAGATTATTGTTTTCCGCAAAATTCCGGGGTGCCAGACATACCGTACTTCCCTGGGCATATTCTTCTGCTGTAGGATATCGCCCTTCATAGACCCAGGCATTCCCCTCATAAAACGGCATGATTAAATCTGTACTGTTCGTTCCCACCACAGGCTGTGAATCAAAGATAGAAACCGTCGCCTCCGCCAGTGCCAAAAGCCTCTTCCCAACCTTCGTTTCATAAAATCCTTCCGTAACCTCATATATACTCTGCATTTCAGCAGGATCCTCAATCTTTTCTCCTTCTGGCGTGTAAAGTGTCAGGGTCGCTGGTAAAAACACATATTCCCGCCACGGGAACTCGTCTCCGGTCTCCTCCCACCGCTTTCCGTGCCTGTCCGGATGCCCAAACGAAATCTTCGCCACATAGGTTCTGCCTGCTTTCAGTTCCATCGGCTCTTTGTTATAATGATCACAGGCCCACAGCACACTTCCCTCCATTAGCTTGCTGCTTCCCAAAACCTTCGTAATCAGAATCTTTACAGATTCATCCGGAACACAATCCTCTTTTAGCGTAAATTCTGCCACAAAACCAGAGTCGTCCATTCTATATACATTTTCTTTAGCCTCATGAATATATTCCGGCCCATATGATCCCCAATACACCCTTTTCTCCGGTTCTACAAGATATCTTATCTCCGGAAATTTCAGGTCTTTAGCCGTAACATAATAGTTATACCCATTATTTTTATAAATCAGATAATCCCGTTTCTCGGCATCCCATTTCAACTCTTCCAACATAGTATCTGGTTTCTGAGTAACCGTACCGATGGTTATAAAATCTTCTTCATAAATCTTCGCGAGTCTGTCGCTGGCTACCCAAAGATTACCGCCCACAGAAAGCATCACTGTCACAATCATGACCAGTACTATGATGAGCACAGACTGCACAGGTGTACGCAGCATCTGCTTTATATGATTTTTCATCCGAAACTGCCTTTCTTCCTACAATAATCGCCACAATAATTTTCCTTCAATGTTCATTATTGATAGACATTGCCATCCGTTACTTTCCTTTTTGCTACTTACAATATTACACTTTAATATTTATTCTTACAAGCTTTTGGGTTGGCATATAACAGAACTAACATGGTATATTTTTAATTACACCATGCTAGTCCTAATCACTTCACAAATTATAAACAGCCTGCTAATAAATTACTAACCTTCTTGACTTATGCAGTTTCTTACGACTCTCGTTTACTGTACACTCTTTCGAAATCATTTGCCGGCACACTGCCACATCCAGCACAACCACATGAATATCCATACAACTGCAAACTCTTCTGTCCACGGTTCTCCCGTTTCTTCAGTAACTTCTTCATAGCGTTTCCTCCTTCCCTATAAATTCTCATATTTATGATAAAGCACTACATATGAGTTCCTTAATGTGATGAAATGTATCAAATTTTCCATCGACAATGTCTTGCGTGCTGATATGAATATCCAATTCCTCTTCCAGCGTACACAGTAGCACCACCAAGTCCCTGGCTTTCATGTTCACCTTATCCCCAAGCAACTTTTCATCTCGCAGCTTTTCATTTGATTGCATATCAATGTTCCACTTATCAAGCAGAATATCTTCCAGCACATGTCCAGCCTCTTTTTTCATATATCACAAGCCCCCGTTTTCTATTCTGACAGCGTATCAATAAGCCGTGTTACAGCACGCTCTGCCCCCTGTTCGCTTAATATATTCCACACGGTGTCCTCATCGATTTCCGCCACTTTCCGGTCCACCACACTTCGATCTATGGATACAATGGACATCTTTCGCTCCTCATAGAATCCCTGCACATCCGTCACAACCGCCGCCATATGGATTCCCACGACTGGATAACCGAAACGATGCTCCACATCCTCCGCAAGCTGCCTGTAATCACCGTCAAACGTCGGATTATACATCATACACATTACAGACGCGTCACAGGGCACCGCAAAGGATATCTCATAAGCCAGAATCCCAAACCCGTTATGATCGATGCCATCGAAGGGTAAAACCGCACCTGGCACACCCAGAATAAACAAATCCGGCCTTTTAGCCGCTTCAATCTGTTTCACATAATGATTCAGCCTGATAATCTTATCTGCCTCTCCGACAGAATGGTCAAACATATACTCTGGCATGCTGTAGACGTCATCCCAGTTACCGTCCCGACGGGAAGAGACCACTACCGTTTCATAACCCTTTTCCAGAAACTTCTGCCTCAGTGCTAATTGCACGGCCAGCTTTTCTGTATCCTCCCCCATTCCTGCAACAACAATAACCGGCGTATCGATATCATATATTCTGTCCGTTGACAAAGTCAGCAGTCTTTCCGGATCCGCTTTTTTCTCTATGTATAATTCTGCCGGAATCAGTTTCTTCATTTCCTCAAAATCATCATCGCCATACCTTGTATAGAGGATTCTTTTCCCATGTTTCACCGCTTCCAGCAATTTATCCCGCAATAACTTCCTGGGTATTTCCAGCCTTCCGTCTGCCACAAACCACACACAGGTACAATGCTCCAGCTTCTCGGCAAACTCTGCGGAAACCACATGTTCCCTCTTTCGCCTGTCCGTAATAACATCCCCTTCATATCCCCATCCTCTGGGGCTGACCAGGGCAGTAACCGCATATTCCCCCATCACCTCTGCGTTCCTTACATACGGTTCATATGCCCTGCTGTAAGGGTAAATCATCACCTTCTCCATAACCTGTCCTCTCTATGTATCTAACTGTCCGCTATATCCCAATTCACGCAGAACGAGATAATCTTTTATGCCTTCCTCCACATTTGCCCTGTTAGACCTGCACTCCATCAACTGTTGCTCCTTTGACAGCCCATCCCCATCATCCGCATGGGTAAAACAGGTCGGACACATAGTATATGCCCAGCAATTCCTGCAGTTCTCCGATGTAAGGCGTTCTATATTCAACAGCTGCAGCGCCTTTTCCTCGTCGACGCCCTGATCGATATGCCCGATGCAGGCAGTCTCTGATGTCTCGCTTACCCGCTCACAAGGAAATAGCCTGCCATCCACATCCACAAATAGTTTTCTCACTCCCGGTATACAGGGGCCGCCCCGATGCCCCTTATCAGGCATCTCGTTCTGATCTGTTCTCTCAAAGCATATGGCAGCCTGCTTGATTCCCGTAAAATGTTTCCGCATCAGAGGCGATATGTCTTTTGTCTCCAACCTTCCTGCTTTCCATAATAAAACCTTGAACTTTTCATATTCATGCTCATTCACAAACACCTCATCATAATGATTCTTTTCTTTTGCATGTGTATCATTAATCAGGGAAGAGGAAATGTTTGCGCTGCTGACCCACTCATCTGTATCCGTAAAGTCACAAATCTCTTTCAATGGATATGCCGGATCCAGCACTGTGTTAAATCCAATCTTTTCAGCATAATATTTGGGATATTTCTCTTTGAATAACTTAAGGTTCTCCGACATCTTCTGAAAAGACCCCACAGTTGTTCCTGCAAATACCCTGTGCCTGTCATGTACCGCCTGCGGACCATCCAGACTCACGAGTATGGAAAAATCATGACTCACAAGAAACTCATATTTTTCCTCCGTGAGCAGTGTCCCGTTTGTGGTGAAATTGTAGGACACCTTTCTGCCCTCGGCCCTGCTGTCAGCATACGCCACACACTTTTTGATCAACTCAAATTCCAATAAGGGTTCCCCGCCGTAAAATGAAATCCCAAAAAAGCTGGCGTCCCTTGCATGGGAAATAAAATAGTCAATGGCTTTCTTCGCTGTCTCGAAAGACATCTTTTTATTAGTATGTTCCCTGTTAAAGTAATTCCCCGAATAGGAACAGTATTCACATTTTAAGTTACATCCCTGTGTCACCTGCAAAGTAAGCTGTCCCAGATTATGCATGATGAAGGAATGATAAAATCCAGTGACCGGATGTTCACTTACCTTGACACGCTTTTCCTTCAGATATCCCTGCGCCTTTAGTTCCTCCAGGTACTCTCCCACCTGCGCATCCGGTTCGCCTGACATATCCTGCAAATAGGCATATACAGAAGCCGATACCTTGATTACAGAACTCTTGTTCAGATCATATACGTACTTTCCATAGGGTGTCTCCATCAAATGGATAAAGGGATTAAACTGTTCCTTGTCTTTCATCCTACTGTTTTCCTCCAACTTCCCTGCATTTTCCTGCGTAAAATAAAGATAGAATCCTGCCGCATATATCCCTGCTGCTTTGCAATACAAAAATACGATATAAACGACTACTTATTGTAGTCGTTTATATCGTACCCATCTTTTTCCAATTTGTCAACAGATTTGTTCGGATTCATGTAAAATTTTGTTTATTCAAAATCATATATTGATTTGTCACACAAATCCTCGTGCATATCACAAGCTTACCTGCGATATTTTTTAACAACAAAAAGTTGAGCCTCTCTGATCTTTCAGACTATTTAGACCGAAACAGTTGACTTGCTTCCTATCCTGCTTTATCAGTGTGGACAAACATTATATGTAGCTGAACTAATCTGTTCACCCCAAATCGTATGGCCGCATTTAGTGCACCTTTGCGCTTTATATGTTTTCACCACGCAGCCACCACTGGAATTTTTTTCATGACCTGATAACGTTCCCGAAGTATAAGTATGACTGCATGCCCTATAGGTTTCCGCAAACGCATCCTCTGAAAGCGGATAGATATTGCCTTCTTCATCAATAAACTGGTAATCGTACCGAATCTCTGTCTCTTTCACCAGACTAAACTCCCGTATCTCTTCCTCACCAGCACTGTCAGGAATAAACAGACACATATCGTTATCAAGCCGCCACTCTACGTCTTCCTCTGAAACACACTCCAACGCAGTCTCCTGATACGTATCCCTGTACGCAAACACTGTCAAAGAATTGGCAAAGGCAAGCACTGCTACCAACGCCGTTGCTGTAAATCGGTTCCACTTTTTCTTCTTCATCAAATTTTCCACCCTTTCTTTTATTCCATTCTGCCTGATTCCAAAGCCGGCTTCCCACCGCAATGGAGTCTTCTCCGTTTGTCTCAGTCCCAGTGCCTCTCTCACCAACAAGGCACGGTACACTCTCACCTCCTTTTCTGTCTTTCCCTGCATCACCATATCATCACAGGAGCATTCACAGATGTACTCAAAATCATTGTTTAGCACCCACACAAATGGATTCCACCAGTGCAGGATTACCGTAAACTGCATCAGAATCTTCCAGAGTACATCCCGGCGTTTAATATGAACCATCTCATGACGCAGAAGCAGTTCCGCATCCCGGTTTCCTATTTCCCTGTCACAGACTATAACTGGCTTTCTGACCCCAAAGGTCATGGTATGCGTCCCCGCATATCCACTGCATAAAATCACCTTCTGCCTCACCCCACACTGCGCTTTGATCTGCTCAAAAAGTGTCATCCGGCGCTCCGCTATGCTTCTATCCGCGCACCTGACTATCACCCGGCTTGCCCGCATATAATCCATAACCATTCTTCCCGTCAGAAAACAGACGATAAGCAGCCATACTGCCACCACAGCCCCCTGCAGGATGATAAAGAAATTGAAAAACATTTTCTCGTCCTTACGAATTATATAACTAGTCCACGCAAGCGGTATTTGTACAATTTCTATCTTCTCTTCCGGCAGAATCCGCCAAAACGCCTCCCTGTACCATTCTTTTAAAAAGGGCATCGGGATCAGATAATACAGAACTGCCGCCTTTGCCAGCAGATAATAGAACCTTTCACTGACCTTATCCCGAAACAGGCATCGCATCACCAGATAGATGACCGTCATCACACTTCCTGAAAGCGACATCATTAGTAAGTATTCCATCATTCCTCCCTCAGCTGTCCTCTAAAATCCTGATCAGCTCTTTTGCTTCGCTCTCATTGATCTTATTTTTCTTCACAAAGGCTGTCATAAAATTACTCAGCCTTCCCCCATACATATAATCAATCGCCGCCTTCATCTGCATACAGTTATACTCTTCCCTGCTGTACACGGCTTTCACCAGTCTGTTCTTTCGTTCCACCAGCCCCTTATCTTCCAGTCTGCTCAGAAAAGTATTGAGGGTCTGCCGTTTCCACTCCTTGCCATCCTCCTCAAACAACGCAAGCAGCTGGGACTGTTTTATACTTTCCTCCTGTTCCCACAGCTTTTCCATTACTGTCAGCTCTGCCTCAGAAATATCGAAAAAATTTTTCATGCTTTTCCTCTTTTCTCATTCCATTATCAATCCATTACCAATCATAGTTGACTAATATTTGTAGTCTCCTATACTATATCGTCTTTTCCGGAAATTGTCAACTTTTCCCGAAAAAGGAAGGCCGGGGTTTCACGATATGAATCGTTTAAACACCGGCCTTCTTATTCCCAGTTTCAAGTATATTATATCATCAATGCTGTACCCCTGCGTCCATTATGCAATAATCTCCAGATATCCTACCACCTTGGTCAGATCAAATTCCTTCAGTACACCCAGGTTCGGATCATAATATCTGCCTTCATATCCCACCAGATAATGGCTGTATCTTCCCATGCGTTCCATGATAATACAGCATCTGGGAAGCTCTGCCATCTTACCCAGCGTATAGACAATCCTGTCTGCATGGCGGATGCCAAGGTACTCAAGAGTAGCTATCATCTTACTCATATTAGCCTGCCACTCCCTGCATTTCATGATATCACAGGCCTCATCCAGCGTTGTTCCCGCTATCATCGCGATACAGGACTGTCCGCAGAGCCCGTCCCAAGGCTGTGTCACAAGATCTACCCCGTCAATCTTACGGATTGGATGTTCCACACTGTAAGGGCTGTCACCGCCTATGCTCACCACATTTCCAACAATTTCAATGGAAATCAGATATTTCTTGCCAAGTTCCACTTTAGAGAGGGTGTCCTGGCTGACCGGAATATCATAATATCCCTGTCCCTTAGGCAACAGATCGCAGATAAAGCATACATCGTCAAAGCATACCCTCACCGGCGCATCTCCTACCTTCTCACATACTTCCCACACATTAAAGGGTACGGCGATGGCATTCTCATTCTCCCGAAATTCCACCGTACCTTCAAATTCATATTTCATATCTGTAACCCTGCCTTTCGTGTATAGTATAAATCATTACTTCCGCGTCTAGTATACCATGAATCACTCTATACAGACAACCTGTTCTCATTCATCTTTCAATTCCTCAAAACTGATATTCAAATCCACATCTCCCGCAATCCCGGACACTCTGCCGGTACTGGTATACTGCCATATCTTATGAGCATAAGGGAAATACATCCTATCATCATAGTAGGCAAACCACTTGTCATACTCTTCCAGCTGTTCCATATCCAGCATCAGCATAAAAGACTTTAAATTGCCATAGATCATCGGTGTATAGCCTGCTTCCTTAATCTTCTCACAGAAGGTGATACAGTATTTAGTCCTCTCTTCCTTCGTCAGATCTTTAGTTCTTGCATTATTGTTGGACACCGCCTCTATATCTATGACCACCGGGTAACTGACATCATACTGCTCAATGGAATCTATCACAAAGGCCGCTTCCTCTTCGGCCTCCGCCTCGCTTGTGGCCTGGGTAAAGAAGTAAACACCCACATCAATGCCATTCTCCAGAGCCCCTTTTATATTTTCCTGGAAGTTATCATCCACCAGAATCTCCCCTTCTGTATAGCCGCGGATTCCCAGCCGGATAAAGGCGTATTCCACCTCATCATCGGCCACTTTCTTCCAGTTGATTTCCTCTTGGTATTTGGAAACGTCTATCCCCTTGTGGGATACACGCTCTCCGTTTTCGTAATAATGCATGACCTGGTCGCCATCCATCTGGAAACCCTGCGGATCATATGTATGCTTCTTCAACCCCTCCTGTATGGGGAAAAAGTAGTACTGCCCGGCATCCGCCACCACGATTTCCTCCGGGAAAAAGTACCGCAGCATTTCTGTGGCACCGTCGCCAGACTGCATCATTTCCTTCAGTTTACTTAAAAATTCACCGCTCACTTCCTGACTGGTCTGATCCCTGGTCTGGGTCACCGCCTCCTGGACCATCTGATCTACTTCGTCCTGTGTATAAGACGTCTCCATCTCCTGCCTGGCCGTTTCCAGTTCACTCATCACTTCCACATTCTGAAGCTGGGCCGCCCGGTTCTGAAAGACCATCACAAGACAAATGGTGATGGAGGCCAATGTGACAATACACAACAGGATGGATCCTGCCAGAATGCCGTTTTCACTTCTCTTATGTTTCTTTTTTCGTCTCTTGCCCTGTAGATTATTTTCCCGCATAGACTCTCCTTTTTAGATTCGTTCACTAAAGTAGCTTTTGTACCCCTCTCCGAACACTTCCGTAGCACTTGTAATGATCATGAAAGAATGGGCATCTTCCTCTTTGACAATCTCTTCTGCCTGAGGTGAAACGGGCTTTTTCACCACACACATGATCACTTTCTTGTTATCTCCACTATATGCGCCCTGCCCTTTTATATATGTCACCCCAATATCCAGATCCTCTAAGAGTCTCTGGGCAATCTGTTCGGACTTCCCGCTGATAATATAAATCAGCTTGGCCTCATCCCTGCCATAGAGCACCAAATCCATGACCAGGGATGTGCAGGTAGCGGAGATAGCCGCATATAAAGCTGCATTGATATCCCTGAAAACAATACCGGATAAAGTAACTACCATGGCGTCCATGATAAAAAATATCTTCCCCGTCTTTAAATGTGGAAAGCGCAGCCGCAGCGCCTTGATGATAATGTCCACACCGCCCGTGGTGGCACCGACCCGAAAGATCAGTCCCACGGAAATCGCTATCAGCACGCCGCCCGAAAGAGCTGCCAGCAGAATATCATCTGTGGCTGCCCCCAGCGTGGCCAGCAGATTCGTAAAGACCGATATCAGGGCTGTGGCATAAATAGACGAAATCGTCAGGCCAAAGCCAAACTTCCATACCCCGAAGATCAGAATCGGTATATTGATCAGCATAATCAGCGTACCCGTACCCAGCGGCACTATTCTGCTTAAAATAATGGAAATACCGGTCACACCGCCAGGCGCCATATCGTTGGGATCTGTAAAGAGGCTGACTCCCACAGCATACACAAAAGCTGCCGCTGATATAATAATATATTTCTTTAGCAATTCTGTCTTGCTTTTTTTTGAAATTTTTTCAAATTTCCTGTGATTCCCTTGCTCCATGATTGACGCCACCTCTCTTCTTTATCTACTAGCATATCCTCTTTTTAAGATATCATGACACATTAAAATCCGCATAGTAATATACGGATTTTAATTCTCTTGCATTTGATTTATGAAAAGATTCCCTGAATGTCCGCAAAGTCTGGCTTAAATACTTGCCCGCACAAGCTTCGGTTGATATCCATGCTCATTGAGTGCTTGAATAATCTGGTTCTTATGCTGAGTCCCATAAGCTTCCAGCGTAATCCGCAGTTCCACTGCCGCATTGCGGTTGATGGATACGAACTGGTTATGTTCCAGCTTGATCACATTGCCGCTCTCTTTGGCAATGACATCAGACACTCTGCTTAACTCTCCCGGCTTATCCGGCAAAAGCACTGACACTGTAAAAATCCTGTCACGCAGCACCAGTCCCTGCTGTACCACGCTGGACATGGTAATCACATCCATATTGCCGCCGCTTAAGATTGCCACAATCTTTTTATTCTTTACATCCAGATGCTTTAAAGCCGCAGCCGTAAGCAGACCGGAATTTTCCACCACCATCTTATGGTTCTCCACCATATCCAGAAAAGCAACCACAAGTTCCTCGTCCTCTACGGTAATGATATCATCCAGATTCTTGCTCACATAAGGGAATATATTCTCTCCCGGTGTCTTCACTGCCGTACCGTCGGCTATGGTATTTACTTTGTCTAACGTCAGCACCTTACCGGCCTTGATGGAAGCCTCCATGCAGTTGGCCCCTGCCGGTTCCACACCAATCACCTTAATCTTCGGATTCAGCAGTTTGGCCAGAGTTGACACACCGGTGGCAAGTCCGCCGCCGCCGATGGGTACCAGAATATAATCTACCAGAGGAAGTTCCTTGATAATCTCCATGGCGATAGTGCCCTGGCCTGTAGCCACATCCAGATCGTCAAAGGGATGCACGAAAGTATATCCCTGTTCTTTAGCCAGTTCATAGGCGTGAGCGCAGGCTTCATCGTACACATCCCCATACAGAACCACTTCCGCCCCATAACCTTTGGTGCGGTTTACCTTGATTAACGGCGTGGTAGTGGGCATCACAATCACAGCCTTTACCCCATAACATTTGGCCGCATAGGCGACGCCCTGGGCATGATTTCCGGCAGAAGCCGTGATCAACCCCTTCTCCCGCTCCTCCGGTGTCAGGGTACTGATCTTATAGTAAGCGCCCCGCAGCTTATAAGCGCCCGTAAGCTGCATATTTTCTGGCTTTAGATAAATCTTATTGCCTGTCTGCGCGCTGAAATAGTCACTGTATACCAGCTTCGTCTCCGAAGCTACCTCCTTAACGATTTCATAAGCTTCCTCAAACTTATCCAATGACAATTCTTTTGTTCCCATATCTTCTTCCCCTCTCTTTCACAAACAAGCTGCATCTCTCTTCCCTGTTCAATCTATTCTTCCTCTGCACCTGTTCCTTCTTCCGCAGAAGTTTTCACATCAAAAAGCGCATCCACAAACTGATCGGCATCAAATTTCTGCAGATCTTCGATGGTCTCTCCCACTCCGATATACTTTACCGGAATCTGCAGCTGTGACTGGATTGCCACTGCAATACCGCCCTTAGCCGTTCCATCAAGCTTCGTCAAAATGATTCCCGTAAGATCAGCCACCTCACGAAACTCCTTAGCCTGCTGCAGAGCATTCTGTCCTGTGGTGCCATCTAACACCACCAGATTCTCTCTGTGGGCATCCGGAAATTCTTTGCCGATGATGCGGTCAATTTTCTTCAGCTCTTCCATCAGATTCTTTTTATTATGAAGCCGTCCCGCCGTATCACACAAAAGCACATCCACATTTCGGGCTTTCGCCGCACTCACCGCATCAAAGATCACACTGGCCGGATCGGCGCCTTCCCTGCCGCCGATGATATCCACTCCGGCACGGTTTGCCCACTCGCCAAGCTGCTCTCCCGCTGCCGCACGGAAAGTATCCGCCGCCGCAATGAGCACCTTTCTGCCCTGGCCTTTCAGCTTGCCCGCCAGTTTTCCAACTGTGGTAGTCTTGCCCACACCATTCACACCGATCACCAGCACCACAGACTGTCTGGTCTCGAAATCATAAGCCGTCTCCTCCACCCGCATCTGCTCTTTGATGTTCTGGATCAGATATTCCTTACAGGCTGCCGGCTCCTTGATATGATTTTCTCTGACCTGTTCTCTCAGCCTCTCTAAAATAGCTTCCGTGGCTTCCACCCCGATATCTCCCATGATCAGAATCTCTTCCAGTTCTTCATAGAAATCCTCATCAATGGAAGAAAAGCCGTTAAAAACAGAATCAATCCCATGTACAATATTATTTCTTGTCTTGGTGAGTCCTTCCCGCAGTCTGCTGAAAAACCCTTTCTTTTCTTCAGCCATACCAAACCTCCCTCATGCCGCCTCATGTTATCTTAAATCCATACCGTCCTGCGGTATTCTAAATACGAATACGCTAATCGTCTAGTTCCTTGTCGATTAAATTTACACTTACCAGTGTGGAAATCCCTTTTTCCTGCATGGTAATACCATACAATCTGTCAGCCTTTTCCATAGTCCCTCGTCTGTGCGTGATCACGATAAACTGCGTATTCTTAGTCAGCTTGTGCAGATACTTGGCGAATCTGGTCACGTTGCTCTCATCCAGGGCCGCCTCAATCTCATCCAGAAGGCAGAAGGGCGAAGGCTTCAAATTCTGAATCGCAAACAACAGACAGATTGCCGTCAGCGACTTTTCCCCACCGGACATCTGCATCATATTCACCAGCTTCTTTCCCGGCGGCTGTGCGATCACTCGGATACCTGCTTCCAGCACATCCTCATCCTCGATCAATTCCAAAGTGCCTTTACCGCCGCCAAAGAGTTCCTTAAAGACCTTATCAAACTCTCTGTTGATCTGCTCAAACTTCTCATTAAACTGCTTGCGCATGGAAGTATCCAGTTCCTCGATGATGCCCAGCAGCGTCTTCTCCGCCTCCACCAGATCATCATGCTGGGTCTTTAAGAAGGTGTAACGTTCCATCAGATTCCTGTAATCTTCGATGGCATTTACATTCACATCCCCCAGCTTACGTATCTCATCTTTTAATCCGCTGATGCTTCTCTTCATAGCCGGCAGATCGTTCATCTCTTCATTTTTTAAGGACTCTGCATCAGATAAGGTAATCTCATATTCATCCCACATATAGTTGATCTGGGATTCTATCGACTCCTCCATCCGCTCCTTCTGGCTGTTCAGACGGTACACTTCCTTGTCCAGCGCTGTCATCCGCTCAGAGAGTTCCTCTCTGGATGCAAAGAAATTCTTCTGTTTGCCAGACAGTTCTTCCTTGGTCTGAATATCTTCTTTGAGCTTCTGTTCCGCATCGCTCTGAGCCGTATGGGAAGCAGCAATGGTCTTCTCAATTTCCAGAATGCTTTCTTTCTTGCGTTCTACCTCTTCCTTGCCCAGATGCAGTCCTTCCTTCACTTCATTCAATTCTGCCGTGTAACGGAATCTCTCACTCTCCACACGCTCTAAGTTCTGGCGCTGGAAGTCCGCGCTCTGGCGCATCTTTTCCACTTCCACATCCCACTCGGATACTTTAGATGCCTGTGCGGATTCTTCCGTCCGCTTCGTCTCAAGCTGGGTCTGGAAACCGGCAATCTGCACTTCCACGTTCTTTTCCAGAGCCTCGGAAGCCTCTAATTCTGCTGCCGCCTCGTCCTTGCCTGCCTGTATCTCCTTCATCTGGGTCTCGATATCCTGCTCTTCGGTCTTTAACTCATCAAACCCTTCTGTCGTCTCACTCTTTTTCTCCTCCGCCTGCATCACATTCATCCTGGCAGTATTCTGCTCGATGAACTTGCGCTGAATCTGTCCCTTGATGTCTTCCAGTTCCAGACGCATCTTATTGCGGCCTTTCTTGGTCTCTTCAATATCATTTAAAATCTGGTCAATATCCACCAGATACTGCTTGACCTTCTTCTCCAGTTCCTCCATTTCCCGGCGTCTTCCCAGAAGATTGGAATTGTTCTTAAAGGCACCGCCGCTGATGGCGCCGCCAGGTACCAACAGCTCTCCTTCCAGTGTCACCATACGAATGCCATAATCAAACTTCCTGGCAATCTTCACTGCATTATCCACATGGTCTACCACCATGATACGGCCCAGCATAGCTTTCGCCACATTCTGATACTTCTTATCAATCTTCACCAGGGCATCAGCCATTCCCACCACACCTTTTTCTTTCAGCGCCTCAGGATTCTTGAACTCCTGGGGACGGGTAATGCTGGTGAGCGGAAGAAAGGTTGCCCGGCCTGCCCTGGCCTTCTTTAAGAAACCGATCATGCGCTTGGCTGTCTCTTCATCCTCTGTCACAATATTCTGGATATTACCGCCCAGCGCAGTCTCAATGGCTGTTTCGTACTTAGGATCCACCTTGATAATATCGGCCACCACGCCGATAATGCCCTTTTCACTGTCCTTTTGTTCCATGACAGCTTTGACACTGCCGCCATATCCCTCGTACCGCTCTGTCAGGTTAGAGAGCGCTTCCAGCTTGGACTTCTGCTGGTGATACAGAATCTGTGTATCCCGCAGCTTCTGATCCTTGCCCGCCAGTTCCTCCCGGACGCCTGCAAGATGCTCGTCCATCAGCTCCTGCTGCTCCGTCAGCTCTTTGATCGCGGCTGTGACAGCTTCAAATTCTTCTTCCAGCTTCTTGATGGTCTCGGTCTGTTCCGCCTCATCGGACTTGGCCCGAAGAAGCCTTGAGTTTAACTCTGCCTTGCGGATATTGACCTGTTCAAACATGGTATCAAACCGTCCCAGCTTGGATTTGATGGTGGCACGGTTGTTAAGCGCATCTATAATAGTATTCTTCCCATTCTCAATATTATTATTGAGTTCTTCTATCTCACGCTGTGTCTGTTCCAGAAGCTCCCTGGCCTGCATCCGCTCTTCTTCCAGTGCCGAAAGCTTATCGTCTGTCTCCTTCTTATCTGCAAGTATCGCATCCCGTTCTTTGTCCCGCTCAGAAAGCTGTTCACTGATACTGCGGATCCGATTCTGTAAATGTTCCTCATTGCCCTCGGCAGAATGAATCTGCTCTTTTAAGACATTAATCTCACCTTCCAGTTTGGAACGCATAACACCGGTGTCCGTAAGTGTTGCCCTGGCGGCTTCTATCTCCTGGTCCAGCTGTTCTATCCGTCCCTGTATGCGCTCATACTCTTCCTTGATGGATTCATACCTGTCAGTGGTCTCCTGCAAATCCCCTGCAGCTATCTGCAGTTTGCCCTCCACTTCCACAAGCTGCTCTCTGACACGCACATTTTCCAGCAGGAAAACATTCACATCCAGATTCTTTAACTCTTCTTTCTTGCGAAGATAAACCCTTGCCTTCTCCGCCTGTTTCTCCAAAGGCCCTGTCTGTTTCTCAAGCTCCGCCAGAATATCGTTCACACGCACCAGGTTCTGCTTCTCATCTTCCAGCTTCTTCTGGGCTGCATACTTCCTGCGCTTAAACTTCACGATACCTGCCGCCTCGTCAAAGAGCTCTCTGCGCTCTTCCGGCTTACCGCTCAGGATCTTATCGATCTGACCCTGTCCTATGATAGAGTAACCCTCCTTACCAATACCCGTATCATAGAACAATTCATTGACATCTTTCAGACGGCAGGCCGTCCCATTGAGCATATACTCACTCTCACCGGAGCGGTACAATCTTCTGGATACTGTCACTTCATCATAATCAATGGCCAGTTGATGGTCGGAATTGTCCAGCGTAATCGCCACATAAGCATACCCCAAAGGCTTTCTCATTTCCGTCCCGGAAAAGATCACATCCTGCATGGACGCGCCGCGAAGCTGCTTGATCCGCTGCTCACCCAACACCCATCTGACTGCATCTGCCACATTACTTTTACCAGAGCCGTTAGGACCCACAATACCCGTAATGCCGTTATGAAATTTGAACGTGATCTTATTTGCAAAGGATTTAAATCCATGCACCTCAATACTCTTTAAATACATATGTACCTCACATTTATCATAAACCGCTTATCGCTGCTGACACATAACATCAAATTTTCCCATCATCTGTCAACCTTCTCACCGCAAGCGGATTTCTCATGCTTCCTGCTAAGAAGCGCCTGATATGCAGCCTGCTGCTCCGCCGCTTTCTTGGAATGACCGCTCCCGCTCCCCAGCTTCTGTTCTCCCACCATGACTTCCACCAGAAAGGTCTTGGCATGCTCCGGCCCTTCCTCCTTCAGCAGCTCATAGTGCAGCGTCTCTTTCCCCTCCTGCTGTATGACTTCCTGCAAAATTGTCTTAGCATCATAGAAAAGCTGCTTATGCTCCAGATCCGAGAGAATAAACCGATGGATAAAGCCGGCCGCCTCCTCAATGCCGCTGTCTAAATATATGGCGCCGATCACTGCCTCCATCACATCGGATACGATGGAATCCCTGCCCCTGCCGCCAGTGGTCTCCTCTCCCTTACCCAGAAGAATATACTGCTCCAGGGCAATATCCCTGGCACAAAAAGCTAAAGCAGGCTCACAGACTATGGAAGAACGCCTTTTTGTCAGTTGGCCTTCCGGCATATCTTTTTCTTCCCGAAACAAATAATCGCTGCTCACCAGCTCCAGCACCGCATCTCCCAGAAATTCCAGCCGCTCATAATCCTCAGATTTATTGATCCGCTGCTCATTGGCATAGGAACTGTGTGTGAGTGCCTGGCGTAAAAGGCGTCTGCTTTTAAAATGGTATTGAATTTTTTCTTCCAGCTGTGTAAGCCGCTCTTCCAACATATAATCCTCCACATGGAAAAGCCCCTTCCTTTCAGAAAGGGCTTTCGTTTACTCCCTACTGTTTTTGATCAGCGCAACCGCCTCTCCCACCGTGGTGATGCGCTCCGCTTTCTCGGCAGGTATCTCTATATGAAAAACCTCTTCGATTCCCATGATAATCTGAAAAACATCCAGGGAATCTGCTCCCAGATCTTCCAAAAAGGTAGTCTCCGGCGTTATCTCCTTGGGGTCAACGCTTAAGACGCTTGCTATTACTTCCTGTAATTTCTCTAATTCCATAGCTAAAGCCAACCTTTCGCTTTTCTCTATCGTCTAGTTCTTCGGTTCGGACACAACCTCCTGCGTTGCAATCTTCTCCCGGATTTTATCGCTGATCTTCTGCTCCGTAAAGGTAATACACTGCAGAATAGAATTCTTAATCTCATTGGCTTTAGAACTGCCATGGGTCTTGACCACCAGTCCTTTTAACCCAAGCATTGGCGCTCCGCCGTACTGCTCTAAATCAAAAGCCTTCAGAGTCGTCTTCAGAGCCGGTTTCACAAGCAGTGCTCCCATCTTGCTTCTAAAGGATGTCATCATCCCCTCTTTCACTTTCTTGATCAGGGTCAGTCCTACTCCCTCATAGGTCTTTAAAATCACATTGCCCACAAAAGCCTCACAGACCACAACATCTGCTGCGCCTGCCGGAATATCCCTGGCTTCCACACTGCCGATAAAATTAATGTCGGGACAGTTCTTCAATAACGGGAACGTTTCCTTGACCAGAGCGTTGCCCTTCTCCTCCTCGGCGCCGATATTCACAATACCGACCTTTGGATTTTTTATCCCCATCACGTGTTCCATATAAACAGATCCCATCTTGGCAAACTGTACCAGATGAGAGGGTCTGGCGTCCACATTGGCACCGCAGTCGATTAACAGGGAACAGCCTGTGGCTGTGGGAATTAACGGTGCAAGCGGCGGTCTCTCCACTCCCTTGATACGCCCCACAATAACCTGTCCTCCCACCAGTGTCGCGCCGGTACTTCCTGCTGATACATAAGCATCACAAGTGCCATCCTTGACCAGGTTTAATGCTCTGACCAAAGAAGAGTCCTTCTTCTTGCGGATTGCCATCACAGGCGGCTCTGCCGTCTCTATGATTTCAGAAGCATGTACCACTTCAATCTGCTCCTTTTTATAAGTATACCCTGCCAGTTCCTTTTTCAGGACATCCTCAAGGCCCACCAGATACACTTTGACCTTATTACTCTCATTGACCGCTTCCACGGCTCCCTTTACTGTCTCTGCAGGCGCATTGTCACCGCCCATGGCATCCACTGCCACTTTTACCCATTCGCTCATATGTACCCTTCCATTTCCTGAAAGAAATTTCCCAAAAGAAAATCCCTGCGGAATTATCTTTATATATCTATACTAATATACTAAATATGCACACAAAAATCAAGGCTCTTCGAGAAGTCTCGAAAAGCCCTGCCGTCAATCCGCTTTCATTCCCTCATGTGTCATAATTCCCACATTATCCGGAAATTTCATATAATCTATGTATTCATACCGCAGCACTGCTTCCATATCATGAGGCGCCCGGAATTCCGTATTTTCATACTCGTTTCTGATCAGTCCAAAATCCAGGTCATCATCCCAGGGAACAAATCCCTGATGTCTGACGGCTCCGATCAGACCATATGTCAGGAACGGTTTGATCCATTCATCCTGCATCCTTTCCATAATGCCCTGCTCCAAATAATATCAAATCCATTATTGTTTCTCCTTCTGCTTACCAGCTTACACCCGGTACACAATTTATCACAGAATAGTGATGAAAACAAAGAAATCAAGGATTATATATCTATAAACCTTGATTTCTCTACATCTTTCACTGATCAGTCAACTGCAATGATTTCTTTTTTGTTGTATGTTCCGCATTTCTTACATACTCTGTGGGGCACCATCAGGGCGCCGCATTTGCTACATTTCACCAATGTAGGAGCAGTCATCTTCCAGTTTGCTCTTCTCTTATCTCTTCTACCTTTAGAAGATTTGTTCTTAGGACAAATAGACATCGTCACACCTCCTTATCCGCTTCAAAGATATCTTTGATTGCCGCCATTCTGGGATCAGGAACAAAGGTATCACAGTCACATGTCCCCGTATTCAAATCCCTGCCGCATTTGGGGCAGATCCCCTTACAATCCGGCTTACACAGAATCTTCATAGGCCAGCTTGTCACTATCTCACTGTTTAGTAAGTCTTCCACATTCAACTGGTATCCATCCATGAAATCCTGTTCATCTTCCTCGGACGAACCAGTGCTCATATCCGGCGCCGTCACTTCCCTGGTAAATACAAGCGCAATTTTCTGCTCTACGGGTTTTAAACATCTGTCACAAGTTACTGCAAATGTAAACTCGGTTTTACCCTCAATCCGCGCTCTGCCTTTTTGTGTGTTGGTAAACACGAAATCCACCGGAACACTTTTAAGCACCTGGTAGCTTTCCCCGCCCACAAGAACCTGCTTGATTCCCGTTTCTATCTGCATCGGAAGCACTTTCCCCTGGTTTGTCAACACATCAGTTAAGTTCACGAACATAGTAGACTCCTATCCATACTCAAACAATTATACATAGGCAGTCATAGTTTGTCAACCGGGAATTTTCGGCGCTTCCGCATCGAAAAATATCGAAAAATATCGAAAAATACAACCGTCACATCAGGAAATCCACAATAATCTGTTTCTCTCTCTTTCTGAGGACAGGAATGTGTCCCCTTCCCTTCAACATATGTATCTTACAATTGGGAAGCACTTTCTTTGCCTTAGGCAATACTTTCCTTGCCGGGAAAAGACAGTCATATTCTGCCGCCATCACAAGCGCAGGTGCTTTGCATTTGTGCAGGCGTGCCATCTCCACATTGGAAGGCATGAACGGATGAATCTTCACATTGTCCAACGTATTTTTGATCACAGCCATGAAATCCTTCTTGAGTGCCTTCTCTGACAAAGCCATATACATGGCTGTCTCTTTCATATATTTTTCATCCTTCGTCAGATAGTATTTGGCAAGCGGCACTATCATCTTTGCCGTGTCTGCAGGAAAGGCATTGTTGATGCCTGCCGGTACTAAAAGTACGGCCCGCTCCACCTTGGAAGGCGCGATACACATCAGTTTCGTCAGTACGCCTCCTCCGAAAGAACTGCCAAGACAGCAGATTTTCTCATATCCGAGGGCTGAGATCACTTCCCCCGCCCATCTGCCATAATGATAGCCAAAAGGCATCAGGATATTCTCCGCGCTCTTTCCCGGATGTCCGATGATATCCACCGCGTAGACATGGAACTTTTCCAGCAAAAACCTGCTTTCCAGCAGATTATAGGCTGTGGTACTGTTGCCGCCATGAAATACAAGAAGCGGCTTTCCTTCCGGATTGCCAATCTCCACCACATGTGTCCTGCCGAAACTGGTCTCCACAAAAATGTCCTGATAGGGAATATCCAATTTGGCAATCTGCGCGTTATACAGGTTGATGACTAAGGATTTACTCAACTGTGATCTATAAATACTCATTTATCCTTCCTCCATGATACTACAGGCTATTTTACCAACGCGAATGTCTCCCTCGCAATTGCGAGTTCCTCATTGGTGGGAACCACCATCACCTTCACCCTGGAATCCGGTGTACTGACTTCCAGTTCTTCCCCGCGTGTATTATTTTTCTCCTGATCCAGAATAATCCCCAGATACCCCAAGCGCTCACAGGCCAGACTGCGGACTAAGGGGTTGTTCTCACCCACACCTGCCGTAAAGCAGATAGCATCCACACCATTCATGACCGCCGTGTAGGCTCCGATATATTTAGCCACGCGATAGGAAAAAGCCCTGATGGTGCGAAGTCCCCTGTCCTCCCCGGCATTATAAGACTTCTCCAGATCCCTGAAATCAGAAGAAAGGCCGTCAGAAAGACCCAGCACGCCGGATTTCTTATTCAGAACCGTCATCACTTCATCAATACTCTTATTTTCTTTATGGGCAATATATTCCACGATAGCAGGATCGATATCGCCACAGCGGGTTCCCATGATCAATCCTTCCAAAGGGGTAAGACCCATAGAAGTATCTACACATTTGCCCTTCTCCACTGCTGATATGCTTGCGCCATTGCCCAGGTGGCAGACTATAATCTTCATATCCTCATAATTTCGTCCCAAAAGCTCTGCTGTACGTTTGGATACATAGGCATGGCTGGTGCCATGGAATCCATATCTTCTCACCTGGTATTTCTCATAATATTCATACGGAAGGCCGTACAGATAAGCCTCCTTCGGCATTGTCTGATGAAAGGCCGTATCGAATACACCCACCATAGGGGTTTTCGGCATCAGTTTCTGGCAGGCGTCAATACCGATCAGGTTCGCCGGATTATGTAAGGGCGCCAGATCATTGCAGGCTTTAATCGCCTCAATCACCTCATCTGTGATAACCGTCGATGCTGCAAACTTCTCGCCGCCGTGCACGATACGATGTCCTACTGCGCCAATCTCCTGCAGAGATTTCACAACGCCGGTCTTTTCATTGGTCAGTGCCTCCAATACCAGCTCTATAGCCCTGGTATGGTCAGGCATCGGGATTACTGTCTCTTCTTTCACACCGCCCGCCGGCTGATAGACAATCTGGCTGCCCTCGATACCGATACGCTCGCACAGACCTTTGGCAATCAATTGTTCCGTCTCCGCGTTGATGAGCTGGAATTTCAGGGAAGAACTGCCACAGTTAATGACTAATATGTTCATGTTTTCTACCTCCTTTAACTGAACACCCGTTCAAATATCATATAAAATACTTACACTTTTCAAAATAAAACTGCTGCTCTTTTTCAAACAGTCTGATTAACTTATTCAGAGTTTTTTCTTCTCTATACTCCTTCAGAGCCTGCAGATACTCACTTCTATTTGCATCTTCAATCACAACTGGCACAATACCATTCTTCAGACATTCCCTGAAAAGAATCAGCCTGCCTGTCCTGCCATTGCCATCTTGAAACGGGTGAATACTTTCGTATTCTGCATGAAATTCTGCCAACACAGCAACATTTACTTCTTTACCGGCATACCATCCTATGAGAGCATTCATATTTTCTTCAACATCCTCAGGTCTTGCAGTCTGATATATTCCAATCATATTAGGACGCTGTTTATAATCACCAATAGCATATCCATTCGCACGATCCTCAAACACCCCAGACTTTAACTCATAATGAAACTGCTTTATTAGTTCCTGAGACAAAGGCTCGTCCAACGTATGCAGCATCTTATTGAACATGAGAAAATGCCCACTCATTTCCTCAACATCCTTTGCTCTGTAACAATCATCTGATTGCGGCAGTGTGCCATTATCAAACAAGGAAGCGGTTTGCTCCTCCGTCAGAGTGCTCCCCTCAATCTTATTTGAGTTATATGCAAGTAAACGCTGCGTATATGCATACACACCAGATCTGTCAAATCTTTCGCTTTCTATTTCAAATCTTTGTATCAGAAAATCTAAGAATTCTTTGTTCTTCATACTATCTGTCACGCAAGCTGTGCCTGTACTGCTGTCAGGGCTACCACGCCTACGATGTCCTGCCAAGAGCAGCCGCGGGAAAGATCGTTTACAGGTTTGGCGATTCCCTGAAGCATGGGGCCATAGGCTTCGGCCTTGCCCAGCCTCTGCACCAGTTTATAGCCGATGTTACCGCAGTCCAGATTCGGGAAAATCAGCACATTGGCTTTACCTGCCACCTCACTGCCGGGCGCCTTGGATTTCGCCACCTGAGGCACAAGAGCGGCATCAGACTGTAATTCACCGTCAATACACAGATGCGGATACTGCTCATGGGCGATCCTGGTAGCTTCCACCATCTTGTCTACCAGCGGATGTTTCGCACTGCCCTTGGTGGAATGTGACAGCATGGCGATGATGGGTTTCGCTCCCACCAGACTCTTAAAGCTCTTGGCTGACGTATCCGCAATGGCCGCCAGTTCTTCTGCTGTGGGATCCTGATTCAGACCGCAGTCCGCAAAAATAAAAGTACCATTCTCCCCCAGTTCACAATCCGGCACATCCAGTATAAAGAAACCGGACACCAGTTTTACGCCTGGTGCTGTCTTTAAAATCTGCAGCGCAGGACGAAGTGTGTCTGCTGTGGCATGACAGGCGCCGGCCACCATACCATCCGCATCATTAGCCTTTACCATGACCACTCCAAAGGTCAGGTAATCCTTCAATAATATATCCCTGGCTTTCTCCGGTGTCATACCTTTATTCTTTCTGGTCTCATACAGCAGCTCTACGTACTCATCCAGTTTCTCCGTTTTCTCCGGGTCAATGATCTGTACGCCGTCCAGTTCCACTTCCAGCCAGCCGGCACCATCCATAATCTTTTCCTCATTGCCTACCATAATAATATTGGCAATGTCTTCTTTCATGATATTGGCCGCCGCAATCAGTGTCCTCTTATCATTCGTCTCCGGAAGCACAATGGTTTTCTTATCACTTCTGGCCTTCTCCTTCATCAGATCGATATAAGACATTACTTTATCCTCCTTTTCTATCCGATAAGCCCCCCAGGCTTTTCTTCACTCCTTTAATCATACAAAATTACGGAGTCTGACACAAGGGATTTTCTTGTCTGTTTTCATAAAAAAACAATACAAAATTACCATTTTATGTTAGACTGTGTACAGATAATCTATCGTATTAAGGGGAAAGGACAATCATCATGAAGACTGTAGGTATCATTGCGGAATACAATCCGTTTCACAACGGTCATGCCTATCACATCAGAAAGGCAAAAGAACTTACCGGCGCAGACTATTGTATCGTTGTCATGAGTGGCGATTTTGTACAGCGCGGTGCACCGGCCATGATGGACAAGTATCTTCGTGCAAGAATTGCCCTCTTAAATGGCGCAGATCTGGTTCTGGAGCTGCCTGTCTATTATGCGCTCGGCAGTGCAGAGTATTTTGCCGGCGGCGCTGTGACCCTTCTTGATAAGTTAGGCATAGTGAACAGTCTCTGCTTTGGAAGTGAATGCGGAGATGTCAGACTACTCACTACCTTTGCACAGCTGCTGCTTCATGAAGACGAAGTGTTTAAGCAGACACTGGATCGTAAGATGCGCAAAGGTCATTCTTATCCTCAGGCAAGAAATGCCGCCATTGAGGCTTCTGCGCCCCATCTGACGGCTCACACAGACATATTATCCACCCCTAATAATATTCTGGGAATCGAATACTGTAAGGCCCTCCTTAAGAGAAACAGCGCCATAGAGCCCTGCACCATACGCCGGGCCGGCGCTTCTTATCATGATGAGAGCCTGCAGGCAGACTGCTGTTCTGCCCTGGCACTCAGGGAAGCCCTGAAGAGTTCTAACTCACCGGACAGTATTTTAAACCAGGTGCCTGCTTCCACCCGCATGCTGATGGAAGAACAATACTCAAAAACTTACCCTGTCTTTACAGACGATTTGTCTTTACTGATGCATTACCGCCTTCTCTCAGAACCGTCCGGAGGATTTACCCGGTATCCCGACATCGACAGGGAATTGTCGGACCGCATAATCAAACTTCTGCCGCAGTATCAGGACTTTCCCTCATTCTGCGACCTTTTGAAGACAAAAAATCGTACCTACACACGCATCTCCCGCAGTCTGCTCCACATCCTGCTGCAGATATACCGGGAAGATGTAACCCATTATCTGTCAGAGGATCAGATTTTCTACGCACGCATGCTGGGCTTTCAGGAAAGTGCCGGACCGCTTCTTAATGCCATCAAACAAAAGTCCTGTGTCCCTCTGCTCTCCAAACTGGCTGATGCCGGAAACCTGCTGACACAAACAGGCAGGAGCATGCTGGATAAAGATATCTATGCAAGCCACGTATATCAGAGCATCGTCCGCTATAAATTTCCCGGACAGAACAGGTTATCCGAAATCAATGAATACCGAGAGGCTATTGTTAAAATATAAGTTTACTCTCAGGCAGGGTTTAACACCTCTTTGATTCTGTTCGTAATCCTGCTCTTTACCATTTCGGCAATCTCCAATGTTGTCATACCTCTGTACTCATCATAAGAGATTGCCTGCAGGAAGTGTACCTGAGTCTCAACCTTTCTCAAAGTCCACTCCTCGAACACTTTATAGGAATCTATGAGTGCCACCGGTACAATTGGCACTCTTGCTTTCACAGCGCTCTTAAAACAACCGGGTTTAAATTCTCCCACCGTATTATGATTATGAAAATATCCACCCTCCGGAAAGATAATGAACCTGCGTCCCTTCTTCGTTTCCTCTGCAAGCTCTTTGATGATTCTGACTGACTGTTTCACATCATTTTTGATCAGCCTTTTTCCATGTACCAGGTCAATAAACTGCTTGACTAATATGACATGGGATTTGGCATCGTCCATGACCACCGAGCAGGGTTTTTCATGGGATATCATAATACCCAGCGCATCATATTTTCCCTGATGGTTGGGACAGATAATATATCCGCCCTCCGCAGGCAGGTTTTCCGTACCATACTTTTTCGTTGTTATGCGTCCCGCCCGCATCATGCGCCGAATGGCAAGACGGGCATAATCATAACACTCCTCTTCCCTGTAGCGGTTCGCATGTTTAGCCATATATGCCATTCTGGGTATCATATAAATTCTTGGCAGATTCCACACAATGACCTTTACAAATCGTATCATATTCACTATACCCTTTCTCCCTCTAAAGCAGCGGCGAAAATAATTTTAATATGGGGCCGACCACATTGATCTTAACAAACTTATCCCTGCACCAGTCCAGCGTAATCTGTTCTGAAACTGCAAAGGTCTCTTCCATATCTCTTTTTAAGGCTTCTATCGAGTCTGTCTGATACAAGAAAACACCACATTCAAAATGGTGATAGAAGCTTCTATAGTCAAAATTGATGGTACCTACAGTGGCCAGTTCATCATCGCAGAGCACACACTTGGAATGAATAAATCCCGGCGTATACTGATAAATGCCTACCCCAGACTCAATCAGATTCTGATAGTTGGACTGGGTGAGCCAGTAGACAAACTTCTTATCCGGTATGCCCGGTGTCACAATCCGTACATCCACTCCCCGCTTAGAGGCAAGCTTAAGGGCTGTGATCATCTCATTATCCGTGACCAGATAAGGCGTATAAATATAGACATACTTCCTGGCATTACTGATCATGTTCAGATAAACGTTCTCTCCCACAGTCTCCTCGTCAAGCGGTGTATCCATATACGGCTGCACGTAACCCTTCACCGAAAGTGTTTCTTCAAAGTGATAACGATATCTGCCATAATCTTCTTCCGTATAACGGGACATATTCCACATCTGCAGAAACATCACCGTGAAATTCCAGACCGCCTCTCCTGCAATCCGAATCCCCGCATCTTTCCAGTGTTCCCCGTAAGGATGTCTGTAATTGATATACTCATCCGCCATATTGATACCACCGGTATAACCGACTCTGCCGTCAATCACCACAATCTTTCTGTGATCCCTGTTGTTAAGGACAAGTGACATAAAAGGTACCAGTCTGTTAAATGCTACGCATTTGATTCCTCTTTTTTCAAGAATCTCATGATAATTCTTAGGCAGAAGAAAAACACATCCTACATCGTCATAAATCAATCGTACTTCAACACCATCCCTCGCCTTACGCTCCAGAATTTCCAGGACTGTATTCCACATCTTACCCTCTCCCAGAATAAAATATTCCAGGAAAATGAAATGCTGTGCCGTCTCCAAATCTGCAAGCAGGCTCTCCCAATAGGGCAGTCCATCCGGGAAATAGGTAGTGTCCGTGTGATTCCAAACCGGCGCCCCGGAATAAGACAGAAGATACCTGCTCTGGTTAAATACCGACTGGTCTTCACGTCCAAGGGATTCCCACACTGTTTCATCCTGTACCAGATTCTTCTTCACCAACGCATAAGTGCGCTCTATACTGTCCCTGAGCTTTCTTGGCACAATGACATGTCCAAAGAAAAGATACATCACACCGCCAAAAAGCGGAAAAGTAAGAATCGGTACAATCCACGCCAGTTTCACCGCCGGATTATTCTGCCGCCAGATAATATAGACTACCGCACAGAAACTGAGCAGCCGCAGCACAAAGGCAATCCCCACATAATAATTTCCCCACCGTAAGATTTCCAGCAGGAAAAATCCTATCTGGAACAGTACGATAATGGCTGTGATCACTACTCGATTTAAAGCACGCTGCAATAATTTTCTCATTTTAAAAATCCGTTTACTATCTGCTCTTCCGCCTCTTTTTCCGTAAGTCCCAGCGTCATGAGCTTAATCAGTTGTTCTCCCGCTATTTTACCAATCGCCGCCTCATGGATCAGGTTCGCATCTATGTCATTGGCCGTCAATTCCGGAATGGCGCTGACACTGGCATCATCCATGATAATGGCGTCACATTCACTGTGTCCCTGACAACTGCTGTTGCCAATGATACGGCTCTTAAAAAGCTGTCTGGAATGTTCTTTGGCCACGGATCTGGATATCAGATTGACACTGGATCCTTCTCCCTCCATGTTCACCACGAAGTCCGTCTCCGCATATTGCTTTCCATGCGTCATGATTTTCTCACGAATCACCAGGGATGCCCCATGGGCAACCGTTGCCGCAGTCACCCGCTTCGTAGAGTCAATGCCCTTAATCTGTACGGTCTCCATCTCCAGAGAAGCACCCTGAGCCAAATGTATCTCTGTGGTAGGATTCATGATCCTCTCTCCATTGCCGTCACCAGCCCCATAATGCTTCTCCACATAGCGCACCCTGGCATTCTTCTCCACAAAGAAACGATGGATTCCGGAATGCTCCGATGCCTGGGAACCTCCGTTGTGAATCCCGCATCCGGCTATGATGGTAATATCGCAATCCTCTCCCACAAAGAAATCATTGTACACACTCTCCTTTAAGCCGCTCTGACTCAACACCACCGGAATGTGTACACTCTCAGAACGGGTGCCTGGTTTGATTCTGATATCGATACCAGACTTATCCTCTTTACTCACAATATCTATATTCGCTGTGGTATTGCGCCCTGCCATCTGGCCATTGGCTCGGATATTATAGGCACCGGCAGGTATCTCATGCAGGCCTGCCACCTGCTCCAACAGGTTCTGTTGTATTGCATCCATTGATAGATTACCCTCATTTCTACAGTTTATCAGCTAAAGTCTTACAAGGTTTGCCGGCTCCTAACAGCTCCGGCATCAATTCTTCCCTGGTTCCCACCTTCTTTACCCTGCCATCTGCCAAAAGCACGATCTGATCCGCTATATTCAGGATTCTTTCCTGATGAGATATGATGAGAATCGTACCCTTTGTCTCCTCATACATCTTTTCAAAAACCCGAATCAGATTCTGAAAACTCCACAAATCAATCCCGGCTTCCGGCTCATCAAAGATAGACAGCCTTGTCTTTCTTGCCATAATCATGGCAATCTCGATGCGTTTTAGCTCCCCGCCGGAGAGACTAGCATTGATCTCACGGTTTACATAATCCCTGGCGCACAATCCCACCTCGGAGAGCATGGCACAGATTTCCGACATGGCCGTGTCCTTGCCAGCCGCAATGGAGAGCATATCCTTTACCGTAATGCCCTTAAACCGGACTGGTTGCTGAAAAGCAAAGCCTACTCCCAGATTCGCCCGCTCCGTAATAGATTTCTCCGTGATATCCACACCGTCCAAAAGAATCTGTCCCTCGGTGGGTGTCAGAATCCCCGCCACAATCTTGGCCAATGTGGATTTACCGCTGCCATTAGGCCCCGTGACCGCCACAAACCGGTCTTCAATCACAAGATTGATATCTCTTAAAATCTCTACTTCTTTCCCGGTATCTTCCGCCTGGAAAGAGATGTGTTTCAATTCCAGCATATTTCCTCTCATTCTGCCGCGTTTGCGGCCAGGATATCTGTTTGCCGATTATCCTTTAATAGTTCATAATAGCACAAAACTTCTTCCGAGGCAAACTTCTGATAAACTTTCCAGCTTTGAAAGGTAAATTCTTTTATAGCCTGCCCGGGCACCTCAAATTTTTCAATTTAAAGTTTTCCGTAGAATTGGGAACGTTATCCACATCCATTGACCTCATTACTATAACTACTCTCTTTTTTGTGGATAAAATTTTCGTTTCCCTCTTGGCAGGCATCACTTCCTTTGCTATACTTGACTCAGGTTGTTGATATGCAAGGCATATCGTCCCCAAATATATCTTCTCTTTCTGTTATCTGCTGGGCAAAGCTTTCTAACAGTTCGGAAGATATATTTTTTTGCTTCTTTTTTATCCCCCCTGCCTTCAGGAAGAACCATTCGTACAGCTGCTTTACCATATCTGATATCTGTGCCATCAGATAATGGTTCTTCATCGCCCTGGCATCCCAGCTGCAGGCATGGGCAATGTCCCCCTGCCAGTTCTTCTGACGGTTAAATCCTTCATTCTCTATCTTCCATCGTTTCCTTCCGGCTCCGGCTATTTTCTCCGCATTCCTTTTTGTTATCTGGATGCTTGTCAGCCACTGGAACTCCGTCCGCACCCTCACGCCTTTTACGATCCTCTCTTCCCAGAAACGCAGCATATTTACCGGCTGTCCATTATAATC
>CAJTOO010000011.1:0-66 GCA_910577735.1 uncultured Lachnospiraceae bacterium
AAGAGCCCCCTGCCGGGATAGAAGTCAGACAGACGGTGTGCACGGATCTCTTTTGAAATGGTACTG
>CAJTOO010000011.1:123-161215 GCA_910577735.1 uncultured Lachnospiraceae bacterium
ATGCTTATGGTTACCTGGAATATATTTACTCATGATGTCTCCTTCCACTGCTGTCAGGGACATAGACATCATAAAGCATGTGCAGGATTAAATGCAACTTGTGCATAGGTAACTTCTATTGAAGAAACAAAGGGTAGAATTTACTTTTGCAATTTAGGTCGAACAAATATTCTGAATATGTGTTTGCTTTTTTACAGGGGCTGTGCTATGATACTTATAACGTCATTGATAAACGGTATTTAGAAAGGAAAGGGTTATTGTTATGGCATATGGGAAGATAACTGCAAAACAACAGCAGATTCTTGATTATATTAAGGATGAAATACTGAAACGCGGTTATCCGCCGGCTGTCAGGGAAATCTGTGAGGCCGTCAATCTGAAATCCACATCCTCTGTCCACTCTCATCTGGAGACACTGGAGAAGAATGGCTACATAAGGCGTGACCCTACGAAGCCCAGGGCAATTGAAATCTGCGATGATAATTTTCAGATGGTGCGTACAGAGATGGTATCTCTTCCTGTGATCGGGCAGGTAGCGGCAGGCCAGCCTATATTAGCGGAAGAAAATATTGAAAGTTATTTTCCTGTACCCGCAGACATGGTTCCGAGCGGTGAATCATTTGTGCTCAAGGTAAAGGGTGATTCCATGATCAATGTGGGAATTTACAGCGGTGATCAGATTTTTGTAAAGAGCTGTCAGACTGCCAATAATGGGGATACTATTGTTGCTATGATTGATGATTCCGCCACGGTCAAGACATTTTACAAAGAAGACGGCCATATACGGCTTCAGCCGGAGAACGACTCCATGGATCCTATTATAGTGGACGACTGCCAGATTCTGGGGAAGGTCTTTGGCGTATTCCGGCTTTACAGACACTGATATCTTGACAGGCTGTATACAGGAATTTATAATATTAGAAAACAACTGCATAGTGATGATGTCTTCAGGGCAGGGTGAAATTCCCGATCGGCGGTAAAAGTCCGCGGGCGCGCAAGCGCGGGGTCTGGTGAAATTCCAGGACCGACGGTATAGTCCGGATTAAAGAAGGTGTGTTGGAATCTCAGACTTAGTCTGATTTATTCTGTACGCTTTTTAGTCCATCTTCTATCCTGCTCTGACAGACTCTTTTCCATACACCTGCTTATATGACACCTGAAGGTCTGATACACTTTCAGGTGTTCATTTTATTTAAGTAGGAGGTTCACTATGAACAAAACAACAAAACTTGTAACAATCAGTATGCTCTGCGCTATTGCTTATGTAGCTGTGCTTGTGGGGCGCATTCCCCTTGTGCTTTTCCTGAAATATGATCCCAAGGACATTATGATTACCATGGGTGGTTTCATCTTTGGCCCCGTTACTGCCCTTTTCATGTCGGTGATTGTTTCCGTTCTAGAGATGTGTACAATCAGCGGAACGGGTCCGATAGGCTGTGTGATGAATATAATATCAACCTGCTCGTTTGCATGTACGGCCTCTTTTGTGTATCAAAAAAGAAGAACTTTATCTGGTGCTGTTATGGGGCTTGGTTTTGGATGTGTGAGCATGATTACGGTTATGCTGTTGTGGAACTATTTGATAACGCCGATCTATATGGGTTATCCGAGGGAACAAGTCGTGAAGCTGCTGCTTCCGGTATTCTTGCCGTTTAATATGGTAAAAAGTGGATTAAATGCCTCATTCCTAATGCTTCTTTATAAACCGGTTATCAGTGTACTGCGACGTTCTCATTTGATTGAACCGGCACAGACAACGCAACAGACTCAAATACATATAGGTATCCGTCTGGCAGCGATTCTGGTGGTCATAACCTGTATACTATATATATTGTCATGCAATGGCATAATTTAATGCTTTTAAAATTGATAAAATATTTTATTACCTATGCGGATATATTTCCTCTTTTCTATAAAATTTCCAGTATGCATGACAGTGAGTGAGACATAATAATAGTAACTGTCTAGTGGATGAGCCGCTGAACAGTTATTATGTGAGAAATCATGATTTTTATTATTTTTCACATAAATACAGGGGTTGATGTATGATGAAGGGGGATGGAAAACATGAAAAATAAAGGTTTGGACTGTCTTGCCCTGACAATTGCCATCATTGGTGCCATCAACTGGGGGTTAATCGGACTTTTCAGCTTTGATTTAGTGGCATTTATTTTTGGTAACATGTCATGGTTTTCAAGGATTATTTACGCTTTAGTGGGTATCGCCGGACTTTATATTATTACTTTCTATATGTATACGGGAGGCGCGGAACAATCGCACGAAGCATAATGTTACAATCTTGCCTGTTCAGAAGGGCGAAATATGTCTGTTGAGCAGGCATGCAAAGGAGTTTCGGAACTATAATCCGGAGCTCCTTTTGCATGCTGGTATCAGAGTTTATGAAACTTCATTCATTGCATTTCAGATACAGAAGCAGGCGATAAAGAAGGTTGAAATACAATATATGGAATAGTATAATGAGATATGCAATTTTATGAAGGGAATAGAATGAGATGACGGTATTTGATTCTGTACTGCTCAATGTATATAGAACGCGGTTATACCTGCCGCTTATGCTGGTGGGTGTGCTATATTTGGTATGGCCGAAAGTTCGGGTGAAGGTTGGAAAAGTCATGGACGTTTTTTCCAGAATCAACACGGGGACTTTGGCAGCCATTATGTTTGTAGCCACATTTCTATGCGCTGTTCTTGTCTGCTATGACGGGAAAAGCTGGGGCGGAGATTTCAGTCAGTATTTTGCACAGACCAGGGCCCTTGCAGACCATGCTGTAGAAGCATGGTACGAGAAGAATATCTTCATCATCAATACTTCTGCGGAGGGAATAGGATCGGATGTATATCCCTGGTTTTGGTCCATTCTGCTCCTGCCCATGTATAAGCTTTTCGGGTTTCATATCCCGATTCTGAAGTTGTATGAGGCGCTTTATTTTGCTGCTTCTATGATTCCGCTTGTCTATATTTTAAAAAGACGGATGAAAGGGAAAGCGGCGTTTTTGATCTGTCTGGGCATTACCTGTAATCTGTCTTTTTTGATGTATGTAAATTCCATTGAATCTGATCTGCCCTGCATGTTTATCATATTACTTACCATAAATACCATAGACCTCTATCACAGGGAATATGAACACGACTGCATGTGGCGTAAGGCCTTACTGGGCCTTATTGTGGGTGTTTTGATCTTCGCAGCCTGCGAGACTAAGACCATGAATCAGGCACTGTTCCTCGCGCTGTTGGTCTATGATGTGATTATGATCGTATTATCTGCCTGGAAACTGCATGTCAGTGAGGACAAGCATCTGCATGTGAAAAGATATCTGCGAAAAGGTCTTGTGATGGCCATGCCTTTTATCAGTTTCATGATTACATCCCGAATCTTCTATTCCTATTTTCCGAAAAGCGGGGGCACATACAATGATTATTTTGAGTTTACGATTGGCAGACTAAGAGAAAATATCACCGGCTATTTTGAAATCCTGGGACAGATGGTCTGTGCTACTTCCAGGCCGATCATTGCCATAATCAGTTATACCGGCGTCTGTGTTTTACTGATTCTGGCTGTGGTGGGAATGCTTTATAAACTGAAAGAGGAACTGTATCTTCTGATTTACATGGGCGGCATGATGTGTATGCTTTTCTTTTATGATTATATGGGTGCAAGGTTTATCTTTGCCATCTATGCACTGCTGCTGCTGTTTGCCGGTCAGGGATATTTTTACATAAGGGAAAAGTTTAAAGAATACAGATGGATGGACTGGGGCAGTCTGCTGATAAAAGACGGTTATTTACTGTATATGATAATAATATTTGTATCATTTAGTGCGGTGGCTGTCTCTATTCAGACGGGGCGCTATTCTCTGCGGCAGGCAGATTCGGTCAGTGCGCAGGAATTTTATGACTATGTAAATGAAAATATCAGGGATGATGAAGTTATCTACTTCTTTAAACCAAGGGTTCTGTATTTATATACCAATGTATACTCTTACAACTGGTATGATGAAGTGGACCACATGGATGCGGCTGATTATATAGCAGTCTGTGAGGAAGATGGATACAATCGTGTACATGAATATGCGAAAGAGCACGGCACCCTGGTGTATGAGAATGAAATGTTCCGTTTATATGAGCTATGAGCGGCTGCATAATTTCTGATTATAGTGCAGGTATTGCCGGACAAATTGACTATATTTTTGTTTGGACATGAGCGCCTGCCCCTTTTTCAGATATATGGTGGCAGCATCATATTTCGTGATATAACGGAAATTGACAAGGTAGGCTCTGTGTGGGCGGAAAAAGTTCTCTCCTGCCTGCTTTTCCAGCTCCTTCATTTTACCATAATATTCAATATCACTGTCCAGGGTATGGATGATTATTTTCCGGTTATATACTTCTGCATAAATAATGTCTTCCAGATGCACGGTAAAGTGTTTGCCGCTTGTGGTTATCAAAATACCGGGTTTTTGGGGGATAACAGCACTTTGGCCGGAGACCATCGCTTTTCTGTCCAGAATCTGTTTTCTGGCATTTTTTAACACTTCTGTGAATTTAAGGTCCGTAAAAGGTTTGACCAGATAATGGAAAGCACCCACATCGAAGGCTTCAAAGACATGATCTGCGGTGGCGGTTACAAAGATAATCACCAGACTTTTATCCCGCTGTCTGAGTTTCCTGGCAGTTTCCAGACCATTCATCTGGGGCATCTGTATATCAAGAAACAGAATATCAGGCAGTGTGCTGGCGCACAGAAGCGCTTCACCCGATACATAGGTAACTATAATATCGGATGGATAAAGACACTTTGCCTTATCTGCAATATAGTCCCTGGCTTCCTTCTTATCATCACATATTCCAATCCGCATAGCGCACGTCCCATCCCTGATCTCATTCTGATTTCCGGCAAGAACACCAGTTCTGACAAAGACATTTGTCCGCACGGCATCTTTCCTGTAAATCTGATTCAATTATAGCGAAATATGTTTATGATTTGTGATAAATGGACGCCAATGGGACTTTTTCTGCTGTAAAACATTACAGATCGTCTTTTTCGATAAAAACACCGTCCCGCCAGATTCTTTCCAGATCATAGAAAAGGCGGTTCTCCCGGTCAAAAATATGGATAATAATATCCTGAAAGTCCATCAAGATCCAGTTGGCATTCTGGTAACCTTCCGTCTGTCTCAGGTGACAGCCGCTGCGTGCAAGCACTTCCGATACATTGTCAGCCATTGCCTGAATCTGGCTCTTGTTACTGCCGTCTGCAATGATAAAATAATCTGCAATGGTGGAAATATGACTGATATCAATGATGCGGATATCATCTGCCTTTTTGTCCTCCAGAGCGTCTATGGCAAGCTTTGCAATTTCGTTTGTGTTCATAGTAATCTCCATTTCTATATTTCTATGCTGCGTTTGTTGATAGGAAGCAGGGTTAATGCCGAAGGGAACTGCCCTTCTTATAATATTCATAGGTCTCTTCTGTCATGGAATCAATCTGTCCATCTGTGGTCTTGAGATAAGCCAGGGTATTCTCCAGAATCTTAGCCATGGTAGTATCCAGGTTCTGATAGGCCATTTGACGGATCTGCTCCAGATCAGCCACATGTTTGCGTCCCGGTTCGATATAGTCGGCAATATACAGGATTTTCTCAAGTTTGCTCATCTGTGGCCGGCCAGTGGTATGATAACGAATGGCATTTAAGATATCGGGCACTGTGACGCCATATCTTGTCTCTGCCAGATAGGCACCAACCTTAGCGTGCAGAAGCGCAGAGGGATTGAGACGCTCCACGTCTGATATTTCCAAATGGTTTTTCTCACAGAGTGCGATCTGCTCTTCGCCCTTTAATGGTTTGGCACAGTCATGCAGCAGACCGGCTGTCATAGCACTGTCCATATCTGCCCCATGTGCCATGGCCAGACAGGCCGCTGTATAGGATACACCCAGCGTGTGCAGATACCGCTTGGATGATAATTCCTGCTCCATTGCTTTGCGCAGTTCCTGTAATTCTATTTTGCTTTTCTCTACCATAGCTTATTCCTCCTGATACAGTTTATGATCATAAATATAGTTCTCCACGGCTTTCGGAACCAGGTCATGTATGGGTAGATTATTTCGTACCCGGTCCCGAATCATGGTGGAGGACACTTCCATAGCCGGAATCTCCAGGATTGAAATTCTGGCTCCGAATTTCCCTTCCAGGTATGCAATCTGCTTCTTCATGTCAGTCTTGGATTTATTGTTCCGCACCGCTGCCAGCACATGCGCGCGGCAAAAGATTTCCTGCGGGTTTTTCCATTGTTCAATGGCCCATAGGCTGTCTGCACCCAGAAGAAAATAGAATGTTGTGTCCGGAGCGGCATCTTTTAAATCTTTCAGTGTTTCACAGGTATAGGTATTTTTCGCCTTGTCCACTTCTATCAGGGACAGGCTGAAAGAAGGCATATTCCTGATAGCCAGACGTGTCATCTCACATCTTGTTTCTGCAGGCAGTACCGTATCCAAGTCTTTCATATAAGGGACACCGCTTGGAACGAACAGTACTTCATGTAAGGCAAATTGTTCCAGGGCTCTTTTGGCAATTTCCAGATGCCCCAGATGAATCGGATTAAAAGTTCCGCCCATGATTCCTATTTTCTTCATCTGCCGCATACCCTCCGATCATCCATATGGTTGTGATAAATCTGTCTAGTCCTTTCAGGCTTTGGGCAGGACAATCCGTGGATTTTTCTTATCTGGTTTATATAATATGAATTTCCGGCCGATAACCTGTACTACCTGAGAGTGTGTACGCTCAGCGACAACCTGTGCGATCTCTTTGGGATCATCCAGACAGTTTTTGAGGACAGTAATTTTGAGCAGTTCTCTTGTATTGAAACACTCCTCAATTGCCACCGTAACTTCCGGTGTCAGACTGGCTTTGCCAATCTGAAAAACGGGATTTAGGGTGCTTGCCAGACTTTTTAAATAGGAACGCTGTTTACTTGTCATAGTTTCCTCCGTTTTATAAATTCTATCAATCCTGTCGTGATCAGCTGGTGCACTAAATATGTTTAACGATAATAATCAAACGACAAGCCATACATCCTTACGGTACTTCCTTCCTGAATGCCAAGAGCTTCCAATTGCTCCAGAATGCCATTTTTTTTCATAAAATCCTGGAAAAACTTGAAACCTTTCTCAGATTCCAGATTTGTGTAAGAAAGCATTTTTTCAATTCTGGGACCCTCGACCACGTATTCATCGGCCTTCTCATCGTAGATGACTGTAAATGGCTCTGTTTCGATGTCAAAGCGGTATTCCGGGAAAAACTCCTGTGCAAACACAACAGGCGTCCTGTCCAATGCGGCAAGTTTGTTGTTGATGGCATACAGAAGTTCCCGCAGGCCTTTGCCGCTGATGGCGGAAATGGCATAGACAGGAATCCCCTGGGGTTCAAATTCCCTGCGGATTATGGCAACAGGGTCATCGTATTCTTCCCCATAAATCATATCAATCTTATTGGCGGCAATAATCTGAGGCCGGGAGGCCAGTGTGGGATCATAGGCTGTAAGCTCTTTGTTGATGGCATAGATATCTTCCACCGGATTACGTCCTTCCGTGGACGCCGCATCCACAATGTGTACGATCAGCTTTGTTCGTTCAATATGACGAAGAAATTCATGTCCAAGCCCCACACCATCCGAGGCGCCCTCTATCAAGCCGGGAATATCTGCAATCACAAATCCCTTGGCATCCGCTAAATCCACAACGCCCAGATTCGGATTTAAGGTCGTGAAATGATAGTTGGCAATCTTTGGTCTGGCATTGGTTACTTTGGATAAAAAGGTTGATTTTCCCACATTAGGAAAGCCTACAAGGCCTACATCCGCTATGACTTTCAGCTCCAGAATAAGTTCCAGCTCCTGTGCTGGCTGTCCGGGCTGGGCATATTTGGGAGCCTGCATGGTGCTGGTAGCATAATGCTGGTTCCCGTTCCCGCCTCTGCCGCCCTTTAGAAGCAGAAACCGGCGATTATCCCCGGACATATCGGTGATTACCTTACCGGTTTCGGCCTCACGAATCACCGTGCCTTCGGGGACTTTGATCGTGATATCTTCCCCATTTTTACCGGCACAATTTTTTTTACCGCCCTCTTCGCCATTTCCGGCGCTGTATTTACGAATATGCCGGAAGTCTGTGAGGGTATTTAACCCCTCGTCAACCTCAAAGTATACACTGCCGCCGTTGCCGCCATCTCCTCCGTCAGGGCCGCCGTTTGGCACATATTTTTCCCGGCGGAAGGATACATGGCCGTTGCCGCCTTTGCCGCTCTTTACATATATTTTTGCGCGATCTGCAAACATAATTGTCTCCTACTACATTTGAAAAAAGCCCCAAACACCTAGATGTTTGGAGCCGCTTCAATGGTCTTATTTCTCCACAGGGTATACAGAAGCCTGTTTCTTGTCTCTTCCTTTTCTCTCGAAACGAAGAACACCATCAACCAAAGCAAACAGTGTATCATCTCCGCCGATACCTACATTGTTGCCAGGATGAATCTTGGTCCCGCGCTGTCTGTATAAGATATTTCCTGCTTTGACGAACTGTCCGTCAGCTCTTTTCGCACCTAATCTCTTGGCTTCGGAATCACGGCCATTCTTGGTGGAACCGACACCTTTCTTATGTGCAAAAAATTGAAGGTTCATATTCAACATGGTATTACACCTCCTTAAATCTCAATTTACAATGTTTCTGCCCGTACTGTTTTTCAACCTGACTTAAGCCGAGCACCAGGGAATCCATGAGTACTTTTGAGGACTCACTTATGGGATGCTGTGTAAACAGGCATTCTATGGTGCCTGTATTTTCCGCTGCCTTTACCTGAACCGGTTCTTTTGTAATTTTCTCAAAAGAATTGACCGTGTTGATGACCAGCATGGAAATTGCTGCACAGACGATGTCTTTACCGCTGTCAGCATATCCGGCATGTCCTTCACAGGTAAATCCCAGATACTCCCCTGTCTTTGTTTTATGAATGGTAATCTTTGTCATTACGCGTTGATCTTGTCAATCTGAATCTGCGTATACGGCTGTCTGTGACCATTTTTCTTGTGATAACCGGTTTTGCTCTTATACTTGTAAACGATGACTTTGCGAGCTTTGCCCTGATCCATTACGGTTCCGGTCACGGTTGCATTTGCTACATCGCCTGCAACTTTAAGCTCCTTATCGCTGACAGCTATCACCTGGTCGAATGTTACAGTCGTACCCACCTCAGCATCAAGTTTCTCAACTCTGATGATATCACCCTCGGATACTTTGTACTGTTTTCCGCCTGTTGCAATGATTGCGTACATATGGCACCTCCTATTCATGAACACGAAGTTCATTTACTCGCTAACTATGGTGATGTCCGTGAAAGGGCATACTTTTACCTCGTTATGCGGCATACTCATTAATCATATACATTTTATCCCAGTTTGTCAATCTGTTTTTATCGATTGTCCATACTTTTATCAAATTCTGTCTTGAGAACGCGCTCAATCCTTTCCCGTAAATCTTCCGGCTTAAAAGGTTTGAGAACATAGTCGTTGATTCCGAGTTTGGAACTTTCTACAATCGTATGTTTCTCACGCTGCGAGGTGAGCATGATCACCGGAATATCCTGACATCTTTCCAGTTCGCGAATCTCCCGCAACGTCTCAATGCCGTCTTTGGGAACCATCTGAATATCCAGTAAAATAAGGTCTGGCGGTGTTTTCTGTTTCAAATACTGTAGGGCACGGACACCGGAATTGAGAGGAACGATCTCATAGGTCTTCTTAAGCTCCTGTTCAATTTTTGCAAGACTGATGCTGTTATCGTCTACAGCCAGTATTGTTAACTTCTCTTCCACGCTGCTTTACGCCTCCTTTTGAATTTGTTCTATTAACTCACGCAGCATCTGTTCTGCCGCGTCGTCCTCATATAATTTAAGCTGCTCCCTTATTTTATCCAAAGCTGCTTCCGTGTCAGCTGCAAGGTGATACTCTAAAATTTCTTCTATCTCGTTCGCACAGTCCTTGGATTGGAAATTCTCCAGATTGTTTAATGCGGTCTCAATCTTCTGCAGTAAATCTGCTTTTTCAATTTCCTGTTCCTTTTCTTTCGTGTCTTTTGACTTGTGATTTGAGTCCAGATATGTCTGAATATGATTCAACTGCTCTTCATATTCAGTCAGAAGTTTCTCCGCATGGCTGTCAACAAACGTGATATCTCCTCTGTTCACTGCCTTTTCCTGCTCTCTGGCTCTGTTTGATACGTGCATGGCTCCCACATTCGCGGACGCGCTCTTTAAACCGTGGACTTCTATGCCATAGGTTTTATAATCCTTTTCTTCCAAGAGTCTGCGAAGAAGGGCAAGCTTTCGTTTCCCGTCCAGACAGTAAAGATGTAAAAGGTCAATGTATTCTTCTATGCTGGCAGAATGATGCTCAGCCACTTCATCTGTATTGATACCCTCTATGATAATATCCTGGAATTCCCCATAGTTGCTGTTACTTGACTGTAACTTGTCAATCCACTCTCCGCCAGGGGTACGATCCTGTTCGGGAATCCATTTTAAAAGTGTCTTATGTAAGGTCTTTCTGTCAATTGGTTTGGTGATAAAATCCTGAAAACCATTGGTAAGGAAAGTTTCCCGGACGCCTTCCATGGCATTCGCTGTCAAGGCGATGATCACAGGCAGACTGCCATTGTCACCGCAGTCGGTTCGGATATGCTGCACTGTTTCTATGCCGTCCATTGCAGGCATCATATGGTCCATAAAAATAATATCATATTTTGTAGTTTTGACAAGTTCTATGGCAGACATACCGCTTTCTGCTTCGGCGATTTCTACCCCATAGGTCTGGAGTAAGGATCTGGCGACTCTTCTGTTGATGATATTATCGTCAACCACCAGTATCTTGCAGTTTTGTGCCGTGAAGGGTTCCAACAGTTTCTCTTTAGGCGCTTCCACTTCCGGGATTTCAGACAAAGGTCTGGTATCCGCAATCTTTTGAGGTATTTCTACAATAAAGGTGGTCCCTTCGCCATAAACACTTTCCAGTGCAATGGTGCCCTGCATCAACTCTACCAGGCGTTTGGTGATAGAAAGACCAAGCCCCGTGCCCTCTACGCTTCGGTTTCTCTTGGAGTCCAGCTGTCTGAAGTTCTCAAATATCCCCTCAATATCTTCCTCTTTGATGCCACAGCCGGTATCTTCAATCCGAAATACCAGATGCTCCGTGTCAGGCGTTTCACCTTGTTTACCTGCAACAAAAATTTTGACATGCCCTTCTTTGGTAAATTTTATGGCATTATTTAAAATATTGATCAATATCTGCTTGATTCTTCCTTCATCACCCAGATAACGACAGGGAATTGACATGTCAAACTCACTAAACAGCATAAGGCCATGTTGAGAGGCTACGATATCCATCATGCTCAGCACTTCATTAACCAGTGATTTTACATGATATTTTGTTTCAATCAGCTCCATTTTCCCGGCTTCCACTTTAGATAAATCAAGAATATCGTTGATCAAAGCCAGAAGATTGCGGGAGGAGGATTTGATATCACATGCATAGCCGTATACCTTCCGGCCTCTGCTTTGTTCCATGATAATATCACTCAACCCAACGATAGCATTCATAGGTGTCCGGATTTCATGGGACATGTTTGCAAGGAACGCACTTTTGGCAATATTGGCCTGTTCTGCCTGTTCCCGTACCTGCTTGATCTCCTCGATATAATTTCTGGTCTCAGTCACATCCAGAATCAGGAGAACGTAGCCTTTTGATTCACCGTATTTATCCACAATCTGTTTGACATGTCCCTGATAAAAACTGCCGTTAATAGAAAACGCTTCCCGATCATCTTCACCAAGTATGTCACGAGGAAACCCATCCAGTTCTTCTATATGCCTGCCAACTGCGGATGCGTTCAGTTCCGGGAAAATACCAGTGGCTGCAGGGTTATAGCTGACAATTCGTTTGTGATTGTCTATGGCAATGACGCCGTCGCTCATGCTGTCGAGTAAAATACCGGCAGCGAGAGTGCTGAAATCATAAACTTTCCGGCTCCAGATTAAAATGACCACACAGGAGAGGATCAACCCCAGGATAAATGGCGTAAGATCATATGCAAAGGTCAGTTTCATGATATAGGAACCCAGTACCACCACTGGCACGAAAGAAAGCCCCAGAATCAGTTTGTACTTTCTGTCAGCGGCATAATCGGGTTTTTGGATACAGACCCGAATCAGGGCATACAATGTAAGCGTATAGGGAATGATCAGACCGCAGAGCATAAAAATCAAGTGACCAATGCCATATTCCAGCATCAGATATCCATGTCCATCAGCGGTATACAGCCAGTCTACCTGACGGTAAAAGTAGTTATGAAATTCACAGGTAAAGACAAGCACAAACAGGAAAATATCTATTATTTTAAGAACTTTTAAGAGTTTTGTCGGAGCTTTCTCGAAACAATAGTTGAACATAAAATGACAATAACTGATGGGAATTGTCAATGATCCAATATACTGGATTTTGACAGCTGTCAGGGCAACATCTACCGTTGGCGCTGTCAATTCTAACAAATATCCAATATTGTGGATGAAAGAACCTAACAGAAAATATTGCATCAGATTCTGGTCACGGGAACCGTCCCCCTTTAGCAAAAGGGATAATGCCGATACAATCACACAGATACTTAAAATACTCAAACCTATAAACACAATATTCATAACGTTTCATCACCACACAAATTTTATTAATCTTATGAAGAAGATTTATACGTCGGTCCTGTCAGCTTTATGATGTATGGACAAAAGTGTTTCAAATTCTTCATCGCTGTAATAGAAAAACAACATCACGCCCAGAACAGCAACTCCTATGGTAATGTAGATATCTGCCACATTAAACTTGGGAAAATCTATGGGCACAAAATAGATAAAATCCACCACATATTGGTTGGATATCCTGTCAACCAGATTGCCGACAGCGCCGCTTATAATAAGGAGCAGACAAATCCGCATGCCATGAAAGCGCTTCCCTAATGGAAGGGTCAGGAATTTCCAGATAAAAACCACAATCACTACACTTGTCAGAAGGACTAAAAAGGTCTGTCTGCCGGCAAAAGAACTGAAAGCTGCGCCGGTATTCTCCAGATAGCTGAATTCTAAAATGCGGTCAATGAGGGGAAAAGCATCCTGTCCTTTTAGGTGTATGACAGCCAGATACTTTGTGTATTGATCAAAACAAAGCAAAAGAAACAGAGCCAGGACTGCAGCCACATTTCTTTTGAAATTTTTACCGGAAAAACATTTCATGTAAAGAAAATTCCTTTCTATGGGATACATGTAAAGCGGATTATCCCACCATAAAAAAGTACGCTGCAATCTGTGCTCTGGAACTAAATTCTTCTGTTTCCAGAAGTTCACGGACTTCTTCTTTGGTGTAGAATTTTGCGTCAATCTGTTCGTTTTCGGAGGTGTGATCCTCGAAGCCGCCATCCACGTCCACAAAGGCAATCTGTGTTTTTACATCAGAGAAAGCCACTGCCGCAAAAGACGGCGGCAGGATGCTGCGAATCCGCTTGACATGAAGACCGGTCTCCTCATACAGTTCCCGCTGGATACATTCTTCTAAAGATTCACCCTCTTCTAGCATACCCGCACAGAGATTATAAATGAGACGGTTGACACCCATGCGGAACTCCCGCAGAAGAAGCATTTTATCTCCATAGTAGGCAACGATGGATACGCCACTTACTTTTTCGCCGATTTTGTCAGGACCGGCTATCTCATTGCGGCTGACAATCTCATATTTCTTTTCTCTGCCGGCTTTGTTACGGTAGGTCAGTTCATAGTTCTTCAAATACCTGCCATCTTTGACTTTTTCCATGCTTAAAAGTTCCATATCAGACGTCCTTTCTCATTTGCTCTGCAAAACTGGGATCTATTTTCTTCCTGGTAAGTTCCATCAGACCAAGCCCGGTCATATCTACCACGCTTGCCGATACCGGGTCTTGCTTCAGAAGCTTTCGCATGTACTCTAAAAGCTGTGCTTCATGTTCCTTTTGTTTCAAATTAATGAAATCTACTAAAATCATACCTGATAGGTTTCTGGCCCGTAATTGTAGGGCGATCATCTCAGCGGCTTCCTGATTGATTTTCATAAAAGTTTCTTCTGTGTTTTTGCCGGTCTCGCATTTTCCGGTATTGACATCAATGGAAATCAGGGCCTCTGTAGGTTCGATTACAAGATAACCGCCGGATTTGAGCCAGACTTTTTTATCCAAAAGTTCTTTGATACGGATTTCCACAGAATACAGTTTGTGAAGTGGCAGATAATTGTCCTCGTAGAAACGTATCTGTATCGCTGTGTCTTTAAAAGATTCCTGTAACGTCTCATACACATCCGGCAGGTCTGTTACCACCTCACTATATTCTGTATGGTATGCATTCTGGATAAAACTGATATAGTCAGGTTTATGGTGATACAGACAACTGTAACAGGTGCGCTTGTCTGCTATCTCAAGAATGCGGGCAAGTGTTCCCGCCAGTTCCTCAGTTTCCCGGATTAAAGGTGTATCCTCCGGCAGGGATCCGGCATTGGTGCGCACGATCACTTGATATTGTTCAGAAAGTTTCTGTAAAGTTCCCAGATTACGGAATCTGTTTTGCTGTTTTTTATTTAATTTGGAAGATACCTGGACATTACCGGCTGTTATTTTCCCTTCCGGTCCTGTCTTGTTTGGTGAAATATGCCCTTTTAGGGAAGCATTCTGTGTGCCGATTACCACATAACGTCCGGACAGAGATATCTTCGATGTCACGCCTGCAAGTTTTGTTTTCATCGGTTCTTTGATAACCTGTACCAATATTTCATCCCCGGGCTTTATGGTACCGTCAGGTGTCCGATTTGCCAAATAGGCTGATCTGGCCTCCGCCATGGGGAGGAAGGTCAGGTACTTGCCGCCTAAATCTACAAATGCGGCATTGATATTGCGGGAAATATTCTGGACTTTGCCAATGTAGATATCTCCCACTGTGATGGCCTGATTGTGCTGAACACGGACAGAAAGAACCTGATTGTTGCTTAAGAGCAGGCTGAGGAGTTTGTCATGGAATTTTAAGATAAGGATTTTGCCGTCTTGCGCCATGCATTTGGTCTCCTGGTGCGTCGCTCTGCTTACTTTGCAGTGCGTCGCCTTGCTTACTTCGCAGTGTATCGCTCTGCTTACTTCGCAGTGCGTCGCCCTGCTTACCCCGCAGTGCGTCGCCCTGCTTACCCCGCAGTGCGTCGCTCAAAACCTGCGGTTTTTCGCTCGCGGGCTTCGCCCTATCACTCTGTAAAACAGAAAAAGGATCTGCAAGCAGTCCTTTTTCTGTCTTACAAAGTGGCACTGCTCATTGCCATCGCGTATATCTTATCAAATTTTATGATGAATTGGAAGATGATATTAGATTTTATATTTTACTGCTGTTCCGTAGGCGATGACTTCGGCGGCGCCTTGCATGATGGATGATGATGCGTAGCGGATATTAATGATGGCATCGGCGTCTAAGGTTTCTGCTTCGTCGACCATTCGTTTGATGGCAATCTGTCTTGCCTGGTTGAGCATTTCGGTGTATTCTTTCAGCTCACCGCCAACAAGGGTCTTAATACCTGCCATGAAATCACGGCCCACGTTACGGCATTGTACAACGTTTCCTTTGACAATGCCTAAAGTTTCCACTTCTTTTCCGGTAATATAATCAGTATTTACGAGCAACATCCTCTTCTCCTCCTTCAATCTCTTTCATTCTTTGCAACAAGACTGCGATAACGGACAAAATCATGGTGATGGGAATGAGCAGAAATAATACCATGAGCCACAGGGATATAGAATCTGTTACATATTCCCAGATAAGGCCAGCGATACTCCCAATCATAATCAGTATAAACAGAAAACTGAAAATGATGGGCCCAAGCTTCTTCTGTCGGATGTCGTGCCTGTTTACATTTAAGAATTTAGTACCTTCTTGTTCCATTTCTACCATCCTTTCTAAATATTTGTCAGGAGAAAAGGTTTGATACTGGCACGTTTCTTCACTTAGAAGCTGGCAAAGCCGTGTGGTTTCTTCGAGACTTGCTCTTTCCCGCTCTAAGAGAATGACTTGTCTTTGCAAAGCATCAGTCAGAATCAGATCACCTTTCTGAATCCTTCTGATTTCTTCCAGGGGAAGGGATAATTTGCGAAGCATTTTAATTTTCTTTAGTTCTGTAACATCCTCCTCAGAATAATCACGATAGCCGTTTTCCAGATTGCGCTTGGGACTCAGCAATCCCTGTTGTTCATAGAAACGGATATTTTTCTTGGTGATGTTTACCTGCTGTTCTACTTCGTTGATTTTCATATGACTTCCTCCTTGCCAGATTGCCGATTTTTCTCCTGCTACGGACAGAATAAGGCTTCCACAAGGTGGAAGGTCAAGAGAAATTTGATAAAAAGGATTCCTATATCATGGAAAGAAGCGGCACAAGCCGCCTCACCTCTCCCTCTTTGGCAAGGTTTGTGTAGGTTTCCAGTCTTGTCACCTGGATGCGGGAGGATGGTATTTTGCATCCAGCAAATTCACAGAATTTTTCAAAGACAACTGTAGGTTTGATATTGCCGCTGCTGCTGGCATCCACAGTCATCTGGATACAGGGGAGGGACAGGCGTTTCTCATCCGGGTTTGTGATAAGCACGGCTGCGACTGCAGACATAATGTCTGTCAGTACCTGCGTTTCTTTCACCTGCATATTGTAAATCCCTTGTTTTAAGTCCATTTCCAGGATGCTCTTTTTGGTCTCTTTGGTATAGGGTATTTGTTCTTGCGCATAAAAGTCGGACAGCTTTTCAGCAAAATCTGGTATGGGAAAGTCCCCTTCTTTTAAATGAATCTGATAAGAAGCTGCGGCAACACTTGCCATGGCATTTTTGACTGTGTCCGGAAGTATACAGGCATCCAGAATCTGTACGCCTTCTACCATGGTATCGTTCAGGGCAGATACCATTTCGGCTGTACTTGTCAAGGTGTTAACTTCTATGTCAAGATATTCCCCGAGGCTTTCAATGCCCACACCCAGAGGGGCAGCAAAGGACATGATCTGGTGGGGACTGAATCCTTCCGAATAGCGGATGTCTATGCCGGAACGTCTTATAGCCTTCTGGAAAAAGCGCATCATATCCAGGTGGCCGATAAATTTGATGGAGCCGTATTTGGCAAATTTCATTCTGATCTTCATGTCTCTTCATTTCCTTCCTCATAGCATACACCGCCGCCGAACCGCCTTGCGCCGCAGCCCTGGCATTTGTTTCTGCAGTTGGGAGAGGTTGTGCCTTCCTGTGCCTTTTGCCATTCACGTAGCAGGAATTGTCTGGTGACGCCGCAATCTATGAAATCCCAGGGAAAAATTTCGTCATCGGCCCGCTCTCTGGTGGTATAAAAGCCAATATCCAGTCCGCAGTCCGCGAAACTTTCAAGCCACACATCATTGTGGAAGGACTCGCTCCAGGAATCAAACATACAGCCGCGGGTGTAGGCTGTGAGGATGGCTTGTCCCACTCTTCTGTCACCTCTGGCAAAGACCCCCTCTAAAACGCTTACGTCTGCCTCATGCCAGTTGTATTTGATGCTCTTTTGATTGAGCTGCTCCATGATGCCCTGCCTGGTCTGATGGGCTTTGTCCAGAAATTCTTCTTTGGTACACATGGGCGCCCACTGAAAAGGGGTAAAGGGCTTTGGAATAAAAAAGGAAGTGCTCGTCACGATCTGCACTCTGCCGTTTACGCGCTTTTCCTTGGGAACGGTATCAAAGAAAGTGGCTGCAATCTTATTGGAGAGCTCTCCGATTCCACGGATATCTTCTGCCGTTTCCGTGGGAAGCCCCAGCATAAAATAGAGTTTCACTCTGGTCCAGCCGCCCTCGAAAGCCAATGCGGCTCCTTTCAAAATGACTTCTTCGGTCAATCCTTTGTTGATGACATCCCGGAGTCTTTGACTGCCGGCTTCCGGAGCAAAGGTAAGACTGCTCTTTTTCACATCCTGTACTTTGCTCATCACATCCAGGGAAAAGGCGTCAATGCGAAGAGAAGGCAGGGAGATATTGATATGTTTTCTGTCGCAGTCTTCTATCAAAAAGTCCAGAAGCTCATTTAATTGTGAATAATCACTGGAGCTTAAGGAACTTAAGGAAATTTCTTCATGGCCTGTGTTTGCAAGCATTTTAGCGGCGTAAGTCTTTAGCATGTCCACATCCCGCTCTCTGACAGGCCGGTATAGCTGCCCTGCCTGACAGAAACGGCATCCCCTGATACAGCCCCGTTGGATTTCCAGTACCACCCGGTCCTGGGTCACTTTGATGAAAGGAACTACCGGTTTGTCCGGATAATGGGTATGGGAAACATCCATCACAATTTCTTTGAGAATGGTGTCAGGCGCCTGGTCATAAAGTTTTCGGCGTTCCTTGACCGTACCGTCCTCATGGTAGACTTCTTCATAAAACTGTGGTACATAGATGCCGGGAATCTTAGCAGCGCCTTTTAAGAAGTCCAGGCGGGAACCGCCCTTCTTCCTGTTTTCCAGATACCAGTCAAGCAGGGGGCGATACTGTGTCTCACCTTCCCCAATGTAAAACAGATCAAAGAAATCCGCTATGGGTTCCGGATTATAACTGCAGGGACCGCCACCGATCACAACAGGCATGGATGCATCCCTGTCTTTGGCGAGAACGGGAATCTGTGCAAGATCCAGTATCTGTAATATGTTGGTGTAGCACATTTCATATTGCAGGGTGATGCCCAGAAAGTCCATATCCCGGATGGGATCCTGGGATTCCAGACCAAAGAGGGCTATCTTTTCCCTTCGCATAATCTGATCTAAATCCGTCCATGGAGAATACACTCGTTCACACCAGACATCGTCCCAGCTGTTGAACATGCTGTAAAGAATCTGGATGCCCAGATGTGACATACCGATTTCATAGACATCAGGGAAGCACATGGCAAAGCGTACGTCAATCTGCTTCTTATCTTTCATGACAGAGTTAACCTCACCCCCAATATACCGGGCAGGCTTTTCCACATGCATCAAAATATCGTCACGTAATGCTAACTTTCTCATCTTTGTAATAATCCCTTACTGTTTCGATTTTCACAGGCAACTGGCCGATTAGATTTTCAGTTCCGGTGATTGCCGTGAAGATAATCTTGTAGATTCAGTATATCGGATTTAATCTTCAAAATCAAGCAGACCGGCCAGCTCCTCAAAGACAGGGTTCTGGTCTTGTGTATCTTCATACAGATGAAAGGTATCGGCCAGTATCATGTCATATACTTCACCGGTACTGTAGGCGCCTATTTTGCTTCCATTGGTATCACACACCAGGAATCCCACAAACAAAAATACGGCAAGCACCATGCGGTATTTAAAGCCTCCCATGGAAGTTCCCGGAATTTCGCTGTTTTCAGGGGTTCCCCCGTAGGGCGAAGTTTCATTCATGCCGGAAAACGCCCTTTTATCATACAAGGGAAGCTGGTTGCTCTTACCATATAGTATCTGCTCTCTCTGCCTTATTTTTACCCGATTACCCATATTTTCCTCCCGAATGCATCTGGCCAGTTCCATCTTCTTTTCCAAGGTCACTTTATTGCTCATTTATATTTGCTTCCTTATGGATTGCTTTGCTAAATATTATGAATAGAAGGAGAAAAAAAGAACATACCTATGTTGTGGTATGCTCTATATACTTGTTATCTGTTGGATGTATGCAAGAAATTTTTCATCTTGTCGAAAACTGTCCTGTTCTAAATCATAAAGCTGCCTGATAAATGCAGGTTGAAAAATTTCTTCCGGAGTACCGTATTTCTCGATATACGCTCCCTTCAGGCAAAGTATTTTGTCTGAGATGATCTTGGCAAGTTCCAGTTCATGTAAAGACATAATGACTGTCAGACCTTTCTTTTCCTGCATATCCTTTAAGATAGATAAAAGTTCAAGTTTATACCGGATATCCAGATAAGAGGTCGGTTCATCCAGAACAATAATTTCCGGTTCCTGACAGAGTGCCCTGGCAAGCATTACCCGCTGTTTCTGTCCATCGCTGATTTTGTTAAACTCCTGTCTGCTGATATCTTGGGTATGTGTGAGTTCTATAACTTCGTCTACAATCTTTATATCCGCCTCTGACAGAATGCCAAACCAGCCTGTATAAGGATATCGCCCTGTTGCAATCACGTCCCTGCAGGTTTTCAACTCTGCTTTTACTTTCTGTGTAAATACCACGGACATTTTCCTGGCCAATTCATTTCTTTTCATTTCTGATACAACTGTTTCTCCAAGATATACGGTTCCGCCAAGCAGACGCAGTTGTCCCGCAATACTTTTCAACAGAGTCGATTTCCCTGCTCCATTGGGACCTATCAGGCTTAAGATTTCTCCCTTATCCAGTGCGATATCCACATTTCTGATCAATGGTCTGTTCTCATATCCAACACACATTGCTTTCGTTGTAAAATAATACTGCTCCATATCCATATCCATACCCATTCCGTTTCCGAAACCAATGATTCTTGATTCGCTTAAATCTGCCTGTCTTCATGTTTTCTTCCCAGAATCCATAGTACAATCGGCGCACCGAAAATAGCAGTCACCGTACTGATGCCAAGCTCCGTCGGTGCAAGCATTGTTCTGGCAAGCAGATCACAGAACAGGCAGAAAACACTTCCGCCCAAAAAGCAGGCTGGTATCATGAAAATGGGCTCAACAGTTCCAAGAAGTTTCTTAACCAAATGCGGCACTGCAACGCCCACAAAAGAAACCGGCCCGGCAAACGCCACAATACATGCCGACAGCATACTGGAAAATATCACAAGACATATTCGTAAAAATCTTAAGTTTACGCCTGCATTTACTGCATAGGCATCTCCCAATTGGTAAGCACTGAGCGGTTTCGACATGAGAAATACAAGAAACACGGTTACCGCAACAACAAGCGCCATGACTTCCACATTCTCCCATGTCATTCCGGAAAAACTCCCCCTTGACCAATTGTGAAGATTAACAATATCCGCATCATCCGCAAAAGTCACTACCAATTCTGTGATTGCAGAACAAATATATCCGATCATGACACCGCTGACAATCAGCATTGACATATTCTCCGTCCGGCGGGAAAGCACAAGAACAAATCCCATAGATATCATTGCGCCTGTAAATGCAGAGACAATCATATCTGTGGATGTCACGGTGATGGTTCTTTCCATGTAAAAAATCATGACAAGAGCAACTGTCATTTTGGCGCCGGAAGAAATTCCAAGGACAAAGGGACCTGCTATTGGATTATGGAAAAATGTCTGCAGCAGATAACCGGCAAGTGAAAGGGCTCCGCCAAGGATTAAGACTGCTGTCGCTCTTGGCAGTCTGATATCCCATAAGATTCGATTGATTGTTTCTGTGTTGTCCGGTCCTGCCGCCAGGATTCCTATCATTTCCGGCAATGCAATCTTAATGCTGCCAAGAAAAATATTGAGTATTATAAAAATAAAGGTACCCGCCCCAAGCAGACTAAAAGCGGCAAGATATCTGCATTTTCTGTTTATCAACATCTGATTTATCCTTATTCCAAACGAAACATATAGTTCATATTATCCGTTTCCCCGGATAGCATTGCATGAATATCTTCTGCCAGATAACCGATTGAGAGGGGCTGCTGGTACACATCCCTTGTGGTACACCAGACATTTCCTTCATTTACGGCCTTAAACTCCGCTAACAGCCCGCATTTATCCACTAAGTCTTCTATGCTGGCAACACCGCCGTCAATGGAACTGTTGTAAATCAGAAAGTCTGCGTCTTTTGCACCTGCGTAAAATTCTTCCATCTGCATGTTAATGGTAGAGCGCTTTGTCTCTGCATCTCCCAGATTTTCAAAAACATACTTTCCCCCGGCAAGTTCTATGATCTTTGGGATATAATCGGTTGACTGGCGTACTTGAATGAGATTGTTCGATGTGACAAAAAAGAAGGCTGCCGTTTTGTCTGTTTTTTCATCATCCGCAATCCGTTCAAAAATTGCCTTTTGTTCCTCAAAAATCCGCGCCGCTTCCTTTTCTTTGTCAAGCAGTGCTCCATAAAACTTTACCCACTCCACCCTTCCAAGGGGATGGGGTTCATAGCTGGAATATTCTATCATCATGGGGATACCGAAGTCCTCCAGTTTCTCCACCACCTCGGGCGCATGGGATATCATCGTGTTTTCTATGGCAAGCGTACATCCGTTGGAAACGATCAGTTCATAATCCGGTTTATTATATTTACCTGCATATAGGATTTCTCCTCTCGCCATGGCATCCTTTGCCTCTTCGATATACCAGCCGTCCTCCTTCTGGCCTGAAAAGGATATCTTGTCTAAACCGTCCAGAGCGCAGAACATGTCCATGGCTGAAGATGCTACCAGATAAAGGTCTCTGATGGGACGTTTCAGCACAACAATCCCATCTTCCAAATCCTGTGGTATTTCACCGTCTTCCGGCACAAGCAGAAATTTCTTGTTGTCTACAGTGGTTGTAAGCAAAACATAGCCGCCCGGATAATGCTCTACTGTAAAGTTTTCTGCATACTGCAATTCCATACTGCTCTCATGAAGAATCTCCTTTATTGTGTCTGCATGGAAGGTCAGCGTGTATTCCACTTCATGGGGGCTGCTCATTGCCACAGTATCTCCAATGACCTGCATGGGTTCATCAAAACATAACACCGGAATTTCAAACACAGAGTCGCCTTCTGTATTGACTGGCAGATATTTCACCTCGTCTACCAGCATATAATCATAATTTGGACTGTTCCACTGCACCGTCGCTGTGGCCTTCCCATCCGTAACGACAATTGTTACAGGTGATAAGATTGCTGCTTTGCCGCTTCCGCCCTGAAAGGTCATATCCACACTATAGGTACCGTCTGACAAAGCACTGGCTTTTACCGCCTGCGTCCCCTCCTTTGACAATACGGCATTAGAGACACTGACCTTATGGTCATACCATTTTCCTTTGGTTCCAAGCAACGCCAGATCAAATTCTGTGTCAAGCGCAGGAACAGGTACGTCAAAGCCATAAACCTCCTCTGTCATACCATCGCTGTATGTAACGGTATCTTCTGTGGGCATCAGCAGTCCAGCGCTGTCTTTTTTCGCATCTTTTGCCAGACCTGAGTACAGGTTTACGATATTCTTAGAGTTAAGTGAAATATGTATGATCATTTCACCATCTTCTACTGTCAGGACACCTTTGCCGTCGCATGCTTCGCTGACATGGAACATCGTGCTGTCTGTATGAAACTCTGCTGAATAGATTCCGTCAGGCAGACCTGCTTCCAAAACAGAATCCTTCTTCTGGCATCCTAAAAGCAAGGCCGCCAGAAGGAACATAACCGCAGCCGCCGGTTTTTTATATAAACTTCTTTTCATCTTTTTCACTCCTGCTTAGTCTATCACTGCCGCGGTATGCTCCACATAGATTTTTTGGATCGCTTCAACTGAACCAAGGCCGATAACCTGCGCTTCCACACTGTCAAAATTACCGGAAGCTTTCATGATGCTCATCCAGGAATCTTCATCCTCTCCGGCCATATCATTATTGGCATGATCACCAGCCACCACCATCAAAGGCCGGAGAATCACCTTGGTATATCCTGCCTGGGTAATGGCCAAGCACACCTCTTCACAAGAGGTTTCTTCCGGCGCCCCTTCTATTGTCCCGATAAACACGTTATCGTATCCCAGCGCTTTCATCTGGGACTGCATCTGGCTGTAAGAAACTTTTGCCGTATGAGAGGTGCCGTGTCCTAAAAACACAAAAGCAACGCCATCTTTCTTTGCTGCATTCAGATCCGCATACCCTGCATTGCTTACAGCCGTTTCTGTCAGCGCCTTTGCCACGGCCTCCTTATCGGCATTGCTTACCGCTGCGTCCTGAGCTGCCTGTCCCAGAAGCGGCTCTGCGATTTTTACCGTCTCAAACCTGTCATGATATGCCTTCACACGTTCCATCAGTTCATCGTACTCTGCACCATGCATCAGATGGGTGGGCTGAATCACCAGATCTTTGACGCCGTTCCCCGCTGCACGTTCTAATGCCTGATCCATGTTATCAATAAATTCCTCGTCCCGTGCCTGTATATGATTGATGATAATCTGGGATGTAAAGGCCCGCCTTACTGCCCAATCAGGGTTTGCCTTTTGTATGGCATCTTCAATTCCTTTGATATCCTTGGCGCGGCTGTCATTAAAAGAAGTACCAAAACTGACTACCAGAATTTCCTTTTCACCAATGCCATCTTGATTACGGGGATTATCCTTAGAAGCGTCACCAGTATCTCTGCCAAAATAATCTGAATCAGCATTCTCACCCTCCACCAGTTCTTTTTGCTTATCTGTGAGCGCATCCCAGGAGGCTTTTGCCTGCGCACACTGCGCATCTGTATCCGCCGTTCTAGTCTGTACATAAATTGCATCAATGTAAGCGGCAGTCTTATCGGCCGCCTTCTGATCGATACCTGCTTCTTTCTCAGTAGATACGGGCACGCCCCCACATCCCGCGAGGACTACAGAGCAAGTTATGGCTCCGGCAAATAATGCAGTAACAAATTTCAGTTTCATCCTTTCCTTTCCTTTCCTCTTTTCTTCCTAATTTTACAAAAATAACCGTACAATAAAAAATCCTTTCCCGCTGTTTGTTACCGCTACGGAAAAGGATTCCTACACAAAATAAGCCTGCAAAACATCCTTCCGGCTATTTTGCAAGTTCAAAATGTACAACCAATTACTCGTGGCTTGAAACAAATGTTTCCGTACAACATACAGGCAGGTCTCCCGGCTTAAAGATTTCGGTTTATAAACCATCGCATCGACCATCTTCCCAGGAAAGGATTTCCCTCTTTCCCAGTGATATAGCGGCGTCAACTCTCTCATTACGGTGACGAGTTCGTACAGGATTTGCACCTGTTTCCCTTTTCACCAAAACCAATGCGTTATACATTGTTTTGACACCTGAATGTCAGTTATTCAATTAACCCAAGTATATCATATTTGTAAGCAATGTCAATACACGGACTTCCTTTATTGCGGCAGCCTCTCAGATGTCACTTAAAGGAGGTATCTCAGTCTGCTGTCAACTATCGCTTCGCAAGTTCCGAAGTGATTTCTTCCCAGGTCACATTCTTTTCTGCCATCAACACCATCATATGGTAAAGAAAATCTGAAATCTCATATTTGATCTCATTGGCATTAGGATTTTTGGCGGCAATGACAATCTCCGTTGCTTCCTCGCCCAGCTTTTTGAGAATCTTATCGATTCCTTTATCAAATAGATAGTTGGTATAAGAACCTTCTTTGGGATGGATTTTTCTGTCTTTGATGACATCAAACACTTGTTCGAACACTTTGAGAGGATTTGTTTCCTCATATTCTTTGGCCATGATTTCCTGAAAAAAGCAGGAATGGGAACCTGTATGACAGGCGGATCCTATCTGGGATACCTTAGCCAGAATGGTGTCCTTATCACAGTCCGCCGTCAACGATTTGACATACTGATAGTGACCGCTGGTATCACCCTTTACCCAGAGCTCATCGCGGCTTCTGCTGTAGTAAGTCATCTTGCCGGTTTTCAGGGTCATATTATAGGCTTCTTCATTCATGTAAGCCACCATCAAAACCTCATCTGTCTTATAATCCTGCACCACTACGGTCACGTGTCCATCAGAATTTAATTTGAAGTCTTCCCAGCCAATGGCAGGCTCAAAGGTATTTACCTTAATGGCATTGTTCTGACAGAGCGCTTTGATTGAGAGAAGTTCTTTTGCATTTTCATTGATGGCATAACCGGATATGCCGCAGATATTATCATTGGATAACAACTCTAACAACTTATCCAGAGAGACTTCCGGCACGGATGCAATCATGGGGAACCGTGAAATGGAAATGGATTCCTTTAAACAAGTTTCCTTCACCAGAAGAATCTCACCGATATAGGATTCGATCAAAGACGCATTGCGGGTAATACTGTCAGCTTCCGTCACACTGGCCACAATCTTTTCCTTGCCGAATTTCTTGGACACTTCTGCCGTGAGTTCGATATTTCCCGGTTTGGAATAGTTGAGGGCTGCCTTTTTACATCCGGCATAGAGGAGCTTCTTGATATCTTCCATGCGCTTCACATTGCCGGCGCCAATGACAGGAATCTCCGCTTCACTGCAGATGGTTTTGATAACGTCCAAAGCTTCCTCATGTTCATTATCATTGTCAGACATATCGTAAACAATCAGTTCATCAGCATTGTTATCGCCATAATATTTCGCCAGAGCAGCCGGATTCGTGTCAATGATCGTGCTGTCTGTGAAGCCTTTTACGGCATTTCCTTTATATAGATAAATACATGGAATAAACTTTTTGTATGACATTACGGTTTTCTCCTTGGCATATATTTTAACAGAATCCGGGTTTCTAAAAGAGGCTCTTATCATGAAGTCTTGCACAATGCATTATAAAATTCCCTTCGTACTTAAAACACCTGCAATTCTTTCATCATAAGACACTGCCATATCCAGTGCTTTCGCGAAGGCTTTAAACATGGCTTCGATCATGTGGTGCGTATTCTCGCCATGCAGCATTTTTATATGCAGGTTCATGCCGGCACTGTAAGATACTGCATAGAAGAACTCTCTGACCAATTCTGTGTCGAGGCTGCCCACTCGTTCTGCGGGGAAAGCACAGTCAAAGACAAAATAGGGTCTGCCGGATAAGTCTATGGCGCACAGGCAGAGGGCATCATCCATAGGCAGCATAAAGGAACCGTAGCGTCGGATACCCTCCTTATCTCCGATGGCCTCCCGGATTGCCTGACCAATTACAATGCCAGTATCTTCCACGGTGTGGTGTCCGTCCACGTCAAGATCTCCCTGTACATCCAGTGTAAAATCAAAGAGACCGTGTCTGGTAAACCCATCCAGCATGTGGTCAAAGAAGCCGATACCGGTAGAAATCCGGCTTTTCCCGGTACCATCAATTTCTAATACGGCTTTTATCTGTGTTTCTTTTGTGTTTCGTTCTATCAATGCTGTTCTGGACATGTTCTCCTACTTTCTGTTTTATTTGTTATCCGAGCCGCCAAACGAATCCGGTAAAGTAAATTCCAAAAGAACTTATTTTATTGGAAACGTACTCTGACAGAGTTCGCATGGGCTGTCAGCCCTTCTTTTTCGGCAAACAGTTCAATATCCTGATGGGCCTGTTCCAGAGCCTGTCTTGAATAGGATATGATGCTGGTCTTTTTCACAAAATCATCTACCGTAAGCGGTGAGAAAAATTTCGCTGTACCGTTAGTCGGTAAAATGTGATTAGGCCCCGCATAATAATCTCCCAAAGGCTCCGAGGAATATTCTCCAAGGAAAATTGCACCCGCATTTTCAATCCGGGTCATCACCTGATAAGGATCCTTTGTCAGAATCTCCAGATGTTCAGATGCGATGGCATTGGCAGCTTCTATGGCATCATCCATGGAAGCTGCGATAAGCTGATACCCATAGTTATCCAGCGATTTGCGGATAATATCCGCGCGGGATAATTCCTGTAAAAATTTCTCAATCTCTGCAGAGACCTGATCGGCTAATGCCTCGCTGGTGGTGATGAGAATCGCACTTGCCAGCTCATCATGTTCAGCCTGGGATAAAAGGTCTGCCGCCACATATCTGGGATTGGCTGTCTCATCTGCAATCACCAGGATTTCACTGGGGCCTGCTATAGAGTCAATGCTGACATAACCAAAGCAGGCTTTCTTAGCCAGCGCAACGAAGATATTGCCCGGTCCCGTAATCTTGTCCACTTTGGGGATACTCTGGGTTCCAAAAGCCATAGCGGCAATCGCCTGGGCCCCGCCCACTTTATAGATTTCATCTACGCCGGCAATCTTTGCGGCAGCCAGAGTACCGGGATTGACCTTTCCATCTGCACCCGCCGGGGTGGTCATGACAATCTTTCTGACACCGGCTACTTTTGCCGGAAGTACATTCATCAGCACACTGCTGGGATAAGCGGCCTTACCGCCCGGCACATAGACGCCGGAAACTGCTATGGGCGTGATTTTCTGTCCGAGAATGGAGCCGTCTGGTTTGGGATCGATCCAGCTGTTATGGAGCTGCTTTTTATGAAAAGCGGTGATATTGGAGGCGGCCCTTTCCATGACGCCAATAAATGCAGCGTCCATTTCTGCAAAGGCTTCCCGAATCTCTTCTGCGGAAACACGAACCGTATCTGCCTGTATGTCCCACTTATCAAACTGTTTCGTATAGTCAAAAACAGCTTCATCTCCACGGTTCCTCACACGATCTATGATATCTGCCACCACAGCTTCATATTGTCCGTAATTGTTAGGGCTTCTTTTCAGCAGCGTATCCAGAATATCCTTCTGTGTCTTTGCTGTCAACTGTATCTTTCTCATGGGTTTAATACCTTTCTTATGCCTGTGGGAATTTTTGTTCCAAACTATTGTGTGCTATAATTCAGTTTCACCGTAATAGAAGCTGTTTTGTTCCGGGAACTGGTATCAAAGTAACCGCCATAACTATATTCCGTGTTACTGTTCTGTGCTGTAATCTGGAAGACACCAAGATTGGCATTGAGCAGTTCACCGATCTGGGCGCCGGTTCCCTGGGCCATCAGATCAATCCTTTCTTTGGCGTTCTTCGTTGCCTCTTCGATCAGCTGCAGTTTCAGCTCATCCAGTTTGGTGTAATAGTACTCCGGTTCTTCCGAAGCAAACTGCACATTGGATTCAATCAGTCCTGAGATGTCTCTGGATATATTCTCTATCTTGTCTATATCTGTTGAGGTGATGGAAACATTCTGGTACAAGTCATAGCCGTCAATGTATTCCCGAATCCTGTCACCATTATCGTTGTATTCAGATTCCCATCTGGTGCTGATGCTGACAGAACTGAATACCATCTCCTCTTCTGTCACGCCATTTTCCACCAGATAATCCCGGATCAGCCCGGCATCTTTCTTGATGGAACGATAGGCTTCCTGCGTTGTTTTTCCATATCTTGAAAAACTGCCGCGCCAGACAATCAGATCCGACTCAAAGTCACAGTTTGCAGATCCTGTGGCTGTCAGACCGCCGCTGCCGGAAGTTTTCTTATAATTTACCAGGCTTCCGGAAAAAATAGAGATACAGATAATGGCACAAATACCAGCAATCAAAGCAATGACAATTCCCTTATACTCTTTCATAACACATTCCCCTTTCTGTTATTGCAATTTTCTTTTATATCATTGGCTGTACATACAGCGTGTTACCTCTTATAGCTGTTTATAAATTCTGCTTTAGGCTATGTATCAGCTTACGAATCCGTTCTATCTCCATCTGCATGCTTACCTGATTGACAATCATGCGAGCCGATAAAGGACAGATCTCTTCCAGGACTTCCAGGCCATTTTCTTTTAAGGTGGAGCCGGTCTCCACGATATCCACGATGACATCTGAGAGCTTTACGATAGGGCCAAGCTCCACAGAGCCGTTGAGTTTGATGATATCCACGGTCTGGTGCTTTTTATTATAAAAATAATCTTTGGCAATATTCGGATACTTGCTGGCTACCCGGATCATTTCGTGATGATTCAGGAGGTCTTTAGCACTCTTGGGGCCGCAGACACACATGCTGCATTTCCCGTATCCTAAGTCCAGAACCTCATAAACCCGCCGGTTCTCTTCCATGATGGTATCCTTGCCCACAACACCGATATCAGCGGCGCCATATTCCACGTACGTAGGTACATCCGGCGACTTGGCCAAAAAGAACCGCAGTTTATACTGTTCGTTGACGAAAACAAGCTTACGGGAATGTTTGTCTTTCATTTCCTCGCAGGTAATGCCTATCTTCTCAAATAATTCCATTGTTTTATTGGCAAGACGCCCTTTTCCCAGGGCAAATGTCAAATATCTGTCTTCACTCATGTTTTCCTTCCGTTCCGAAGCGTTGGGGCCTCTGTCATTTTCTGTCGGCAGGCAGTAACTCCACATGTCTGCCCTCTGCGCGCATCCGCCGCACTTCCTTTAATTTCTCCGCAAAGTCTGCCTCTGTATAATACAGGCGGCTGCAGGGTTCCATGCCTGCGATGGCTGTGCCCTGCCGGTCCATGGCCGACAACAGATCATCCACTACGATAACAAATCCAATTGCAGGAGCCTTTTTACCAAAATGTGCCAGCAGATTGTCATAACGTCCGCCCTTGACGATAGCATCACCCACACCATAAGTATATCCTTTGAAAATGATGCCCGTATAATAATTATACTTGCTTAACATGCCCAGGTCAAAGGAAACATATTTCTCTACCCCATACTGACAAAGAATCTGATAAAGCGTATCAAGACGTTCTATGGCGGCTCCGGAACGGGCATTGGTCACTGCTCGTCTGGCAGCCTTTAAAATATCAACGGAGCCAAAGAAATCTCCCACTTTAAGCAGGGCCTCTTTGTCTTTCACAGGAGCCTTGATGCGGTCAAGCAGTTCTTCCGCGCCAAAATAATTCTTTCCGGAAATAAACTCCCGAAGTTCTAACTCGGTCTCTTCATCCAGACCGGCTTCTTCACAGATTCCTTTGAAAAACTCCAGATTGCCTATGCTGATCTGAAAATCAGAAAGTCCGGCATGGTACAGGGCTTCAATGGTCATGGCGATCAATTCAGCATCTGCATAGACGGAAGGTTCTCCAATCAGTTCAGCCCCCATCTGTGTTGCTTCCTTTAATTTTCCCTGTAGGTTTGAGGTATTGGAAAAGGTGTTGCCCTGATAACAGAGACGGATGGGAACATTCTCATCCATAAAATATTTGGCAGCGCACCTGGCCACGGAAGGGGTAAAATCAGGCCGAAGAACCAGCGTGTTTCCCTCTTTGTCAAAGAATTTATAAAGTTCTTTCGAGGGTGTGGTCCCCACTTCTTTTGAAAAAACATCAAAAAACTCAAAGGTAGGTGTCTGAATGTCACGATACCCATAAGAGCGTATCTTTTCTAATAAAAGCCGCTCGACAACTGTTTTCCGCTCCTTTTCATCGCCATAAATGTCCCGGACGCCTTCCGGCGTATGTACCAGTTTTTTGCTCATAATGTCCTCTTTTCTTACTTTAACATTTTAAAGTGATATCGCATTAGCAGAATGCCGAAATAAACTCCCTATAATATACAGAAAAAATGATACTCTGTCAATAATTCATGCTATAAAACGGAATGTTTCTGCAGAATGGCTGCTGCGCTCACTCTGCCCTGTCCTCCAGGTCTCTTTGCAGCATATCCAGATAGGGCACCAGAATCCCGTTTTTCTTAGGAAGGACATAGGCCGGATTTAACTCATCATACCGGAAACTCTTCCTGCCGCCCTCCTTGGCCCGGTCCCAGAAGAAGCGGAGCATCTCATAGGGCAGGTAATAGAAAAGATTCTTATGCGTATAATAAATCAGGAAAAAGGCAATTCCTTTCTGGTTTTCAAACTGTTCCATAAATGTCACCTGATGTTCATGGATATTTTGCAGGGCAAAGGTATCTGTGGCACATTCCTTTGCGTCAAAACACACCGGAATCCCCTGTACGGCCCCGATATAGTCCACTGTACTTTTCTGGTCGAAGTAGGCCAGGGTGATGTGGCGGCTTTCCTTATCAATCGTAATGGGTGTAATGGGGGTAGGGATTTTCTGAATCAGGGCAAGGCCATGCTCCAGGTATTTCTCATTGGTCCTGTTGATCAAGTCCTCTAAGGTTGAACCGCGCAGTCCGCGGGAGTTCCAGGTTGCCATAGTCGTTGACGCTCCATAGTATCATATTCTTGCTGCCTGCGCGGACACCCTGTCAAAAGTTTCCGGCAGGCCGGACTGGAAAGTGCGACCGCTGATATCATCAAAGGGCGGCCCCAGTTCCGGAAATGTTACCCGGCAGGCATGTAAAAGCTGAGACCGAATCTGACAGGTCTTTTTATAATAGTCATTCCAGTTCTTATCCCCGTACTTATAATCGCCCAGAAGCGGATGTCCTATACCTGCCAGATGTGCCCGGATCTGATGTGGCTTGCCGGTGAGCAGTTCCACTTCCACAAGGGTTTTATCGGTCTCCGCTTTAAGGGGCCTGTAATGGGTTCTGATATAGGACTCCTTGGTCAAAGACGAATCGTTTGCCCGGGAATGAGGTTGGATGGACACTCTATTATGTCTGCTGTCTTTCGTCAGGTATCCTTCTATTAACTGTGAATCCTGCAGGGTGCCTTTGACATAAAGCTGATAATATTTATGAAGCGTCCTGTTCTGCAACAAGCTGCTGAAAAGCTGGGCGCCCTGTACAGATTTTGCACACAGTACAATCCCGCTGGTATTGCGGTCCAGGCGGTTACAGACAGAAGGACGGCAGGCGGCAAGTTCCGCTTCTGTGATTTCACCCTGTGTCAGAAGATATCCAATCAGCCATTCATTCAAAGAACGGTCAGAAGGTGCAGCCTTCTGGGTCAGGATGCCAACAGGTTTGTCCGCCAACAGTATGTGGGTATTCTCATAGATAATCTTTATGCCGGGATAAGCCTTGTATGCCGCAAGGTATTCTCCTGTCGCCGATATTTTTGATGCGGCTGAAGTTTCTGCGGCTTCTAAGGGCTGATGTCCCATGAATTTATGCAGGGTCTCTTGTGCAAAATATAGGGCAATCTGATCGCCGGCGGTAAGTTTTTCATGCCCTTCGGCTTTCTTCCCATTTAAGGTAATGTTCTTTTTACGAAGCATCTTGTGCAGAAATCCTGTGCCTGCCATGGGTAACAGCTTGCACAGATACCGATCCAGACGCTGTCCGGCCTCCCGATTTGTAATTTGTCTCAGATACATGGTCTCCTCCTGTCTCAGACTGGAAAGGCATACCGATACTTTCACTAAAGTGAGATAGAATATAATAAGCGAAGGATTCCCTCTTTGTTTTTATCAGAATCCACATCCAGATCACTTAACCGACCAAGTCGGTCAACATATTTATCCGTTTCAGAAAAGATATTAACCGTCACATTTTTAATGCCTTCCTGGGTAAGCATCTGGCTTAAATGCTTTTCGGCCTCCCTACAGTCACATTTGGGATTCTCTGTGATACCGCAGATAATATTGCCTTTCACGGCCAGATGACTGATGGGATAATTCCTTTGATAGGAAGTGAAATACATATCATACATGGTTTCAAGGGCTTCATCATAGCCGCGTACCCTTTCCCGTAAAGAGGCGCTGCATCCTTTTGTCTTAATAAAAATAATGAAGTTCACTGCACTCTTACAGGCCGGAAGACATAGTAAAATAGCCACCACAGTAAGCAGGTTGCGATTGGTGCCGGTAATCCGACAGCCAATCAGATATAAACCGACACAGAACAAAAAGAACAGCACTGTTCTGAGTGCTGTGTAGACTTTTCGGTTCTCAAGATATCCATAGGCGCCTTTGGGCGTCAGCAGTTTTTTGATATATGTCATCATAGGGAATGGGGTTCCTCTCTGTTTTGTATTCTTTGGGGACATCTGCGATATCATACAGCTTGTTTAAAGCGCTGCAAATCGGTGTCCTTTGTGACGAGCATGATCTGAGCTGTTAAACCTTCGTTCAGTATACCACAAAAAGATATTTACAGGAAGGCTATGTTCAGACCCTTCAGCTATTGTGTCCGAAAAAATTTCTGTAAGAAATTCTGTACACTCTGTGTGGATAGATATAATATCTTTATGGGCAGACCGCAGACAGAGACACTCTTTCCACGTTTGCAATCCACAATGGCTTTAGACACGACACTTCCGGTTTCCATCATGGTCAGTCTCTTGATGCCGCGAAGGTGGAAGGCTGTACCATAGGCGTGCGCCAGAAAAGGCGTATTGACCGGGCCCGGACATACTGCTGTGACAGTGATGCCGCGGCCTTTTAATTCCTGTTTCAGCGCCTGGCTTAGGGAATATACATAGGCTTTGGAAGCCGCATAGACAGCAAAGGCTGCCTGGGGAACGAAAGCCGCGCCAGAAGAAAACTGTATGATTTTACTGCCCTTTCTCATATAAGGAAGGCATATTTTCGTCATAGCGGTTAACGCAACAATATTCAGCTGCACCATGGCATCGATATCTTCCCTGCTCTGACGGCAGAATGTGCCGTGGCTGCCGATGCCTGCACAATTTACCAGAACTGTGATATTAGGATTCTGTATAGCAAGCACTTCCTCAAACTGCCGCAGAGCCTTTTCGTCCGTCAGATCGATGGCGATTGCCCGTGTCTTATTTTTCATGGTCAAAGACAACGCCTCCAAAGTCTGCTTTCTGCGGGCCAGAAGCCAGATCTCGTCTGTATGTCCAAGGGCTTTATCCAGTTGTCTTGCAAACTCACTTCCAAGACCGGAGGAAGCGCCGGTGATAATGGCAATGTTCATATCGTATCATTCCTTTATGCATGTTCCACTGGTTATCGTTTCCAGGCAATATTGGGTGTTGCTTCCACTTGAGAGGTTACTTCTGATCAACTTTTCTTTTTCTTGTGTACGTTCCGAATGGTCTTCTTTTTGACAGAATTTTCAGGCCGTTTCTTTTTTATGGGTTCTCCACTGTGATTCCTGGGCCGAATGAGGCATTTAGGGCCAAAGCCGATCAGATCCTGTCGACCGGCTTTCATGAGGGCTTCCCGCACCAGTTCATAATTATTCGGATTCCGGTACTGAATCAGGGCCCGCTGCATGGCCTTTTCATGAGGGTTTCGGCAGACATAAACTTTCTGTCCGTTTCTGGGATCTATGCCGGTATAATACATGACGGTAGAGACGGTGGACGGCGTGGGATAGAAATCCTGCACCTGTTCCGGCATATACCCTGCGTCGCGCAAATATTCTGCAAGTTCTATGGCTTCTTTTAAGGTGGATCCCGGGTGGGAAGACATCAGATAAGGTACCAGAAACTGCTTTTTGCCAAGGGTTTCATTTATGCGGGTGTATTTTTTGACAAATTGCTCATAAACGGCTCTTGAAGGTTTCCCCATCTTTGACAGAACCGAATCGCAGATATGTTCCGGCGCCACTTTAAGCTGGCCGCTCACATGGTGCTCTACTAACTCCTGAAAGAACGTATCGTCCGCATCTGCCAGCAGATAGTCAAAACGAATGCCGGAACGGATAAATACCTTTTTGACACCAGGCAGAGTACGCAGACGCCGAAGCAGGGTCAGGTAATCTGTATGATCTGCCCGCAGGTTCGGACAGGGCTTTGGGAAAAGACACTGTTTATTCTTACAGACACCCTGGGTCATCTGCTTTTCACAGGAGGGATGGCGGAAATTGGCTGTCGGGCCGCCCACATCGTGAATATAGCCCTTAAAGTCCTTATCTGCGGTCATAAGCGAAGCTTCTTGCAGAAGCGATTCGTGGCTTCTGACCTGGATGGTTCTGCCCTGGTGGAACGTCAGGGCACAGAAATTACAGCCGCCAAAGCATCCTCTGTTGCTGATCAGGGAAAACTTAATCTCTGCAATCGCAGGTACACCGCCCTGGGATTCATAGGAAGGATGATAAGTCCGCATGTATGGCAGATCATAGATATCGTCCATCTCTTCCACGGTGAGCGGCGTCTGGGGCGGATTCTGAACCACATACACGCCATTTGGATAGGGCTCAATCAGGGTTTTGCCTGTGAAGGGATCTGTATTTTGGTATTGGAGTCCAAAGCTTCTGGCATATTCCTTCGGGTCAGTCTTCATCCTCTCATAGGAAGGCAGAAGAATCTCATCGTAAATGCCTGTGATATCACGTGTTTTATAGATGGTTCCCGGAATAAAGGTAATGTCCTGTACGGCAATGCCGCTTGCCAGCGCATCAGCAATCTCTACGATGGACTTCTCTCCCATGCCGTAAGAGATAAGATCTGCCTGGCTGTCCAAAAGAATAGAGCGCTTGAAGCTGTCTGACCAGTAATCATAATGGGCCATTCTTCTTAAACTTGCCTCAATGCCGCCTATGATAATGGGGGTATTCTTATAGACTCGCCGAATCAGATTGCCATAGACTGCCGTTGCATGGTCAGGGCGTTTGCCCATTTTCCCGCCGGGGGTATAAGCGTCTGTCTGACGGCGCTTCCCGGAGACATAATAGTGATTTACCATGGAGTCCATATTGCCCCCGGAAATCAGAAACCCAAGCCGGGGCTTTCCCAATACGGTGATGCTTCGTTCCTCTTTCCAGTCCGGCTGGGAAATGATACCGACTGTATAGCCATGGGCTTCTAAGACCCGGCTGATAATGGCATGTCCAAAGGAGGGATGATCCACATAGGCATCCCCAATGATATAGACAAAATCAAGCTGTTCACAGCTCATTTTCTTCATATCTTCTTTACTGACCGGTAAAAATCCCATCTTCCATCAACTCCTTGAAATCATAGGTGTAATAATCTGCCAGCTGTCTTTTCTCTTCATCCTGGTAGGCAGAATATTGATCATAGACCGCGCACACGCGCATTCCTGCCGCAAGCCCTGCCTGAATACCCGGAATGATATCTTCAAACACCAGACAATCTGCAGGGGAAACCTGCAATGCCTTAGCAACAGCCAGATAAATATCCGGCGCAGGTTTGCCTTTCTCCACTTCACAGGCGGTCATGATACAGTCAAAATAGGATTCCAGATGATGAGCCCGCACTACAGTCTCCACCAGTTCTCTGGAGTTGCTGGTGGCAATACCCAGCAGGATATTATGTACTTTACAATAGTCCAGTAACGCCAGTACCCCCTTTTTCAGAGGAACATCCTGCTCATACTTATGCCAGGCCATACGGTTCCAGTCAGCCTTAATCTGTTCCAGACTGTCCGGCAATGCAAATCTTTCTTTAAAATAGGCGGCGGTCTCCGAGAAACTCATGCCTTCAATATCTGCCTGCAGTTTCTCTGGCAGCGCAATGTTAAACCGTCCCAGATACTCTATGTCGATGGCCCGCCAGATCCACATGGAATCCACCATGGAACCGTCTAAATCAAATATTACAGCTTTTATCATTTTTGTTTTCCTCTGTTGAATATATATAAATAACTGGAATTATAAGGAACCTGTATAGTGAAACCAAATATTTTCATAAACCGAGTAAAGCAAGGTGTTTATACGGCAGTGGGAATCTATCTGATCATAGTACTGCTGGCCTTTCCGGCACTGTCTTTAGAATATGCCTCCAAAGGACTTGTCCTGTGGTTTGAGAAGATGATTCCAACCTTGCTCCCCTTCATGATTCTATCTGGCATTATGATCCGCATGAATCTCACCCATAAATGTGCAGGTGTGTTTCATCCGCTGTTTCACTTTCTTTATGGAACATCTCCCAATGGCACCTATACTATTTTGATGGGATTTCTGTGCGGATTTCCCATGGGGGCGCGCATTGTTGGAGAATTGCTGGAAGCAGGAAAGATTACCCGCAGGGAAGGAAGTCTTCTTCTGTCTTTTTGCAATAATATCGGTCCCATCTATTTCCTGAGTTTCGTTGTGCCAGTACTTGGTTTACGCAGACCGCTCCTGCCTTTTGGCATTATGTATGGCATTCCTTTGCTGTATGGCCTGGCGGTCATGCGCCTGGTAAAGCGAAATCCCGGAAACATATCATCTGTAAAAGACGGGGCGCCAGCCCCAGGCATGCCTCTTGCGGCAGCTGTGGACGCTTCTGTTATCTCCGGTCTGACAGGAATAGGAAAGCTTGGCGGTTATATGGTATTTTTTAACCTGCTCAATATCGCCTTTGTCCCCTTTGAAACGCTGCCGCCTGTGCTGCTGCGCTTTTATAACTGTATTCTGGAAATCACAAGCGGGATTGACCGATGCGGTCACTCCAATCCTTACCTGGTACTTATCTTACTTCCTTTCGGAGGATTTTCCTGCTTTGCACAGACTTACAGCATGATTCAGCACACAAATCTGTCTCTGCGTCCTTACCTGTTCCATAAGCTGGCACAGACCGGACTCACAGCCCTTTGTTATCTGCTTTGGCATCCATTTTGATGTAGGCTGAAAGGATTTGATATGCTTGCTGCCAAAGCCATTATCGCTTTTTACGTCTCCTGCGCCTGCGGTTCCGGCGGCTTCGCATAAACAGCATCATGGAAAGCGCCATTCCCAGTACCAAAAGCGCACAAACAAGGCACACAGACAGAAAATATTCAAAGGATACCGGCTTGTTCTCTTCCACCGCAGTCTGCCGGCTGACCGAGACAGATTTTTTCAAAGCCGGTTCTTCCGGCAAAGGCGCCTCATCCGCGGAAGGGCCGGGTTCCTGGATAGCAGAGTCCATGACACTCTCCTGCTCTTTTTGTGCGGCAATTTCCTCTTCCGTCTTATAATCCATGGCGGGAAGGGAGAGCTGGTTGCTTTGTGTATAAAGATCATAATTGTTGTAACCATTGACAACAATCTCCGGGACGATGTGGGGCGGTATCTGCATGGTAAAGGTGATGGTATCCTGTGATTTGTCACCCCATGGCTGCAGAGCGGAGAACGTTTGTCCCCCGTCATAACTATAAGAATAGTACAGCATGCTGCTGTCATAATCCGCCGCAGAAACCTGTATCGTAACCTCACCCTTTGACAGATCCTGTGCAGCCAGTTCTATCATGCAGATATCAGGCGGTGTAGTGTCCGGCTTTACCACATAATCAGGGATTGGCACCTCTACATTCTGGTAATCAGTGTAGTCCACCCCCAGGGTATCCGATTTCAGATTAAAATATTTTGCGGCTGCAGTGGCATCCAGTCGGCCAAAGGCCTCCCACTGCTTTCGGCCCTCACAAAACGAACGGTCATTCTCATGATCCATGTGACAGTGCTCAATGAGAACACAGGGCACATCCAGCTCAGCGGCAGTGCGGATGATTCCATAATAATCCGTGCCGTTTTCCTGCAGTCTTGTCTTGATGCCTCTGGCATAAAGGCCGGCTTCTTCCAGCATCTTGATTTCAACATCGGCAAAGCTATATCCTTTGCTGTACGCTTCCCCGAATGCGGATATCCAGCACTCTGCGCCAAACAGGGTATGATCTATGGAAAGATTAAAGTGGAGACAGAACATAAAATCAGCATTCACACTCTTGGCAAAGGCACTGCGTTCTGCCAAAGACAATTTCTGATCCCCGGTTCGGGTCAGATAGACCGTGACCCCTTCGTACTTTTCCAGTTCTTCCTTCATGGCATTGGCCACGATCAGATTCATGTCTTTCTCAATAAAGTTTTCATACAGACCGCCTTCCTCTTCCCCGCCATGTCCGGGATCCAGCACAATGACAAGGGAATCCCCCTCTGCCTGGGAAGGCAAAGGAATTTCTTCCTGTGCATGTATATTTGAGAATGGTAAAAGAAATGCTCCTGCCAAGATAAACATCAGCGCAAAACAAAGCTTTACTATGTTACGATTTCCTTTATGATTAATCATACTCTCCCTATGAACGGCCAAAAGCCGGCTTCCCTGGAAACCGGCTCATTTATTCTGGCCATATATTTTATGTATTTACATCAGGTTCAATTCAGGACCGGAATCGGTGTCCCCCTCAGCTTCTTTTAACATCTTCTCCACTTCCACCGGACGAAGTTCCGCACGGTTTGCTTTTACAATCTCATTATAGCCGTTGATTGTATTGAAGAAACTCTCATAATGCTCGGTGGTGGCCGTCAATGTGGCTGTCATGGCGCTTTCCAGATTGGATAACATATCATCTAAATATTGCATGGCAGAAGTTCTCACGCCATTGGCTTCCATGGTGGCGTTATTTAAAATCTCCTGAGCCTGTGTCGTCGCCATCCGCACAACTTCGTTGGCCTGGGCGTAAGCCTGCTGCATTATCTCATGCTCATTGATCAGTTCCGTGGTCTGTACGGTAGCATCTTTAATCAATGCCTCAGCTTTAGCCCTGGCATCGTTTAAAATGGCTTCTTTGTTGGAAATAATCTTCTGATAACGCTTAATCTCATCCGGTGTCTTCATGCGGAGCTCTCTAAGCAGCTCGTCGATTTCTTCTTTATTTACGATTATGTTTGTCTTGGATAGAGGCTGGTATTTGCAGCCATCAATGTAATCTTCAATCTCGTCAATAAGTTGTTCGATTCTACTGCTCATGCTTACTCCTATCTGCTAAAACCATATTTTTCATAAATCAGTCCGGCAACAAATTCCGGTACACATTTCGAGATATCTCCATTAAAACTGGCAATTTCCTTGACAGTTGACGAACTCAAATAGGCGTATTCAAGACTTGTGGTCAAAAACACTGTATCAAGATTTCCGTCGGAAAACTTTCGATTGGTCTGTGCAATCTGCAATTCATATTCAAAATCCGTAATTGCGCGAAGTCCCCTGATTGCAACATGAACCCCTTTTCTGTCTGCATAGTCAATTAACAGACCGCTGAATGAATCCACGGTCACGTTGGGCAGATCTTTGGTCGCTCCTTCTAACATTCTAACACGTTCTTCCACAGAAAACAATGGAGTCTTTGTATTATTATTTAACACACTTACTGTCAATTCATCAAAAATACTGGATGCCCGTCTGATAATATCCAGATGTCCATAAGTTACCGGATCAAAACTTCCCGGATAGATAGCTGCCCTCATAGTATATCCTCACATACTTTTATCCATATCCCTATAATCATATTAAAACACTTTGTCCAAAATGTCTTTAGTTATTTCAAAATTTTTTTGAAAAATTTAGTGCCAATTTTACACTCTTCGACAAAAAACATGTTTGTTCGTCTTGTAACACTTCTCTTTTTCCAGAAAGTATCCCATTTCGTCCAGATAGGAAAAATCACAGGTCAGGGATGCTTCTATGACAATCAAGGTCTCAGATGTCACCCAGGGAAGTTCCCGTAAAGCCTGCAGTATTTGCTTCTCATAGTCCCGGTCATAGGGCGGATCCATGTAGATTACATCTGCCCCGCGTTCATGAATGCCATATAAAGCACTGACGGCATCCTGCCGTAACACAGTGGCCTTTTGTGTGAACCTGGTAAATTGCAGATTGTCCACAATACAGGCAAGGGCCCTCTTATCATTTTCCACAAAATAAGCATGTCTCGCACCGCGGCTTAAAGCTTCTATGCCAATGCCCCCACTGCCGCTGAATAAATCCACAAACACCGCATCGCATAGATAAGGCTGCAGCATATTAAAAAGGGTTTCCTTAATCCGGTCTGTGGTCGGTCTTGTGTCCAAGCCGGCAGGGGTTTTCAAAGGCAGGCTTCTTGCTGTTCCCGCAATCACTCTCATATTTTATTTTTCCTCTCTTTTCCAGACTGCCAAGCGGAGCAGGTCATGGTATTTTCTCACGAATTGCGTTTAGCTTTGGCGGACTTTGACACCTTTGCCATCCCGTTTGCCCAGTTTGATTTTGTTTAATTCCAGTTCCTTATTGCCATAGGGGATGGACTGTTCTACCGCATTCTGTGAATAGTATACGGCTTCTATTTCATCTGTGGCATTGAGCCGCATACCCCGAACCCCGATGGCGCCTTTCTTTTTCTCGGGTATCTCTTCCACTGCAAAGCGAAGGAAATAACCGGCTTTGGACTGTAAAATGATATTGCGCTGCTCTTTATATGCCACAACACTTACCACTTCATCGCCGTCCAGCAGCTTGGTAGCCGCCACAGTGCGCTTGGCCACATCAAATTCCCCGCCATCCACCACTTTGAGCATGGCCTGTCTGGTGGCAAAAATCACACGGTAGAGATTCAATTCACTCTGGCTTGCCGCATAGATAAGTGTTTCTTTGGCAGAATCATAATTGCTGACATTGTCCACCGGAACACCCTTATCGCGGAATTTACCAAAGGGAAGATCCATCACTTTCAGGGTATGAAGCTGTCCTGTATTGGTAAAGAGACATATCTTACCGGTGTTCTTACATTGGAACACATACCGGTTCTCCGTATCGGCAGCTTCCTTATTACGCTCATAGGTAGGCATATCTATGGTTCTGGCATAACCAAACCGATCCATCAGGAAGACGATATCCATCTCTTCTATCTTTTTTTCCACATAAACGGCCTCACCGGCATTGGTAATCTGTGTCTTTCTCTTCTTTTGATATTGATCCTTGATCTTGTCCAGTTCATTGATGATGACCTGGGCCATGGAATCCCGTCTTGCCAGAATATCTTCATAACGATAGATATTAGCCATTGTCTCCTCATGTTCATTGATGAGTGCCTCGATTTCCAGTCCTATCAATTTATAGAGGCGCATATCCAGAATGGCATTGGCCTGCTTCTCACTGAAGCAAAGCTGGGCTGCCATGACTTTAGATTCCTTGGATTTAAATTTAATACCTTCTGTCTTTCCTTCTACCAGACAGGTCCTGGCCATGGTCCGATCCTTGGAACCACGCAATATCTCGATGATCAGGTCGATCACATTACATGCTTTGATGAGTCCTTCCTGAATTTCCTTACGGTCTAATTCCTTTTCCAGAAGATTCTTATATTTGCGGGCCGCCACCTCATACTGGAACCTGACACTCTCGCTGATAATCTGCTTTAAGCCCATGGTTTCCGGACGGCCATCACAGATTGCCAGCATATTGACGCCGAAGGTATCTTCCAGACGGGTCTTTTTAAAGAGCATATTTTTGAAATTTTCCACATCTGCGTCTTTGCGCAGTTCAATCACGATACGGATGCCTTCCTTGGAAGACTGGTTTGTGATATCCACGATATCCTGGGTCTTTTTGGTCTCTGCCAGAGAGGCCACATCCATCAGAAACTTGCCGATATTGGCGCCGATCATGGTATAGGGAATCTCGGTGATGACAAGGTTTGTTTTTCCGCCTTTGGCTTTCTCTATCTCAACTTTGCCCCGCAGTTTTATTTTACCGGATCCCGTTTCATAGATATCCAGCATATCATCCTCGTTGATGACAATGCCTCCGGTAGGGAAATCCGGTCCTTTGATGTAACGCATCAGTTCCCTGGTGGTGATATTCTCATCCAGCATATAGGCTTTGGTGGCATCGATCACTTCCGCCAGATTATGGGGCGGTATGCTTGTCGCCATTCCAACGGCAATCCCCTCGGAGCCGTTGATCAAAAGATTGGGAACCTTTACCGGCAAAACGCTGGGTTCCCGTTCTGTCTCATCGAAATTAGGGATAAAGTCCACAACATCCTTGTCCAGATCAGAAAGAAACGCCTCCTGTGTAATGCGTTCCAGACGTGCCTCGGTATAACGCATGGCAGCCGCGCCGTCTCCCTCAATATTGCCGAAGTTACCATGGCCGTCGATCAAAGGCAGCCCTTTTTTAAAATCCTGGGACATAACCACCAGCGCCTCATAGATGGAACTGTCGCCATGAGGATGATATTTACCCATGGTATCTCCCACGATGCGGGCCGACTTACGGTAGGGTCTGTCATAGCGGATACCCAGTTCATACATATCATAGAGGGTTCTTCTCTGCACCGGTTTCAAACCGTCCCGCACATCCGGCAGGGCCCTGGCGATGATGACGCTCATGGCGTAGTCCACATAAGATTTCTGCATCACCTCTGAGTATTCCGTTTTGATGATTCTGTTATCTTCCATAAAAGCATTTCCTCTTTATCCTTGAAACTTTGCCCCTATAACGTCCTTTTTGTCAGACGTCCAGTTCCGCCTCCTTCGCATGGCGGTAAATAAATGCTTTTCGAGGCGGTACTTCTGTACCCATCAGCATTTCCGTTACTTCCGATGCCATACGCGCATCCTCAATCTCCACCTGTTTTAACAGTCTGGTATCCGGATCAAGTGTGGTCTCCCAGAGCTGATCCGCATCCATCTCACCAAGCCCTTTATAACGCTGCAGCGTAAAGGGGCCTTTGTGGCGTTTGCGGTATTTCTCCAATGCCTTGTCGTCATAGAGGTATTCCTCCTGCCCCTTGGAGGGCATGGCTTTATATAAGGGCGGCATGGCGATGTACACATGTCCCTCGTAGATGAGTTCCGGCATAAAGCGGTAGAATAACGTGAGCAACAATGTGGAAATATGGGCACCGTCCACGTCCGCATCGGCCATGATGATAATCTTGTCATAGCGGAGTTTACTGATATCGAAATCATTTCCATAGCCTTCTGAAAAACCGCAGCCAAAGGCATTGATCATGGTCTTGATCTCCGCGTTGGCGAGGACTTTGTCAATACTGGCCTTCTCTACATTCAGGATTTTACCGCGAATCGGTAAAATTGCCTGATACATGCGGTTTCTGGCAGTTTTGGCACTGCCGCCTGCAGAATCACCCTCCACGATAAAAATCTCGCACTTGGAGGCATCTTTGGACTCACAGTTTGCCAGTTTGCCGTTGGAATCAAAAGAGAATTTCTGCTTCGTCAAAAGGTTGGTCTTGGCTTTTTCCTCTGTTTTCCGAATCTTTGCCGCTTTTTCCGCACAGCCGATAATGCTTTTTAAGGTTTCCAGATTACGGTCAAAATAGCGGACAATCTCATCTCCAGTCACTTTGCTGACCACTTTGGAAGCATCCTGGTTATCCAGTTTCGTCTTGGTCTGACCTTCAAAACGGGGATCCGGATGTTTGATGGAAATTACCGCCGTCATACCATTTCTCACATCGGCGCCGGTGAAGTTCACGTCCTTTTCTTTCAGGATATTCAGGCCTCTGGCATAGGTATTGATCACATTTGTGAACATGGTCTTAAATCCGGTCAGATGGGTACCGCCTTCGGCATTATAAATATTGTTACAAAAACCCAGCACATTCTCATGAAACTCATTTACATACTGGAAAGCACATTCCACCGTAATCCCTTCCGCTTCGCCCTTAAAGTAAATGACATCGTGAATGCTTTCCCTGCTTTTGTTCATATCTTTGATGAAGCCCACGATGCCTTCCGGCTCATGGTATTCAATATGTTCCACTTCCGCGCCCCGTTTATCTTCATAGATAATCGTGAGCGCCGGATTCAGATAGGCTGTTTCGTGAAGTCTGCTCTTGACATCATCCTCCTTGAAACGGGTTTTATCAAAAATCGTGTCATCCGGCAGAAAATTAATAGTGGTACCGGATTCCCTTGTCTTTCCCACTACGGGAAGCAGTCCATCCTTCAATTCCAGGGTGGGGATGCCTCGTTCATAATGATCCTCATAGATGGCACCGCCGGTCTTGACGGTCACATGCAGATATGTAGAAAGTGCATTGACCACGGAAGAACCTACACCGTGCAGACCGCCGCTTGTCTTATAGGCATCGTTGTCAAATTTGCCTCCTGCATGCAGGGTGGTAAATACCAGACGCTCCGCACTGATGCCCTTTTCATGCATCCCCACAGGAATGCCTCTTCCATTGTCCGATACGGTAGCCGAGCCATCTGCCTCAAGGGTCACCCGGATGGTAGAACAGTATCCCGCCAGATGCTCGTCCACCGCATTATCCATGATCTCATAGATAAGATGATTAAGTCCCTTTGTGGACACGCTTCCGATATACATGCCGGGCCTTACCCGAACAGCCTCCAAGCCCTCTAATACGGTGATGCTGGAAGCATCATATGTATTTGCCTTAGTCATATTTCCTCCATATCGTCTATTGACGTCAGCTTATCGTTAACTAAATCTGTTTATCTCCAAAACCGGAAAATATCACCCATAAATCTTATCATATATTTAGTACGTTTGCAAAGCTTAAAATACAATATAAAGTAGTTATCTTGTATTTCGGCATCGCAGAAATAGCTGTTAATATCAGTGTCTACGAATAAGCTTCCTTATCGGTGTCAATCGTTTCATACAGATATTCCCGGCCCCGTTTGCCAACCCATCTCACAAGCTTCATTTCTTTCAGAAGAGGTACCACGCTGGCAGCTAAATCCCGGTGAATCTTTGCCGCTTTGGCAAACTCCTTAATGGTGAAGGGTTCCGGCAGATCGTAAGGTATTACCTGCATGAAATCTTCTGCCCGCTCAATCCATATCTCATCAAAAAGTTCCAGAGGCATCCGGTCATAACGCGAGGATCCTCTTTTACGGTTTTTGCTCCACCCGTTCAGCAGCCTGTATTCATCCATGTCCACCAAGGGAAATGCAAAGGACAGGTTTGGGTCCTTCAAAAACCGTTTGATTCGGTACAGTTCCGGAAATGCATGATAGATACTTCCGGTAACGGGGGATTTATGCCGGGGGGAAAGCTCACCCGTGGCCTCGTCCATCCAGATCACCCACTTATTGTGGGGAATGGGAAACACTACGGTGACCGGATAAAGAGGAAGAAAGGCTTCCAGTTTAGGACGGAGTCTGTTAAAATTACCGTTTTGAATCTCAATGATGCGTTTCCCGGTATAAATATCCGCTATGTAACCCTCTATCGGCACCTCATGATAATCCATATCAGGTTCATAATAAAGTTTCATCACTGCATGGACAGTCTTTTCCTGCAGGGTTCCGAAACCATGGGGGTCGTGTTGTTTTAATAACACTTTTAATTTTGCGTTTTCAAAAGCCGTCTTATCCATGGCATACAGTATACCAGATACAGAACAGTCGAACAAGTGTTTTCTTAAATAATAGATAGGATTTACACAGCCGCCGGATTATAGTATAATGAAATATATTTTATTTATTTCATAAGAGCGAAAAAGGAATACATGATGAACCCGTATATCAGACGTATGAAACACTTCTTTGTGGATGCCAAGAATATATTGACCGGTAATATGCAGATTACGAACCGACTGAAATTTACCGTTATTATTTTTTCTGTGGCAGTTGTTCACTTGTTTCTGACTATTATTTTCGGTGCATTAAAAATACTTCCCCTGTTTGTGTTTAATACCTGCAGTGTCCTTATCTATGTGTCAAGCTTCTGGCTGATTCTCCGGGAAAAATTTCTACCCGTTTATTACATAACCTATCTGGAAATCGTGTTACATTCCTATGTGGCAACCATCTGTCTTGGCTGGCAGTTTGGATTTGCGCAGTACATCATTGCCATCGTTCCGGTGGGTTATTATATCTGCTACACCATGAATATTAAACGGCACAAAATGTTGATTGCCACAATCTCCGCTTTTGTGGCGGTACTTTCCTTTTTATCCTGTAAGATGCTGTCCTTTTTCTGGCGTCCGCTGTACATACTGGAGAGTCAGTTCTGGGAAATCGGCCTGTATATTTTTAACGCCATCTGCGCTTTCTTGTTTTTGGTTGTTTTTTCTCTGGTGTTTGTCTTTGAGATTAAAATTTCAAATAACCAGCTGAAACATCAGAATGCTATTTTGGAACAGTTGGCCAGCACGGATCCGCTGACAGGCCTCTATAATCGGAGAAGTATGGATATATTCCTTTCACAGGCACTGGAATCCTCTTCCAGCTTTACGCTGGTGATGTGCGATATTGATGATTTTAAGAAAATCAATGATACTTATGGACATGATTTCGGGGATGTGGTATTGCAGGGGATTGCAAAGGTTGTGACAGCCCAGGTCAAAGAGCACGGATATGTGTGCCGCTGGGGCGGTGAGGAAATCCTGATCTTGATTAACAATGCCTCTCTGGAAGCGGCTTACCGCATTTCTGAAAATATCCGCCGTAACGTGACCAGCCAGGTATTCGAGTGTAATTCCCAAAGAGTACATTGCAGCCTTACACTTGGCATTGCCGTACATAATAAAAAAGATACCGTGGAAGAGACCATAACCCGGGCGGATTACAATCTCTACCGCGGTAAACGGAGCGGCAAAAATACGGTGGTCTTATAGACTTTTAGAATGTCTGTCACCGTGTAATATTCTTTCACTGTCAGATGGATTTACAGGTATCAGTCTGCCGCTCTTATCATAATAGGTGAGCAGCGTAGAATTTTTGGCAATGGACCGCTTGCCATTGTCGGTCAATAGACTGAGTACCTGTTCCAGATTCCCGGAACGTAAGTACTTTTGAATCTCAGTATCTCTATTGACCGATTTAGACAATTCGACTGAGTCGGTCAATCTGTCATTCCCGACAGATGTTACTCCCTTCAAAGCATAATACTCTTCCGTATAACGTTCTGCTTCCTCCGGCGTCACATCAACAGAGGAAACTTCCGGCGGCGGATCGTTCCAGATTTTATCAAAAAGTTCCTTTGCAAAGTCGGCCAGTTTCCGGAATGTTTCCCTGACAGAATCCCAGACACTCCCGGAAGCAGATTCACTGCCCGCAAACCAGGATTTCTTCTCTGCCTGGGGATTCTGTTTCATACCAAATTTAGACAGTTCCAGTTTGACGCCATTTTGCTCCCGGAGACTTGCCCCAGGTGTCTTTTCATGAAGTTTTTTATCTTCGCCCTTCTCTTTTTTTCTGGAAGAGGATGTTTCTCTTTCCTGATGATCAAGGCTGAATTTTTCACTCTCGCCCGACACCTGGGTGGGCTTTTGACGGCTGTAATCATAGCTGGGATGATCATTATCGCCTACTCTGTAAATCATATTCTAATCCCTGTCATTTCTGATTGATATAATTGATAAGCCCCTCTGACGCAATGATTTTCTGCATAAATGCAGGGAAAGCCTGCCCCTGGTAGGTTGTGTTTTTTGTCAAATCTGTGATAACACCTGTATCAAAGTTCACTTCCACCTCATCTCCTGCCTCAATGGCTTTGGCAGCCTCAGGACATTCCACGATGGGAAGACCGATGTTGATCGCATTGCGATAGAAAATTCTGGCAAAGGTTTCCGCAATTACACAGCTGACACCAGCGGCTTTGATTGCGATGGGTGCATGTTCCCTGGAAGAACCGCAGCCAAAATTTTTCGTTGCCACAATAATATCGCCTTCATGTACTTTATGAATAAACTCTTTATCGATATCTTCCATACAATGCGTGGCCAGTTCTGCCGGGTCGGAAGAATTAAGATAACGTGCCGGGATGATTACATCCGTATCTACATTGTCACCATATTTAAAAACAAGTCCCTTTGCTGCTTTCATCTCTATATTCCTTTCTCTCAGTCATTGTCATCCTTGTGATACATTCTTTTATCTGTACGTCTAAGATCAGCTTATAACGCCAAGCCAGGAACCGTACTATAACTGGCATGGACAGGATATTCTGCCTGTTATTGCACTGGCAGCTGCCACCGCAGGACTTGCCAGATAAATCTCAGAATCCACATGCCCCATACGGCCCACAAAGTTTCGGTTTGTGGTGGATACACAGCGTTCTCCCTGTGCCAGTATGCCCATATACCCGCCAAGGCAAGGCCCGCAGGTAGGAGTGCTGACAATGGCGCCGGATTCTATAAATATCTTTAACAGCCCCTCTTCCATGGCCTGTAAATAAATGGCCTGTGTGGCCGGGATAATGATACAGCGCATTCCCTCTGCCACATGCCTGCCTTCTAAAACGCTGGCTGCCATCCTGAGATCATCCAGACGGCCATTGGTACAGGAACCGATCACCACCTGATCGATACGGATATCCTCCGTAATCTCATCAATGGTCTTTGTATTTTCAGGCAGATGCGGGAAGGCAATGGTAGGCCTTAAGGTACTGAGGTCAATCGTATATTCTTCATCATAGACCGCGTCCTCATCTGCCTCATAAATCTTATATGCTCTGGTGCTGTGTTCCTTCATGTAGGAGATGGCAAGTTCATCTACCGGGAAAATACCGTTCTTACCGCCAGCCTCAATGGCCATATTGGCGATGGTAAACCTGTCATCCATGGTCAGATTGGCAATACCGCTTCCTGTAAACTCCATGGATTTATATAAAGCGCCATCCACACCGATCATGCCGATGATATGTAAAATCACGTCTTTGCCGCTGACCCATTTATCCGGTTTGCCCACAAGATGAAACCGGATGGCAGAAGGTACCTTAAACCAAGCCTTACCGGTAGCCATTCCTGCCGCCATATCCGTGCTGCCCACCCCAGTGGAGAAAGCGCCCAGCGCACCGTAGGTACAAGTGTGGGAGTCAGCACCAATGATCACATCACCCGCCACAGTCAGGCCTTTTTCCGGCAAAAGGGCATGTTCGATGCCCATTTGTCCCACTTCAAAATAGTTGGTGATTTCATTCTTGCGGGCGAACTCTCTGACACACTTACAGTGCTCTGCCGATTTGATATCTTTATTGGGCACAAAGTGATCCGGTACCAGAGCAATCTTATCTTTATCGAACACCCCTTCCGTATTCATCTTTTCCATTTCTTTGATGGCTACCGGACTGGTGATATCGTTACCCAGTACCAAATCCAGATCAGCTTCAATCAGCTGTCCTGCCTCCACCTTATCTAAACCGGCATGTGCCGCCAGAATCTTCTGCGTCATTGTCATTCCCATGTCTGTTTCCTCCTCTATTCTGTAAATTTGACTTGTCATGTACGCTGATTGCCATAATGCCCTATAGCAGCTTCCTAAATCTATGTTATTTTATCATACTAAAGTAAAAAAGGGAAGAGGCTTAAAGCCCCTTCCACACAATCGTTACCTTGAATAAGTCTCCGTCAATCGCCACCTGCATTCTGCCTTTCTGCAACTCTACGAAGCTTCTGGCTATGGCCAGTCCCAGACCGCTTCCCTCCGTGTTCCTGGAACTGTCTCCTCTGACGAAACGCTCTGTCAGGCTCTCTGGTGTTACATTCAGTTCCGCTTTTGACATGTTCTTCAGTTCTATCATCACATCTTCCCCATGCCGCTCCATATTCACATAAACCCTGGTATGAGGCATTGCGTACTTAATGATGTTGGTGTACAGGTTTTCAAAGATTCTGTAAGTTTTCTGGCTGTCCAGCATAATAAACTGCTTTTCTTCCGGCATCTGGAAACGGAAAATCAGATCAGCCTGCTCTACTTTATCCTCATATTCCAGATATGCCTGCCGCATCAGATTACCGATATCCACCCGTTCTGACTGCAGGGACACATTTCCGCTGGTGGCCTTGCTCACCTCAAATAAATCTTCTATCAGTGTCTTTAAACGCTGTGCCTTTCTTGCAAGGACATCCAGATATTCTTCGCGCTGCTTTTCTGCAACCCCCTCTTCCTGTAAGAGCTCAATGTAGGTGGTGATTGCGGTGAGCGGTGTTTTCAGGTCATGGGATACATTGGTAATCAGTTCGGTACGCATGCGCTGGCTCTTGACTTCCTCTTCCACCGCTTTAGAAAATCCAAGCTGAATCTCTGCAAGCTGACTCTTGTAGGACTCAAAGACACCCCAGTCTCCCGGAAACTCTGTCTGCAGATTCCCGGCAGCAATGGACTGTGTAGCGGTAAGCAGATGTTTATACTGCACCTGGATATGACGGATATATTTCTTCAAGACCAGATAAAGGGCCATTGAATAAAACAGCATCATAAAGATACCTGCAAACCACAACATACTTAAAAGAGCCAGAAGAAGATAATTGATTACCACAATCTTTAAAAGCGTTTTATTTATATTTCTTCCAAGGTCTACATGAAGAATTTCTTCTTTAAAGGCAACCACCTTACGATTGCCAAAGGAATGAACTGTCTGCCCCATACGATAGCAGATACTGCGTTCTTTGATATAGCGCTTTATGCCCAGCGTATACACCTGTCCCAGACCAGTCACCAGAATATACCAAAGACCAAACATAAGGAATAAAAACAAAACATTTATTCCCATGGCAATTATCTCTATAGATTGCATGGACAGATTTGGCAGATAAGATTTCAACATGGTACATATACTTGATAACGCATTCATATCCCCCATATCCATGCTATGCACCACCAGATTTGTTGCTACATCTCCTAACCAACAAAACAACAAAAGCAGAATCGAAAGCAGGATTTCCAGATGGAAATGAAACACCCACAGTTCATGAAGGTGATACCGCTTAGAGAAAGGCAGTAACAATGCCAGTGCGCCAAGAACAATCAGGAATATCTGAAAATTCTCTGCTACACCGATATTTTGGTAAGCACTCCAGGAATCTATTACCTGATAATAGACATTCGTGCTAAGGTAATCCTTCTGTTCCTGTGTAAGGGCATAACAAACAGTGCAGTTTCTGGGTGTATTGTTCACGTCAATTTGTGCCTTCATTCGGTTACCGTTATCATAATAATAAATGTCTCCATCCGACACCATACTTTGCAGATAACCATCGGCATAATAATTTTCATAAAAAGTTCTTTCCAGATAGTTACTTCTCATAACGCGCTGTACATTTTTTAAGAGACTGTCAGAATCGTGCCCTTTAACCCAGACATGTTCCAGGAAACCGTCACCGTCATAACGCAGCTTAATATAATAAGGATATTGGGAAAGAAGGTCTTCGGAAGCCTCCTTCGTGCCAAGCTGCACGAGATTACTGCCCGTATTTGTGATGATAGTATCACTGGTGTGATCCTGTATCTGAAAATCTATGGTATAATTTATTTGATTCCAAAAATGATTTTCCCAATCCAGCAGCATCTCGTATAACTTTCGGCTGGCATATTCCCCTGCGCTCTCCCCTCCGAAATCAATATAAGCCGAACCTTCCTCAGATGAAGGCTCTTCTGTCATGGACAGATAGATATCCCGATACCTGAGCGGCGCTCCCGCCACCTGTTCCTGCAGTTCTTTATAGAGGATGGTGTTTCCCTGATAAAGATCACGCAGAAACTCTTCGGTTTCCATCGTATCCTCACTGAATGCAGATTTATAAGACTGTGCCTCCCTGAAGAATTGCGGATATTGACTGACGAACCCAACCGATGCCAGCAATACCAGGAAAACAGCCACACAAATACCAAACTTGTTACTATTGTCTTTCGATTTTATATCCAATGCCCCACACCACCTTTAAATATTTTGGTTCCCGGGGATTTAATTCTATTTTCTCCCGGATTTTTCTGACGTGTACCATAATCGTGTCTGTATTGATTGCCTGTTCATTCCAGACCCGTTCGTAAATCTCCTCTGCCGAAAATACCCTGCCGGGATTTTTCATCAGAAGCAGCAATATCTTAAACTCTATAGGCGTCAATTTGACAGGATTGCCGTCCACAAAGACTTCCACAGTCTCCTCATGAAGTTCCAGCCCGCCAATGATATAAACCTTATCATTCTGCTTTTCCTTGCCCAGCATCTCTAACAGGCGGCCATACCGGCGAAGATGGGAATTGACTCTTGCCAGAAGTTCCATGGTGGTAAAAGGTTTCGTCACATAATCGTCCGCGCCCATATTAAGCCCCATGATCTTATCCACTTCCTCTGATTTGGCAGATAACATGATCACGGGGAATTCATACCCCAATTCCCGTACCCGCATCATCATATTGATTCCATCCATCCGAGGCATCATCACATCTACTATGGCCAGATGTATCTCTTCTTTCTCAATCTGCGCAAGTCCCTCGATTCCATCAGCCGCCTGAAAGACAATATATCCCTGGTTCTTCAGATAAATTTCAATGCCTTCCCGGATTTCCTTGTCATCCTCAACAATGAGAATATGATATGTGTTCATGATTAAGCCCCCTCTTTCTCTCTGTATATCAAGTAGTATAACATACTCTATCCTGTTCCGGCAGGCTGTCTGTAGAATCTGGTCCGCTGCGTCCCATGCGTCCATATAGCACGCCGATAGCAGGCTGCGGCTTTCAGGGCAATCCTTTGGCAGTCATAAGAAGCTGCTGTCTCTATGGCCCCCTGCTTTAAAAATTCCAACTCTTTTCCGGACAGAATATCCATCAATCTGCCTGCAAAGACTTGTTCATCATGACTTATCTTCTGTGCACTGTCACCGGACACATTTATCATATAACCATTGACTCCATTTCTCACAATATCTTCTGTGCCGGTAGCGCGAAGCGCCAGTACAGGCGTCCCGGCGGCCATGGCCTCAAGCAGTACGATTCCCTGTGTTTCGGAACGGGAAGGAAAGAGAAACAGATCACAGGCACGGCAATATTCTTTGATATCTGCGTTTGGCACTTCTCCCACAAGAATCACTTCCTCTGTCAGAGATAGTTCCCGGATACGACAGCTGAGTTTTGCACGGTAAGGCCCCTCACCGATCAGAAGCAGTTTAAAGCTCGATCCTGCTTTCTGCTTATAAAAGGCCAGGCTTTCTAACAGGAATTCCAAATTCTTTTCTTTGGCAAGCCGGGCTACGGTACAGAATAGAAAGGGCCTTCCCTGGGCAAATTTTTCCCGAAGCGCTGATGCTTTGTGCATATCCGGATGAAAACTTGCAGTCGTTACACCTGTTGGAAGCACTTCCACGGGTGCGCTTATTCCGATTTCTCTTAAGTATGCACGGATATTTGGCGTAGGTGCAAATACCATGTCGCAGGTTCCAAGCGTCCTTTGTAAGTACACGGGCAGAATGTGCTGTAAGCCGGAAAGTCCAACATAATGCAGATATTGTTCGTATCTGGTGTGATAAGTGCAGATAACCGGTACATGATATTTTTTGGAAAGATAACGTGCTGTGGCGCCGATCATCATAGGATGATGGACATGAATCACATCAAAATCTCCTTCCTGAAAAGCGCTTTCTATCTTTGGGTCCAGACTGTTTGGCACAGAGAACCCGCCTGCTACACCTTTCAACAAAGTCCCGTATCTGATCACATCTGCTTCTTCCTCCTGGTGGTCGTAACTTGGCGCAAATATTGTAACCTGATGACCAAGGGTCCGCAGACTTTCAGACAATTTCTCTATGGAGACTGGCACGCCGGCTACAAATGGTTTATAGCTGTTTGTCATCATGGCAATTTTCATAATCGTCACATCCTCTCTTTCTCTTTAAGTCAGGCCAGATATCCTAACAACGTATCTCCCAAAAAATATCCTGCACCCACAAACACCAGATTCCATACCAAAATTCCCAATGTAGAACTTATAATATAGTTAGCCATGTTCATTCTTGATACACCTGCCGGAATCGATATCAATGTCCGTATCATGGGAATCAGCTTACTTAAAAAAATACCAAGGCTGCCCTTCTGCCTTACCCATTCCAATTTGGCCTCGATTGCAGACCTCTGTCCGGGAAACTTATTCAAATACTTCTGCAGGACATAATCACCTCCGGTATATCCTATTAAGTATAAAACCAAGCTGCCCGTAAGTCCTGCCGCTACAGTTATCAAGATTGCAACAGGAAACAGAATCTGTCCTCTTGCCGCCCAGATTCCTGCGAGCGGCATGATGATTCCGGCGGGAAATCCCGGCAGATTGAGGTATTCGAGAAAAACAATTATAAATATTGCAATTCCGCCATACCGGGTAAAATACTCCATGATGATTTCTGCTGTCATAAAACATTCCTCCTTTGTCCCTTTTATATTGTTATATAACGGAACAGAATGCCTGTTTGATTCAACAATTACACTATATCTTTCAAATCTAAACAGAAACAGAAATCACTTCTTAACATTTTCTAAACAAAACCGGGAGAATTTATGAAAAAGACCGGGCATTCATAATCGTACAAATTCCCCAAAAGTATCAGCGTTTGACAACATAAAAAGTGCCGTATAATCACAGAACTCTGTAATCATACGACACGCATTATGTTATAGAATATGCAAAGTATAAAAGCGGCACTGAAAATCTGCCTGTAAACTTATCTTCTCACAGCATTTCTTCCAACATCTCGTCCATGGAACGATGAATGATATACTGGTAGACCGTAGCCATTTCTTCTGATGAGACGACCATATCTTTCCGAATCCATGTCATTACCACAAAAGTCAGCGACTGGGCATAATACTCTGCCACGATTTCCGGGGTCATCCATGAATGGGAAAAGGTTCTGTCCTCACAGCGTGCACTGATATAAGTAAACAGCATTTCCCAGATACATTTACGAACAATGCTCTCGAAAGAATTTTGTCCTTCCATCTTTGCTGCACGGATGCAAAAATCTTTCATAATCAATGCATTGCTAAATATCAGTACCAGACACTCTTCCAGATGCCCTCTCTTGATCTGCGGAAAGAGCGGACCAAGCAATTCATTCTTGACAATCCATTCCAACAGATCGTATTTATCCTGAAAATGATTGTAGAATGTGGGCCTGATCACCCCTGCCCCATCGGTGATGTCTTTAATGGTAATTTTCTCTATTGGCATTTTAAGCACAAGCTGTTTAAAACTTTCCGCCAGATTCTGGTCAACATTGATTCTGGAATCCATGTGCATCCCTGCTCCTGGTTAGTTGTTGATAAGTTTATCCTCACCATTCCAGCTGTAAAGCTTTCTGATTTCCTCGCCTACCACCTCAGCCGGATGCTCAGAAGCTAACTTACGCATTGCCTTGAAGTGTACCTGACTGCCTGCAGAAGACATATCAAGCAGGAAATCTTTTGCAAAAGTACCATCCTGAATATCGGAGAGAATCTTCTTCATGGTTTTCTTGGTCTCTTCTGTGATAATCTTCGGGCCTGTGATATAATCACCATACTCAGCCGTGTTAGAGATGGAATACCGCATGCCAGCGAACCCGGACTGATAAATCAGATCTACAATCAGCTTCATCTCATGGATACACTCGAAGTAAGCGTTTCTCGGATCATATCCGGCTTCCACCAGCGTCTCAAACCCTGCCTGCATCAGTGCACACACACCGCCACAAAGAACTGCCTGCTCACCAAAGAGGTCCGTCTCTGTCTCCGTTCTGAATGTGGTCTCAAGCACACCTGCTCTTGCACCGCCGATAGCCAGGGCATAAGCAAGCGCCTTATCCTGGGCTTTACCGGTAGCGTCCTGATGTACTGCCACCAGACAGGGAACTCCCTTACCAGCCTGATACTCGCTTCTTACTGTATGTCCAGGACCCTTGGGCGCGATCATGGTCACATCCACATCCTTAGGCGGTACGATACAGCCAAAGTGAATGTTGAAGCCATGTGCAAACATCAGCATATTGCCTGCTTCCAGATTGGGCTCGATGTCTTTCTTATACATAGCAGCCTGCAGCTCATCATTGATCAGAATCATGATGATATCAGCCTTCTTGGCAGCCTCTGCCGCCGTATATACCTCAAATCCCTGTGCCTCGGCCTTAGCCCATGATTTAGAGCCTTCATACAGACCGATGATCACGTGACAGCCAGACTCTTTGGCATTGAGCGCATGTGCATGTCCCTGACTGCCATAGCCGATCACTGCGATGGTCTTGCCATCTAAAAGAGATAAATTACAGTCTTCCTGGTAAAAAATTTTTGCCATCTTCCTATCCTCCATTTGAAAATATTGATTTGTTATATAACTGAAAGGGGATTGACCCTTGAGCTAACGGAATTGGTTCCTATAGATAAGTGACATTTTCAATGCCGCGGCCTAACCCGGCAATACCAGTACGTGCCAGTTCCAGAATCTCATAGCCATCCAACAGACTGATAAAAGCCTCTATCTTATCCTGGTTACCGGTCAATTCGATGATCAGACTCTCTGTAGACACGTCGATGATTTTGGCACGGAAAATATCAGCCACAGAAATAACGCCCTGTCTTTCCTGGGCAGACGCTTTGACTTTAATAAGCACAAGCTCTCTGTAGACACTGCCGCCGGGATGCAGTTCCTTGATGTCCCGCACGTCAACCAGCTTTGACACCTGTTTCTCAATCTGGTCTAAGATCTCATCGTCACCGGAAGTTACAATCGTGATTCTAGTAAACCGGGGATCTGCCGTCACACCTGCGGTAATACTGTCGATATTGTATCCGCGTCTGGAAAAAAGGCCAGAAATACGGCTCAAAACACCGGATGTATTATCTACTAATAACTGAAAAACTTTTTTCTGCATAGGACCATGCCTTTCTTTGATTTTCTATACAAACACTGTCAATAATTGTAGCAACTTCGATAAAAAAAGTCAAATCTAATTGTCTGTGTCCATACATTTCTGGAGCGCCAGGGTTCCGGTCCGTGCCATCTCCACGATACTGATACCCTGCATCATACTGATAAACAGTCTGATACGATCCGGCACATCGCAGATCTGTATGACCATCATGTTCTTGGACATATCAACAATATCCGCATGCATGATCTCACAGGTCTCCATGATATCACGCCTATTGCTCTTGTTGTATTTTACTTTCATCAGCATCAGTTCACGGCTTACACTGGCCGGTTCGTCGAAGGTCTTTACCTTGATGACATCGATTTTCTTATTGAGCTGCTTTTCAATCTGTTCAATGGTCCGCTGATCACCGCTGCTTACAATCGTCATGCGCGAAACAGCAGAATCTTCCGTCTCACCCACTGCCAGACTGTCAATATTGAAACATCTTCTTGAAAACAGGCCGGCTACTTTGCAAAGCACACCGGATCTGTTTTCTACCAGTACGGAATATATTTTCTTCATTTTGATTACCTTGCTCCCTTCTCCGTGTGCAGGTTTGTGTATGCAAACGCCGCAAACATCGCATATCTTTCAATCTATTTGACAAGATCCATCGGATCGATGATGCATTCCAGTAAGACGGATTCGTCATTCTCCAGGAAAGCCCGGATGGTATCTTCTGCTCCTTCCATGGTATACAGCCGCATGAATTTCATGTCATATGCCGCTGAGAGCTTCTCAAGATCAGGACTGCCGGACAAATCTACCACGGCGTAATTATCCTTGTAAGTATAATGCTGATACTCCCGCACCATTCCCAGATAATTATTCTTGAGGACGATAATCTTGACAGGCACGCTGAACTGCCGCATGGTAGCCAGCTCCATCATGGACATCTGGAAGGAACCGTCTCCGCAGACTGCCACTACCTGGCGTTTCTTATCGGCAAGCTTGGCGCCCATGGCAGCCGGAATGGAATAGCCCATGGTTCCCATGCCGCCGGTAGTAAGAAAACGGCCCTTTTTGACAATGTGATAACCACAGGACCAGATCTGGTTCTGTCCCACATCCGCCACATAGACGGCGTCCTCTTCCATCGCATCAGAGAGCATGGTGATAAAGGCCGCAGGGTCTACATAGTCGGGATTTGGTCTGCGCACAGGCCGCATGGAATCACGATAACCATTTAACAACTGTATCCATTCTCCATGTTCACAGCTAAAGTCTTCTTTCTGAATATCTTCAAAGATATGTTTGGCATCACCCACCAACGGAATAGCCGGTCCCACATTCTTACCGATTTCCGCCGGATCCACATCAATATGAATGAGCACTTTATTCTCCGTGATCAGGTCCGGCTGGTTCACTGCCCGGTCTGCCACCCGCGCACCCACCATAAGGAGCAGATCTGATTCATTCATGGCCCGGTTGGCATAAGGCTTGCCGTTATTGCCTACCATGCCATAATACATCGGGTGTCTTGTGGGCATGGCGCCGATTCCCATCATGGTGGAAACCACAGGAATCTGGTATGTTTCCGCAAAGTTTCTGAGCTCTTCCTCTGCCTGGCTCAAAAGCACACCGCCGCCGGCACAGATGATGGGACGCTTTGCTTTTTCCAGCTCTTTGATGACCTTCTTAATCTGTGCCATGTTGCCCTTCACCGTTGGCTTGTAGGTCCGCATGCTGACTTCTTCCGGGTATTTGAACTTACCAACCGGACTGTTCTGGATATCAATCGGAACATCAATCAGCACCGGACCCTTACGGCCTGTGCCGGCCAGATGAAAAGCTTCCTTAAAGACACGCGCAATATCATTGGCATCTTTCACCAGATAACTGTATTTCACAAAAGATTCTACCGCCCCTGTGATGTCTGCCTCCTGGAAAACATCAGAGCCTAAGAGTTCACTGTTTACCTGTCCTGTGATACACACAAGGGGGATACTGTCGGCAAAGGCGGTAGCCACGCCTGTGATCAGATTTGTGGCACCAGGACCGGAAGTGACTGCACACACACCCACCTTGCCCGATACCCTGGCAAGTCCGCTGGCGGCATGCGCCGCATTTTGCTCCGTACGGATTAAGATTGTCTGTATGTCAGACTCTAACATACTGTTATAAAAAGGACATATCGCCACGCCGGGATAGCCGAATACATACTCTACACCCTCCGCTTCCAGACATTTTACGATTGCATCTGCACCTATCATACTCTTCTCCATTTCCGCGCCGCTTTTCCCAAACAGTATTGAGGCAACGCACCTGTTTCATCTTCTCTATTCCTTTATCTCCAGAATTTTCTTCGTCAGCTTCACCGCGTCTGCCGCATCCTTGGAATACCCGTCCGCACCAATCTCATCTGCATATTCCTGCGTGATCACCGCACCGCCGATGATAATCTTTGCCTGGACCTGCTGTTGCCTGGCATATTCAATGACGTGCCGCATCTGCTGCATGGTAGTTGTCATCAGTGCTGAGAGCGCTATTACCTGGGCGTTATGTTCTTTGGCTGCCGCAATAATCGTTTCTTTGGGCACATCTTTGCCCAGATCAATGACCCGGAATCCATAGTTTTTTAACATCAATGCCACCAGGTTTTTACCGATGTCATGAATATCCCCCTCCACCGTGGCAATCACGACTGTGGGCATATCCGCATTGGTATTTGCCTGCAGAAGAATCGGCTCCATATACTCTATGGAAGCTTTCATGGCCTCAGCACTGGCAATCAGCTGCGGCAGGAAATATCTGCCCTTATCAAAAAGTTCTCCCACCTCATTGATGGCAGGAAGCAGTACTTCGTCCAAGAGCGCTTTTGCGTCCTGTCCGTCTAAGAGAGCCTCTTTTGTATCCGCCACGATACCGCTTTTGTTTCCCTTTAACACATCCGCATAAAGTTTATCTTTGATGCTTAAGGCATCCGCCTCTTTCACCGGTGTGTTGATTCTGATGCCGGTCTGCGGCGAAACGGTCTCACCAAGTGCTTCCTTCTTTGCTTTCAGGGCATCCATCAGCTGAATATAGCGAATGTCTGCACCCTCTTTATGTAAAAGAAGGTCTGTTGCAAAGGCACAGCTTACCAACAATTCCTGTGACGGATTGGCAATGGCCATGGTCAGTCCTGCCTGAATGGCCATGGTCAGAAAGCTTGCATTGACAAAACTGCGCTCCGGCAGACCGAAGGAAATATTGGAAAGGCCGCAGATGGTGGCAAGTCCGTTCTCTTTACAATAGCGTATCGTTTCTAACGTTTCTGTTGCAGCGGTTTTATTTGCCCCGACAGTTGTCACCAGTCCGTCCACGATAATATCTTCCCTGGTCAGACCCAGGGCAAAAGCCTTCTCTTTTATCTTTTCTATGATAGCGATTTTTTCTGCAAGATTTCCTGGCAGACCTTCGTCTGACAAAGGGAGCAGAATAAACATAGCGCCATATTTCTTAGCCAGAGGAAGCAGGGCATCCACTTTGGCCTTCTCATAAGAGATGGAATTGATCAGCGCCCGGCCCGGATATCTGCGGAGTGCCGTTTCTATCACATCCACATGACTGGAATCTATGGAAAGCGGCAGATTGGTAATGCCCCCTACGGTCTCTAAAGCCTTAAGCATCATGGCCTTTTCATCAATGCCGCTCATGCCCATATTAACATCCAGGATACCGGCGCCACAGGCCTCCTGTTCTTCCGCAAAAGCAGACACCATTTCCATGGAACCCTCTCTGAGTTCGGCCTGTAATTTTTTCTTTCCGGTAGGATTGATGCGCTCTCCCACAATGATGAAATTATCTGTCAGGTCGAAGGCCACCGTCTGCCGTTCACTGGTAAGGAACCGTCTGGCAGATCTTTCCCGATGCAGAATCGGCATATTACCCACCTGCTTTTTCGCTTCTGCAATATATTCCGGTGTAGTGCCGCAGCAGCCGCCGATAATAGAAGCCCCGGCTTCCACAATATCTTTCATACAGATACCGAAGGTCTTGGCATCCATATCATAGACCGTGTTTCCTTCTGCATCCAGAAACGGTAATCCGGCATTGGGTTTGGCAATGATCGGCAGGGTGGTCACCTCTGCCATGCTTCGCACTGCCGAAACCATCTTGTCCGGCCCGGTGGAACAGTTCACTCCTACAGCCGCCACACCCAGGTTTTCCAGTACGACAGCAGCTGTAACCGCATCTGTTCCAAACAGGGTCCGTCCATCTGCCTCAAAGGTAAGCGTCGCCATAACCGCCAGATCACAGACCTCTTTCGCAGCAATCACTGCTGCTCTGGTCTCCTGCAGGCTCATCATGGTCTCCACCACTAACAAATCAACCCCAGCCTCCACGAGACAGCCAATCTGTTCCTTGTATACAGCAACCAGTTCTTCAAGGTCCAGACGGCCCATGGGTGCAAGCTGTTCCCCTGTCATGGTGATATCTCCGGCCACATAAGCACGCTGTCCGGCCGCTTCTTTAGAAATCGCAACCAGATCGTGATTCATCTGCCGGATGTTTTCTTCCAATCCGTACTCTTTCAGTTTGATGCGGTTCGCCGTAAAAGTGGGTGCATAAATAATACGGCTGCCTGCGTCTATAAAGTCTTTCTGCAGCGTAACGAGAACCTCTTTATTTTCTAAAATCCACTGTTCCGGACACACACCTGAGGGCATGCCTTTTTTTTGTAAATTAGAACCGGTAGCCCCATCCAGGAAAATGGGCGTGTCCTGAATCAATGCTCTAAATGTCTGTTTATCCATATGCATTCCTATTCCGGAGCGTCTGCGCAGCGAAGTGCTTAATCTCCATGTTTTTACTATTCTTCGCTTTCCTCGGAAGGCTCCTCATAAAAGACGGTGTCATCGGTATCGAAGTCATCTTCTGCAGAATCTTCTTCTGGACTGTCTTCCCCTGATGATTCTTCTGTGCCGTCTTCATCCTCTGTCTTATTCAGGAAACCGCCGCCAAAGATTCCCTCTTCTTCTGTGTATGTGACGCCTTCCCCCTCAGGGATTTCTCCATGCAGGATGGTAATGATGTACTGGATGCGGACATTGGTCCGTTCATAATACTCTAATGCAGCCTGCCCCAGTGCCTCATCGTAGGTCTCTCCCTCATAGGCCTGATGAAACAAGGCCACTGCCTCTTTCATATTCTCATCCGCTTCATCTGCCAGACTTTCCGCTGCGGAAAACTGTTCCGGGACTTCCAGCTGCGCCATCCAGGTAATCTCATTCTGCAATCCGTCAAGATAAGCAAGAAGCTGTGACACTGCATCTTCCGAATTGGGATCAATGGCATTCATATTGTCATTATAAACGGCAGCATTTTCAAAAAAGGTACTCATATCCTCCTGATAAGCAAGAAGCGCCTCATCCTCCCCGCATCCCGTCAATAAAAAACCGCAGATAACAGCAGCTCCAAAAAATTTATACTTCTTCAATTGTATTCCCCTCCGGTCAAGCCTTATCTATTGTATTTATCATATTCCTTATTTAAACATAGTACTGATTTCCCGCCATTTCGTCAACCTATTTTTGACTCTATAAAAAAGCGGATACCCCTGTTTCCGTGGATTATCCGCTTTTCTGGTCAATATTTCCTGTTTTGTTTTCTGTATAAAAGTTCATTCATCAGAATGCAATCTCACAGTCAGGTTCTACCTTTTTACAAGCTTTTAAAACCTGCTTCATGACAGCTTTCTCATCAGCGCCTTCCGCAAACTCCACCTTCATCTTCTGGGTCATAAAGCTTACCGTGGCATCTGTGACGCCCTCTGTCTTTTTGGCTGCTTCCTGCATTTTCTCCGCACAATTAGCACAATCCACTTCAATCTTATAGGTTTTACCCATGGTATTCTCCTCCTGCATTTTCATGTATGATATTTTCTTGCGCCCTGCTCTTTAGGATTGCCGATCACTCTTCCACATGTTCCATTCCCATGCTAAGGATTGACCTGACATGTTCATCATCCAGAGAATAAAAGATGGATTTGCCTTCTCTGCGGAATTTTACCAGTTTGGATGTTTTTAAAATCCGCAGCTGATGACTGACAGAGGACTGGCTTAACCCCAGCAGTCCGGCAATATCATTCACACATAACTCTGTTTCCAACATGGCATACAAAATTTTAATCCTGGTGGAATCCCCGAACACTTTAAACAGCTCTGCCAGATCATAAAGGGTTTCATCTGCCGGCTGCTTGTCAAGAACGGCTTTCCTCAACTCTTCATGGGATTCCGGATATGCATTGTCACGCATGTGTTCCATCCGCACTCTCCTTTTACATTTCAACATATGTTTATCTGTTCATATTATAAATTCATAAACAATATATGTCAAGCACTGTCTTAGCTTCTTGTAAGCGTTTTTTTATTTTGCTATAATGTTATTGTATATTGTATTGACATAAGAATGCAGAGGAGGATCAACTTTTGTACATACAGCGCATCAAAAACAGGTTCTTCAATCTTTCTTTAACTTCAAAGTTAAAATATATTTATACGGGTTTGATTTTTGTCTGCGTTTTTTGTAATCTTTTGATTCTATACAGCTTTTTTACCAAAGAAATACAAAAAACTGTTTCTGCACTCACCTCACAGACTGTGGAAACAGTATCTAAAAACGTAGACAGTTCTCTGTCTGCCATTTCCAAAAGTTCAACCTATCTGCTGGGAACAACAGAAGTACAAAATTATCTTGTAGATATGAACCAGGCTGAATACGCTATTCTGTCCAAGCAGCTGCGCAATTTTCTGTATATGTCACTTGAATCAATGCCTCTCGCTTCTTCTATTATTGTGATGCATCCTTCCGGGGTCTATGAGGGAGCTGCCCGGTATCATCTTCCCTCCGTGCAGATGAACCCGCCAACGGACACTTCCTGGTATGAAGAATTGTGTGAACAAAAAGGAGCTCCTATTCTAACCATCAATGCAGGCGGTTATCTTATATTTGAAGATAACCACAACTATGTCACTTTGATACGCTTGATTAACAGTACTGAAAACGCACAGCCTCTGGGTTATTTGTTCATCAATATTTCCGTGGATTCTCTCCTTTCCTTTGCCAGAGAAGATGACAGTAATTATTCTGATTTTTATGTCTCTTCCGGAACAGAAACGATTCTTCCGTTTATGAATGACAACCTAAATCAATGGTTACGAAACGCCGCTATTGATACTTTACCGGCTGAAAACACTATCAGCCTTGGTTCAGATCGTTATCTTTTGTTAAAATTTCAAATCCCCGGTCTTGCTTGGAATTATATTGCTGCGATCAACTATAATCTGCTGACAAATCAACACAAGGCATTCCTTATCATATCAATCATTATCATCATGATTTGTTTTGCCTTTTTTCTTTTGATTGCTCTTGGCACCAATCGTTTTGTAACCGCGCCGCTTCGTCAGCTCATGAATGCCATGAAAAAACCAGAAACCGGAGACTTTAATCATGCTTCCGTAACAGAATGTCAGGATGAGATCGGTCAGCTACAAAATGCCTACAATGACATGGTCGACAAAATACAACAGCTTCTTGATGCTAAAGTTTCCGAACAAAAAAGACTGCGTAAAGCCGAACTAAATATTCTGCAGGAACAGATTAAGCCTCATTTTCTCTATAATAGTCTGGGTGCTATTTCTTATCTGGTGACTTCACAGCAAAATGAAAAAGCATATGAACTGATTATCTCCTTGTCGGAATATTATCGTGAAAGCCTGAGTAAAGGGAACAAAGTAATTCCACTATCCACAGAAATCAATATAGTCAAAAACTATTTAAAATTACAGAAGGTTCGATTCCCGGAAGCCTTTGTGGATGAATATGAATTAGAAGAAGACGCCCTGTCTTATCGGATTCCAAGACTTATATTACAGCCTTTGGTAGAGAATTGTCTTTACCATGGCATTATACCCACCTGTGATGCCGGCATAATTAAGATCAGTGTCTTTACAGATGCGGAACATCTTTTTATCCGTGTTACAGATAACGGTATCGGCATGGCACAACAAGATCTTGACAATATTCTGACTGACCGTTCAGAAAGGCCGGCACAGAGTTTTGGACTGAAAGGAACGATAGAACGTATGCAGATTTTCTACGAAACACAGAATATCTGTACCATAGACAGTCAGCCCAATGAAGGAACTGAAATTACCTTTTTGATTCCACGAAATAAAACGGAGAGACAAGATGGAGAATTCGATTCTTAAGGTTATTATTGTAGATGATGAAGAACTGGCGCGTAAAATGCTGATTACGGGTACCAATTGGAGCGCCCTGCATATGGAGATTATTGGAGAGGCTGTCTCTGGTCAGGATGCGCTTTCTATGATGGAGGAGCAGATTCCGGATATCCTCTTTACCGATATCAAGATGCCTTACATGGATGGCATGGAACTTTGCAGTATTGTGACCAGGCGATATCCTCATATTAAAATTGTCATCACCACAGCTTTTAAGGATTTTGATTATGCACATCAATGCATTAGTCTGGGCGTATCAAATTTTCTGTTAAAGCCCATCAATCGAAATGAACTTTTATCAACGCTGTTAAAACTGCGGGAACAGATTGAAAAGGAGAAACAGCAATGGCTGGAATTCGATCATCTTAAGGAAATTCTGGAAAAAAATTTCTCTTTCTTAAGAGAACGGTTTTTGTTGGAATTCTGCGAGAACAGTACCCGTTCTGCTTCTACAGAAAAGCAGATTTCCTACTATTTTCCGGAAGGGATTCCCTCTTATATTCAGGTTACGCTTTTAGAGGCATACTCCCCATATATAGGAAATCTGACAGAAGAAGAACGTCTGCTGCAGGACATGAAAAATCTGGAGTTCATCAAGAATTATCTGAAAGATAGGAATCATATTGAGATATTTGCCGACAACAACCATCACCTTGTACTGCTGACCTACTCTTCCAATGTACAGGTGATTTCCCTGTGTGAACAGCTGCAGCGTAGTATTTACCAGACTTCTGGCAATGAAATTCTATTTGGCATCGGAAATCATTATGACAACTTTTATAAGGCAGAAACTTCCTGGATGGAGGCTCTTGAATCTCTGAAATTCAGCCGCTACATGCCCAATCAGCCAATCATTGTCTACCAGAACGACATACATGTTCAGAATACGGGCTGGACTGCCTCCCCGACAGAACTGGAGGATATCAAGTTTTATGTCAAGGCAGGCCTTCCTGACTCTGTTCAAAAGCACCTTACCACGCTTTATACGGAACCTGCCGGCGGCCTGATCAGTCTGGAACATGCGCGTATGCTGTCCATGACGTTATTATCTTCTGCCGTCAACGTGGCAAATGATATTGGCATCCCCCTGGATAACATGTTCTCCGACTATGGCAACTCCTTTTTGCAGATATTGCTGGAACCCACCAGTCAGGATCTGCGCAGCCGTACCAGTGCATTTCTCATTCGACTGGCAACGGAGATTGCAACCTACCGAACCAATAAAAGTAAAAATGTGCTCTGGGAGGTGATGCAGTATATACAGTCACATCTTACAGATTCAACGCTTTCCCTTGGATCTGTGGCGGAGACCTTTCATATGAATGACAGTTACTTAAGCCGCACCTTTACCAAAGAACTGGGATTTAGTTTCTCCAAATATCTGAACAGGCTCCGCATGGAACATGCCATCACCTTGATCAACACCACCGACTTAAAGGCTTATCAGATTGCCGAAGCTGTGGGAATTCCCGATGCATACTATTTTAGTAACTGTTTCAAAAAGTATACCGGCAAGTCTATTCGGGATTATAGAAAAGGAACAACCTGAGCATTGTTCCTTTTCTAAATGGTCTTTTTATATATATTTTCCGTCAATCTCCATATCTAACTCTTTATATGAAAAATAATCAAAATCAGCATGCAATCCGGTTCCCAGGCCGTCTACACAAAACATTCCGGTGAAAGCACCTGTAAATGCCGCATCATATACGGCTTTAATATATTCGTCAGATAATCTGGCGGAATCAAACCGATATGCCGTTTCCTGCCATGTATGCCCATCGAAGGAATATAAATATTGATAGGAGATTCCCCTGACTTGTACCTTCAGATAAATATAATCAATATCCTCCGGAACCAGTATCGGTTTCTCCTGATAAACACTAAAGGTCTTGCCAAGGTCTGTGGCTGCGACGTCAATCACTCTGCCGTATTTCTCGTGCCATGTAACCTGTATACAGGACCAGTTCTGGGTATTATAATAGCAGGATAAGCCTGCAAATTGCTGGATATTCTTAGGTCTGTAATCCAGCCTGGTCTCCGCATCAAAGGTAAAGTGCTGCCATCTTCTGGCTACATGGGCCTGATGAAATGTGGATGCCAGTGACTGCCTTCCATATAATCTTAAATGCCCGGGACGATCTTTGAGTGACAGGGTGTCTTCCTCCAGCGGAACACGCAGTGTTTGAAAATGAAGGTTTAGTCTGTCTGCATCAAAATCATCCAGTACATTGATTTGTTCGTCTTCACAGGCTAATGCATCCGCAGGCGCTTCTACTTCCATCATTCCTTTATGTCCGCCCACAATGCGTGGCCAGCCATTATCGTCCCATACTAATTTTTGAATCCCCGTTTCTCTTCCAAGAGGACACCACCCCCTGTTCTCTGCGATTGATTCCGTATGATGATGAAGAGGCCTTCCCATAAGATGTGCAAAGTACCATTCTCCGGACGGGGTCTGCACCAGGGAACCATGTCCTGCTTTTTGAATCGGATGAAAAGGCGCATCTAATGTGGTCAGCATCGGAGCGCCTGGCTGTGTCTGGAACGTATCATACAGGGATTCTGCTCTGGCCACCCGTTCCTGATGGGCATATACTGTTCCGCCCTGCGCAACAAACAGATAATAATAGCCATTTATCTTATACAGATGCGGACCTTCTGTAAACCGGTCTGCTGTGCCCTTGTAAAGCACCCAGGGTTCTCCCACTAATTTCTGCTTTTCCGCAGAGTATTCTGTACACATGATTCCATAAAAAGGATGGTGAAAACTTCTGGGATCCCAGTACTGATTGACCAGATATTTTTTCCCATCGTCATCATGAAATAAGGATGCGTCAAATCCGGCGCCGTTTAGTACGATCGGATCTGACCACGGCCCCATAATGTCTTTTGCTGTAATTAAATAATTGATGCAGTCCTTATAAGAGCCATCGGTTACTTTCACATCCGTATATACCAGATAAAATGTTCCCTTGTCATAGGATAAATCCGGCGCCCAGACGCCGCCTGAATCCGGCTCTCCCCACATATTTAACAATCGTTTCTCCTTAAGCGGATAGGTAAGCAGTTTCCAATGCACCAGGTCTTTGGATGTATGAATCCTGACACCGGGCCACCATTCAAAAGTTGACGATGCCATATAATAAGTATCCTTTACCCGTATCAAACTGGGATCCGGATGAAAACCTTTTAAAACGGGATTTTGTATTTTCATAAGCTGACTCCTCTCTGCTTTTACTAACCTTTTACCGCACCTGCTACCATACCGCTCTGCACCTGGTTGCTGAACAATAAATAAATGACCACCGTAGGAAGCGTAGCTACCACAAGCCCCGCGCCCATGGTTCCCCAATCTGTTGTATACTGTCCTACCATCTGCATAATACCCACTGTCAATGTGCGGTATTTTTCGGAATTAATAAAGGTTATGGCAAACATCATCTCATTCCAGGTTGAGAGAAAGGTAAAAATAGAGATAGTTGCCAACGCCGGTTTCACAAGTGGAAGCACTATGGAAAAAAAGGTCCTGAATATCCCGCAGCCGTCCAAAAATGCCGATTCCTCCAACTCCAGAGGCAATACCTGAAAGAATCCTATCATGAAAAAGATTGCCATCGGAAGTGCAAACGCAATGTAGGGAACGATGATTGCCTGATAAGTATCCAGCATTTTTAAATTCCGCAGCATAATAAATACCGGAAGAAGCACCGCATGAAGCGGAATCATCAGGCCAATGGAAAAAAACGGCTTGATGAAACGATTGGCATTTACTCTCATTCTGGCAATCGCATAAGAAACCATGCACGCAAGAATATCGGAAATCATAATGACAATGGCGGTCACAAGAATACTGTTTAATAAATAATGCCCAACGTTTGCATTAAACAATGCATTTTGATAATTGGACCAGTGAAATTCCCTGGGTATACCCATCACATTTCCGCTGTAGATTTCGTTATTGTCTTTCAATGAAAAAAAGGCAAGAAAGAGCAACGGATAAATCTGTACTATGGCAAATGCTATTAACAGAATATGGAGCAGAACTTTGGTCAGTTTTATCTTATTCATCTCTTCCCCTCCCTAATAAGTCATATTTTCTACTTGAAAGAACTTCTCAATCAGGAAATAGAATATAAAACATTCCAGCACAATGAAAATTGCCATGGCGCTGCCAGCTCCATATTCCATTCTGGTAAATATAGAATTATACATCAGAGTGCTCGGCACTTCACTTGCATGTAATGGGCCTCCCTTGGTCAGAACCCATATCAGATCAAAAAGTTTCAGGGAACCAATCACTGCAAAAGTCAGGCTTACTTTCATAGTGCTTTTAATCAGGGGAATTGTCACGTGAAATGCCATCTGGCGTTCGTTTGCCCCATCAATCTGTGCCGCTTCATAAATTTCTGCAGGCACACTCTTGATGCCTGTATAAAGAATCAGCATATGATAACCGATATACTGCCATACGATAGGGAAAAATGATGCGGCAAGCACGAAACGCTTATCGCCCAGCCAGTCCTGTCCCTGCCATCCGAAGCTTTTTAAAATAGCATTTAAAGCACCGTAATCGGGATTATATATTTTCAAAAATAGTTGGCCGATTACCACGGTGGAGAGTAATACAGGAATAAAATAAATGGTTCTGTATACTTTTTCTCCCCGGATATTCCTTGCTAACACAAGCGCAAAAAACAGAGCGGGTATTAACTGTCCTACAATGGAAGCAACGGCCAGAATAAGGGAGTTGCGTGCCGATGTAAGAAAAGCATCGTTTTTCAAAAGATTTATATAGTTTTCCATTCCGATAAATATCTTGGCACCGATTCCGTCCCACTGCATGGTGCTGTAATAACCAGACATAGCGATTGGAACAAAGGCCATGACCAGATAAATCACCAGTGCCGGAAAAACAAAAATCCAATACGCCTTTTTATTTCCAAGCATCTTCTGCATAATCTATCTCCTCTCCAACGGTGAATTTATTCAAAAGGATAAGAGAATCCGGAAAAGTTCCGGATTCTCCGATGTGATTACTCGTTTATAGCCTGAAGATTCTTACAGAATTCTTCCGGAGTGACAGAACCGTCAATCAACTTCGCAATCTCATTCATAATGGTATCCGCTTTGGATCCGCCGGTCAAAGAGTCTAACCAATATACATAACCTGTTGCATCCGCTGTTAACGTAGCGATTTCCTGTGATAAACGGTTTAAATCAGAAGTGTCTCCCATATCTGCTTCCCAGGCCGGCATTCCGGAACCTGCAAGATACTGGTCTTTAGACATTTTCTCACAGATATACTGGGCAACCGCTGCTGATTCAGCAGGATGTTCTGTGTTGCTGCTTACAAGGAATGTCTCCCCGGATCCGCCATGGAACTCATCAATGGATCCTTTACCGCCCTCAATAACAGGGAATTTGATAACGGAAATCTTACCCTTAACGGCTGCATCCTCTGCCTCACAATCACCATTTAACCAGCTGCCCATGAACATCATGGCTGCTCTGCCCTGTTTGAAAGCTGCCACAGCGTCATCCTCTGATGTTCCCATTGCGCTGCTTCCGAAACCGCCCCTTGCTGCAAGCTCCTGTACTTTTGCAGCAGCCGCAGCAAGTTCTGGTGTATCGAAAGAAGCTGTCCCATTCAATGCTGCATTAAAATCTTCTGCACCTGCCATTCTGATTGCGTGAATACCATAAATCATCAGACCAGGCCATAAATCTTTCTCCCCTAATGAGATAGGTGTAATCCCCGCTGCGTTGAAAGCATCTACTGCTTCTAACAGTTCATCGTATGTCTCCGGCACTTTCACATTATTCTGCTCAAAAAGTTCTGTGTTGACATACAGGGAGGCAACTGCCACGCTGTATGGATAGCCATATGTTTTGCCGTCAAAAACAAAGTTATCCAGCGTACCGCCTAAGATGCGACTCTTTACGTCATCGGACATATATTCATCCAAAGGAAGTACCAGACCTGCATCTACATAAGGTTTCATGGTTCCGGCACCCCAGTTAAAAAACACATCCGGAAGTTCATTGCCTGCCATGGCAGTTTTAAGTTTGACCTTATAAGACTCTGATTCCGTTCCCTCGTGTATCACTTCCACATTCGGCATATCTGTTTTGATAGATTCCAGTGCATTATAGAATGCCACGTAATTACCATCTGTGGAGTTTGGATCAGAAAACTGTGACCATAAAGTGATTGTCACTTTCTCACCGGAAGTCTCTGTATCTGCTGCGCTGCCGTCTGCTTCATTGTCGGACACTTCCTCTGTAGAGGAATCGGCTGCAACAGTTTCATTCTTCTGTGTCCCTGATGCGCCTTCTCCGGATGTACCACAGGCTGTACATCCAAGTACCATCACTGCTGTCATCATTACCCCGATTGTTTTTAGTAGTTTCTTTTTCATAGCCTCTCCTTTCGCATGTAACTTGGTTGTGATGCACTTATTTTAGCTTTTGGAGTTTTGCATGAGAATAGAATTGTTTTACCTCTTTTTAGATTTTTTTGACCAAAAAGAAAAAAGATATAAAATTTTTATTTTTCATAGAATATTTTTTCTGCATATCAAAAAAGAGAGACCGTTGTAAGGCCTCTCTCTACAATCACAAATCTTAAAGTTTGAAAAATGAAACTTCCGCTTCCAGATTCTCTGACATCTCTTTCAGCTCTTTGGCTGCTTCCGCTAGCAGATTGATCGTTGCATTAAGTTCCTGCATGGATGCTGTCGTCTGCTGCGTGGACGCTGCATTCTCCTGGGACACCGCAGACAGACTCTGAATCACATCCACAACCTTCCCGCGCTCAGAATCACATTCTCCTGCCTGGTTATGAATCAGGCGGGATTCTTCCATGGAACTGTCTATTCCACTGCTCACATCATGGAACTTCTCTTTGGTCTGATCCAGTTTTCTTTGCTGCTGCGCAATGATTTCATTGACTTCCTTCATGACTTTGACAGAAGCCTCGGAATCTAAGGTCAGCTGACGGATAATCTCCTCGATGGTCTTCGTGGATTGTTCAGAATCCTCAGACAATTTGGAAATCTGGGTTGCCACCACGGAAAAACCGCGCCCTGCCTCTCCGGCTCTGGCAGCTTCAATACTGGCATTCAAGGCTAGCAGACTGGTTTCACTGGCAATAGAGGCAATCAGATCGACCGCTTCCTGAATCCTTGTGACGGATTCGTTTGTGGTATGTACAGACATCTCAATCTTTTTAATGGCTTCCGTAGTCTTATCATTGGATTCGCTTAACTCATGAATAATCTTTGTGGATTCCGTATCTGCCAGATGCATCTGTTCGGACAAATGATCCAGTTCCTGGACACTGTCAACAATCTTCTCAATCAAAATCCCCATATTATTAATCTGCAGGGTTGCCGCTTCAATATCCTCTGCCATAGACACGGCACCTTTGGAGATATCCTCCACAGCAATACCGATTTCATCTGCCGTGGTAGAGGTCTGGGACGCCATCGACTCCAGCGTATCGCCCTTTTCCATCAATGTGTTGGTGTTTTGTTTGATACCGCCGATGATCTCCTGCAGTTTATCTAAAAGAGACTGCACAGCGCGTCCCATGACACCAAGTTCGTCTTTTCTCTTTAATACTCTCTCGCTGACCTGCAGATTCAGATTACCATCCGCCAGAGATATGAGAATCTCCTCAGACTGTACAATTACTTTTGCCAGTGCCCGTGCGATGCGAATACAGACAATCTGCGCAACAATCAGAATAAGTACGGCAATGCCAAGAATCATCATTGTGCTTTGGTTGATCTGGGCAGTTGCCTCTGTGGCCGGCTGGCCGGCAAATACCATTCCCACACACTTGCCAGCAGAGTCAAATACCGACATATAAAATGCGTAATATTGCTCGCCGTTGATTATCACATCGCTGGTCTCATAAGTCTTGCCTTCCTTGATGACCGTGGATATAACCGCATCAGAAGCCTTGGTTCCCAGAATACGTTCTCCCGTGGACTTATCCCGCAAAGAGGTCGCCCGTCTGGTGTCCCCATAAAAAATAGTGACGTCTGCATTAGACCCTTTTACAAAATTGTCGATCACTTCCTCATGTTCTGTGACACAGTAATCACCCTTATACAGCATATCGCCCTCCAGCCGATAATCGCCGGAATCGATAGCCTCATAAGCTGCGTAAATACTCTGACACAGATTCTCCAGTCCTTCCATGGTAGTGTCCTGCACCATGCTCCGCATCTTACCAATGGCATAGACCGTAACCACGAGAACCATGATAATCATTGGAATTGCGCACAACATCACCAGCTGTGCCATGACACCTAATCTTTTTTTGTCCTTCATACATTCTTCTCCTGCTTCTCTAAGTATTTATATTACCCTATACCTGATTATAAAAGGAGATTTCACTCCTGCCCCTCTATTACATATGAATTATATCATAATCCTCATTTAGGAAAAAGTAGTAATGTTTCGGACAAGAAAATAAAACATTACCAAAAATATTTGTATTTTTTAGTAATGTTTTACTTAAAAAGGCAACCCTATTTTCGTACTTGTCCGTCTCCGGTAATCTGGTATTTGTAAGTTGTCAGCTCCCGAAGTCCCATAGGGCCGCGTGCATGCAGTTTCTGGGTGCTGATGCCGATCTCCGCGCCGAACCCGAATTCAAAACCATCGGTAAAGCGAGTGGATGCATTCACATACACACAGGCAGCATCCACTTCCCGCAAAAACTTCTTTGCATTTTCCTTATTTTCCGTGAGAATGGCATCAGAATGGCCTGTATTATAAGCATTGATATGAGCAATGGCCTCTTCCAGGGAAGAGACTGTCTTGACGGAAATAATCAGATCCAGATATTCTTTGCCATAATCTTCTTCTGTGGCTTCCACGGCTCCCGGAATCTGTGAAAGGACCGTTGCGTCCCCACGTATTTCCACTTGTTTTTCCTGCAGTGCCCTGCCCAATAAGGGTAAAATTTTATCGGCTATCTTCTCATGCACCAATAGAGATTCACAGGCATTGCAGACACCAATACGCTGGGTTTTGGCATTGAGAACAATGGGAACTGCCTTTTCCAGATCTGCTGTTTCATCAATATAAATATGACAGTTGCCCGTGCCGGTTTCAATTACAGGAATCGTACTGTTTTCCACAACGGAACGGATCAGCCCTGCGCCGCCTCTTGGAATCAATACATCCACATATTCTTTCAGACGCATGAAAGCTGTGGTCACCTCTCTGTCGTTATTTTCAATCAGCTGAACCGCATGGACACAGACAGATTCCTTTTCCAGGGTATCCTGAATCACTGCCGTGATGGCCTGATTGGAATAAAAGGCGTCTTTTCCGCCTTTTAAAATCACCGCATTGCCAGTCATAAAACACAGTCCAAAGGCATCTGCTGTCACGTTTGGACGGGCTTCATAGATGATGCCTGCCACGCCCATGGGCACACGGACTTTATCAATATGAAGACCGTTTGGCCGGTCAAAGCTCTCTATAATCTCCCCAATGGGATCTTGCAGTGCGGCAATCTGCCTAAGCCCCTCAGCCATAGCCTTAATCCGGTCAGGATTCAATCTCAGGCGGTCTAACAAGCCCTGTGACATGCCTGCTTCCCGGGCTCTTTGATAATCCTTATCATTGGCCGCAAGAAGTTTTTCCTGTTCTTTGATAAGCGCTGCGGCCACCTGTTCCAAGGCATGCATCTTGCGTTCTCCGGTAAGCCCCTGTAATGTTTGTTTGGCATTGACAGCCTGCCTGCCAAGAGTGTCTAAATATTCCTGTATCATGGTAAACTCCATTCTGCCGTTCTGCCTCCGGCTGTTTGTTGGTTATCCACTTTCCTGTTCTTCTGTCTGATATATGCAAACATTTTATAGGCATCCTTGTTCCGTCAATATCATATCCGGAGTCATATCATGAGACTCCCAGGGAATCTGCTCCCATACCTGACATTGATATGCAAGGGCTGCGGTGGTAAGCTGTATCTTTCCAAGGTCTTTAGAACTGCCAAGCTTTTCCAGATAACGGTCATAGAAGCCGCCGCCATATCCGATTCTGTGATGAGCCCTGTCAAAAGCGGCACCTGGCAGGCACATAAGGACATGTGTCGTCTGTAAAAGATATTCAGGATAGGATCTGCCTGCCTTGGGCTCCAGGATGCCACGGTAGCCTTCCTGCAAGTCTGATAAATCTGTTATCCGATAAAACTCCATGTCTCGTCCCTCCACCCGGGGCACGAAAACAAGTTTTTCCTCCAAAAGCGCCTGCTTCATCAGTTCGAAGGTGTCTACTTCACTGCGGTAACTGGCGTACACAAGAAGTGCATCTGCCTCCTGGTAACAGGCTCGGGAGGTCATGTTTTTCATAATATCCCGGCTGTACCGGGTCCTCTCCTGTGCCGGGAGGTCATCCCTTCGCTGTAAGGATGTTCTGCGGACCTCTTCTTTTGACAGAGATTGCGCCTTCTTTTTGTCCCTAAGGTTTGTGACCGTTCCGTCCTTCTCCACAATAGAGATATTGTCAAGCTGGCCTCTTAAGTTAGCGCGCACATTGGCTACATAAGCCTGCCGCAGTCTGCCCTGTTCTTCCTTTTCAGCTTCGGTCAGGCCCTCTTTCTGAGATTTGTGATAGAGTTCGTTGATTCGCGCTGTCATCTGTTCTGCTGTCATAGGATTTGCCTTTCTCCCGTGCCTCTTGCAGGCCGTTAATTCTTATGCATCTGCTGTACATATAAGGGCAGATCAAACGCATCGTCCCTGTGTGCCAGAAATAAGGTGCCAATATTCTGGCCGCTTAAAATCCGGTGAATTACTTTAATATCCTCACTGTTGGCAATGACCATATCAACCCCCATACTGTTGGCAATCTTTGCCGCCTGCAGTTTGGTGGTCATCCCGCCGGTTCCCACACTGCTACCGGTAGACGCCTTGCCCATGTTCATCAATTCTTCCGTGAGTTCCTCCACCACTTCGATGTATTTCACATCCGGGTTCTGTCTGGGATCGTCCGTGTAAAGCCCGTCAATATCTGACAACAGAAGCAGCATATCCGCGTCTATCAGGGATGCCACAATAGCCGACAGGGTATCATTATCACCAATCTCAATCTCATAAGTGGCCACAGTGTCATTCTCATTTACAATCGGAATCACCCCCAGCTTAAATAACTCTGCAAAAGTATTTTGTGCATTAAAGCGGTTCAGATTATCCACAATCGTATTCTTGGTCATAAGAATCTGGGCCGCCACCTGATTATACTCTGCAAAAATCTTCTGATAGGTCATCATCAGCCGTGCCTGTCCCACAGCCGCACAGGCCTGTTTGACAGCAATGGGATTGTCCTTTTCATTCTCCGGCAGCATGATCGCCTTTTTCCCCACAGATATCGCCCCGGAAGTTACCAGCACCACGTCTTTACCCTGATTGCGAAGATTACACAGCTCCCGCACCAGCACATCGAGTTTGGTATAATCCAGATCCCCGGTCTCCTTATGCTGCAGAGAGGAGGAGCCAATCTTCACCACGACTCTCTTTTTATCTTTCATATGTATTCTATGGTCTTCCATCGTTACTGTTTCTCCTTCTTGGCCTGCTATCCGCAAGCCTCATTCTATCACTGTTTTGTAGAGAGAGGCAACTTTTTCTGCTATCAGGATGCCGTCCATGGCAGCAGAGGTAATGCCGCCGGCATAACCGGCGCCCTCCCCACAGGGATAAAGCCCGGCTGTGGCTGACTGTCCCGTACTATCACGCAGTATCCGCACCGGTGAAGATGTCCTGCTCTCAACACCGGAAACGAAAGCATTGGCATCGGCAAATCCCTTCATAGATTGACCTATTAAGTCAATACCTTCCACCAGGGATTCATTCAGAGCATCCGGAAGAATATCATGCACAGCCGCCATGCGCCATTGTCCCTTAATGGCTGGCGAGAACGCCGGATGATCTGTCTCTATCTCTGCTATGGATAAAGTATTCTCTCTACCTGCCATCCCAAGGGCATCCTGAGAACAGCTTCCGTCTTGGTGACTGTTTCTGGCAAGCACGGCCTGGCGGTAGGCGCCATACCGCTCTACCGGTACTGTCCCGGCCCCGATTTCATAAGCCTTCTCTTCCAGTCTGCGCTGAAAGGCAATACCCGCAAGGGGACCTGTTCCCCCATAATCCTCCGGTGTCACGGTGACTATAATGGCACTGTTGCTGTTAGCGCCATCTCTTCCGCGATAACTCATACCATTAACAGCCAGCCTTTCCGGTTCCGAAGAAGCATTGACCACATAACCGCCGGGACACATACAGAAAGAATAGACCCCTCGGCCACTTGTTGTCTTAGCCGTTACCTTATAATTTGCTGCCGGCAGGTTCCCGTCTGCGCCCCTGCCATACTGTATCTGGTCAATGAGAGTTCTTGGATGCTCTATGCGAAGTCCTACTGCAAAGGCCTTTGCCTCCATGGGAATCTGGTTTTGTGCAAGCATATGAAAAGTATCCCTGGCGCTGTGTCCGATAGCCAGAATCACCACCTGGCTCTCTATACAGCTGCCATCCTCAATCCTCACACCCTGCACCTGATTCTTAGCGATCATCAGGTCTGTGACTTTTGTCCGAAAGCGCACCTCGCCGCCAAAGCTTTGAATCTGTCTGCGCAGATTTGTCACTACCTTCACAAGAATATCTGTGCCAATATGCGGCTTAGCCTCATACAGAATATCCTCCGGCGCACCGGCCTGTACCAGTATTTTCAATACTTCCCGGTTTCTGCCCAAAGGGTCTTTCACCAGGGTATTTAACTTGCCGTCCGAGAAGGTACCTGCCCCTCCCTCCCCAAACTGTACATTGGAGTCAGGATTGAGTACTCCCTCCTGCCAGAACCGTTCCACATCTGCAAGCCGTGTCTGCGCTTCCTGCCCCCGTTCCAGCAGAATAGGGCGATAGCCATGTTTTGCCAGCATATAACCGCAGAACAGTCCAGCAGGTCCCGTACCTACAATAATCGGTCTGTTTGTAAGCACTTGACTGCCTGTAGAAGGAAACTGATACTCCTTTACTGTGACTGCCTGTACTTGTCCAGGCTTGCCATGACAGGCAGATAATACCTTATCCTGCTCTGCCACTGCCACATCTACCGTATAGACAATATATATGTCAGGCTTTTTCCTGGCGTCTATGGATTTCTTTATAATCTGTAAATCCTTGATTTTGTCAGGGGCAACCCGCAGGACTTTGGCAGCCCTTTTCCTAATATCCTCGTGGGTATGCTCCGGCGGCATTTTTATCTGATTGATACGAATCATTATGGTATACTTTCTCTTTCTTTATGCTAAAACAACGGATCCTGTGCTGCGGCAGCCCGCCCTGCGATAGTGCCGCTGCTGAAAGCCCACTGCAGATTATAGCCCCCGCAGATACCGTCTATATCCAAAATCTCTCCTGCAAAGTAGACGCCCGGCACAATCTTGGAGGCAAGTTTCTCTGTCACTTCCCTACAATCAACACCGCCAGCGCTTACCTGAGACTGTGTAAAAGGATTTGTGCCCTTAATTTCCACCGCCAGCGCATGATACAATTTCTGCAGCTTCTTTCGCGCACTGGCAGACACATTTTCTGCAATCTCAGTTGCTTTGATTCCTGCGAGTCGCAGCATAAGCATGTTTATCTTTTTATTGACTAATCCAGTCAGAAGCATTTCCATTGTCTGATTGCTCTGCCTCTCCCAACGTTCCTGCCAGAACTTATCACAGACACTTTCATCAAGATCCGGCAGGAAGCAGATCTTTACTGTGGCACGCTTCTGCTCCCGCAGGGCATAGGCTGCATGGCGGCTGATCTGAAAGACCGGTATGCCGGAAATTCCATAATCCGTCAACTGCAACTCTCCCCGCTCTTCGCAGCATTTTATTCCATCAAGATACAATGTGATCTTCGCATCACATCGAACCCCGGCAACCTGCTTATAGTAATCTTCAAGACAGCGCAGCGCCGTCAGCGCCGGCACCACAGGTATGATCTTATGGCCAAGCTGTCTGGCCAATTGAAAACCTGCACCGTCGGAACCCGTACCAGGTGCCGCTGCCCCGCCACAGGTAAGAATGACTGCATCATACGACCTGCTGTCATGACCTGCTTCCACAAGAAGGCGGCTCCCGTTGCTTCTGACTGCTGTAATCTGCTGCTCTGTATGTATATCCACGGAAAGTCTTGCAAGTTCATAACGAAACAAATCAAGTACCGTGGCCGCCTGGCCGCTGGCCGGATACAGATATCCGTTTACGGTCTTTATCCGCATCCCCAGCTCCTGGAAGAATCTTTTCGTCTCGGATACGCCAAAGATCCCATATATGCCGGAAATAAGCTCCCTGCCGCTTCCATGATAAAAGGACGGATTCATGTTTTCATTAGAGAAATTACATTTCCCATTTCCTGTGGACAGGATTTTTCTGCCGATTCTGTCATTTCTTTCATAGAGTGTGACCAGGGCTCCTGCCCTGGCTGCCTGCACGGCTGCCATCATACCAGCTGCTCCGCCGCCAACTACTGCAATCTTATTGTTCATGCCAATCCTCATTTCTGCGCATATATCTGTTTCAACGTTGTTGAGACAGCGCACAAATCTGCGCTGCCGTTTATGTCATCAACTGGAATAAGACTCCAGAAAACGATACAGTGCTTCTTCGTTTTCCACATATTTCCCACAGATTATCTGTGCCTGCAAGGCATCATCAAGACTCTCTAAGAGAATGTCCGTGTTCATATACAGTGTCTGTTTATCCTCCTCATAGACCACAATAAAATGATCAGCCACCATCAGATAAAAGCCTCTGTTCTCCTTCTTGGGACGGTAATATTTGCAGATGGCCACCCGGTCTTTAGAAAAAGCCGTAAGCTCTATCGACTCAAATCCAAGTTCCAACTCTGTCAACGGCGGATTGCTGTCATAAAAGGAAAGTTCCTCCAACAGTTCTTCTCTGTCAAGGCCGATATATCTGACCGGCATACTCTCCTCTTTCTCATCCACTTTTCCCTCGGAGAGATCTACTGTCTCCACCAAGTACAGTGTATCCGCGGTCACCACAGGTTTTTCCTCCACAGCCGCTTCAATGACCTGCTCTTCTGGCCATTCCTCCTGTGCTGTCTTCGTCACCTTTGGGGTCTGTACATGTTTATCCCGGTTCTGGTATTTGTTTGGATAAAAGAACTCTTCTGCTTTCAATGCTCCATAGCCGCCCAGTCCCAACATCACGCCGGACAGAACCAGCAAAAAACTGATACGTCTTACAAGTTTCATCCTAACCTCCATGATTCCGTTTGCGGAATCCTCAAGCAATACGGATTTTTATCGGATTTCCTGTAATCAGTATCAGTCAATTCCTGATTTTTATTCAGACAAAACCATTTTACTCCTTCATCATCTTATAAAATACCAAGGTTCTTACCCAGCAGGATAAAGAAAAATCCAAGCGGCATTCTGGACAGTTCCGCTTCCCCGATCACCCGCAGCGCCATGAGAAGGAATATATAGATAAATACCCCCGCCACCAGAGCGACTAAAACGGTGATCAGATCGCCTGCGGCTTCCGTAAGTACCAGTTGCAGAAGAAAGACCACCACACCGGATACTCCTGCAGCAATCGCAGGGAAAGTGACACCCGTAAGCCAGTCCTGCCTGTATCGGATGTGTCTGCTGACAAAAACAAAGGAAAGGGATGCATAGACCCCAAACATAAGAAGCAGCGCACCAATCAGCCCGGTCATGCCCAGCAGAAGCTTATGTACCAATAGATATCCTGCCGCCAAATGGACAAGAAAGGAGATCATCACCGTAAAAAACAGTTCCCGCACCATATTCAGCTTATACAGAAGCTGGCCAAACAGGAAAGAGAAGCCAAATAACACAATGACAATCGCTCCCTCTTGCATTGTAAAGACCAATAATTTACTGACCTCTTTGGCTGCAATGCTTGCTGATTTTTTACCATAGGACAAGCGAATCAAGGACTGTGCAAGCACCGCCAGATAAACGGTAATCGGAAACGCCATGATACTGAGTTTGCGCACTGCCTTGCCAATCCTCTCCCGCATGGGACGATATTCTTCCCTGTCATAAGAACTGCCGGCTTTTCCGATCATCGGAAGAACCACTATACAACAGATTGCAGCACCCAAACCAATCATGACTGCGAATCTGCTGTAGTAACCGCCCCATTGTCTGGTACGCACTTCCCCCTGTCCTGACACATTCATATAATAATTAAAAAAACGCTGGTCAAAAAGCATAAAAAGATTGGAGAATACGGCAACCAAAGATAACGGCACCAGACTGGACAGAATCATCTTCTGAATCGAATATTGTGTCTCCAGTCTCTTGCCATTGTCCTGTCCCAGCCGTCCCCGCAGGGTAACGGAATAGACCGCATAAATGACCAGCAGATAAACTGTCGTAATAACCTGCGAGAGCGCCACCCCCAGCATGGCCCCCAGCGCCCCATAGGCATAAGCATAGGAATCCGACTGCAATAAGGCGGCCACATTCTCACCATATTCCTGAAAAGCCTTACTGCACAAAAGGACACAGATTACCATGGATATCTTCTCAATGTACTGGGAATGGGCAACTAAAACACCCAGTCCATATCCGTTAAAGTATCCCCGGAACGTGCCGATCAATGACGCAAATATAACTGCCGGTGCCGCTGCCAAAAGCGCCATACGGCTTAAATGTTCAAGCACCAGCACATCAGCAATTACGGAAGACAATAATAGGAGTATTCCCGAAGCAGCTGCGCTGATAAAGAGATTCAGAAAGAAGGCCGCATGGAACACCTTGCCGGCATTGCGGTACCTTTCTCTCTTTACCCGGTAACGGATGAGTCCTGACATGGATTTTGACATACTGTATGAAGTGATCAGCGTGATTACAATAAAAAGCTCAAAAGCCGGAGCAAACAGCCCCATTCCGGCATCTCCTATAATATTGGCAAGAGGAATCCGCATAAACAGCAGAATCATGTAAGAGATGATTCCGGCAGACATGACAATCTGGTTTTTTATATTTTTCATCATGAATTGTACACCCATTGCAGTTTATCCTCTTGTAATGTTAAGCCTTTGCAGTACATCTTCCTGTTTCTTTTCCATCAATGCCGCCTCTTCCTGCGCCATATGATCATAGCCGCACAGATGAAACATACTGTGTGCGGTCAGGAAAGCAAATTCCCGAAGCAGGCTGTGTCCATATTCTTTAGCCTGTTCCCTGATCCGATCCACAGACAGAATGATATCTCCTAACAGAAGTTCTCCGCTGTCCGGATCAAAACAATCCATTTCATGGTCCGCCGCAAAGGTAAAATCCCCGGCTTTGTCAAAAAATACATTCGGGAAAGAAAGTACGTCTGTTTCCTTATCTATATTTCTGTAATTTTTATTATATTCCCGGATGCCCTCGTTATCTGTTATGAGGAGATTTACCGAAGTCTCATAGGGGCAGTTTTCCATTTCCATAACCTGCTTCATAATCCGGTCTAAAAGTGCTTTACAATCAAACGGAAAAGTAACGTCTGTCTCGTTCTCAACGTAAGAAGTCATAATAAAGTTTCTCCTGGATAAAAATCCGTTTCATCTCGTGGAGCTGTGCCAGGGAAATCTCGTTGCCCCACAGTTCATCTGTCTCAAATTTCTTCTGGAACACTGTATCTATCAACTGTGCATAATCGAGCTCTGCCTTGGGATCTTTTTCAAACAGATACAGGATTGAGGATACAATACAGTCTGCAAACAGCACCACAATGGTCTCCTTGGACACCACTTTTGCATCCACATCCACATATTCTTTGAGAATGCTCTTCGTCTTCGGCGGGAAATGATACTCATCACAAATAGCAGACACATTTTCCCAGGTATTCTCTCCCCGCAGAGTACCGATCCGGTGATAATATCCGCAGGCTTTCACCGCCGCATCATCAATCTCCAGGCTCTTGGCAATCTTATCACCCAGATATGCCGTGTGAATGGCATGGTAATACTCTTCTTTAGATTTTTCTTTCAACTGTACAAGGAGGGGACACTCCGGGTCATTGATTTCCATATATCGTTCCCTATACCGGTGAATCACCGTGGAACTGAACATTTTAAGACTGACTAACAATAAAATGCAGGAGACCATCAGGTTCACTGCCGGAATGGTAAACTGTCCGATGGAAAGCTTTGCATTCACGAATAAAATCACATTGCCCATAAGGCATAATGCCAATACCAGTATGGAGATCAACAGGGGGAGTCCCACCCTGAAATCATCATCCAATGTGCTGAATACTAAGATACCGGCAAGACCGCTGATAAAATACAGCCAGAATATAGCGTAATCACACCCTGCAAAATTCACAGAAAGCAAGAGACACAGACTGCCCGCCGCAAGCCCTGTCATACCATTGCTGAACACGCCGAGCAGTATGAAGATAACCAAAAAGGGCCAGCCTGCTACCGGGAGATAGGGAAGGAATACAGCCGCACCCAGACTGATGATATACATGAATGCAAATCTGCCATAACGTCCCTCATTATGATATACAAAAAACCCGTTGATCTCACTTAAGACAAATGAAAAAATCACTACGCCCGTTCCCGCAAGAATCATCACCGTATTCCGCAAAAGCATGTCTGTCTTGGTCTGATAGAACAGACAGCCAAAATATGTGATGCCGCCGGCGGCTATAAACATCAGCGTAAAAATCAATATTCTTTTCCATACATTCTTCTTACTTTTTTCCACGTTCATAGTTCCTGTTTCTCTTCTTTTCACTGTATCTTGCTTCTCTTGCCTCATAATCGTCATAAGCCTTCACAATCTTTTGTACCAGCGGATGTCTTACCACATCTTTGCTGGAAAGCTTACAAAAGGCAATGTCATCTATTTTCGATAATACTCTGGCCGCCACATCCAAACCGGATTTGGCATCCGGTGCAAGGTCCTTTTGGGAAGCATCTCCTGTGACCACCACTTTGGAACCAAAACCGATACGGGTCAGAAACATCTTCATCTGCGCCGGTGTGGTGTTTTGTGCCTCATCCAGAATGATGTAGGCATTATCCAGTGTTCTGCCTCGCATGTAGGCAAGCGGCGCAACTTCAATCAACCCCTTCTCCGTATTTCTTGCAAAGCTTTCGGCTCCCATAATCTGATAGAGGGCATCATAAAGCGGCCTTAAGTAGGGATCCACTTTACTCTGTAAATCTCCCGGCAGAAAACCCAGTTTCTCTCCGGCCTCAATAGCGGGTCTTGTGAGAATAATACGGCTGACTTCGTTATTTTTAAAGGCAGTCACCGCCATGGCCATGGCCAGATATGTTTTACCGGTACCTGCGGGGCCGATTCCAAATACAATCATGTGATCCCTGATGGCATCCACATATTGTTTCTGCCCAAGTGTCTTGGGCTTGATGGGCTTACCGCTCACCGTGTGGCAGATACAGTCGCTGTCCATCTTCAATAACATATCTTCATGATGTTCCCTGCCAAGTTCTATGGCATACTCTACATTCTGCTCCTCCAAGATATTTCCTCTTTCTGATAAGGCAAGAAGTTCCTGCACAATGCGGGCCGCCTGATCCACAGCTTCTTTCTCACCGCCTATCCGCACCGCGCCATCCCTGTTTATAATCACCACATGCAGATCATCCTCTATTTTTCTGATATGTGAGTCAAACTTTCCAAACAGATTCTGCATGTGCGCCACAGGCACATCTATACTGACGGTATATTCTCCCATATTTTTAATATCGCCTTTCCGGTTTATAACTTATTCTGCCGCTTCTTCCTGTACATGTTCTTCCACCACCGGCTCTGTACTGGTAGGAACCAGTTCCACTGCAGACTCTTCCAGCTGCATATGGGCATTCAATACCCATTTTGCATCATTCTTTCTTATTGTAACATTTTTTTCCGCAATTTGTACCCCTTTTTCGTCTAAAGTTGAGATAATTTTATCCCACTCTTCCTGCATCAATGTTTTCATCTCTTCTTCCGTATATTTCCGTTCTATTATTTCATATTCCCTCACGGTCTTATGTCCATAAGAAAACGGAAGATACAGATGGTCTAAAAGTTTCACCTGCTTTTTTTCCTCGCTGCTGTCATAAGATGCATAGGGAATCTTTCTCAATCTAAGGCCCCACTCTTTATCTCCGGCGCCAAGTACAAGGATATTTTCCTGCTCTCCGGTATAGCGCTTTTCCTCATAAACCAAATTTTTTTCTACAGAAATATCTTCCCCATATCGCAGGATAATATCTGCATCTGCCTGCACAAACTGGTATTTGCGCACTGTGGTATCCTCATTGTAAACCGGCACTGCACCACTGACAAGCACATCTCCCTTTTCTACCGTGTCCCCCAGCGTCACCTTTGGCACACCGCTTCTTGTTATCATATAAGAGACGGTGCCGGATCTGGCAGCCACCAGATCCATGCCTTCTTCCGTCTGCGATTGACTAGATTGGTCATATTCTGGCATTTCATTTTCTTTGATATGGATTAACAGTGTGGTTCCCTTGAGCTGTACAGAAGTCCAGGTAATCAGGTCATAATCCTCCCGAAGCGCCCGCTCAAGATTCTCTATCTTAAGCTTGCTCTTTTTCATGGCAGTATGCACGCCCTGTTCTTCCAGGTAATCCATCAGCACGTCTTCTGTCAACGCAAAGTTGCCCTCTATCCTGATATTCCAGATATAGCCCGAAGTGATCATCCAAAACAGCAGGCAGCCGATCAGCCCGATAACAAAAATCTTACGGCGGCACATTCCGGACACAAAAAAAGGCAGTCCATATCTTTGTAAGACGGCTGCCCTGGTACCTGTCTTTCTAAGCAGCGGCTTTAATGCAAAAAAGCCCTGCACACTGATGTTCATAATGGTATGATCTCCCTGGTCTTTGATTCCCCAGACCAGAATATCATGGTTGCCACAAAGATTCAAAAGCCGTTCTGTGGAATATCCCCACACTTTAATCGTCACATAGCCTCTGATATACTGTATCCAATGAAGCATGACACCCTCCCTGTCATAAATATCTCACAGCATCAATGTTACCGCTTATTTTCATATCTTCATTGGTATAATAATCTATGGAAAGATTTCTCCCCTCAAAGCTTATCTTACAGTTTTTGCCCTGCAGGACAATAGATTCTTTGGTATACTCCAGAATTCCTTTATAATTTTCTATAAATGCCTCTCTGTTTCCCGTTATCGTGACAATAGCAGCCCCGAGCATGGTATCCTTGGGGAGTTTTAAGGATTCCACAATCAGCTCTTTGGAATCAGACAGTGTTTTAAAAGGTGGCCGTTTATGATTTCTTTTCATGGTACACTATATGTGAGAATCCTGGATTTCATGACTTATGGTATAAGATAAATGCGCCCTTGTGCCGAAACTATGATGCTTCCGTTACGATCCCTTTGATGAGAGCATTCTTTTGTACCTTTTCTTCCGTAATGTGATAGGCGTTCAGGAATCGTTCCCTGGCCATATCCAGCTTCTTACGGTCATTGGCATAAATCGTGGCCAATGACTCCCCAAAAGCTACGGCATCTCCCGTTTTCCTGTGCAGAACAAGCCCCACTGACAGATCGATGGCACTGTCCTTGGTCTCTCTGCCGCCACCTAGTATCAAGGAACAGATGCCAATTTCCTGACAGTCTATCTTCCCGATAAATCCATCTTTGGGCGCTGGAATCTCTTCCACAATGGATGCCTTTGGCAAAAGGTCGGGATTTAGCACCGCCGCTGGATTTCCGCCCTGCGCCTGTACAAACATTTCCAGCTTCTTAAGGGCACTGCCATCCGCAATAACTGCAGCAAGCATCTTTCTGGCTTCCTTCTCATCTTCTGCCTGACCGCCTGCGATCAGCATATAAGATCCCAGTGTCATACAAAGTTCTGTAAAGTCTTCCGGTCCCTCCCCTTTCAGAGTGGCTATGGCTTCCTGCACCTCCAGTGCATTGCCCACCGCACAGCCAAGAGGCTGATCCATATCCGACACCACGGCAATCGTCTTTCTGCCCGCTCTGTTACCGATGGTGACCATTTCCCTTGCCAGTGCAAAGGCATCCTCTTCTTCCTGCATAAAGGCCCCGCTGCCGGTCTTCACATCCAGCACAATGGCATCTGCCCCGGAAGCTAATTTCTTACTCATAATGGAGCTGGCAATCAGTGACATATTATCTACTGTGGCCGTTACATCGCGCAACGCATATAGCTTCTTATCCGCAGGTGCGATATCCAGCGTCTGCCCCATAATGGCTATGCCGATCTCATTGACCTGGCGTTTAAACTGTTCTGCTGTAATGCCTGTGGAAAATCCCTCAAAGCTTTCCAGCTTATCTATGGTTCCGCCAGTATGTCCCAGTCCCCTGCCGCTCATCTTGGCGATATTCACCCCACAGGCAGCCACCATAGGCGTCAGGGCGATAGACGTCTTGTCACCCACTCCGCCTGTGGAATGTTTGTCTACTTTCACACCCTCAATGCCATCAAGATCCATCATATCACCGCTTTGTGCCATAGCCATTGTGAGCGCCACGGTCTCTTTTTGCGTCATCCCCTTAAAATATATGGCCATCATCATGGCCGACATCTGATAATCCGGAATCCTGTCGGCAGTATACGCAGCAATCATGTAGCTGATCTCTTCCTCTGTCAAGGTACCGCCATTTCTCTTTTTCATGATAAGGTCATACATTCTCATATTCGTCCTCATTTCTGCACTGCTTTCTGCGCATAAACATTATTCTGGGCTCCTGCCTCATTTATGATATGGTTCTTTGTGAATGATCCGGTAAGCCCGGTAAATCTGCTCCAACAAAACAACCCGCATCAACTGGTGCGGGAATGTCATTTTAGAAAAGCTGACCGCCAAGTCAGCCTTCTTACATACCTCTTCATGGAGACCAAGCGAACCGCCGATCACGAACTGTATATGACTCATGCCGGCAGTCTGCCGCTTTTCTATGATATGCGCAAACGCTTCCGAATCATACATTTTGCCTGCAATCTCCAACGTCACAATACAGGCATCCTCTCTAAGAAGCTTTATAATCCGTTCCGCTTCCTTCCTGCGAATCAGATCTTCTTCTGCCTCCGATGCCTTATCAGGCGTCCTCTCATCATCCACCTGTAAAATTTCCAACTTACAATACCGGCCAAGCCTTTTTTCATATTCGGCCACCGCGTCCCGGTAAAATTTTTCTTTCAGCCTGCCAACTGTAATCACTGTAATCTTCATGTATTCTCAAACAATTCCTGATAATATTCATCCACAAAATGTTCCACAAACGCTTCATCCAGATTCATGAATTTATCATTGATCAATTCTTTCATTCTCTCAGCCCGTATAAAATATTTCTGCTCTTCGGCGACCTCTTCTCCCTGAAACAGTTCCGCATCCAATGCTTCGGCATTTAAATTCTCTTCACACCATCTGGTCATCTCTGCAAGCAGGGAATTTTCGGTCTTGGCCTTGACAAACAGGACTTTGGAATTTCGCATGGACAAAACGCCAAAGACTATGAACAGAATGAACATGGCCCCCATAATGCCGCACACCAGATACTTGTTGATTCCTGCATTGCGGTAAAAGGGAATCACGTTAAAGAAAACCAAAAGCACTGCCGCAAATCCCATACCGCCCACCACAAGCAGCGTGTACGCCGAAGACCTGTTATCCTCTGCCCTGGCGGCGCTGTTCTGATAATAGTGATAAGATTGCGGTTGCTTCTCCTCATTGTCCTGAGCGGATTCCTGGGTTGTCTCTTCTACCTGCGCAGAAGCTTCTCCCGCCAGAAAGACCTGTGCTGCCTTGACGGCATTCTTCCTGTCACAATCCCGCACAGAAAGCCGGTATATATGCTCTTCTTCATCCTGTGTAAGCTTCGTTTCTATTCCTGCGTTTCCATAATTGAGAAACTCCTGCAGCCGTATCATCTTCTCCTGTTCCCCAAAGATAAAAGGCTGATATACCTCTTCTTCCAGACTTTCCACAAGTGCTGCTTTACACTCCGCACAAAATTCGATTCCTTCCCGATACTCATTCTTACACACCGGACACCAGGGCATGACCGCACCCTCCTTATCTCAGAAATTCAGAAAACTTGTCCAAAAAATCAACTGCACGGTTCTATTTTATAATCATTTTGTACGAAATGCAACCTTATCTGCCTTATTTTAACAATTCTCTTATGCCCTGATTCTTATTTTCGGACTTATCAATGTCCATACAAAGAGATGTATCATCCCTGTTCTGCCACACGGAGCACTCTCCGATGGCACTCATATCCCGCCACAGGGTAAAGACTCCATTGTCACAGACGCCGTTCCACTCTTCCACATTGCCTACATAATCAACCGTATTGGCATACATGTCGCCGTCATAAAGTCCATCCGTAAAATTCCCCACCACATTCTGCAGGATTCTGGTATGTCCCTCTAATTTAGAAATATCCACTTCATAGTGTTCTGCACCGTCGCCGTTAGGAAGATCATTTTCCCAATGACCGCTGTAACTGTGCGCCATATACTTGCCCATGGCGTTTGTCTTGTTCCGCATACCGATATAGAATCGGAACCAGTTGCCCTGGCCGCTTCTGACCCCATGGCTCCATTCTCCATAGTAGTAACTGTTCTGTTCATAAATCGCCAGCCCTTTGCCGTTGGGCCTGCCGTTACCGTCCACATCTCCCTGATAATAGAACTTCCCTGTTCCCTCCAGTTCTTTGGACAATTTGACATAACGTTTCAGGTGGGCCAGATCCCAGATAGCATCCTGCTTGTTGTCTGCAAAATAAGGCAACGCCTCATTTAAAATAAATTCTTTGGTATATGCCTCATCGTTCTCATCCTCAACATCGACTACAACAGCCGTCTTATCACTGTCTGCCGCTTCCGGCTTTTCAGTCGTTTCCGGCTCTTCTTCCTCTTCCGTTTCTTCTTTCGGCTCCTCTTTAACCGTCTCCTGTGCCGAGGGCTTCACAACGACAGCCTCCGAATTCTTATCTTCTGCCTCTTCTTTTTCTTTCTCTTTCTGCTCCTTTGCGTAGTCTGTAATATTCTGCTGTAGATTTGTGTCCGCGTCAGCCGGTATGGAATCTTTGCGGGAAGGCATGAACACCAGCAGAACAATAATGCAGAGCAATAGCACCACAATGATTCCCATAAGGACTGTTGTCATATAAGGTTTGCGCAATAATCCCTGCAGGCCGCCGGCTTCTTCTTCCTCATCCTCTTCTTCCGGTTCATTGAAATCCAGTACTTCCAGGTCCTCTTCTTTTGATAACCGCTGATACTGCTCCACTTGCTCATCTTTCCTGTTTTTTCTTTCCATCAGATTCATACCAATCTCCCTGATTCCGCTTTGGGGAATCTCAACCTTTTAAGACAAGCCTGCTTGTCTTATACTATTTTATCGGACAATCCTTAAAGATGGCCCATATAAATTATTAAGAATTTCTTAGTTATCCTCTTATCTTCCCAAAAAGAAGCCTGCCGCCAGATTGGCGGCAGACAGACTATCCATTCATGATTATCCTTTGATATTATTTCCCGGAAAGATATGCATCAATACCTTTCGCTGCCGCTTTACCGGCTCCCATAGCGAGAATAACTGTGGCTGCACCGGTCACTGCATCGCCGCCGGCATAGACACCCTCTTTGGTGGTCTTACCAAAGTCTTCCTCGGCCACGATACACTTGTGCTTATTCACCTCAAGGCCCTCTGTGGTGGAAGAAATAAGCGGATTCGGAGAGGTTCCCAAGGACATGATAACCGTATCCACTTCCATCACAAAATCAGAACCTTTGATTTCCACCGGACGGCGTCTGCCGGAAGCATCTGGCTCACCCAACTCCATCCGTACACACTTCATACCGCAAACCCAACCGTTTTCGTCCTCCAGAATCTCTGTGGGATTGGTGAGAAGATCAAAGATGATTCCCTCTTCTTTCGCATGATGTACCTCTTCCACACGGGCAGGAAGTTCTTCCTCACTTCTGCGGTATACAATATGCACCTCCGCTCCCAGACGAAGTGCCGTTCTGGCAGCATCCATGGCCACATTACCGCCACCCACCACGGCTACCTTCTTTCCGTGCATGATAGGCGTGTTGGAGGTCTCATCAAAAGCTTTCATCAGATTGCTCCTGGTCAGATACTCATTGGCGGAGAAAACGCCAAGCGCCTGCTCTCCCGGAATGCCCATAAATTTCGGAAGTCCTGCACCGGAACCAATGAATACGGCATCAAATCCTTCTTCTGTCATAAGTTCGTCAATGGTGACAGATTTCCCTACCACCACATTTGTCTCAATCTTAACGCCCAGAGATCTCACATTCGCAATCTCCTTAGCCACCACATCCTGTTTCGGAAGACGGAACTCAGGGATACCATACACAAGCACGCCGCCCGGCTCATGGAGCGCCTCAAAAATAGTTACCTCATAGCCCATTTTAGCAAGGTCACCCGCACAGGTAAGACCTGCCGGACCAGAACCGATTACGGCTACTTTCCTGTTCTTATTCTCTTTCGCACCTTCCGGTTTGATCTGATTCTCTCTGGCCCAGTCAGCCACAAAGCGCTCCAGTTTACCGATAGAAACAGGCTCGCCTTTGATGCCGCGGATACACTTGCCTTCACACTGACTTTCCTGTGGGCACACACGTCCGCAGACTGCCGGAAGAGCTGACGCTTCGCTGATAATCTGATAAGCGGCAGCGATATCTCCCTCTTTCACTTTCTCAATAAATCCCGGAATGTTGATGGCTACCGGACACCCCTTGATACACTGGGCATTCTTACAGTTGATACAGCGGGTTGCCTCGCACATTGCCTCTTCTTTATCATAACCCAGGCACACTTCCTCAAAATTCGCAGCACGTACCTTTGCATCCTGTTCCCGGACAGGTACTTTCTTTAACACATCTGTTGTCATGATTCATCACCTCCGCAGTTACCGCATCCACCATGATGGGTATTTCCCTCCTGGGCCTTCAAAAATGCTCTGCCTTCGCGTGTTTTATACATCTGCTGACGCTTCATCGCCTGATCAAAATCCACTTTATGTCCATCAAACTCCGGCCCGTCCACGCAGGCAAACTTCACTTCCCCGTCCACTGTCAGACGGCAGGCACCGCACATACCTGTTCCATCCACCATAATAGGATTCATGCTGACAACGGTAGGCAACTCATACTTTTTCGTTGTCAGGCAGACGAACTTCATCATGATCATGGGACCTATCGCCACACATACATCATATTGTTTTCCTTCCTGCCCGATCAGATCCTCGATCACTTTGGTCACCATACCGCTCCTGCCATAAGAGCCATCGTCTGTGGTGATATAGAGATTCCCGGCTACAGCCCCCATCTCTTTTTCCATGATGAGCAGGTCTTTGGTCTTTGCCCCTACAATGACATCCGCCTCAATCCCTCTCTCATGCAGCCATTTTACCTGCGGATAGACCGGCGCCGTACCAAGTCCGCCAGCCACGAAGAGGATCCTTTTCTTTTTCAGGCTTTCCATATCTTCACTTACAAACTCAGAGGCACAGCCAAGAGGCCCCACAAAATCGTGAAAACTGTCCCCTGTCTGTAAATGCCGCATCATCTCGGTAGCCGCACCAACTACCTGAAATACAATGGTGACAGTCCCTTTGTCTGTGTCATAATCACAAATCGTCAACGGAATGCGCTCTCCGTCTTCATCCATCCTGACAATAACAAACTGTCCCGGCTGACAGGACTTGGCCACACGGGGCGCTTCCACGTCCATGAGGTAGATGTTCGTCGTCAGTTCTTCTGCTTTTATGATCTTATACATCTTACTTATCCTCCCTGATCGATTTCCTCTGCATTGTTACATAGTCTTTTAAATCAGTCCGTAGATTATCATATAGGAACTTTCGACCTTTTGCAACAGTTTTATATGGGATTTGCCACAAAGTTTCCTTTGGTATCATAACTGAGCTGGGCCGCCTCTCCCGTGTAAACCTGTACCAGGAACACTTTATCCGTGCGGCTTAATAATCCTGTACCGTCGTCATAATATTCATAGACTGTATAATAATCTTCCCCGCCAACGAGCAGCACGGAACTGAATTGATAACTCAGTGTTCCGCTCTGCCGTTTGTTATGCCCAGCTGCATCTTCCAGGTATTCTGTTTCCACAAGTCTTATCACCAGATTGTTGACTGCCTGACTTGTAGAGACAGCCCCCCGAAGCCTTAATGTGTAGGTACGCAGGGTTACTTCACTGGAAATGCCCTCTTCACTGATATTGACGAACTTAAAGAGCGTCGTCCCAAGCGGCATCGGAATCGGGCCCGTATAAGGAACGCTGTCCGACGTAGGTTCCGACTCATCTGTGGTGTAATAGACTTTACACCCCTCTGTCTCTTCCACCGCAATCATCATGGCATGTGAATATTCTCCACTGTATAGCTCCACTTCCGGTGCGGTGGGAACGGCAAGATTAATAATATACGTCTTTGTCACAACCTCACTCTCGATGCCATAGTCATTTACAAAAAAGGCGCTGATCGTATATTCCCCGGTCTCCAGGAAGATGGGCGCTGTGTAAATCTGACTGTTTTTATCTGGTTTTGAGCCGTCCGTGGTATAGTAAATTGTTCCAGCTGTGTTGGAACTTAATTTTAGCGGAATCACCTCCGCATAACTGCCTTCCACATAACTGAATTCCGGTTCCATGGCCAGATAACTTTGGAACATGGTCACAATCCGCTCATCCGGGCAGCTGCGCAAAAGTTCATTGATTTTATCATACTGTTTCATGTTTGCGTAGATTGTAACCATCTTATCATAGGCTTCCTCCACGTCCTCACTGGCGTACCTTTCGTCCCCGATTATCCGCATTAACGCAGACAGCGCAGCATCATTATCTGCCTGCAGATAGTAATAATCCGCTTCCAGGAAAAGAATCTCCGCCACTTCCGGATGCTTCCTATAGGCTTCCTCCAGACAGTCCACAGCTTCCCTGTAAGCCCCCCTGTCAGCATAGGTCCTGGCCTTATTCAGCTGAAAGTCGATTGTCTGCACGTGATACGAGTAAAGGCCATAAGAGATAAAGGCAATCACGAACAACAATACAAGAACCAGAGTTATCCATATCTTTTTAACCCCGCTTCCGGCCATATCTTCTGACTCTGTAAAGAGTTCTGTTTGTGTTTGGTCCACCGCCGGCACTTCTTCTGTGTCTTTTCCCTCCTGCATAGATGCCAGCGTGGATAACGTCTCTGTTATACTGTTTTCTATCTCAGGCTCAAAATCCGGAACAATACGAATCTCTTCCCCGCACTTTTCACAAATCAGATAACCCTCTTTTAATTCATTTCCGCAATGGGGGCACTTCATAGGCCGTTCCCTCTTTCTACTTTATGGTCATCACTGTAGTTCTATTGACCTGACACAATTATACATCAGCATAGCGATTGTCATGGGACCTACGCCCCCAGGAACCGGTGTGATTGCACTGCAGACAGGCATCACATCTTCATAATCAACATCGCCGCACAATTTGTTATTCTCATTGCGGTGAATACCCACATCTATCACCACTGCGCCTTCTTTTACATATTCTCTGGTAATCATCTTCGGTCTGCCGATTGCCACAATCAGGATATCAGCACGCCGTGTAACTTCTTTCAGATCCCGGGTCTTGGAATGTGTTACCGTCACCGTGCCGTTCTCCCGAAGAAGCAGGATTGCCATTGGTTTCCCAACAATATTGCTTCTTCCAATCACCACACATTCCTTCCCTGCAATCTCAATACCGGAACGTTTCAGAAGTTCAATGATTCCCGCCGGCGTACAGGATACAAATCCTGGCTGCCCGATACACAGGGCCCCCACACTCTGGGGATGAAAGCCGTCCGCATCCTTCTTCGGGTCAATGGCCCGTATAACCGCATCCTCATCTATATGTCCCGGAAGAGGCAGCTGCACAAGGATGCCGTTTACCTCATGCTTTGCATTCAATTCCGCAATCAGGGAAAGTAATTCTTCCTGCGTAGTCTGCTCCGGCAGTTCATAAGAAAGGGAGTCGATACCCACATAGGCGCATGCCTTCTTTTTATTTCCTACATATACACTGGATGCCGGATCCGCACCGACCTGGATTACGGCAAGACACACAGTGGTTCCCTGTGCTTTCCATTGTGCAACCTTTTCTTTTACCTCATCCTTAATCTGTGCTGAGATCAGTTTCCCGTCAATGATCTGTGGCATATTATCAATCTCCTTTCTTTTGACCAGAAGGTAAGTTTATATCCTAAAATAATCCTGTTATTTTTCCGTTTTCTTCCACATTAATCTGATAGGCCGCAGGTTTCTTAGGCAGTCCCGGCATCGTCATCACATCTCCGGTCAGCACTACAACGAACCCGGCTCCCGCAGATACGTACACCTCCCGCACGCGCATCTCAAACCCAACCGGTCTGCCAAGCAGGTTGGGATCATCCGAAAGGGAATACTGTGTCTTGGCCATACATACAGGCAGGCTGCCAAATCCCATTTTTTCGAGCCTTGTAAGCTGCTTCTTCGCCGCCGGTGCATAGGAAACACTGCCTGCGCCGTAAATCTGTGACGCCACCGTCTCTATTTTCTCCATGAGCGGCATCTCATCTTCATATATTGGTTCAAAGCGGCTTTCTTTATTTTCAAGTGTATACAATACTTTCTGCGCCAGCAAAAGACCGCCTTCGCCGCCCTGTTCCCAGACTCTGGCCAACGCGAACTCACAGTCCCTGTCCTCACAGAACTTCTTCACATAGTTAATTTCCGCTTGTGTATCCGAAATAAAGGCATTTAAAGCAACCACCACAGGCACGCCGTATTTATGTAAGTTCTCGATATGCTTTTCCAGATTGACTATGCCGTCCTGCAAAGCTTTCAGATTCTCCTGGGAAAGATCTTCCTTCGCCACACCGCCATTATATTTCAATGCCCGAACCGTAGCCACAAGCACCGCCGCATCCGGCTTAAGCCCCGCCATCCGGCATTTGATGTCAAAAAACTTTTCGGCCCCTAAATCAGCTCCAAATCCGGCCTCTGTGATCACATAATCAGCCATCTTTAATGCTGTTTTCGTAGCCCTTACGGAATTGCATCCATGAGCAATATTGGCAAAAGGGCCGCCGTGTACCAACGCCGGTGTATGCTCCAGTGTCTGAATCAGGTTGGGCTTCATGGCATCTTTCAGAAGGGCCGCCATTGCCCCCACTGCCTGTAAGTCATCTGCCGTCACCGGTTCTCCCTGGAAATTATAGGCAACGATAATCTTACCCAATCGCTCTTTTAAATCCTTGATATCTGTGGCAAGACAAAGTATAGCCATAATTTCCGAGGCTACCGTAATCACAAAATGATCTTCCCGCACCATACCGTCAGTCTTATTGCCAAGGCCAACCACTACGTTCCGCAGCACCCTGTCATTCATATCCAAACATCTTTTCCAGACAATCTGCCGGGGGTCAATCCCCAGCGCATTTCCCTGTTGTATATGATTATCCAAAAGAGCTGCCAGCAGGTTATTGGCAGAGGTAATGGCATGAAAATCACCGGTAAAATGCAGGTTTAAATCCTCCATGGGCACCACCTGGGCATATCCGCCGCCGGCAGCACCGCCCTTTATGCCAAAGCAGGGTCCAAGAGAAGGCTCTCTTAAAGCAATAACTGCCTTCTTGCCCATCTTGCCAAACGCTTCTCCCAGTCCTACCGTGATGGTGGTCTTACCCTCTCCTGCCGGTGTTGGATTGATGGCTGTCACAAGAATCAGTCTGCCATCCGGCTGATCCTTCACTGCTTCTATGTACTCATCTGAAACCTTTGCCTTATATTTTCCGTAAAGTTCCAGATCATCCGCCTCAATACCGATGCGCTTAGCCACATCAACAATGGGAATAAGTTCAGCCTCCTGTGCAATCTCAATGTCTGTCTTCATTGCCACATCCGCCTTTCTGTTTTCAATGCCTTCGTGACAGGACAATTGCTGTGTCAACGCGCTTGCCCTTCTCACGATCTCATCAGTTACCTGTCAGTTGTTCAAATTCTTCCGCACTCATAAGTACTTTACGGGGTTTGGTACCTTCTTCCTCTCCCACAACGCCAGCCTCACACAATTGATCCATAATCCGTGCGGCCCTGTTAAAACCAATCTTAAAGACACGCTGCAGCATGCCGATGGAAGCTTTATCCTTTTCGATGATAAATCTGCCTGCTTCTGCAAAATATTCATCATACGCTGCGCCGCCTTCACCGCCGCCCGGACCAGAAGAAGCGCCCTCACTTCCTATATTTTTAATCTGCTCCTCAATATCCTCACTGTAAGCCTCGCCCTGCATCTGGTTCTTTAGGAAATCCACCACATCAGATACTTCCTTATCCGACACAAAGGCACCCTGCACCCTGGCCGGCTTCGGATAGCCCTGGGGATAGAAAAGCATGTCCCCTTTGCCAAGCAGCTTCTCCGCACCTACCATATCCAGAATGGTACGGGAATCCACACCGCTGGAAACTGCAAAAGCGACCCGGCTTGGCATATTGGCCTTGATCAGACCTGTGATGACGTCCACCGAAGGACGCTGTGTAGCGATGATCAGATGAATCCCGCAGGCTCTTGCCAGCTGTGCCAGACGACAGATGGATTCTTCCACCTCTCCCGGGGAAACCATCATCAAATCTGCCAGCTCATCTACAATGATCAGAATCTGCGGCAGCCTCTCAGGCGCTTCCGGATCCCCGGACGCCTGCATACTCTCTACTTTCTTATTATAACCTTTCAGATCACGCACATTAAAGTCAGCAAATTTCTTATAACGATCTGTCATCTCTGCCACACCCCAGTGCAGTGCAGCAGCAGCCTTTTTCGGATCGGTCACCACCGGGATCAGAAGATGGGGAATCCCATTATAGACACTCAGTTCCACCACCTTGGGATCGATCATGATCAATTTCACATCCTCAGGCTTTGCTTTATACAAAATTCCCATGATAATCGTATTGATACAGACCGATTTACCGGAACCTGTGGCACCGGCAATCAACATATGCGGCATCTTGGCAATGTCCGTGACAACCGTCTGACCGCCAATATCTTTTCCCACTGCAAAGGCCAGGTTGGAGGGAAACTGTTTAAATTCCTTAGACTCCACCAGATCCCGGAAAGCAACCGCCATGTTTTCTTTATTGGGTACTTCGATGCCCACCGCGGCCTTGCCGGGAATGGGCGCCTCGATTCTGATATCCGTAGCTGCCAGATTGAGTTTGATATCATCTGCAAGTCCCACAATCTTACTGACCTTCACACCCTGTTCCGGCTGCAATTCATAGCGGGTGACAGAAGGTCCCTGACTATAATTGGTCACAGTCACCTTAACGCCGAAATTATCCAGGGTCTGTTCCAGACGCATCGCTGTCTCTTTCAGTTCCCTGTCAGCATTGCCGCCGTTCTTGTTCTTGCCCTTAACAAGCAGATCGTAAGGCGGAAACTTATATACTTTCTTACCGTCTTCTTTTCTATGTATCTCAGGTTTCGCCCCGGAACCTGTCCCCGCAGTCACGCCAGAACTGCTTCTCGCCGCTGACGGACGCTCTCTGCCAGATGACGGGGCCATACGGTTGCCCATCTGTCTTGTATAGGAATCCTGTGGTTTATGAGCCTCATATTCCCTTTCTTCCGCAAATCCAGATTCTGTCTGGGCTGACTGTCCATAAATGTGAGGCGCCTCTTCTTCACACCCCTGTGGATAGATTCCGTCCTCATGCGTCTCATTGGCATGTATCTCATCTAATGCGTCCGATTCATGCTCAATATAGTGATAAGAATGGGACTCCCGCATTGACGTTCTCTCTTCGGGCTCCTGATATTCCTCCTCTTCCATTGTATTGAGTGTTATCTCATGGATATCATCCCTGGTTCTTTCAAAGTTCTGTTTCTCACGATCTTTATCCAGCGCCGTATCAATCATGACACCCGATACTTTCTTGTCCATCCGAAGAAGTTTTTCGTTTTCTTTTTCTTCCTCACGTATTCTCCGGCGTTCTTCTTCTTTGGCCCGCTTTTCTTCCTGTGCCTCTCTTCTCTCCCTGGCCCGTTCCCGCCGATAAGCGGCGTCCTCCACAGAGCGTTCATAGACCCGGCGTCCCTGTTTGGCCACACCGCCGATAAAGGATTTCTCTGTAACCACCACAAGGCAGATAATAGCCAGGACCAAAATAGCCAGAACTGTACCAACTATTCCTAAGAACTTACAGGATAGATAGGCTAAAGAGCCGGCCAGGATCCCACCGCCATTGTGGTGTTCACTGCATCGCTTGTAAATCTCCTGAAACTGATAACTCTCAGCCAGCGCAGGGTTTGCACTGAAAAATTCGCATATCATGCTGACCAGCATAAACAGGCCAATGCCTGCAACCAGTTTTCTGGTGGCAATGTGATTCCCCACATTGGACATGCCAAACGCAATCATGAGAAAGATAATGACCGGCGCAATATAAGCCATCAGGCCAAAAATACCGAACATTACATCCCTCACCGCATTGCCGGCTTTCCCCACAATACCGAAATTACACAAAAATAAGATAAGGGCAAGAGCTGCAAATACAATCAGCAGAATCTCATTACGGATTGCCAGATCCATGGGCTGTGTCTGTTTTTTCCTGGCAGATGCAGTATTTTTGCCTGCCTGTGTACGTCCGGAACTGGTTCTGGCACTGCCTCTGCCGGTAGTATTGGTTGTTTTTTTCTTCGCAGTCGACTGTCTGTTCCCCTGCCCTGCCATGATATAATGCCTCCCTTAGCGTTGGTTAATGTTTTTCTCACGCTAACCCATCTTAGTATAGCATTTTCATTTTGTCTTGTCATCCCTTATTTTGTGTCTGCCTTTTTCTTCCCTACCATATCATGGAGCATGGCTATGGCGTCACGGATTCCTCCCACTTCACAGATGATTCCTTCTTCCACTGCCTCCCTGCCGACCAGTACCGTTCCAACATCCTTGGTCAGCATTCCTGTTTCCATCATCAATTCTTCCAGACGTGGTTTCGCTATCTTACAGTGTCCGCACACAAATCCCGTAATACGGTTCTGAATCTGCTTGAAATAATCAAACGTCTGCTGCACGCCAATCACCATGCCGCTCAACCGCACCGGATGAATGACCATCGTTCCTGTTGGCACAATATAAGAATAATCTGTACTCACGGCAATGGGCACACCAATGGAATGGCTCCCGCCAAGGACAAGAGATACCGTTGGTTTACTGATCGAAGCAATCATTTCTGCGATGGCAAGTCCTGCCTCCACATCACCGCCCATGGTATTTAATAAAATCAAAACACCGTCAATCTCTTCGCTGTCCTCAATCGCTGCAAGCTGCGGCAGAATATGCTCATATTTGGTGGTCTTAGAGGAGCTTCCCAGATTATCGTGTCCCTCTATTTCTCCGATGATGGTAATCAGGTGAATCTTATGATGATCTTTATTTTCATCTAAGGTCACCTGTCCCACGTTCTCTATCCGTTCGTCCTTATGCTTCTCCTTATCTCGTTTTTCTTCCGGATTCTTTTCTCTGTCCCTGTCATCGTTTCCTTTTCTGTGACAGTCTTTTCCTTTATGATTGTTATTTCCCATGCTGTCCCTCCATTATTAAAAAAGAGAACCACCAAGTGATTCTCTCATAGTCTTCCTCTATACAATGAAAAATATACATATACATGAAGTTCTAAATATCAAAATCGTCCGTCTCATCCACCTCTATGTCAAACTTCATATCTTCCTGTGCCACCGGATACTCATAATCCATCTCCCGCCTCACATGTTTTTTGGGAAGCGGCAGCGGATTCTCGATGAACCGCGGTTTCTCCGTCTCTTCTATCTGTGCCTGCGCCGCCGCGTTGATTTCCTCAATCTTCGCCTGCACCACCCGGGCGCTGCCGCCCATAATACAGTTCTGCAGACCAAGCCCTGCCAGCACACACCAGATAAACAGGGAAATGGTTCCATAGGGGAGCACGCCATATCCTGTCATCGGCGTCGGTGCCGTACAGACACACAGAAGAATCCACAACGTATAATTCTGCTCTTTTCCACTTCTCTGAAATTCAAAAACTAAAAAGGAGGCCGCCATAATCAGCAGTATATTAACCGGGAAATCCTTCATAAACTGCTCCATGCAGGCAAGTATGCCGCCCCAAGATTTACTCAGGTAAAAGTTCCCCCATGCTGAGAGTTCCGCCATGTATTCTGTGCCATAACAGAGCGCATCTACCAGAAAGGCTGCAAAAAAGGTCAGGACACAGAAAATCTCCGCCACTCCGAAAACCAGAATATTCTGTCCCACATGAATCGGCGGCAGCTCCTCATCTTCTTCCTTTTTCCCTGTAAAAATCCCTGTCAGGAAGAAAAGCAGCGTAACCGACCTGATATCCAGATAAATCAGCAGACCAAGCACAATTCCCAGAAGCATGAAAACCCACACCGCAAAACTCTTAACATAATCATTGCGGCAATAATTCTTTACAACGCTCACAATCAGATACATGCCCAGAAGGTAAAACAAAAAATAGAAACATTCGGGATCTATCACGCCGATCCGGCTCACATATGCACTGGAAAAAGCCAGATATATGAGCGCCACACAGGCCGGCAGTCTGCCTGCGGACTTCCGGATCACAAGATAACCCAGGACAAGAGATATAATCTGGAGGACAGCCTGCAGGAACATGGCTGATAGTATTTTATTTCCTAAAAAGGACATAACGGCAGACAGACAGGCCACATACAGATATCCTATGCCATGTGTCATAGGTGTAATCATCTCACCTGCCCGGACAATAGCCATCTCAAAATATTCCGTTTCCAAAGATTCCTGGAAAGAATAATCAAGGGTAGAAACCAAAGCTGCACGTAGTCGATACAGTGTGCCAAATACAAAACAACTTGCCACCACAAATGCCTCAAACATTGCCAGCGTATGTGTCTGTATGTTGTATTTTGTACGGATTTTACAAGAAACCACCCGAAGCAGTATATAGATACCCATAAGCACTGGAAATACCAAAAATATGCTCACTACGAATACCGGGACAAAAGAACTCGTCCCGGTATAAAGCATAAACCATCGGCTTGCAAATGTCAGCATCATCACACAAAGCCCTGCGTAAAGTACCCACAGCACATAGCTAAACCACGTTTTACGGTAAGTCATATCTTACATCCTTTTCTAATCGATGTTCGCAAGTGCCTGTTCAAGATCTCCGATAATGTCGTCGATATGTTCAATTCCCACAGAAAGACGAATCAGATCAGGGGCAACACCAGCCTCTTTTAACTGCGCATCATTCATCTGTCTGTGTGTATGACTGGCCGGATGCAGCACACTGGTCCTGGCATCTGCCACATGGGTCACAATAGCTGCCAGCTTCAACTGATCCATCATCTTTGCTGCGGCCTCTCTGCCGCCCTTTAGGCCAAATGAAATCACACCGCAGCTACCCTTTGGCATATATTTCTGTGCCAGTTCATAATATCGGTTCCCCGGCAGTCCAGGATAATTTACCCAAGCCACTTTCTCGTGTTTTTCCAGATATTCGGCACATTTCAATGCGTTATCACAATGCCGCTCCACCCGAAGAGGCAGTGTTTCCAATCCTATATTTAACAGAAATGCATTCTGCGGAGACTGAATAGACCCCAGATCCCGCATCAACTGGCTGGTGGCCTTGGTGATATAGGCTGCTTTGCCAAATTTCTCTGTATAAGTAATTCCATGATAAGAGGCATCCGGTGTACACAGTCCCGGGAATTTATCCGGATATGCCGCCCAGTCAAAATTACCGGAATCTACGATGCATCCGCCCACAGATGTGGCATGTCCATCCATATATTTGGTGGTGGAATGGGTCACAATATCCGCTCCCCACACAAAGGGATTACAGTTGATTGGGGTGGCAAACGTATTATCTATGATAAGAGGCACCTGATGTTTATGGGCCAGTCCGGCAAATTTCTCGATATCTAATACAACAAGCGCCGGATTGGCGATGGTCTCCCCAAACACACATTTCGTATTTTCCTGAAATGCCCTCTCCAGCTCTTCTTCTGATGCATCCGGATCTACTACCGTGCACGCAATCCCCATCTTTTTCATGGTACAGGTCAAAAGATTAAATGTACCGCCATAGACTGTAGAAGACATCACCACATGATCACCGGCCTCACAGATATTGAACACTGCATAGTAATTGGCCGCCTGTCCGGAAGATGTGAGCATGGCTGCCACACCGCCTTCCAGTTCACAAATCTTCTGTGCCACACAATCATTGGTGGGATTCTGCAATCTGGTATAAAAATATCCATTCTCCTCCAAGTCAAAAAGACGTCCCATCTGTTCAGAACTTTCATATTTAAAAGTTGTGCTCTGATAAATCGGCAGCACCCGCGGCTCACCGTTTGCAGGCTTCCAACCGGACTGTATACAGATTGTTTCCTTTTTCATCCTAAACCTCCATAATGCCATGTTGCCGCATTTTCAACCAGCACATGATACCTTCTTCTTAATACTATTCATCCCAGTTATGATATACTGCCTGCACATCGTCATCCCCATCCAACAGATCCAGTGTGCGCTGTAGATTCTTGATGGCTGTCTCATCCGTCAATTCCACCCAGTTCTGGGGAATCATGGTCACTTCTGAGGATATCGGCGTAATCCCCGCTTCCTGCAAGGCAGCATCCACTTCGCTCCACTGATCGGGATCTGTATAAATCTCATAGCTGTCCTCTTCTTCCTGGAAATCTTCCGCCCCGGCATCCAGCGCCGTCATCATAAGGTCATCCGCTTCCATATCACATTCTTCTTTATCAATGATGATAAGCCCCTTCTTATCAAACATAAAGGAGACACAGCCCTGGGTACCGATACTGCCCTGTCCCTTGGTAAAAGCGCTTCTAACATTAGCTGCTGTTCGATTTGTATTATCCGTCAGGGCATCCACGATAATGGCAATCCCATTGGGTCCATAGCCCTCATATGTAACATATTTATAGTTTACGTTCCCGCCCTCGCCGGCTGCTTTCTTGATACCTCTGTCAATAGTATCATTTGGCATATTATTGGCTTTCGCTTTTGCGATTACCTGCGCCAGCTTGAAGTTATTGGCCGGATCCGGTCCGCCCTCCTTTACAGCTACTGCAATCTCCCTGCCGATGATGGTGAAGATTTTCCCCTTCGCCGCATCGTTTTTCTCTTTCTTATGTTTGATATTTGCAAATTTTGAATGTCCTGACATATATCCTCTACCGTCCTTTCTTTCGATTCCCTATCATATCATTTTTTCTTCTTTTGTTCAACCTCAGCCTTCCCGGCCAAAAGAGGTTCTTCCACTTCCTTCCTGGCAAGTACACTCTGAATCATATGCTCTTTTACTTCCAAGATGCGGAAGGTATAACCCTCATATGTGAACTCAAAATCCTCTCCCTCCTCAGGAATATGTTCTAATCTTGAGATAACAAAGCCATTCACCGTATCAAACGGCTCATCCTCGAAACTGATCTGCAGCCGCTCTTCCAGTTCCTCTAACGGCATCATCCCCTGTATCACATACTTGTCCGTGCCGCTCTCCTTGATATAAGTAGCATCCACATCATACTCGTCCTGGATATTACCCACAATCTCCTCTAAGATATCTTCAAGCGCCACAAGCCCTGCGGTCTGTCCATACTCATCTATGACAATGACCATCTGGATTTTTTCTTTCTGCATGACCTGGAATAAATCATTGATCTTTCGCTTCTCGGTAATAAAGCGGGGCTCCCTGAGAAGGCCCCTGATCTTGCCAATGGGTCTGTTCTTCATCTTCTCATTCATCTGCATACGCATCACATCTTTCAGATGGAGAATACCCACAATGTGGTCAATGGTTCCGTCATAGACAGGGAACCGGCTGTTGTGTGCTTCCACAATGAAAGCCGCCGCCTCCTGCAGGGTCATGGTACAATCCATACCGATCAGGTTATTCCGGTTGATCATGATGTCCTTGGCTTCTTTGTCGCCATACTCGAAGATATTATTGATCATCTCCGCTTCATTTGCATGCAGAATACCCTGCTCATGGCCCACATTGACCATGGAGAGAATCTCTTCTTCTGTCACATCCTCCCTGTCATCCGCATCCCGCACCCCCAGAAGATGCAGAAGCGCCCTGGCGCTTACAGACACAAGCGCACAAAAAGGAGCCACAATCCGCACATAATAATAAAAGGGCGTTATCAGTAAGGCAATCCATATATCGGGGTGCTTTGATGCCGCTTTTTTCGGTACCATCACACCGATGGTCATGATTATGTATAAGAGAAAGACCGTCGCCGCCACAGCCGTTATCCCTGCAAGCAGCTGACTCTGCCAGGTAAGCAGTCCTGCTATTTTCTCCATCATCTGTCTGGCAATCCAGCTGGTAAAATACCCATTGAGCCGATATAAGATGAATGCTCCAAGCAAAAGATTGATCGTGACCACACCAAGCTGCGTCGCAGTGGCATACCTTGCATGATGATCCAGCATATAGGTAAGCCTTGCCTGCCGTCTGGGGGAGGGACCTGTCTGGGCTGCTTCCTCGCCTTCGCCGTTCTCCTCCCTGTCGATTACTTTGCGGTTCTGCATGGCAGAACTAAAGCCGTAAAATACCATTTCCAATATGAGCATAACAAGAAACCAAATCATACTGTTACTGCCCGAGGCACCGTCTTCCATAAAATGTTATTCCCTCTTTCTTCATAAATACTTTTCCTATAAATATAGCAAGGATTATCATGTGTGTCAAATACCAGCCATCTTATGTACCCAGTTCCAGGCTGATCATCAGTCCTTCATTGACCGCTTTCATGATATCGTGATCCAAATGACAGACACGGTCCTTCAACCGTTGTTTATCAATCGTGCGAAGCTGTTCCAGCAAAATCACAGAATCCTTAACCATATCATATTTGCCTGCATTCAGTTCTATGTGCGTGGGAAGCTTTGCCTTATTCATCTTTGAAGTGATGGCCGCACAGATCACAGTCGGACTGTGTTTATTCCCCACGTCATTCTGTATAATGAGCACCGGACGCACGCCGCCCTGCTCAGAGCCGATTACCGGCCTTAAGTCTGCATAATAAATATCTCCTCTTCTCATTACCTACACTTCCTTTGATCAATCTAGCAATCCATATGATTTCCAGCAATAGTATTGCCAGTTTCTCCAAAGGGTAATCAGTCATTATAATAATCTTTTGTTGCCACTATTCTTCTGTCTTTCAGATATACTCTGGGGATTCGTTTGCCCAGGTCACAGGCCAGTTCATAATTAAATCTGCCGGAGAGAGCACCCAGTAGTTCCATGCTGATCTCCTCCTCACCATCTCTGCCAAGCAGCGTCACCTCATCCTGGGATTCCACACCCTTTATATGCGTGACATCCACCATGAACTGATCCATGCATACTCTTCCAAGTATCGGGGCCCTTTCTCCCCGGATCAGCACATAGCCCTTTCCTGACAGACTTCTGGGATACCCGTCTCCATACCCCACTGGTATGGTGGCAATCATAGTCTTCGCTTTGGTGACATAGGTACCGCCATAGCTTACCGGCACACCCGCCTCCACTTCTTTCACATAGACCACATGGCTCTTTAAAGAAAGTACCGGCTGCAGTGAGATAATATCCCTGGAAACTTCCTCGGAAGGCCAGAGTCCATAAAGCGTGATGCCGGCCCGGACCACATCCAAATTTGCCTCCGGCAGCTCTACAATCCCGGCACTGTTGGAACAGTGTCTGACGGGGATGCGGCAGCCCAATCTGGTCTCAACCCGCTCCGCAAACCCAAGGAAACGCGCAAGCTGTTCTCTGGCGTTGGTTTTATCTGCCTCATCTGCCCTGGCAAAATGCGTGAAAATTCCTTCCACTTCGATTCCTTCCATATGTATCAGCTTCGCCACAAAGGTGAGTCCGTTCTCATCAGGACAGATGCCGACTCTTGTCATCCCGGTGTCCACTTTCACATGCACGCGGACCTTTTTGCCAACCTTCCGGGCACAGGCAGCAAGTTCCTCTGCACTGTCCATGCGAAATACTGCCGGACATATCTCCCGCTGTATGATTTCTTCATAGCTATAAGGGAAGGTATACCCTAATATCAGAATCGGTTTCTTAAGCCCTGCATTTCTCAGCATAAATGCTTCTTCTGCCGTAGCCACCGCATAGCCCGACACATAGGGAATGCCTTCCAGCTCCCTGCCGATAGGCACGGCTCCGTGACCGTAGCCATCGGTCTTAATGACCCCCATTATCTTCGTTCCCACAGAAAGGTTCTGATGCATCTGTTCCATATTGTGACGGACTGCATCAAGATCTATTGCAGCATAAACCCGCTGATAGTTGTCTAACATATTTTCCTCCGTTATCTTCCACATTGTTCCTCCTGCCGGCATGCCCTGACTGCGGCAGGAATCTGCGCAAGAATATCCGTTGCCGTCATGGCATCCTGCGTGACTGCCTCCGCTCCATAATCACCAGCCAATCCATGCAGATACACCCCGATCTCTGCAGCTTCACGCCCATCCATACCCTGGGCCAGAAGCCCTGTCACCATACCAGCCAGCACATCTCCGCTTCCGGCAGTGGCCATGCCGGCATTTCCCGTGGTATTCAGATAACAGCTTTGTGAATCTGCCCGGGCCACTATAGTTCTTGCGTCTTTACAGATAATCGTACAGCCAAGTCTCTCAGCCAGCAGACGGGGGTATTGTGTAAAATGCTTTTTACAAGCCGCTGTCTCACAACCATAAAGCCTTCCAAACTCCCCCAGGTGCGGGGTAAGGATAATGTCTCTCTCCTGTCTGTTTTGCTGACCCAAATATGCCTGCAGATCTTTATCCCCAGCCAGCAGGTTCAGTCCATCCGCATCAATTACCAGGGGCAGGTCGCTTTCTTTGATACAATAGGAAAGCAGATGCCTTGCTGTATTCTCCTGTCCTATGCCGGGACCGATTAAAATGCAGTCAGCCCAGGAAACGGCTTCCTCCAACATGTTTCTGACTGCCAACGCTATCCTACTCTCATCCCTGGTCTCCCATTCGTCTGCATTGTAGGTCACAAGCATTGCTTCCGGTACATATTGTAGGACAGCATTCTGATTCTCAGTGGCCGTGACCACCTTCACCATGCCTGCACCGGTACTGAACGTGCTTTTCGCTGCCAGCATTGCCGCACCGCAGATCTGCTTACTGCCGGCAATTACAAGCGCTTTGCCAAAGGTGCCTTTATTCCCATCCGGGGCACGTTCCGGCAACAGTCCTTTCTGTGTGCCGCAATAAGTATACCAGACAGGCTTTTCCCCTAAGAAGCTTTTCTCATCAATCCCCATCTGACCGCAGACCAGCCTGCCGCAATATGTGGTCCCCGGATAAAGCATCTGACCCAGCTTATAAAATCCATAGGTAACGGTCAAATCTGCCCGCACAGCACAGCCCAATATCTCCCCCGTATCTGCACAGATTCCGGTAGGAATGTCTATGCTGCATACGAATGCATCCCTTTTATTGATCAGCTCCACTGTCTCTGCGTATTTTCCCGACACCGGCCTGGACAGCCCAACACCGAAAATGGCATCTATCACTATATCCATATCATATGTCACTTCTGACATTCTGCCAAAGATTCTGGCCCCATAGCTTTCCAGGATTTCCAACTGGCGCTTTGTCTCCTGTGTACAGTTTTGTGGTTCTGCCAACAGAACGAACTCCACAGAATACCCCTGCAGCAATAATAATCTTCCCACTGCCAGCCCATCACCGCCATTATTCCCGCCGCCCGCCGCCACCAGGACGTGTTTATGTTCTTTCCCCAGGACAGCCTGCAAACTTTCCACTGTTGCAAGAGCTGCCCTTTCCATCAAAAGAAGTGACGGCATATGGTGAAAATCTATGGTATTTCTGTCATACTGCTTCATTTGTGAAGCAGTCACAAGATATTCTTTCATCATCCCCTCCGACTATCCGGCTGATTTTGAACCGAACGTTTCTATATGCCTTACCGATTCTGCTGCGCTTAGAACCTCTTCCCAGGAAGCAAGGAAGCGCCAAAACCCTAAGATTTCGACGCATCTGTATTTTCTTCCTTCGACTTTTCACCTTCTGTCTGTCCAGCCTGTTCCTTATCCTGTGCTTTCTTCTGATATTTTTCATCCGGATCGTACTTCATGTCAAAAAGTTCAATTACATCTGCTCCGAAAATATCATGCATATATGCATAAAGCCGATGAATCATGGCTTCCTTTTCCTGCTTGCGGACCACTTTCTTCTTCAGTTCCCTTCTGATTTCACTGATCCACTGCTCTATCTCCTCAAGTTCTTTTGTGTTTTCCTGTAATTTCTTATAACAGACTTCCATGGTGATGACCATCAGTTTATTGTTCAGCTGATTAATCTGCCGCGGCAGTTCCACCATTTCCTCTTCGTAAGCATCCAGCTTTTCATTACACTCATTGATCAGACGCTTATGATCAGTCATATCCTTGTCCTGCTTTTTGGTGGGATGTTCTCCCATCTCATCAGCCAGGATTACGACTTCATCCATCAGCTTTTTTTTGAGCTTTTTGATTTCCTTACTTTCTGTGTTTACTTTTCCCTGACGCCTGATCAATTCATTCAATTCCTTCTCCGTGCTCTTAATTTCCGAAGAATATTCCGCCTGGGTAAACAGTTTATGCCATTTATTATCCAGTGTCAGAATCGGAATCTTTCTGCCTATAAGCGCCTGTTTAAATGCTTCATCTGATTTTGACATCCCCCACACACCCTTCTTCTTGTGTAGCCCTAGTCCCCATTCTCCCGGGAAGACAGATTATAAGAAAGTTTCATCAAACTATCCGACAGATGTACATTTTCCACCTGAATCCGCTCCGGAACCCTCAAGTCCACATGGGCAAAATTCCATATTCCCTTGATCCCACAGTCTACCAGCTGCTCCGCCACTTCTACCGCACTGTTTTTGGGTATGGTGAGCACTGCAATATCAATCTCATTTTCCCGCACAAAGGCTTCCATCTCTTCCATGGGACGTACCGTAATCCCCCGTATCTTCCTGCCGCAGACCTGAGGATCCTTATCAAAAATTCCACGGAACAAAAATCCACGCCGTTCAAAATTCATGTAGTTAACAAGGGCCTGCCCCAAATGGCCCGCCCCGACAATAATCAGATTGTGCTCCTTATGAAGCCCCAGGATTTTACCGATTTCATCATATAAAAATCCCACATTGTATCCATAGCCCTGTTGTCCAAAACCGCCAAAATTATTCAGATCCTGCCTGATCTGCGAAGCTGTCACCTGCATAATGTCACTGAGTTCCTGTGAAGAAACCCGTTCTATCCCTTCATCTTTCAGTTCACCCAGATATCTGAAATACCTTGGCAAACGGCTGACCACAGTCTGTGAAATCTCCTTTTCTTCCACGATGCCGCCTCCCCAAAATCCATATGATCTTTATGCCGTCATTCCCGATCGCACCCAAGACCATAGCGCATATCTCGCAATCGGGACTGCCCGGTTTTAAACTCCCTATATACCAGATAAGTATACAACTGTGCTAAAATTATGTCAATGAATTGACAGAGACTGTCCCTGCCTGTAAACTGATATAATATATAATTTATCAGAAAGGTTTGGTACATACTGTGATACTTTCAGTCAGTAATATCAATAAAGCATTTCATGAGGTCCCCGTTCTGCAAAACGTTTCCTTCCATATAGAAGACTATGACAAGGCCGCTATCGTGGGAATCAACGGTGCAGGGAAGACCACGCTTCTCAGAATCATCATGGGAGAACTTACAGCCGACGAGGGCATGGTGACTATTTCCAAAGACAAGACAGTGGGCTACTTATCCCAGCATGAAGCCGTTTCCGGTGAAAATACAATTTATGAAGAACTTCTATCCGTCAAACAGGATATCATTGATATGGAACAGAAAATGCACACCATCGAGCTGCAGATGAAGACCGCCGCCGGGGAGCATTTAGAGCAGCTCATGAACACATATGCCTCTTTGACACATGCTTATGAGGCTGCCAACGGCTATGCCTATAAAAGCGAGCTGACAGGTGTGTTAAAAGGACTTGGTTTCATGGAATCCGAGTTTCATAAATCTGTATCCACGCTCTCCGGCGGTCAGAAAACCCGCGTGGCGCTTGGTAAATTACTATTGCTAAAGCCGAACCTGATTATCTTAGACGAGCCAACCAACCATCTGGATCTTTCTTCCATCACCTGGCTGGAGACATATCTTCTGAACTATAAGGGCGCTGTCATTCTGGTCTCCCATGACCGTTATTTTCTTGACCGGATTGCCAACAAAGTGATTGAAATCGATCATACCAAAGCCACTGTTTTTCATGGCAATTACACTGATTATGCCGCCGGTAAAGAAATGCTGCGCACAGCTGCTTACCATGCTTACATGAAACAGCAGCAGGAAATCAAACATCAGGAAGCCGTCATCGAAAAACTGAAATCCTTTAACCGGGAAAAGTCCATCAAACGGGCTGAGAGCCGGGAAAAAATGCTGAATAAGATTGAAGTACTGGAAAAACCTGTGGAAGTGCGTGCTGATATGCACCTGACACTGGAACCTAAATTCCCCAGCGGAAATGACGTTCTGCAGGTAGAATCTCTGTCCAAATCTTTCGGACCGCTCACTCTTTTTACCGATCTGTCTTTTGAGATAAAAAAGGGGGAACATGTGGCTATCATCGGTGACAATGGTACCGGAAAGACCACGATTCTTAAGATGATAAATGAACTGCTCCCTCCCGATCAGGGGATAATCCGGCTGGGAACTCATGTAGAGATTGGTTACTATGATCAGGAACACCACGTACTGCATCCGGAAAAGACGCTTTTCGATGAGATTTCCGATGACTATCCGACGCTCACGAACACAGAAATACGCAACACACTGGCCGCCTTCCTCTTCACTGGTGAAGATGTCTTTAAGACAGTCAGAACCTTAAGCGGCGGTGAACGAGGCAGAATCTCCCTGGCGAAACTGATGCTGTCCGAAGCCAATTTTCTGATTTTGGACGAACCCACAAACCACCTGGATATCATGTCCAAAGAAATCCTGGAGGATGCCTTAAATGCCTATACCGGCACCATACTGTATGTCTCCCATGACCGCTATTTTATCAATCGGACAGCCAGCAGAATTCTGGATTTAAACAGCCACGTACTCACAAACTATCTGGGCAATTATGACTATTACCTGGAAAAAAGGGAGGAACAGCTGGCACGGATTGCTGCCCAAAAAGCCGATGGCAGAACATCCAACAGCACGCCCCTTAACCTATCCCCTGTTACAGGAAATGCAAACAAAGACAGAACCGCAAATACGGCATCGGATACGAAGCTGGATTGGAAGGCCCATAAGGAACTCTCTGCCGCGAAACGTAAGCGCGAAAACGACCTTAAAAAGTGTGAGGAACGGATCGCACTGCTGGAAGCGCGCAATGAAGAGATTGAGACACTTATGTGTGCACCGGATGTTTGTACGAATGTGGCCAAACTGCAAGAGCTGAATCGGGAAAAAGAAGGAAATGACGAGGCGCTGACCGAACTGTACGCACAGTGGGAAATATTGGCGGAAGAAATGTAAGGGGCCGAATACATATATTCGTCCCCCTCTTCTTAGTTTGCTTATTCTGGTAATTCAGGATTATCCATGTTTTCATGATAAGGTATCCAGTGTTTTTCTGATTTCTTTGATGAAATCTTCACTATTCAAAACGGTTACATCCTTCAGCGAGGTGATCAGGGCGAGATCTTTGGTCATTTTACCCTGCTCGATGGTCTGAATGGTGGCTTTTTCAAGCTGATCGGCAAAGGCCGTCAGCTCTTGATTGTTGTCCAGTTCACCGCGTTTGCGAAGGGCGCCTGTCCAGGCGAAGATGGTTGCCACAGAGTTGGTGGAAGTCTCCTCTCCTTTCAGATGCTTGTAATAATGTCTCTGCACAGTGCCGTGTGCCGCCTCATATTCGTAGACGCCATCTGGGGATACCAGAACAGAGGTCATCATGGCCAGGGAACCGAAAGCGGAAGAAACCATATCGCTCATCACGTCTCCATCATAATTCTTGCAGGCCCAGATAAAGCCGCCCTTGGCCTTCATCACACGGGCTACGGCATCATCAATCAGGGTATAGAAATACTCAATGCCAGCTTCCTCAAATTTCTTCTGGTACTCTGCTTCATAGATTTCCCGGAAAATATCCTTAAAGTTGTGATCATACTTCTTGGAAATGGTATCTTTGGTAGCAAACCATAAATCCTGATGAATATCCAGTGCATAGTTAAAACATGACCTGGCAAAACTTGCAATGGATTTGTCGGTATTATGGATTCCCTGCAGAATACCAGGACCCGCAAATTCATGAATGGTCTCCCGAATCTGGGTGCCGTCCTTAGCCGTAAAGACCAACTCTGCCTTTCCCTCTCCAGGTACTTTGATCTCCGTATTCTTATAGACATCTCCATAGGCATGACGCGCTAAGGTTATGGGTTTTTCCCAATTTCTCACACAAGGCTCGATTCCCTTTACAACAATCGGCGCACGGAACACTGTACCGTCCAGAGCCGCACGTATTGTGCCATTGGGACTCTTCCACATCTCTTTCAGCTTATACTCTGTCATTCTGGCTGCATTCGGGGTAATGGTTGCACATTTGACTGCCACACCATACTTTTTGGTAGCTTCTGCTGAATCCAGGGTGACCTGATCATCCGTCTCATTACGGCAGGTAAGCCCCAGATCATAATATTCCGTCTTTAAGTCAATGTAAGGTAATAACAGTTCGTCCTTAATCATCTTCCAGAGGATTCTGGTCATCTCATCTCCGTCCATCTCCACCAGTGGTGTTGTCATTGTAATCTTGTCCATATGTAATCCGCCTTTCTATTTATGTTCCATTGATAACCTGCCGAAAGCAAAACCAAAACTTCGCAAATAACCATATCGCATTTTAGGAGCCGCTTTCTTCTCCATATATTTCTTGCAGACCATTCTTCACCATATTATCATAAGCATTTATCATATGCTGATTCGCCAGCTTCTCTGCCAGGTCTGCATCTTTTGCCTTAATAGCTTCCATAATCTGCCGGTGTTCTTCATTGGAAGCCCGTCCCCTCGTATTGGTAGCCAGAGTCCTTTGTCTGACACGAAGCACATATTGGTGAAAATCTTTTAAGGTGTGTTCCAGCATCTTGGAGTCACAGGCCTCATAGAGAATGTCATGAAAACGGTTATCCAGTTCCGCAATCTGATCCAGATGGCCTTTGTCCTCATGAAATTCCGCAAGATAAATGTTTTCTTCCATCTCTTCCATCTGTTCTTTCGTAATCTTATCTGTGGCAAGACGTGCACAAAGCCCTTCCAGAAGAGAACGGATCATGTAAATATCCTTTACATCTTTTGCCGTGATTCCGGTCACATAGGCGCCTTTGTTGGGTACAATCTGTATCAGTCCTTCCAGCTCCAACTGCCGGAACGCCTCCCTGACCGGTGTCCGACTGACTCCTAACTCTTCTCCAATCGCAACCTCTTTTAATTCTTCATATTCCTTATACTTGCCGCTCAATATGTCTTCCCTGAGTTTCTGGAAAACCCGGCCCCGCAGTGAATACTTATCGTTCACATCATGTTTGATATCATAGTTTGCCATTTCGTTTCACATTTCCCTTTCTGACCTTCCCACGCTATCTCTTAAATAACCGGATAATATATTGTGAGTTAGCAGAGTGTTTACCTCGTATAATTGTATACAATCCCACACTCTCTGTCAATAGCTATAGTGAACGACATGCAAAAAGTACCTTCCAATACGGTAACATCACAAACCAGCCAAAATATTCACCCTAGTTTTCGTTGGAAAATCCACACATTTTTTCTATATTAAGCATCCCCCAGCCCTGCTTGTTCCAGGAGTCTCCCAAATCTGTGGCGCTGTAAATCATTTTTCGTTTCAGCTGCTCATTATTACTATAGGGATATTTTTGTAAAAAGAGGGCTGCCGCCCCAGAAACAATAGGTGTCGCCATAGAAGTGCCGCTCTTTTTCAGATAAGCATTGCGAAAACTGCCTCGAAAACCGCTCTGCCATTTAACATTACAGGAAATCACATCAGTCCCAGGCGCCACCAGATCCGGCTTGCGATAAAGCATATCCGCACTGCCACGCCCCGAATAGTTCTCACACAAATCCTGTCTTGAACCAAAGAATCCACCCTCATGACAGCCAACCGTAATCACTTTACGGCTGCTTCCAAGCGGTGATATGGTATCTTCCTCCGGACCATTGTTTCCTGCCGCGCAGACCACTACAATCCCCTGCTCCCAGACAGAATCCAGAAGACCGATCAACTCTGCCATCCGTTCTTTATCACTGCTTGAACCGATGCCTACCGAAATATTCAACACGCGAATCTGATATCGTATTCTGTTCTGCAGAACCCACAACAGCCCTTTGTACATACTTTCTATGCTGCCTTCACCATGTAAATCCAATACTTTACCGATACAAAGCCTGCAGGTTGGCGCAATACCGCAAAACCGCCCTCTGGATGCATATCCGCTGCCTCCTACGCACCCTGCCACATGAGTACCATGTCCGCTGTCATCATAAGCACCCAGCTTTCCATTCACAAAATCAGCAAAATCAAGAATCCGGTTTGTAAAATCAGGATGATTCCCTATGCCTGTATCCAGCACAGCTACTGTGACGTCCTCTGTTGTGATTGTATTTTGTAGGAAAAAGCTGCATCCAAGCTGTCTTCTGACACGATCCACACTATCTCCACCTAAAAACTCCCGGCTTTAGATTATTCTATGCCGAGAGTTTTATCCGGTTCAATCACTTATCATATTATATTATGGTATGGTATCCTTCCCATCTCTGCGTCTACCGCCTCGATAAAAGAACAGCGCCATCGCTGCAAAGAAAAGTCCCGCACCGAAGAACCACTTAGGATGAATACTATGATCACCTGTATCCGGAGAATCATCTTTCTTGCCAAGGGACATAAATACTGCCTGCCCATCCTTGACATCAGAAACTACTGTACTGCCCGAATTATAATTATAAATTCCATAGGGCGAAAAGTGAGCTGCCGTAAAGGTAATGGCATCCCTGCCATCCTCCGTAACAATCCTGCAAGCCACTTCCTCAAGCTGTCCGTCGGCGTCAAGACATACCACATGCAGGTTCTCCTGCCCCACACCAGCCGGAATCGGCATCGTAATCTCTACCCGCTGTTTCCCAAGACTGGTAATGGGAATCCCTGTCTTTGTATCCTTCATGCTGATATCATAGGCCCGAAGCGTGTAGGGAAGCTTGTTTCCATAAATCTTTTTATAGACATCTTCAATCTTAAGTTTTGCTTCGTCACTGTCCGCAATGTCAATCTGGTAACTTCCCTCGCCGCCTTCCATTACGGCACTGACTCCGCCATCCTGTGAGATAGTGGTACTGTTATTATTTACAACAATGCCTTCTTTACTGACTTGATCCGCCTCTGTATCCGTCAATTCTTCCTCTGCTTCTTCCAACACATATGTCTGACCATGCAACTGACAGGAATCTCCTGCAGACGGCCCATTTCCTCTTCTGGCAAGAATCTGGAGCGTCCCATTCTCACCACCCGAAGCCTCTTTGGTCTGTTTACATATCACACCGGTAAACCCAGGTACCGCCGCAGACAACACAGTGTCTGACAAGTCTGTAATATTCTCAGGAATCACCGCCACATTGCTGCCCTGAAAACTCAGACCGCGATAAGCATCCCGATACAGCTTCGTAGCCGTATCTTCATAGGAAATCCCGGGCAGACTTTCTCCTGCAAAAACTACTACGCCACCGGCATTCTCTGCCTTTTCATAAGCCAGAAGCCCAATCTTTTCCACGGATGCAGGAATCTGCACGGTACTGAGCGGACAGCCTGCAAAAGCCCTGTCACGGATTTCTTTCACGCCGCTTGCTCCCTGTACATCAGTCAGACTGCTGCAGCCATCAAAAGCTGCCTCCCCGATAACTTCCACACTATCAGGAATCTGGACACTGGTAATTCCTGTCTGCTTCTGAAAGGCCTCCGGTCCAATCTGTCTGACTGTCCCTGGAATGACAACTGCACCGCCAACGCCTCTGTACGCTAACAGAATACCGTCACCCACTATCAGGAAATCACTGCTTCCACTTGCTTTCCACTGCTCCAGCCATGGAGTCTTATCAAAAGCCGCCACGGATATTTCTTTAACGCTCTGTGGAATGACCACATCAGTCAATCCATCACAATGATAAAATGCCGCATAACCAATCTCTTCCACGCCATCTGGAATCCTAATAGAAGAAAGATCCGCCCTGGCAAAAGCAAACTCACCGATTCTGCGAACGCTATCAGGAATCTCGTAGGAAGTCATCGTATCATCATAATACGCCTGGGCTGCAATGGTATCCTTATTTACCACCGTATATTTCGGAAAAGAACCGCCCTTTGCATCCTCAGAACCTGCACGCCCCGGTACCGTATCCAAATCTTCTTCCACTTCATTTGCCGGGTCACCACCCAGCACATCGCCAGTGGCGCCCACATTCACTGTAGCCTTGGCATTATCCACCAATATGTAAGCCTCTTGTCCAATCACCCGGGTCTTCCCTTTGACAGAAGAATCTTCCTCCTCTGCCATGCCATTCATGCGGGACACCTCATGATAATAATCTGCCGGCGGAAGGTTCTTCACCGTTTCGCCCGCTTCCGCATTCTCCTCTTCTTTTTGGGGAATCGGAGCCTCCTCATACTCAGACACATCAATATCTTCCAAAACCAATGTATCTGCAAACGTTTTGGCATAAGATCCTGCCTCTGCCTCAATTGTCAACTTTGTACAACCGTCAAAAGCCGTGCTATGTATGGTACTGACTGAAGCAGGGATTACAATATTCCGCAGCCTGACACAGTCTTCAAAGGCTTTCATATCAATATTTTTCACTGAGAAAGGAACATTCACTTCCTTTAAATTCTTACAATTGGAAAAGGCATATCCTGAAATTTCTTTTACATTGCTGCTGATCTCTGCCGCTTCCAGGTTATAATCTCCCCAAAAAGCATAGGGTTTGATCTGTGTCACCGAAGAAGGCATTACATAAGAAGACGCCTTCCTGCCTGCCAACACCTGATACAGAACATTGCCGCCTTTCTTATTATATATCGCCCCATCGTCACAAACAAACCACGGATTATCCTTATCAAAACTTACTTCCGCCAGACTGTAAGCTCCGGCAAAAGCCCCATTTCCAAGACTCTTAAGCCCCGTTCCGACTGTCACGGTGCGAAGAGAAGGACAGCCGCTGAAAGCCGCGTTTTCAATAATCTCCACAGAATCCGGAATCACTACGCTCTCCAAATTCATACAACCAGAAAAGGCCCTTGCTCCTATGACTTCCACCGCTTCTCCCACTGTGATACGCTGCACAGAAGAATTATCTGCAAAGGCTTCTGCTTCTATCTTTTCAACATAACCGGAAATAGACACGTCTTTTGCCGTGCCATTGTATTTCACTAATGTAGTTCCATCCATCTGAAAATCAGATGCGGAAGAGGTATCTACCGCTTCCACATCCGATACAGGAATCTGTGTCACGACTATCGCTGTCACTAAAAGCAATGTGCCGATCAGATTTCTAAGTTTTTTTCCCATAGGATTCTCCCTGGAATTTTACTTATGCTGTTTTTATTTTTACTTTCTTGTCTTTCTTCATAAACAGGATAACAGACAGACAAGCAAGGCCAACCGACAGGAACCATTTCGGGTGAATTGGATCTCCGGTCTTAGGTGTTACATCCAACATACCTTCTGTCAGATTACCCGTATCCACATAAACCGTATACGGTGAGAAGTGGGTTGCCTGGAATCTGATGCACGGTACACCGTTTATTGTTGTGAAGCTCTCATTGAGACTCTCCAGCTGATCCCCATTTACTACCGCACCAGCCATATTATTACCGCCATAAGCCACCAATGCGTCCGGAATCGGAATGGTAATGTCGACAGACAGCCCTGCAATCTGATCGCCTGTAAGCTGATAAGAGCCCGTGGAATCCCACAAAGTAATATCCATCGCATAATACAAAATATTCTCCAGACTTCCATACTTATTGGTAAGAGCCGCCGCCACAGCCTGCGTTGCCGGATCCGTCTCGGAAATCTTCACGATAAAGTTATCCGTAGAGCCATTCACATTGGCTGTTGCCAGATCCTTGTTAGAAATACCCGGTTTGGTAATATCCACTGTGGTATTTCCGTCAGGTGTTGTAGTTGTAGTCCCTGTGGTACCTGTAGTACCTGTAGTACCTACTGTGTTCACCGGCGCCGTTATACTTGTTGTGGCCGGCACGTAGTTAGCCGTAATCGTTACATTGTTACCCGGCATCACAAAGGTGGTGACCGGCGTACTGGTGCTGGCAAGTGTCACACCATTTCCATCTGTGGTCCAGTTGTTGAATACCATACCATCTGCCGGCGGATATGCAGAAATAACGACCGTTGCTCCCTGTGCATAAGATCCGCTTCCGCTTCCGCTCTGCACAAGCACCGTATACATTGCAACAGAGTGTCCATCCGAAGTGGTGGAACTGGTACTTGTGGAGCTGCTGGATGTAGAACTGCTGGTACTGCTGGTGGAACTGGATTTCTTACTGCTCGTGGTATTGTTATTGTTATTATTGCTACTGTTATTACTGGTATTAGGCGTATTGGTGCTGCCACCCGGTGTGTTGGTACTGCCGCCGCTGGTTGTGGACGAATACAGCGCTACTACCGTCATATTGGAAGTCACCTTTGTCGTTGTAGACCAGTTTTCGCTCCATCTCGGATTGGCTGCATTGTTATGAGCGGGGAAGGCAGGTGCCTCATACCCCATATCAGCGAAACTCATTCCGGCATCCACATAATACTTACCGTCTTTTTCCGCACCGCGGCCAGAAAGCATCTTACCGTCAAGTCCATCATAAAACTCTACTACAAATCTTCCCCCAACACTGCCATTATCATAATGACCTTGGGCAATAAAGTTCGTGTCGCCATGGATTCTGTCAGACACCTTCGTGTTGTCTGTGCCTAGCCATCCATCAAACGTCCAGCCTTCTTTCACTGGATCCGTGGGCTGTTTCACATATTCATCATCTCCCACATACTGCGGATTATCAATGGCTTCACCGTCCTGATTCTTTAAATCCTTAAGGATGATGCCGTCTGCATCGTAGAAGGTAACCCTCCACTGGTTGCCAATGTCCTGCCACTGTAAGTTAAATTGGCTTGTGGCTCCATAAGTATTGACATATCTGCGGGCAGAGGAATCCTGATAGGTTCTGACTGTAGTAACAGCCTTTTTGTCGCTTCCATCAGCCCCGTTTTCTTCAAAGGCCTTCGCTGAAATAAAGACTTCCATACCAGGAATCGTAAGTGTATTCAAACTCAGGGCATAAGAGAAGGCACCGGCCTGTATTTCATTTACAGATCGCGGCAATGTCACAGAAGAGAGCATACCACAATTGTCCTGTGTCGGATCGTTCTTAAAACAGTCCTCAGGAATTACACTCAGTCCAGATGTTTTGCTCAAATCGACTGTAGTGATATAGTCACAATCCTCAAAGGCGCCTGGTTTGATAGCACTGACCTTGCTGAGATTTTCATCTCCCTGATCAGGAATCAGTGCAGTACCGACCAGTCTGCCTCTTGCAGGCAGGCATTCTTCGATAGTCAGTGTTTCATCTGCATTGACAGAATATACGATACCGTTCTGTGTCTTATAGTAATCATTATCCCCCACAGAAGACATCATATGACAACCTCTGAACGGCGCCGTTCCAATGTCTGCACAATCAGGCCCCAGAATAACGGTCCGAAGTCTCTCACAGCTGTCAAATGCATAATCAGGAAGATATTTCACATTGCTTAAAGTAACACTCTCAACACGGTCATTACCACGCTTAAACAGCTCATTGGATGCATCTGCCTCATCATACTGATCGTCATAGTATCCGCTGAAAAGTCCAGGCACAATTGCATTGCTGTCATCCTCATCCGGCACTTTACTGGTATACATCTTCTGGGTAGCCGAATCCCATGATTTCAGGTTGAAATACTTGCTGTAATTGCCTGTATTATTACCGGCATCACCAGAATATTTTTCCCCATCGACAGTCAAATTATTGACATATCCATAAACATCTATGGACTCTACCCCCGCAGGCACTACAACATTACGAACTGCATTAACCAATGCAAGCTCTTCTGGTGTAGCCGGACTGTAAGGATTATTGGATTCAATATTTTTAATAACATCATATGGATTTCTGCTGTAGTACGGCTGCATATCTGCTGCATATGCAACAATTGGCTCAAACAGGAAATCTGATAATGCATCGACTGCGGAAGTATCCGGCGCAGGTGCATGCGGATTACCATCTAACCAATCATTCCATTCACTGCAGAAATCCTGATTCACCCAAGGGCCATAATTTTCAGATGCATATAACTCCAATTTTGCATCTTCATCTGCCGCTGTATTCCATGCATTGGCAAAGGCAACCCTTCTCTCATCATAATCTGTACTGGAATACTGCTCATAAAGAAGGTTCTGACGCATCTGTTCATATGTCTTTGCCGAACCCAGCTCATCTCTGTGTATGTCTGTCAGAATGCTGCTGATCTGATCATACTTCGGATAATCTAACAGCGTTGTCATCTGTGTGATAGGATTATACATTACCGTCAGATAACTGGGTGACAGACTCTTATAACAAACCCGGATTCCATTTGTTGATTCAATGATATTATTAGGATCCATTGCCCAGTCAAAAGGTGCATATCCTTTCGCAATATCACCATGGAATGTAAGTTCATCACTTTCTGTCTTAAATGCATCCTGACCAATCTGAAATGCCTCATAGCCAGCCTTTGGAGAGTTGAAGGTTACATCAATTAAACTCTCACAGTTTTTAAAGGCATTTGCACCAATCGTTGTGACAGAATTACCAATATATACTTTTTTAAGGTTTTTCCAAGGGCGCTTTTCATTTGGCGTCCCCTCGTCTACAACCCTCGCCTCAAATACTCCGTCAGCAATACTTGTGATGGATTCATCTGCAATCTTTAACGAAACAATACTCTCATTTAAATCATCATCACTAAAACATCCGGACGCAATACCAGTCACCTTCGTATTCCCAACCAGAGCCGGAATTTCCAGATCAATATTCGGTTTCGTCGGTTTTGATACACCAGGTTTAAAAGTACAGGAAATCAAAACACCCTTATCATCGATACACAACAGATAGGTGCCGTCACTGACTTCATAAAAATTCACACCATTTTCAATATATACATAAGGAATCGTCTTTGATACTGCCGTCACTGCATCCCATGTACTTTCTCGGGGCAACGCAGGATCACCGCTGTTATTCAGTTTGGGACCCTTCACGTAAAAATCCGGATTGATAACATCTGCAAACAATTTAGCAGGATCATATCTGACAAACCCACACGCCTGCGGATCATTCTTAGGATCACAGGGAAATTCTACATATTTCAGGTTTGCACATCCATGGAACATAGCATCCGGCAGCTTTACCGCCTTGCTCCGTCCATAATCCTTAGGGAACTTCACATATCCCAGACTGGAACGTCCCGCAAAAAGATAGTTACCGATAGTACTATCATTTGCATTTCCACTTTCAATCAATGTGGAGGGCAAAATAAAATCCATTGGCTGGGAACCTGTCTCAACGGCAAACGCTCCCTCACCAATCTTTATAATATTGGTGCCTTCCATGGAAACTGTCGTTAGTGCCGGGCAGTTAAAGAAAGCATAATCTTTAATGGTACATGGCTGCCCACCATTCTCAAAAGTTACAGTGGTCAGATTGCGGCAATTATAGAATGCCCCATAACCGATGGTCTCCGTAGCATTATTGAATTTTATGGATGTAAGTTTTGTGCCGCTAAAGCACTCTTTTCCAACCACTTTCGTAGTCTGGCCTAAATCTGCCGTCGCTAAATTTACACATCCTTTGAATGCCTTGTTTCCAATGACATCCACATTATTAAGCTTAATGCTGCTCAATAATGTCGCATCCGCAAAAGCCTCATTGCCAATATAACCAATCTGCTGGGGAATATCCATATTTTCTACATTGGTAACACCCTTAAATGCCTCATTACCGATTGCACACATTGTATAGGGATTGGTCTCCATTACTAAGAAACCATTGCTGTCAGGCACATATCCTGTTGTGAGCGTACCACCCTTGGCAAGATATACATTCCCTCCGCTGTTTCCTGTTCCCGGGCGTCCATCTTTTACGCTGAACAACGTAAACCCGGAACCTGCTTTCTTTAACTGGTTATTATGTTCACAGAAAAACTGCAGCTTCTGTTCTGCAGATAAATCATTGGAAGGAATCTTGCTTAATTTAGCTGGCTCCGGCCCGGGTTCCGGCGCCGATGGATTTTTGTCATGGGCATCCTCTAACGCTTTATAAGCTTTAAACTCCTGCTCCCTGCTTTGCAGTTCTTCCGCAAAGTACTTGGTAAAAAATGCCCTTTCATCATCCGTCAATCCGCCCGTTTTATACATTGTATATGTATATTCTATAGGGGCTAACGGGTCTGTGGTATCCATCAGTTTTCTTTTGTTAGTATCCATGGTGCCTGCATAATACGCATCATAATCTGCCGCTTCAAAAGTAAAATACTTGGTGATAGGATACAAAGAAAGATCCACTTTTTCAGAATAAAATTCCCTGTTATATTTGCAGACTACTCCCGCATCCCCCCCGCCACGCGGGTTAATTACTTTATAGAATAGAAACTGCCATCCTAAGCTGAAAGTTCCACCGCCTAAATCAGTAACAGCATAGGAAGCCCATACTGTACTATCTAAATCTTTTAATATTTCTTCGTCTGTCTTGCCTGCATATTTATCAAGCTTAAAGTTAGAACCACTTGGCAGGGTTTCTGTATCCGCACTATTTTCATCATATCCATAATCGCTCATATCATGGACATCAGCCGCCCTGGCCATAACTGATTCTTTGGCATCCCCATTATCCGCATAGTTTTCTGGCACAGGAATAGCCGCCACAGCAATAGCCGTTACCATCAAAACTGCGGCAAGACTGCGTCTGACGCTCCTTTTTAATCTTCTCTTGGTCTTTTTGACAGGTGCTTTCTTTGCCATAATTCTTCCGTCCCCTTTGACAAAAATATATATTCCATCAAGTTTATATCGACAGAATCACCCTTCTTATTTAGTGGTTTCTCTGTCTTTTTGCATGCTTTTATAACTATATGTATGCATGCCTGAAAAATTTCATATATTTCTATTTTACTATATCTGAAAATTTATGCAAGTTATTTTAAGATTTGACAAGCTTTTTTCTAAGCTTATTTAAATTATAACGCAAAACAGGAGTCTGTTCTTTCACAGATTCCTGTCTCATACTTTCTATTATTATACTCTTTTCCTGCTAAACAAGTCTGTGTTATGCAGACTCCTGCTCTTCTCCTGACAGTTCATACTTCTCAAAACACCCTCTTAGCCACCACCACAAACCGTCCATCTTCCTCTGAATAATCACAGGTAGACAACGTCAGTAGCTGGTCGCCATAACTTGCCGTCACCCCTGTATCATAAAGGGATAATGCTGCCATCTCCTGCATGTTGGAATTAAATTCCTGGGCAGAAGCTGCATCCAAAAACTGATAATACTTAAATACCACCTCATCCTCATTATAAATTCTGGAGCGGAACACATACATCACCTCATAGGTGCCTCTCTCATATATGGTGTCAAACTGAATATTGGGATGCTCTTTGCAATATTCCTGGCTGCTGTATTTATTCAGCCCGCCAAACATCTTACCGGATTTCATATGGTGACCATAAATGATCAGGTTCGTATTTCTGTGCACAATGTCACAATCCTTATCCAGAAAAAGGCTGCCGTTTCGATCATACTCCTGGTTGAAATTGTGGTCCATATAGTATTCATTGTTGACTGTCTGCATGACCGGATAATCAATCTCGGTATCTTCAATCTTAATCCACCCGACCATCTTTTTATTTTTATTATAAAGAGTCTGGTACTCCTCTAAAACCGTCAGTTCTATGTTCTCCTCCTGCGTTCGATGAATCATAGGTCTTTGTGTGGGTGCATAGGATGTCAGATTGGAGGAACCTTTCAACTGCGACAGGCTTTCATAATCCATTTCCGTCCTTTCCGCAAAATAGGAGTAAACCCCAAAATACCCGAAACAGGCAACTGCCGTAATCCCGCAAAGTACCACGATTATCTTACGGCGTCTCTCCCGCTTTTTCAGTTCTGAAAGTATTTCTTTTTGCATTGCCTTATCATAATGATCTAAGGATACTTCCGCTTCCCCATTCTTTTTTGCGGCAGCAACAGATGTATCAGACTTCTTGGGCCGTCTGTCAGATTTGTTTTTTACGCCGCGCTTTCCCTTTTTCCGTAAATCTATTTTGCTATTCTGGTTATATCCCTGCTTTTTAAACTCCTGGGCCAGTTCAAAAATCTCATCGTCAAAGTCGTTGCCTACAGCAGTTTCAAACCGGAAGCTGCCTGTCTGCATCTTGGCATATAGGGTTATCACTTCTCCCGGCTGCTCCATATTAACTTGTTTCCTGATTTCGTCTATTTTGGCTTTATCCCGCAGAGCTGCTTTATAATCTGCCTCCGTCCGGAATTTCCTGCCCGCCACTTCAAATCCCGCCATCTGGGGATCTCTCCTTTGCCTGTATATTCTGGAATCAAGCTAAGACATCAGATTCCTTGTCAAAGATACAGCATTATTTTACTATATTCAGGATTTTATGCAAGTACTTCATATATATGAAATCTTTAAAATTTACCTAATTTACTCAGCACTGCCTGAATATGGTTCTGCAGAAAATTATCCTGCAGATCAGACAGCCCCTGCTCATTCAACGCCTGTACCAGAATATTGCAGACTGCCTCAATGATCAGGACCCTTCCGTCATTCGTGTTCAGGTTATACACATACTCCGCAGGAGAAACGCCTTCCCAGGCCGCTGCCGGATCCGGTATCTGATAAAGGAGGCCCAGCATATCCCCTATCTCGGAACAAACAGCGAGATTCTGCATGCCACGGTGCATCCATTTATAAAAGGGAGCATAGGTTCTGTTGAGAAGATAGACCAAATGCATGCTCTCCTTGACAAACTCTGTCAGCGCAAGCTCTGCTGCAATACGCTCTCCGCGTTTCATGGCACGGGCATAATTATACTGTCCTGCCTGTGCCGCCTTCGCCATACTGTCTGCAATCTTCCGAATCCAGACACCATGGGGATAATACTGCCTGAGTCCTTCCCGGATATGGGTAAATTGTAAGAACGGGTCCTCAAACACTCTGCCGTTTACAGCTGTTGCCAGCATTTCTTCCGGAATGGCAAGCCATTCTGCATCTGACTGCGGCAGCGTATACCGCCCGATCATCTCTTCATAAAAGGCTTCCAGACAGAGAACGCCTACCCTGCCCTTTCCCTGTTCTTCCTCCACGCGCCCGGCAATCCCCATAAACTCCTTGGGCAAAGCATCATAAGCTGCCTGCATTCTGGCACCATACTCCTTGAAAATCTCTGCCGGCAGCCAGATACAAAAGGAAGGGCCATAATCATGATCTTTGGATATGTCATCATCAAATCCAAGACACTCCGATCCATATCCAACAAGTCCCACAGCCGCCTGATTCCTTATCTGTGCAAACTGCTGATCCAACATCTGTCTGCCATAAGTTTCATAATATTTTTCTGCTAATTCCAGCCCTTTCATCTGCCAACCTTCTCCAGCACTTCCCTGGCCTTCTCCACATATCGTTTCTGCCTGCTGGCATCTCCCATCCGTTCACAGACCGCCGCACAATTTTCACACAGGACACCATAACTTGCATTCTCTCCATAGTGAAGTTTCACTTTATCCAGCGCCTTCTCGTAATATTCCAACGCCTTATCATACTCCTCCATGCGATAACAGGCTTCTCCCATACCGGCCAATGCCCCGCTGTAATGTTCATCCACGCCTTTCCCATCCTTCTCAAAGATAGACAGCGCACGCTCTAACAACCGTTTTGCTTCTTCATTATCTGAAAGCTTAAAATACACCAGCGCCATATTGGTGAGCGTCACTGCCGTCTGTATTTCTCCGCCTTCCATCTTTTCTGTAATGGCGAGGGCTTTGTTGGCACAGTCGATTGCCTCCTCGTTTTCATCCATCTTCTCAAGCAGAATACTCATATTATTATAAAGTCCGGCATACCTATAATCATCAGACGGTATGATGCCTTCATAAATCTGCAGCGCCTGTCTGTAAAACCGCAGTGCCTGAGCATAATCTCCGGCAGCCCGGTAGGCAGTGGCTGCATTTAAGAGCGTAGTTGCAAAATGCTCCGTGTGATCCAGTTTCAGCTCCTCCATCAGAAGAAGTACATCCTCCGATGCCACATAAGCCTTCTCGAAAGCTGACGTACTGCGATAGAAACCAATCATCTCATTGCAGATGGAAATATAGGCTGCATAATCTTCTTCCTCCTTGGCCTGAGCCAATGAAGAAACCAGAAAGGAATCAATCTTGTCAATTTCGTTTTTTTCAAAAAAAGTATCCAGCGTCCCCAAAAAATCATCAATATTCATACCGATATCAACCCCCACTTAAGTATATCCTTTAGTATTTGCCATTAAAAATCTGTGCAATCGGCGAATCATCTGACAAAATCACCGTCTTATTATCACCTACCATACTCTCCTGCAGTGCATCCAACGCCCGTACGAAAGAATAAAAGTCCGTCTTTTCCGGATCAGAATAGGCATCTGACAATATCCTCATGTACTCGGCTTCCCCCTCCGCAATGATTGCTTCCGCCTTTGCCTTGGCATCTGAAAGCATAATGGATACTTCCTTGTCGGTGGTGTTCTCTATCTTCTTAGCTTCAGATTTTCCTTCCGCTGTATACTGGGCCGCAATATTGCCGCGCTCCGAAATCATACGGGTATAAACAGCCTGCTTATTATCATCCGGCAAATCCAGCTTCTTGACTTCCACCGCAACAATCTCTATGCCATACTGTTCCTCTACGTGATTGATCTGACTCATGATCTCTTCTGTCAAAGATGTGATTTCTATCACTTCCTCTTCCTGAGAAAGATTTAAATCATTACCCGTGATATCGTCTTCCACATCAGCCACCGTAATTGTCATCTTGCCATCCCGGCTTCTGATTACCTCATCCTGTTTCATATTAGAAATCGTATTCTTAGCCGCATTATAAACTATGGCATCAATACGGCCCTCCGCATTGCTCACAGAGCAGCTCAGAGTCTGCGCAAATTTCAGAGGGTCTGTCACATGCCAGAGAACATAGCTGTCTACAATCATGGTCTTTTTATCAGAGGTAATCACATCCGACGCCGGCAGATCATAGATCAACAATTCCTTTGGCACGGTGTCCACAGACTCAACAAACGGAATTTTAAAACTAAGTCCCGGCACGGTTACCACTCTATCCACACGGCCAAACTGCCTCACCAGCTTAAACTGGTTCTGTCTGGTCACTACCATGCAATTGAGCAGAAGAAAAACCGCCGCTATGGCCAGAACACCTAACACCACACCGAATCCGGTCCCCTTTTTCTTATCCTTCTTAGCTTTCTTTTTCGTGCCATCAGAGTTGAAATATTCAACATTATCATGATTGTTCTGTGTATATTCAGCCATGACTATTCCTCCTCCCCTTCCGTATCACCATCTGCTTTTTCATCACTTAATCTGTCATTTATAGATGAATTACTCTCCGATACAAAACTGTCTAATGGAAGCACCGTGCTGGTATTGCCATCGGCGCTCTGAATAATTACCTTAATCTCCGGCAGGATATCCTCCACGGCCTCATAAAACATACGCTTCTTCGTCACTTCCGGATATTTAGCATATTCCTCATACATGGCATTAAACCTCGCCACCTGTCCATTGGCCTCATTAATCCTCTGTTGTTTGGATGCTTCCGCATCCTGCAATATCTTATCTGACTCTGCCTCTGCACCTGGAATCTGCTCATTACGGTATTTATTGGCATTATTCAACGCCGTTTCCTTACCCTGTTTAGCCGTCTCCACTTCCTTGAAGGCATTCTCCACTTCTGTGGTAGGCGGCGTTGCATCCTGAATGGTAATGTTGACCAGCTGTATTCCAATATCATAATCTTCCAGTTTATCCAGAATCATCTGCTTGATGTTGGACTGTATCTCATTCTTGCCTGTGGTCAGCACGCTGTCCACACTATAGGAGCCAATCGTCGTTCTGATACAATTCTGGGCAATATTCTTTAGAATCAATTCGGGATTTTCTGATGCATAGAGTGCCTTAACCGGATCCGTCACCCGATATTCGGCATAGAAATCCACATAGATGAAATTATAATCAGAAGTAATCATCAGGGCATCTTCCATTTCCTCGCCCATATCCTGCTGATAGCCAATGCTAAACCCTTGGATTGTGGTATTTACCTTGGTCACCGTCTGTATAAAGGGAACCTTAAAGTGAAGTCCTGGTGTGGTAACTGCTTTGGGGGAACCAAAGGTAGTTACCACAGCCTGCTCCTCCTCCTGAATCGAATAATAAGAATTACTCACCAGGACAAAGAGCACCATGACAGCTATCACAATCCTGGCACCAGTCAGCCATTTACCTATCTGCATTTTACCTGGACTGTTTTCTTTATTTTTCTTGTTTTGTCCAAACATATTTTCCTCCTTTGATCCTTTGCGGCTTCTGAAACAATGATGAAATTCCCAGCTTTCTTCCACGTAGTATCTATGTTATTATATATCATGGCAGGAAGAAAAACTAATTAAAATTTACTAAAAATGAATTTATTTCAGGAAAGGCTGGATTTACAACATGAGAATTATTTTTATCAGACACGGAGACCCCGATTACCAGAATGATACACTGACAGAAAAAGGCATCCGGGAAGCAACACTGCTCTCTGAACGGGTAGCCAAATGGGACAATATTACACAGTTTTATTGTTCTCCATTGGGACGAGCCCAAAAGACCGCTTCCTACTCCCTGGAGAAAACAGGCCGGGAAGCCATCACTTATGAATGGCTTAAGGAGTTTTCCTACTTTATTGATGATCCTGTTACCGGCAGGCACGGTGTTCCCTGGGATTTCATGCCTGCATATTGGACGCAGATACCACAGATGTACGATAAGGAAGACTGGAAAAAGACAGAAATATATCGTTCCAATCCGGAACTTCTGCCGGCTTATGAAGAAGTCTGTGAAGGATTAGACAATCTTTTGTCTACATACGGCTATAAACGGTATAACAATTATTATGTCACTACGCCAAAAGATACGAACGCCAGTCACCTTGATGCAGACGCGCAGGATACCATCGTCATCTTCTGTCATTTAGGCATCACCTGTATGATGATGAGTCATCTGCTTGGGGTTTCCCCGGCCATTTTACTGCATGGCTTCTATCTGGCTCCCACCTCCGTCACCATTCTATGCTCGGAGGAGAGGATGCGCGGCGATGCCTTTTTCCGGGCACAGGTAATGGGGGACACCTCGCATCTGCTGTTAGGTGGGGAACCCATCTCTGCCACCGGTTATTTCACGGATTTGTTCCAAAAGTAAAGGTACGCCGCAAGGCGTACCATCTCTTACTCTTACCGCACTCTATCAGGGAATCCTACTTTTCTTTGAACTTTGCGTAACGTCTTGTTCGCATAGTAATTGGCTTTTTCTGCATTTTCTTTGATGATCTTATCAATGTAATCCTTATTCTTGCCAAGATCTTCATACTTATCCTGCAAAGGTCTAAGAACGCTTACAACGGCTTCTCCCACTGCCATTTTGAAATCCCCATACCCTTTGCCCTCAAACTCCTTTTCTGTTTCCTCGGAAGTCTTACCGGTGCAGGCGCAATAGATATCAATCAGGTTCCGGATACCGGGCTGTTCCTCTCTGTAACGCACCTGTGCTTCCGAATCCGTCACAGCCCTCTTAAACTTACGGATAATCGTATCCGGATCATCCATCAGATAGATACTGCCATTGGGATTTTCATCCGACTTTGACATCTTTTTCTCCGGGTTTTGCAGACTCATGATTTTAGCTCCTGCCTTGCCGATATAAGGTTCCGGAATGGTAAATACATCCCCATAAACAGCATTGAAGCGCTGGGCGATATCCCTTGTGATTTCCAGATGCTGTAACTGATCCTTACCTACCGGCACCACATCCGACTGATACAAAAGGATATCTGCCGCCATCAACACAGGATATGTAAAGAGTCCCGCATTGATATTGTCTGCATGCTTAGCAGCCTTATCTTTAAACTGCGTCATACGATTCAGTTCTCCCATATAAGTATAACAGTTCAAAATCCAGGAAAGTTCTGCATGCCCGGATACATGGGATTGATAATAAAGGCAGTTCTTCTCAGGGTCTATTCCTGCCGCAATATAAAGCGTCAGAAGATTCCTGGCCCTCTTTCTTAATTCTGCCGGATCCTGTCTTACGGTAATGGAATGCAGATCTACCACTGAATAAAAGCACTGGTACTCATCGCAGAGTGTAACCCAATTTTTCAGTGCACCCAGATAATTTCCAAGTGTCAGATTCCCCGTGGCCTGCATACCGCTGAACAGCACTTTATTTCCATCTATCATTTTAACATTGCCTCCTCATATATGCTTGTACCAAAAATCAGTTTATCATCGCCCTTTCCTTTCGTCAACCGAAAAGAAAGGGCATGCAATTACTTCTCTTCACAGCCACAGGTGGAGCCGTTTCCGCTAAACGGTCTCGACTCAAACCGCGGCTCAAACCTGGGTTCATCACACGGACATGGCTCCGGTTCTCTATTACAGCAAGGCGGTTTAGGCGGTTCTACATCACAACCGCAGCCGCAGCCTCTGTCTGCCTGACCGCAGATTCCATTTCCGTTCTGTCCGCAGAAAAATAATAACAGAAGGATCCAACAACAATTCATAAGGTCTCATCTCCTTTTTTTCTCATACCATATCCTATGCGCTCAAAAAGGAGTCGTCACTTGTCCTTGTGTCCTTATTATTTCTATGTCAGATCATACTACATAACAGGCTTTTGCTTTCTGGTAAGTATCCTGGTCCGAATGTAGCGGAACGTCTTCTCCTCTCCCTGGTCTGCCAGCATATGCAATAAAAATTCCAGCATTCTTTTGGTCCTGGGATGCAGGGGCGGCGGTGTTTTGCCTGACATGTAATAATTTAAGGGATCCTGATCTCTATAGGCCGCTTTATGATAAACTTTACAAGCCGCCACCCGATCCATAAACATTTCAATCACATAGCGCACAGGCATCGGCGCTGGCGCCATTCCGCCTTCTATATCGCGGGTACTGTAGTCAATCCAATACTCATAATGATGCTTGTTACGTCCTTTATGATGCAGCCAGGCGGAAGAATAGCCAACCTGCTCTCTTTCCGCATTGTTAGGGCTTCTGTTGCCCTGCCAGTACCTGGCTCCCACCAGGAACTCTGTGGGGCTGTATTTGGAAAGATCATGAAGCAGACCCTGTCGGTAGAGCCCTACCCGGAAGCAGCCCTGCAAGACCAGCCATTTATGGTGTGTGATCGTCTTGAAATGGTTCCACGCCTTACTCATATAGTCCCCTCACTTCTATACATGCTCTTTACCTGCCGCATCATCTTTTCCTGTCTTCGCCTTTCCCTGTCCATTGCGGCTTTTAACCGCTCTTTTGTCCGCAAAATTCAAACCTTTCGTTTCCAGCATATCTGTGGCATGATAAATGGCAATGGTTCTGGGCGGTATACAGATTTCCTGTGTGGTCTCCTTCACCTCAATCTCCGGCGCTTCTGCAGCCGTAGCCACAAGACAGGACCACCGTTTTCCCTTGGGAAGCTTGGGCAATCCCAGATAATGCAGTTCCCAGTGCATATTAATGGCAATGTAAAACAGACTGTCGTCTCGCCTGCCATCTTTTTCTCCATAATATCCGCAGTACATCATACCGATTGTGCGGCTGGCCGGCGTAAGGTCTGGCTGCCAGGCCTCTTTCCCATGCACAGAAATATCAGGGTATCCGCAGGAAAGATAATCCGTTCCCCGCAGCGGCAGCTTGCTGTGCAGAATCGGGTGCGCCTTGCGCAGCGCTATCAGCCTCTTCGTATATTCCAACAATTCATTGCCGCTCTGGGTGTAATCCCATTTAATCCAGGCAATGGCATTGTCCTGACAGTAAGGATTGTTATTACCGCCCTGGGTATTGCCAAATTCATCACCGCTGTAAAGAAGCGGTGTTCCTTGGGACATAAGCAGAAGCGTCATTGCATTTTTCATCTGTCTGGCACGCAGTTGTACAATGGCCTTCTTACGGCTCTTTCCTTCTATCCCGCAATTCCAGCTGCAGTTATAGTCTGTCCCGTCTTTATTATCTTCTCCATTTTCCTCATTGTGTTTGCGATCAAAAGAAACCAGATCTGCCAGCCTGAATCCATCCCACTTGGCCATATAATTTACGGTTCCTGTACCTGGCTGCTTCTCTCGCACATGGTAGAGAAAAGGTTCCATCTGATTGTCGTCCCCTTTTAAAAAACGACGCATATCATAGAGAAAACCGTCATTCATCCACCCAAGACTGTTTTGTTGTTCCTCCTGCCCTTTTTGATATTGTCTGTCCGACAATATCATGGTATCCGTCAGCAAAGGTTCCCTGGAAAGCAGATCCATAGGGAGTTTTGCCCCCATCAGATGAAAACCGTCAATATGGTATTCCAGTACCCAGTATCTTAGAATATCCAGTATTTCTATCGACGATACTTCCGGCGGGAAATAAAACTGCATGAGAACACCGATGCCGCTCTTGTGCAGAGAACGAATCATCCTTTTGTATTCTATGACCGGATACTGCTCCGATGCATATGCGCTTTTGGGAATATAATAGAGCCCCTTCTGATATCCCCAGTAATTCAGCCTGGGCTTTTTGTCCGCCTTCTCTTCCATCTGCTCCGGAAGCTTCTGTTTGTAAGATAAGACAGCCTCCTCCATGGTCTGTACGGTATGTTCCGGCATTACTTCATCAAATTCATAAGACGGCATAAGAAGTACCATATTGATTCCCAAATCCTGTAAATAGGGAATCTTTTCCACAATGCCGCTGTAAGTACCTTTATGTTTCACCCCCGATGACTGGTGTTTCGTGAACCCACGCACATGCAGGGCATATAAGATGGCATCCTCATAAGAAATCCCAAGCGGTGTATCTTCCTGCCAGTCAAAGGGTCTGTCTTCTGCTTCACATCTGGGCATTGTCTTCTTGAGTGCACCGTAGCGGTAAAGATTTTCCACGCCTTTACAATACGGATCCTGATATATCTGCTCTCCCTGATAAAGAAGGTAATGGCAGTCAGTGCAATGATAATCCAGAATCAGCATGGAACAGACTGCCCCAATTCTGTAATCCTCCGGAAAAGGAATTTTAAGCCCTCTTGTATGTCTTTTATCATATAAAATCACACCCGCCTCGCAGCGTGAACCATCTTTTTTTCTTTGGTCACACACAGCCGCGATGCGCAAACCTTCCTGCTGAAAGGATGCACCCAGCGGATATGCCTGTGTTCTTGCCACCTGGAATGATTTTTGCATGCAAACCTCCATCTTGTTGTAGTCAAAATTTCCGTCAGTATCATTATTTTATCATATAAAATACAAATACTGTATATAAATTTAATTATTGATTGCATCTTCTTTCTGATTTCTGTAAAATATAGTCAATAATCACACCCTAAAAGGAGGCGTTTGTATGGCTAAAAACAACACAGAAAAGACCGAAGGCTTTGACACGGAAGAAATGACTGTGGAACTTGACCTGGAGGATGGCACCAAGGTCACTTGTGCCATCGTCACAATTCTGACTGTCGATGGAAAAGATTATATAGCACTTCTGCCCCTTAGCGAAGACGGAGAAAACACCGACGGCGAAGTCTGGTTCTACCACTACCATGAAAATCCAGACGATCCCAATGAGGAGCCGGAACTTGGTTATATTGAGGATGATGAGGAATACGAGGCCGTGGCGGATGCCTTTGACGAATATTTAGACAATGCTGAATTTGATGAACTGGTGGACTAGCAGATTCATTGACCGATAGATTTTAAGAACCGGGAAGGCCCGTCTTTCCCGGTTCTTCCTTTGTGTGTAAAAAGATAAAGGTTCTGCCTTGCTCTGGTCATGGCCACATAGAACATCCTTCTCTCTTCCTCAATCCCTTCTTCTGTCAGAGACTTATCTGATGGAATCTGCCCCTCATTGCAATCCGGCAGATATACTGTATCAAACTCAAGCCCCTTCGATGCATGCATGGTCATCAGAGTAATCCCCTCTTTCTTTTCCACAGGTTCCTGCAATACTTCCGTATAGTGCTCTATATAGTGATCCATCTCCTCACCCGACATAAACTGTCTGGAAAACGCCTCAAACTCCTCCGCAATCTTCACCAGTTCCTCTGCCCGTTCTGCATCATATTTATCCCGCAGATAATTTTCATAACCAATTACTTTACGAATATAATGAATCTGCAGATGAAGTTTTCTGCCGGACAGATAGTCCAGATCCTGAAACAGACGTTTTAGTTTCTCCTGTACTGCCGGCACAGACTGATACCATAATAACAGTTCTTCTCTGTCCACCTGTTCTTTCGGCATGCTGTCTCTTCTCAGATAACGAACTGGTCTGTTCATGATGCGCAGAAAATGCTTTCTTTGCAGTTCACCCTGACCAAGCGCAAGATAGGCTCTGATATCCTGAATCACGAAATGCGTAAAACGGTTCTTTCTCTTTTCTCTCATCACATAAGGAATTCCTGCGCCATGCAAAACCTGTGCCCACAGGCCGCAGGCAAAATTAGTCCGGCAAATCATGGCACATCGTGTCAGTCTGCCGTTCCTTTGCTCTTGCAACAGGCTTTCCAACAGATTCTTACGAAGTTCTTCCTCATTGGCACAGGTATACAAGGCAATGCCTTCCCCTTCCCGGTGCGCTGCCAGGATGTTTTTCTCCAGTCTGTTACGATTCTCAGCAATCACTCGTCCTGCCGCATTGACAATGTCTTCATGACACCTGTAATTGACGTCAAGAAGAATCTGCTCAGCCGCCCGGTAATCCGTAAGAAACCGCATCATACTTTCCGGACTGGCTCCCCGGAATCCATAGATTGACTGGTCATCGTCCCCCACAATAAAAAGATTATTCTCAGGTGCCGCCAGAAGTCTTACAATCTCATATTGAACCGGTGAAATGTCCTGAAATTCATCCACCAGAATATACCGAAACTGCGCCTGCCATCTTTTTAGACAGGCAGAATCTTCCCGCAGCATCTCAAGGCACAGCAGCATCAGGTCATCAAAGTCGAATTGCAAAAACTCCCGCAGATAACTCTGATATTCCTCTAAAAGGTACGTAAAATCTTCCGGCGCCATCTTTTGAATCTGTACGGCATGCTCCCCACAGCCCGCTTTATAACTGCTGATGGCCAAAAGAATCTCTTCGATATCTTCCTCCTGCAGATATCGAAACTTCTTGTTCATATGTATCACCTGCCTAACTAATTTTCTTCTCTCAACTTCTGTCATGATGGTATAATTGCGATACTGCACTGACTGTTTCAGAATGTGATAGAATATGGCATGAAAGGTACCGAACCAGACCGGCGGTTTCTCTCCTTCCATGAGGGTAAAAAAGCGCTGCTGCATTTCCAAAGCGGCAGCTTTCGTGAAGGTAATCACCAGGATGTGTGACGGCTCTGTACCTTCTTCCAGAATAAGATGTCGGATGCGTTGTACGGTAACAAAGGTCTTGCCACTGCCTGGTCCGGCTAAAATCTGTGCCGGACCGGCAGTGTGAGTAATGGCCCTGCGCTGATTAGGCGTACATGTCAGCACTGACACCTGCAAGCTTCTCGATGCCTCTGCGGATTCTCGCAAGAGACTCTTCCTTTCCCAAAATCTCCATAAGTTCCGTTGCACCGCCCGGCGTCATCTGTTTGCCGGACACAGCGGTCCTTACAGGCCACATCACATAACCGTTCTTACATCCTTTTCGTTCCACATAAGAAGAAAGTGTTGCATAGAGCGCATCATTACTATAGTCCTCCTGCTCTTCCAATAAAGGCAGGATCTCTTTCAGCACCTCCAACGATGTGTCCCTGTTTGTCTTCATCTTCTTATGGGTGTACATCTCCACATCATATTCCGGCAATGCATCAAAGAAGTCCACATGTTCTTTGATGTCCGGGAAAATCTCAATGCGCGTCTTAACCATGGCCGCAATTTTCCTAAGATCCAGATTCTTTGTAATCACCTCTTTCAGGTAAGGTTCAGCCATCTCATAAAACCGGTCAAATTCCATGGCTTTCATATATTCGCCATTCATCCATTTTAACTTGGTATAATCGAATACTGCCGGGGATTTGGATAAATGATGATAGTCAAATTTCCCAACCAGCTCTTCCAGCGTAAAAATTTCCGTATTATCCTCAGGACTCCATCCCAAAAGGGCCACAAAATTGACGATAGCTTCCGAAAGAAATCCCTGTTCAATCAAGTCCTCATAGGAGGAATGTCCGCAACGCTTGGATAATTTCTGATGCTCCTCATCTGTGATCAGCGGACAATGCACATATTCCGGCACCTTCCAGCCGAAAGCGTCATAAAGCCGGTTATATTTCGGGGAAGAGGAAAGATATTCATTGCCTCTCACCACATGAGTGATTCCCATCAGATGATCATCCACCACATTGGCAAAATTATAGGTGGGATAACCATCGGACTTAATCAGAATCATATCATCCAGTTCCGCATTGTCCACTGTGATATCGCCATAAATATCATCATGAAAAGTGGTGGTTCCCTCCGTAGGATTATTCTGCCTGATCACATAAGGTTTTCCGGCAGCAAGATTTGCTTCCACCTCTTCCTTCGTCAGGTGCAGACAATGCTTATCATAGATGTTAATCTCTTTACCCGCCACAGTCTGTGTCAGCGAAGAAAGCCGCTCCTTATCACAGAAACAATAATAAGCTTCACCCTTTTCCACCAGTTCCCTGGCATATTGCAGGTAAATGCCCTGCTTCTGTCTTTCACTCTGCACATAGGGGCCCACGCCGCCGTCTTTATCCGGACCTTCATCATGAAGCAGCCCCGTGTGCTCCAGGGTGCGGTAGATAATATCCACTGCCCCTTCCACATAACGCTCCTGGTCAGTGTCTTCAATCCGCAGGATGAAATCACCGCCCTCATGTTTTGCTATCAGATAAGCATACAGCGCCGTCCGCAGATTGCCCACGTGCATCCGTCCAGTAGGACTTGGCGCATAACGCGTTCTTATTTTCTCCATCTTCATTTCCTCTCTGTCTATTTTTGCTCTGGTATTTTCTGAGGCGCTGCCTCTTTGAAAGCGCTCACTGCCTCAGCTGCCGCAGGTACCGCAATATTCGTTCCTGCTCCTGCCACACAGCCGCCGGGACATGCCATGCCCTCAATCAAACAGCCGTTCTTCTTTCCGGCCTTGGCCAACATCAGCATTTTCTTACATTCGGAAAGACTCTCTGCATGTTCAATATGCACTTCCACGTCAGGATAATATTCCCTCACGCACTCTTCAATGGCACTGGCCACGCCGCCTGCCACACCATAGCCTCGTCCGGCACCGGTTGCGCCTTTCATTTCATCCAGCGCCTGAATCTCCTTTAAGAAAATCCCTCTGGCTTCAAAAATGCCCGCCAGTTCCTCAAAAGTGATAACAAAATCCACATCAGAACGTATGGTCCTTCTGGATGCCTCCAGCTTCTTGGACGCACAGGGCCCGATAAACACCACTTTCGCATCCGGATGTTCTTCTTTAATCAGTCTTGCTGTAGCTACCATAGGCGTCAGCGCATTGGATATCTTATCAAGAGTCTCCGGGAAAAACTTCTTGGCCAGTACAGACCAGGAAGGACAACAGGACGTCAAGCTGAAGGGCAGATTGCCTGTTGCCACTTCTTTCGCATAATGCTCCGCTTCTGCTATGGCGCCCATATCCGCACCGATAGCCGTCTCATAAACATCATAAAATCCCAGATCCTTTAAAGCAGTCTTTAACATATCCGGCGTCACATCCGGGCCAAACTGCCCCGCAAAGGCAGGTGCCACCTGCGCGATGATCTTGCCGCCCGACTGCATTGCCCGGATCAGCTGGAAAATCTGAGATTTATCCGCAATCGCACCGAAGGGACAATTCACCATGCACTGCCCACAGGAAACACACAATTCGTTATCTATCACAGCGCGTCCCTTATCATCATTTTTGATGGCATTGACGCCGCAGGCACCTGCACATGGTCTTACCTGATGGGAAATGGCATCATACGGGCAGATTGCCTTACATTTACCGCATCTGATACATTTTTCCTGGTCGATCACCGACTTGCCATTCTTCATGGAAATAGCCCCTCTGGGACATACTTCCCGGCAGGGATGGGCCACACAGCCCATACAATGATCTGTTACATGATACATGTTTTCCGGACAGGCATTGCATGCCGAAGGAATAACCTGCATCAGCGGCGGTTCATAATATTTCTCTGAAATATTGCTCTCCTCAAGCCCCTGTGTCAAGTGCACCGGCTGATTTTCCGGACGGAGTGACAATCCCATGGCCAGACGAATCCGCTCTCTCACGATAGCCCGCTCCCTGTAGATACTCTCATACTCCGATTCATCATAGTCTACAATCTTATAGGGAAGCGCCTCGATATCATCCTTCAAATTGTCAGAATGATAAGCCAGATTGGCCACTTCCTTGAAAATACGTCGTCTGTTCTTACGAACCTGCGTATCAATTCCTCTCATAATCTTCCCTCCGCCCCAAAAGGTTGTTAATAATTTCACAATCTTTTCGCATGTTATCCCTATATACACATCTATTCTTGCACAAACCAACACGGAAGTCAATATCTTCATCGTCATGCTTCCCGTGTCGCATGAAAATCATACTGCCCCTGTGCCAGTAATTTATCATTTATCTTTTCTATCTTTTCGTATAAAATAATAGATACAATATATGGAAAACGCAGTCAGGCCAGATCATTGTATTGTGAAAACCACAGAAAATCAGCAAGGAGACTTTATCATGGAACTTACCTTACAGGCAGCACAAAATGCCCTCTCAGAAGCATCTGCATCCAATCCCGGCCCCTGGACAGACCATTCCCGTTATGTGGCGATGGCCTGTCAGAACATTGCTGCCCGCTGTGACAATCTGTCTGCCGATTATGCTTATCTGCTGGGACTTTTGCACGATATCGGGCGCTACGCCGGTGTCACTTCAGAAAGACATCTTCTTGATGGTTATCGTTACTGTATGGAACGGGGCTGGGAAAAGGCGGCCCAAATCTGTATCTCCCATGCTTTTATGATTCAGGACATTGAAAGCTCCATCGGGACATTCGATGTCAGCGAGGCAGATTACCAGTTCATGAAAGACTTCGTGCAGACCGCCGTGTACGATGACTATGATCTGCTCGTACAACTTTGCGATTCCCTGGCCCTTCCCACTGGCTTCTGCCTTCTGGAAAAACGTTTTGTTGATGTGACAATCCGCTATGGCGTTCATCCATTCACTATTCCCCGCTGGCAGAAAGTCCTCGCCATTCAAAAATACTTTGAAGCAAAAACCGGGTGCTCCATCTATGACTTACTCCCCGGTGTCATAGAGAACAGTTTTCGCCAACATGTGTAATATATCAAATATTAATTATTTTATATTCGATACGTTAACGTTTCCTCCGGCTTGCCCAGATTACCACGCCGTTAAGCAACAACATACCGGGAAGCAGGAAAATAAACACCACGGAAGCTGCCAGAACCGTCTGCGCAGAGAACACCAGCGGACTCATGGCAAAACTTTTGGACGGTATTCCCACTGTTTTCTCATGGTCTGCCAGGGCGCTGATCATACTGGAGAATAACTTCTCATTATTACCCGGCACCATGTCATCTGCCGTGTCCGTAAACAGACTCTCACTGGCCACCAAAAAAGCCCTGGAAGTTTCTCCGTCTTCCGTCTCCTTTTCTGCCCTCAGACACACAGCGAAGGGACCTTCGATATCCCCCTCCTGTCTGCTGTAATCTTCTCCATTTGTTACACCAACCTTGCTAAAAGAACTCTCACTGGTAATCAAAAGCGGCGTGTAATAGACATCCCCTGCCATATCATCATAGGACAATCCTCTGGAAAAAGGAGCAAAAATCGCCCCATTTATCACATTTTCTGTAGTCTCATCGCTGGCTATCTCCGGGAACAGATAATAGGGATTCTGGTAGTAACGTTCCCGATCCTCTTCCACAATCACACCGTCCACCACAGACACTCCATAATAATCAAGGATTCGGTTAAAATTGGTCATTTCCACATCTACCACAGTAGGAACGATAAGTGCATTACCTCCCCTTTCAAGATATGAGATGACTTTGTCCGCATCCTCCTTTGAGAAATCGCTTGTGGGAGCATTTATAATAATCCCTTTGGCATCCTCAGGAATCTCCTCTGCCGCATACAAAGCCAATTCTTCATATACTGCATTTTCTTTCTTGATCGCGTTTAAAAAGCTCTCCTCAAACGCCAATTCTCCATGCCCTGCGACAATATAAAACTTAGGTATGTCCTGCGTGGTAACATAAGCCATGGCAGAAACAATCTGTCCCTCCCCGTCGTATCCGGATGCTTCATAACTATACGTGTTATAATTCATTTCATAGGTATATATATTGCTGTACTCCACCACCGTACTTCTGTCACCGCAGACAATGATCATACTGTTGTCCGCCGGCTGTGTCTGGGTATAATTGTAATAAAATTTAGGATTGGCCAATGGATTGACATACTCTACCTTCACATGCCCCGACAGCTCATCCATCCTTGTCAGTGTCTTATCCAAATCTTCATTTTTTCCGCTCTCATCCACTAATACATAAATCGTAACATCCTCAGTGAGATTTTGTATAAACTCCCTGGTATCTTCTGTCAACGTATAGAGATTATTTGTGGTCACATCAAAGGATGTATAGCGGTCCGGTGCATAATTCAGTAAAACATTGACTGCTACAATCAATCCTACCGCTGCAAGGATACCGGTCACACTGTAGGCGCCCAGCCTGATTCCCCTGCCAGAGACACTGTATCTTCTTTTCTGAATGGACTGCGTTGTTACAAATAGAGCTAATACAATAGCTGTCAGATAATAGACCACCGCCTCTATTTCCAGATAGCCGCCGGAAAGAATATCAAACCGCCTCACCATATCAAAGCAGGACAACACTTTAACCACCACCTGCGCCAAACCTGTGGTGCCGAAACTTGATATGATATTGCAGATACCGCCCATGATAAATCCCAGAAAGAGCACCGCAAAAGACAACACAGCAGCAATCACCACACTCTCCGTCAGCGAGGACAGGAAAAGACCCACTGCCAAAGCAAGACAGCCGTATAAGAAAAAGCCTAACAAAGATGCATATGAGACGCCAGCCTGAAACTCTCCCGCCCGCATAAGAAAGAGCGGAACGATCCCTGCAAACATTGTGGGAATGGCAATCACTGTCACCATTGCCAGATATTTGCCGAGTACAATCTTTCCCACAGACACGGGTGCAGTCAGAATCAATTGATCTGTCTTATTCTTTCGTTCTTCAGAAAGACTGCGCATGGTAAGAATGGGGATTGTCATGTTAAAGATAAGCACAACACTCTGCAATACATATGATATGGTCGGATACCCCAGCATCAGATTATAGACTACAAAATAGATACCCAGCATAAAAAAGTTGACTGCCATGAACAGCCATCCCGTCATGGAAGTAAAAAAAGCCCTTATTTCTCTTTTATAGATTGCTGTCATCGTCTGCCGCCTCCTCACTCTCATCTGCTTTTCCTGTCAGTTCCAGGAAGATATCCTCCAATGATTTCTCCGATTGTCTCATAGACAGAATCGGCAGACCTGCCGACGCCAGCGCAACAGACAATTCCTTTCGAATATCGATATTTCCCTTTGCCGTAATGCGAAGCAGAATACTTCCATCTTCTTTCCCTGACTCTGCCGTAAAGCTCTCTACTTCTTTCATCTGCGTAAGTACTGCCTGTACCTGCTCCTGCTCCGCCAGCACCGTCACCTCCAGCTTGGCCTTTCCCTGCATCATTTCTTCCAGCTCTCTGGGGGAACCGTCAGCCACAAGTCGGCCTTTGGATATAATCATGATATGGTCACACACGGCACTGATTTCCGAAAGAATATGGGAACTTAAAATCACCGTGTGCTTACCGGCAAGATGTCTGATCAACTCCCGCATTTCTATAATCTGTTTGGGATCAAGTCCCACCATGGGTTCATCCAGAATCAACACTTTAGGATCCCCAAGCAATGCCTGGGCAAGTCCTACCCGCTGTTTATATCCTTTGGAAAGATTACGGATCAGACGGTCTCCCACATCCTGAAGACCGGTTCTTTCCCTGACTTCTTCCACATGCCCTTTTCTGTCCTTCTTCGGCACATGCTTTAATTCCGCGGCAAACATAAGATATTCCTGTACCGTCATACCCGTATAAAGCGGCGGAATCTCCGGCAGATAGCCAATACATGCTTTGGCTGCAAGCGGCTCCTTTAACATATCATGACCATCAATCATCACCGTTCCACTGCTTGCCGCAATATATCCTGTCATTACATTCATGGTAGTGGATTTACCTGCCCCATTCGGTCCCACAAAACCATAAATCCTGCCAGGCTCCACGGCAAAGGATATCGCATCCACTGCCACATGGTCTCCATATCGTTTCACCAAATTCTCTACCTGTATCAAAAAGAAATCCTCCCTTCAAACAAAATCGCTCTTATAAAATGTACTGGAAAAATGTGTCTCTATTCGTACCAAATTGTGAATATTCTGTGTCCAAATCAACCCCTTTTGAACACGCAGAAATAATTATATCATATTATACTATTAAAAAATACTTGCAAATCAGGAAAGGAAAATATGAGAGATTATATGTACAAAGAAAATATCGACGATTTCCCTGTTGCTATGGCCTATGTTCCCTGGCAGCACTTCAAAGGAATCTGCGAAAATCTGGAAGAAGGATATTACGCCGGCACCATCTTCCCGGAACTTGATAAACCATTCACAGGAAGGAGATGCTGTAAATGATGAATATGCAATTTGCCAACGAGCAGGAGAAACTGCTCCATGATATTGGCGTCTTATCTTTTGTTGTCACTGAATTGTCTCTGTATCTGGACACACATCCCACCGACAGAAAGGCCCTGGAATATTTCAGACATTATAACCGCCTGGCCAATCAGGCCAGGCAGGAATACTCCACCAAATACACCCCTCTCACCATCTCTTGTGTGGACACCTCAGAGTGTAATGACTGGCAGTGGGCTTTAAGTCCCATGCCCTGGGAAGGAGGATGTAACTAAATGTGGAATTATGAAAAAAGATTAGAGTTTCCTGTCAACATTAAAGAGGCTAATGCCGATATCGCACAGGTCATCATCAGCCAGTATGGCGGGCCTGACGGTGAAATGGGCGCCTCCATGCGCTATCTTTCCCAAAGATACGCAGCTCCCTACCGGGAAGTAGCCGGCATATTGACCGATATCGGTACAGAAGACTCTGAAATGTTCCAAAACACCTTCTAAATCTCATACCATCTTATCTCATTGGCTTCCAGATTCAGGGCAAAACTCTCCCCATCCCCTTTATAAACCATTGTAGATTGCGGCACGTAAGTATTGTTCACGACACAAAACTTTCCGTTCTTAACATAAGCGTGAACATCCACGTTATAATTACTGGAAAACCACTGGTGAAGCTGCTCCTCACTATGACTGCTCCACAGTATAGCCCGGTAAAGAATCCGGCTGTTGACAAAGCTATAGGGAAGTCCGGAAATATACACACAGCGCCCATTTCCATAGGTATTCACAGCCATCTGCACCTCTTTTTCCCTCTGCACAAGAACCTGTGTTCCTTCCAGTGCATAAATGCTCTTCTTTCCCTCTCCAAAATCCACGGGATCCTTACAATCTTCCAGAATGAAATGATCCGGATGCTCCTCCCAGTTATATTTATCATATCCTAAGGTAAATCCGGTCTCTTTCTCCACACCTAAGGCTGACGCCAACTGTAAAAACCGTCCCTGATAAGGATGGCCTGACGGTTCTCCGACACCAATAAGACCGCCGCCCCTGTAAAGGAACTCCCGGATAGCTGATGACACAGCCGCATCCTCCCAGACCATACCGCCAGTATGCGCCGTATCCGCATCCCCTACATTAATCAGCACATCTATTTCCTTTAACACCTGCGGATTTTCCCGGATCTCGTCAAAGGATAAAAACTTCACGTCAAAGGGCGCACCTGACAGCGCTTCAATTACACCGGCATAACTATAATTCTGCTTCTGATAAAGAGCATGGTGCACCATATGACATCCCCAGGAACGCATACGCCCCCAACAATTGACCACTGCCACCCGTTTCTGACAAAAGGCCTCTGTTCCCCGGATATTGTCATAAAGTTCCCGGAATTCCTTACATACACTCTCCACATACTCGATAAAATCAGGAAACTGACAGGCTAGCTTCAAATAACCGCCATAGCCGATCCGGTCAATGGGCTTTCGTAAAATTGCCCTGCGGGCCGTCACCCAGTTCTCCTTTGCCTCCTTCACCGGATCTCCCCCAGGTTTGAAGGTATCGGGGAAAAAGTAAGGCAAAAATCGTCCTTCTGTATAGGGCACCCCCGGAATATCCGCAATAAGCCTCAGCGTGGAACCATTGCCCACAGAACCCACCACTGCATCTATGCCTGTTGTCGAAAATTCCTCCATAAAGGGTTCCGTGCCAATCCAGTGGTCTCCCAAAAACATCATGGCTTCTTTGCCCAGTTCATGCGTCAAATCCACCATTTCCCTTACCAGTTTCGCCACCTCCCGGCGCTGGAAAGCCATGAAATCTTTGTACTCCCGGCTGGGCTCCCGATACTGATTGTTATAATACCCCTGATCAATAATAAACTCAGGACGGAACCGATATCCGACTTCTTTCTCAAACTGTTCCAGAATATAGGGCGAAACAGATGCGGAATACCCATACCAGTCCACATATTTCTCCCGCTTTAACTCATCAAATATCAATGTAAACTGATGAAAAAATGTGGTGTATCGGATTACGTCCACATAGGGATGTTCTTCCACGAACCGCCGCAGTCGTTTCATGGTATGCTCCCTGGTCTTTGGCTGGCGCACATCAAAAGTAATCTGGTGCTCAAAATCACTCCAGTCATTGACCACCGCATTATACATATGCACCGGATCCCAGATCAGATAAGCCAGAAAACTTACCGTGTACTCATGCCATGCCCTGGGACTTTGCAGCACCACACAACCGCTTTCCTCTTCATAGAACCATTCTTCCGGATCCACAGGCGTCCCTGCTGTCCTGTCCATCACTTCCCACCAACGCTTCCTGTCATCCCTGGTATTAACAGCCAGTAATTCACGGCTGATGCCGGCCATAAGCGGAATCCGTAAAGTTTCCTCCTGTGCCGTATAAAATCCGGTCATAATGTAGCATTGCTGCACCTCATCCGGATTAGCCTTTGCCCAGGCATTATCTTTTCTGGTGGTATAATAGGTGGAATACACCTTTGCATCCACCCCTTTTAACGCCTCCGGATAGTCCGTGCCATCACAATCTCTGATAGCATCCGCTCCCCATCGCTTTAACAATTCCAGCGTCTCTGGCACTACATCCACATCTGTAGGTATCGTAACCCGACCACTCATCTCAATCTCCTTGCTCATCTGCAATACCTCGGTAACTTTATTTTATACTCAACCAAACCCTCAACAGTTCCACCACACATCATAATATTTTATCGCCGCCCCTTCGCATCCTCAAACGGCTTATTATAAATCATAATGGCAGCTAAAAGAAAAACTAATCCTATCATCATCAATACCAGTCCCAAAAGCTCGCCTGTCATCTTCCATCCGCCAATCACCAAACCCAATCCTATGATAAAAAATACTAAGATAAATCCAATCCGTAAACCTACATGCTCTTTCCAGAATTTCATATGCTCACCTTACCCTTTCAGACCACCCAGCGTCATACCCTGTGTCAGCTTCTTCTGTACACAAATATAGAGAATCAGTGTTGGCAGCATTACCAGAACCAGACCCGCGTAAAGCTGACCATACTGCGCTGCTGACTGTTGTGCCTGGGTCAACTGCATCAGCCCTACAGGCAGCGTCTTTCCACCTTTCGGATCTGATAACAACGTCATTGCAATAATATATTCATTCCAGAAAGACAGGAAATTGAATAAGATCACAGTGATAATAGAAGGCTGGGCCATAGGGAAAATAATCCTCAACATGGTCCTTCCGTAACCGGCTCCGTCAATGTAGGCCGCCTCCTCATAATCATGCGCCAGTGTAGCAAAATATCCTGACAGAAGATAAACGGTAAAAGGTAGTGCTGTAGACGCATAGACGACCGCCAGCACAAAGATATTATTGAGCAGAAGCCCGTCCCCTAATAAACCGCGTAAAAATTTGTCTCCATCGACCAGCATCAGGAAGATAGGCACCACAATGTAGTTAACATTGATGAACAGTCCACCCATAAAAGCTGCATTCAAAAATCTGCGTCCCCGAAACTCAAAACGGGACAGTGCATAAGCTGCCGGTAAAGCCACCACCAGAAGAATCGCCAGTGCCAATGCTGTAACCAGAACAGAGTTTAACATATATTCTCCCATTCTGGCTTTTCCCCAGGCATCAGCAAAATTCTGAATATAGAACCCAGCCGGTAATGCCCATGGATTTCCATAAAACTCACTGTTTTCTTTCACAGATGCCATAAACACCCAGGCCACTGGTATAATAATGGTCACAGCCAAAGTTATCAAAGCCACATAGATAAACGCCTTATACAGCCGATCAGCCGACGTCTTTTTTGTCCGTTCCATAGACTGCCCTCCTTAAAATTCCAGCGGTTCCCGTTTGGTAACCACATTGACCAACGCCGATAGTCCAAAAGAGAATACAAACACCAGCGCACCAATTGCCATTCCATAACCATAAGAAGAATTGGTATAAGCCTGCTTATACATATAGGACAACGCCACCTCAGATGCCCCGTTAGGCCCGCCGGAAGTCATAGCCTTTACAAACAGAAATGCCATATTAATCGTACTGATAATAAAGAATGTCAGCGTTGTACGGATATTGGTCCAGATCAACGGGAGCGTAATCTGGAAAAACTGTGTAATCCGGCCTGCACCGTCCAGTCCCGCGCTCTCATACAGACTCTGGGGGATACTGGCCATGGATGCCATATACATAACCATATAATAACCGATTGCCTGCCATACCATAGCAATGATCAGACTGACCATCACCATGTTCTCTCCCTTCCACAAGACCGCCACGGTTTTGCCGGTAAGCAGAGATAAAAGACTGTTTAAAGTACCATTGTTCGTATCATAGATAGCACTGAAAATCGCCGAGATAACCACCACTGACAAAATATTAGGGATATAAAATATAATCCGTAAGAAATTCTGTCCCTTAATCTTCTCTCTGGTCAAGATAGCAGCAAACACCAGCGCAAATGCAAAAGTTACAATGGTCACCACCACAATCAGCAGAATCGTATTCTGCATAGAGCGGATAAAATTAGTATCACTCATCAGCCGGGTAAAGTTTTCCATCCCCACAAAGTCTTCCGTAGTAGAATAGGCACTGCGCTTAAACAAAGACATCCGAAACACATTAATCGTGGGAATAATCATAAAAACTGCAAACAATAGCACTGCGGGCGCCACACACAGAAAAATAAATCCATTGCGGCCAGAACGTTTCTTCATACGTCAGAACTCCTTTCCTGGCAATCCATGTCTTTGGGCATCCATCCTCCCTCAGAGCATTTCCTGCTTTTAAAAAAACGGCGGTAAGCAAACCGCTACCACCGTTTCTTTTTTACAAAGCTGCTGCTATTTCCAAATTACTGAATCAGATTAGCGCGCATCTGGTCATTAGCTGATTTAATCCCATCAATCCACTCCTGCTGCGTCATATTGCCAGATACCAAAGAGTTTACCGGATCAAACCATACTTCACGATTACTTACACCTACCACCGCGCTGTCATAAGCTGCAAAGTTACCCATCGCTGCTTTCGCGCCATTGTCGTAGATAGAATAGAACATCTGGTTATCGCCTTCCAGTTTCTCAGCAATATTCAGTACAGGCTGAATAGCACCTGCCTTTGCAAAAATCTCGCAAGCCGCATCACTGTACAGGAATGCAACAAACTGTTTCGCTTCATTCTGATTCGCTGCCCCACCAGGAATCCATGCCTGCTCAAACCAGGTATAGCTATAACCATCACCGCCAGCTGTCACAGCCGGAAGTGCTGTCATTCCCCATTTAAATCCATCAGCTCTGGGTGCTTCTGCCATCTCACCTACAATCCAGGTACCATTAGGCATGAACAACGCTTTATTGTCCAGAATCAGCTGCTGGTTCTTCGTGAAATCCTGATCATTTGCCTGTGCCGGCGTGGTCTTCTCTGTATAACTTGCCAGCTTGGTCACGATCTCAAAACACGTCTTTGCTTCCTCTGTATCCCAGACACCTTCTGTATAATTGGTTGCCTGATCAAAGAAATCAGCGCCGCCTACAGAATACATAAGGGCATAGAAGAATGCGTCAAAGTAACCTGTGGTAGGATATGTAAACAAAGCGATTCCCTCGGCTGCAGCCTTATCGCCCAACTCCCACATCTCATCCCAAGTAGACGGTACTTCCCAGCCTTTTTCTTCAAACAGTCCGGCATTATAGAACAGACCGCAAGGGGAATAGAACATGGGCGCCAAATAGGTCTTGCCATCTCCATAAGGGTTGGTCAGACTTGTCTCTGTAAAACCGCCCGCAATCTTGTCTCCCACCTTAGCAGACTCGCCAGGTACAGTCATGGACAACACATCTGTGATATCAACAATGTTCTGATCTTTAATAAAAGTCTCTGTCAGAGCCTTCTCACGTCCTGTAGCAAGATGAATCACATCCGGATAATCTCCTGCCTGCATGGACGGTCCAATCACATCTTCCAAGTTCTTATCAGTAATTAACTCTACATTGATGCCTGTCTGCTCTGTAAAAGCTGCACAGACATCCTGCCACATCTGACTGCCATAAGCAGTCTCAATTGCTGCAACCGTAATGGTTGCTCCCTCTGCAGGTGTCTCCGGGGTTTCTGCCGGTGTCTCTGCCGGAGCTTCTTCCGGTGTCTCTGCCGGAGCTTCCGCCTGATTCTCTGCTGCGGAAGGTGCTTCTGCTGCAGGCGCCTGTTCTTTGCTTCCGCAGCCAGCCAGCGTGGATACAGTCAATGCACCCACTAAAAGCATGCTTAATACCTTTTTCATAAATTCTACCTCCTGATTAATGTGTAATTAGCTGAGTTCCATACTTCTTCCTCTCTAACTGTCCCTAGTATAACAACAGCCTCTCTTCTTTCCAATACCTTTCTTGCTCACTTTTTTATATATCTTGCTCTTTGTGTGCTAATTTTGTTGTTCATCGCATATAAATTCCTTTTGGCATACATTTTGACGAATATTATCCCTTTTAGCATTCTTGTTTTCGACATCTTTTTTATTTTTTGTGATTTTTTCTAAATATTTCTATGGAATTTTTCTTGTTTTTCAAGCAGTGACAATTTATAATAAATATAATTTTCAAACAAATTTCTGTCAGAAACGTTGCTTTTTATATATCTTGCTTCGTTTTTACTGTTCCATATGAATGAAGGAGGTTTTCCCGCCCTATGAGCACAAGCCATTATGTGATCGACCCTCTGGCCGTGAATCCTGTAGACCGTTCCGTCACAAAACTCCGTTATGTGAGCGTCACCCGTTACAGCCCAGAGTGGCACTCTATCTTCCACACACACTCCTGTGCCGAGGTATTTTATGTTACCGGTGGTTCCGGACGCCTCCTGCTTGCGGATAAAGCCGTGTCCATTGGCATCAATGACGTGCTTATTGTAAATTCCAGCGTTGAACACACAGAAGACAGTTCAGAAGATGACCCTCTGGAATACATTGTCATGGGTGTGGACGGTATGGAAGTCATATCAGGAGACGATGGCGGCGACGGCTACTCTCTTATCCATTTTCAGACGGATGGTGAACAGATTCTCTTTTATCTGCGCCGTCTGTTAAAGGAGATTGAAACCCGGCTTCCTGGCTACAACACCATCTGTCAGGATCTTCTGGAAGTCGTTCTCCTTCTTCTGATGCGGCGCAGCAAATTTACGGTTACTTTTATCCCTGCTGTTCATAAATCCAGCAAGGAATGCGCCGTTGTACGTCGTTATATTGAAAACCATTTTAAGGAAAACCTGACCTTAGATGATCTGGCTGCCGTCGCCCATGTAAGCAAATATTATCTCTCACACGCCTTCAGCCGGGAATACGGCACCTCTCCCATTAATTACCTGCTAACATGTCGGATTCAGGAGAGCAAATATCTTTTATCGGAAACAAGCCTGTCATTATCACAAATCGCCGGAATGCTGGGCTTTTCCTCTCCCAGCTATTTTTCCCAGAGTTTCCGGCGCATACAGGGCCTAAGTCCCATGACCTACCGAAGTCAGGTTCGGGAAGCAAACAACGCTTCCGGTTTCAAAAACGACTCCGGTTCTTTCACCCGCACATAACTCCATTTGACAGAGAGCCCCTTTAAGTACAAATCTATCATATCTCGATTGTGGATTACCATTTTATCCAGAATCTGTGCATAAAATGTCTCCTCTTCTCCCTGGCCTGCCAGAAGCTTCCGGATTTCCTGTTCTATCGCTTCTAACTTCTCAGCCAGGGCGATTTCCTTCTCATCTGCCTCCGCCCAGCAAATACCTTTCTTTAGCAGAGCCAGCAAGTCTTCTAAAACTTTCTCCCGGTCCACCGGCAGTCTCTGTACTGTCAGAAGCATGAGCCGGAAAACATCCTCATTGCGGATACTTTCTCCCAGACACCCCACCGGCTTTCCGTCAGTCCCGATATGGGGACGGCCGTTTTTTACACCCTCAAAACAGCGCCAGGCTTCATATCGGCTGCCGTCCCTTCTGGTTTTATATCTGGCCACATACCCCGCCCCACATCTTCCGCACTTCAGCTTTCCAGAGAATCCATAGCGACAGCTGTACTTCCTTCGCCCCTTTTGCGAGGCTGCTTTCTCGTCCAGTATATGATTTGCCCGTACAAACTGTTCCCTTGAAATAATGGGCTCATGGTGGTCACGTATGATGACGAACTCTTCCTGTCCCCGATTATACTTTTTTTCATGGGTAAGAAAATCCGGCGTATAAGTTTTCTTCTGCACCAGATCCCCACAGTATTTTTCGTTTCGCAGTATTCTCAAAATCACCGTACTCTGCCATTTGGAAGCCCGCATGGGCTTAACCCCCTCTTCCCCAAGTTCTCTGGCAATCACACAGACTCCCTTTCCCTCCTCCACAAACTTATGAAAAATCAGCCTGACGATTTTGGCACCTTCCTCATTGATTCTTATTCTGCCTTCCTGTACGTCGTAGCCAAGCATGCTCCTGCCAAATACTACCCCCTGCTCCATCCGCCGCTTCTGCCCCCACTTCACCCGCTGGGAAGTTCTGCGGCTCTCCTCTTGGGCGATGGAAGAAAGAATGGATAATCGAAGCTCCGCATCGCCATCCAGTGTATTAATATTATCATTCAGAAAAATCACGCCAACTCCATGTCTTTTCAATTCTCGGGTATAGTAAATACTGTCAAGGGTATTCCTTGCAAACCGCGAAATCTCTTTCGTAATGATCAGATCCAGATTCCCGCTCTTGGCACACGCAATCATACGCTGAAAATCCACACGCTTCTTTGTACTGGTTCCGGACAATCCTTCATCCGCAAAAATTTCATATAATTGCCAATCTGGATTGGCCGTTATATACTGCTCAAAAAACCGCTGCTGGCTTTCAAAGGAATTGACCTGATCCTCCTGCTCCGTGGAGACACGGCAATACGCAGCCACTCTTAATGGCTTGTGTTCTGCATACTTATGTTGATTCAGTGCCTCATATTTATCTGTGCACATAAACTGCTCCTTCATGCGTTTTCCGCTCTTTGCGACTCCTCTATCATCTCTGTACAACAGACATACTCTAAATCCGTCAACAGATTCTTAGCCCGCAAATCATCCAGTACCGCCTTTTTTAAAAACAAATAAAAGTCCCGGTGCTCCTGTTGTGCAACCACGGAAACAGGATCACCAGAATATATAAACATTCCACGTTCCATATATCAGCACCCCATTATTACTGTATTCTTCAGGGGTTGTATCTTATAACAAGGACTTCCGGAACATTTCTGCTGCTTTTGTAGGTACAGAAGAACTGGCGCATTTAGAAATGGTTGCGACCATCGTTCATCAGCTCACCAAAGATCTGTCCATGGAACAAATCGAAGCCAGCGGTTTCCGCAACTATTATGTGGATCATACTGTTGGTATCTGGCCTCAGGCGGCTGGCGGTGTTCCCTTTAATGCCTGTGAATTTCAGTCCAAAGGCGATATCATCACGGATTTGATGGAGGATATGGCGGCAGATGCCGCACTAATACATTAACAATATAACTTTAGAACTTCCAATGGATCCGAATCGGCGGCAGATCCGATTTATGTACCTTATGGTCATTTCGTCCAATCTCTATATGATCAATCAACATATCCACGATTGTCCGGTCAAGCTGCTCTATATTTCTATATTTATTAAAAACCTCTTCCATGGAACGTTCATGAGCCGCTTCCTGCTTCAGATTGTCAAGCGCCTTACTGCTTAACTCGACCTTACTCCTGCAGAGTTGTATTTCTGTTTGAAAAGAATCCCGAAAAGATAGAAATTCTTGTTCCGTGATGATTCCTTTTGCTTTATCAACATAAGAATTTCTGATGGCTTTCTCCAGGTCCTCCGCTTTCTTTTGATAATCAGATATCTCCCTTTGAAGTCTTTTCTTCTCTGAAGCATTTTTCTCCCTGATCAACAGATTCTTCTGCGCTTCTGTTTCATCAAAGAACTGTTCAATGATACCATTCAGCTCAGTCAGCACAGCCTTTTCGAGAAAACGCTGCGGAATAATCCCCCCTTGGCAACTGTCGATCCCCAGAGCATATCTGGATGGACAGCGAAGATAATACAAATCTTTACTCTTATGAGAAGACATCGTATAACCACAGTACATACATCTTGTCTTACGCGCCCATAGACCTATTTCACCTGTGCACATTGGTTTAGCGCGTTCATCTAGCATAGTCTGTACCTTGTCCCATAATGCCCTGTCTATGATCGCTTCATGGGTATTTTCAACAATGATCCATTGCTCTTTCGGTACAGGCTTACTGTGTTTTGATTTGTAACTCGGATTCCTATATTTTCCCTGCACCATATTTCCGATATACATCTCATTTCGGAGCATATCGGAAATTGCAAAATATTTCCAATAAGAGCCGTATTGGTTACTGCCTTTATACCGCAGCCCATGTATCCTCTTATATTCTGTCGGATTTGGTATTCCTCTCTCATTTAAGTATTTTGCAATGCTGGTCCTTCCCATTCCGGATGCATACAGATCAAAGACCAGCCTTACAACTTCAGCTGCTTCCTCGTCAATGATCAGATGGCCCTTTTGTTCCGGATCTTTCCTGTATCCATACAAAGCAAAAGCACCTATATGCATTCCTTTCCGGCGGTGGTCGGTAAGAACAGTCCTGATATTATCAGACAGATCCTCCAGATACCATTCATTGACAAGTCCATTGATCTGCCTTGCCTTTTTATTTCCAGGAAGAGCCGTATCTGCATTATCTGCATATCCCACGAACCGGATGCCCCATTCTACAAACTGACCATGGATTATCTTTTCAACCAGTTCCAGTTCTCTGGTAAACCTCGCCTGGGATTTACACAAAACGATATTGAATTTTCCTGCCTCTGCATCCTTCATGAGCTGATTAAATGCGGGTCTGTCCCGATCAGAACCTCTATAATCATCATCCGAGTAAATATTATAAATCTCCCACCCCTGACTTATCGCATAGCTGATCAGCATGCTCTTTTGATTCTGAATACTCTGACTTTCATCAAATTCATTGAGTTTGTCCCGGTCTTCTTCCGATAACCGGTTATAGATACCTACGATATTTTTAGGCATATCTCCCATACTTGTGATATCTTCAAGCACGCCTTTTATAATTGTTTTTTTCATCGCTGTCATACCTTAAATGACAAACCAATATCTGTATGTCATTATAACTTGAAAATGTTTGTCTGCCCATTATACTTCTTTGCTACATCATTTTCTTTTTCACAGATTATCTGCGTCCATAATTTTGTGAAGCGCTCTTTAATTGCTGACCGATCAGAAACATCGGTAACAAAAATGTTTTTACACGGGTTTGTGACACTGTTTTCATACGAAATATCCATACCGGAATCCCTCCTGTCTAATCTTATGTAATGTATCTTTGTCCATATCACTGCTTTTAACAGATATTGACTGTGTCAAAGCCAGAACAAAAAAGCAGCAAATCAAATTTAGATTCACTGCTGATTTCTCGACTACTATTAAGTTCTTAGACTTCAAAATATGCGACGTCGCATATTTTATCTTATTTCTTTATCTGCACAATGAATCATCTTTTAATAGAGATTCATATTTTTTCAATTGAAACTGCAATGTTTCAAGTGCCCTCGAATCAGGCTCCTTTTGCAAAATTTTCTGAAGTTCTGCATAATTCACCTTCAAACCATAACCTAACTCCAGGGCCTGTCTTTCAAGATTGGCAGCAAAGGGCTGTCCAACCACCTTATTTATATTATCTTCCATAGCAATGTCTAACGGAAACTCTCCCATATTACTTAATAACGCATTCCCATTATCAAATACAGGCGCGTTTTTATATCTATCATGCAAAGCATCTGCTACGATACCAATATTGTTAAAATGTCTGTCTGTATTTAAAATCAACATATCAAATGTTGCTATTTTCCCTATTTGCTCCTTTATATCCAACCCAGTTGTATGAAATACAAAATCTGTTACAAAATCAATTCTGTCCTTGATCGAATCCAACACTCTTACTCTCTCAGATAACTGGCCGCCGTGATAAGTATCATAGAGTCTCTGCAAACTGATAAAGGACTCTTTTTCCGATAAAAAATTCGCTGAACGACAACCATCTTTTCCATTGATCTTACAGCGTTCATATACTACAAATTCCTGAACATTTGAACAGAAAAGTACCTTAGAAGCCAAATACTCTGCAGTTCCCTCATATCCTATCTTATTCTGCTTATACCAGTATCCTTTTGCATAATATTTCTTTTGCGTTCCTATACTGCTTCCGGAAACCATAATCATCGCTTCCGGAGATAAGTTATAATCTTTTATCATTTTCTCCATTGAACATCCTCCCAACATAAGGATTCACCCTCGTATTGTATCCATATCTTGTCGTCCCACATAACACCATGTGTTATTCGATTCCACTTCCACGGATCGTTTGATGTTAAATGCGCCTGAGACAGAATTTCTTTTAAATCTTCCCTATCATCCTCATAACAACGGCTCTTCAAAAAGCTATATACTCGATTTAAGGACAAATCCTCACCGCCAAATGGCTGGATTATTGAATCCGGCACCAATTTTTCTATCTGCACCTTTTTATGATCATCCGATACTGAAATATATGCAACAGGTATATTTTCAAACATGACTGTGAAATTATACATTCCTTACCTCTTCATAAATAGATTTTATGAGACATAATATAGCATATCTTATACCAAACATCAAACCAATTCGTTATTACTTAACAAAAGGAAATAAATGATCCCAAGAAAAAAATGAATAATTGCCGGCGGCTGTTGGTCAGCTCCACAGGTTACCCTCACATGCCCATTTCGCAACATGTTACTCTACCTCTCCCATTCCTATGGGTAGACTCCCCTCAAGTGTGTATCATTATCACCAGCATATATATCATGGCCACATCTTTTACCAGAAGATGCTGCATAGAACAGATCTGATCGCTCATCCTAACAACCATTTGTAAATCAGACGTTTCTGAGGAGTGGATTCATCGCGGAGCCACTATGAAGCTCCATATATACTGGACGTTACCGGACTTTATGACGCAAGTGCTATGTTCTTACGCAATCTATGCGGCGTATTTATCAAGGTACTCAATCTATAGAAAAGCCTTTATTGGCTGATTCTATCTATTAAGGATTCTGACTATCTTTTCGTCAGGCGTTCTATAGTCCTCCCGTTCATACTTCAAAACTATCCTGTGTCCACAATTGGAACAGTATTTTACATTTGTATCCCTAATCTCAGTCTTACATTTTGGGCAAAGATATCGTTCATCATCCTTTATCAGATAAGCTGGAAACTCTCGCTTTTTTAGATATTCATTTTCATTCCTCAAATACTTTGTCTCTGCCTGAATCATTAATTCCACATCAGGCTCTACTGCCCTGCTGTTTGCGAATGCTTTCCCAAGTTCCTTGAATCTTCTCTCAAAGAAGAAAATCGCAGAATCTATTTTGTTCCATTTTGTTGTATAGTCCATATCACACCTCATGGTTGTAATATATTTTTCATTTTTTCCACAAACACAACAATGTATATCAACATCATAATCGTCATAAAGGTAAGTACCAAAATATTTGTATAAGTTTTCCTCTTTTCGTCACTCACTTTATTCCATTTTATGTATTTGCAAAAAAACCTATTATGATATAAACAAATTCCATGACTAATCTTCTCTTTCTGAAATATTTTGTTGTGCTAAAATTCCCATAATAAAAATTTGTATTTAACGTAAATAAGGATTGGCTGGAAAATGGTGTTGGGGAAATATTTGCTACTCAAGGCATTTCTTTAGCAAAAAAACAAGTATTAGAATCTATTAATAATTTGAATGATGAACAAGTAAATGCCGTATCTATTTTTATAAAATACTTGACTGAAGATAAACCCAAATAAAAAGTCCTAAAGATACTCTTAGGACTTTTTATTTGGCACTCACATTACTTAATGCCGTATATTTGTTATTCTGTTACTGTTGATTCATAACCATACTGCTCGATATTTTTTGTTACACAATTATTAAAAAGAGAATCCGTCTCTTCATATCCAAAATAATAATAACTTCCCTTCATAAAAGCTTCTCCACTAACACTTCCAAAAAATGCTGAACCTGATGGCATAATATAACTTGTCAAATCAACACTACATGTTCCATCTGCTAAAACAATGATATCCTTAAACTGACAATATGTATAGAACTCAAACTTATTTTCTGAATTTTCAACACTAACCTTATATATATTATATAAAATATTATTATCATACACTATTTGGTTTACTTTTGGCACAAGAAGATAGCTTCCCACATATTTTATAGATTTTAATGAATCCTTTTCTTCCCAAGCTTTTGCAACTTGAGCATGTAAAGCATCCTCAAGTTGCTTTGTCATTTTGTCAAGTATATCTTGCGGAATCTCTTTTACCTTCCCCGCTTTTAAATTGATTTCTTTATCTAATGCGTATCTCTTCACGCCTGGATAAAAATCTGTATTTGGATCTATGACCTGTGCCTTAGCATATGGTGCTATCCCAGAAAAATCTATATCTACGTTTTCAAATAAATCCACCTCTTGAAGTTCTTTCAAACCAGTTACTGTAAATATTCTTTTCTCCCTCTGATAATAACTCAAAATCATACCCCTCTAACATTGATTCATTTATGTTTGCTTTAACTACTACCTGGTCACCATTCGACAATCCTGATACTGGATTCATTTCATATTGAACCGCTATTTCAATGTTTAATGCACTTCCTAAGGCATCAAATCCATCAATACTCTCAATTCCTGCCGCTTCAAATGCTTCACCCTCCCATGAATATTCATTTGCAAGTTTTGCAGTTCCATAGCCATCATACCCCTCAAAACTAACAGTAACCCCTTCCATTATATCTATCTTCTTTTTCCCACACCCTGTTAATAAAACCGTCAGCACCAAAAGGCAAATTATTACTGTGTTTCTCTTTTGTTTATTCATAACATTTTCTCCTTCGTTTTTATTTACAACTTTCTTAATTTCTTATACGTTTTTTCCCTTATTTATAGTTAATTGTATTCCAGTATATAACGGTGGAACATCCAGTATATTTATGGTTGGACAATTAAAATCGTTAGTTGCTTTATATGTAGTGCAACCATAAAAATATTTTTTGGTCTTTTCGCTATATTTTATTTGCATTAATCTTTTGCAGTGTGGGCAGTATACTGCATATGCTTGTCGATCCGGTACCTCATTTCTGATACATGCAATAACTTTATTCCTAATCTCCGAATCTGTCATGGGTTCTGAGCAGTCTATGGTAACCAGTTTCATACCACAGTGTTTCAATAAGTATGAACCAGTGGAAATCAGAATGCTTTTTGCCGTTTTTCCGGAAACGTTTTGTAAAGGACTTTTTAATCAAGTTCACAGAAAATTTACATTTCAGGGCA
>CAJTOO010000012.1 GCA_910577735.1 uncultured Lachnospiraceae bacterium
TAACATCAATTCCGTCCCGCGCCAGAGCCTTCTTGGCCTTACTCCATACCGGGCGACAAAAGAAAACTTCGACATGGATGTCCTGTTAGCACTTCAGCTCAGGCCGGTCGATCCCGATCAGATCAACCTGACACCTGAGCTGATAAAGTAACCTTTAAATCCAGGCAAAAATCTGTTGTCAGGAGACGCTGCTTTTAAATCTTCATAAAAACCAGACATCACTGGCAGAATTTAGTCCTGCACACGACGTTTTCTGCCGGTCTGTTTGCTATGCCCTGTTTTAGAAAATCTGCCCGGATTTAGATTTATTATAATTCAATTTCCAACTTTATGGCTTCAAAAAATTGAAAAAGACAATAGATTTGAAAGGGCAGTAGAATTTACTCCTGCACTGGAATTTACTTTTGCAATTAAGCGCTTTTCTTTTCCCTTTGGATACCTGCACCTCTTTCTGCTCCTTATCGTTAAAATCTGTGCTATAATTACCTGAGGGAAATCCTGACTGCCCTGCAGAGTGTCCACGCTAAACCGAATACCGAAAATACCCTGATTCTTCAGAAACTCTCTGCCCTGTTCCAGGTTCACGCAGATGACTGGCTGGAAGTAGATTTCTCAAGATGGGGAGAGAATCCCGCCAATAATGCCAGGTTTGAAATGTTGAGAACAGCCATCCTGACACACAAATGTACGAAAATCACATACGCAGCATCTTCCATGCACAACACGACCCGCATCATCTATCCATTAAAACTGGCCTACAAAGGACAAGCCTGGTATCTGAAATCTTATTGCACAGCCAAACAGGATTTTCGTCTGTTCAAACCTTCCTTTGTCCCGGAACAAACGGTCACGCTCTGTTTCCCTGGTGAAATGGCCTATCGTGTGTATGATGAATTTGATTTGGAACAGGTGACCCTGCAAACCAACGGCACACTTCTGGTCTCTGCCAAAATGCCGGTAGAGACAGACTCCCACCGAAATAAACATTATAATCTTAGAAAAGAGGGAATTACCATGAGCAGACCAACCACAAAACCGGAATTACTGAATGCATCAGAGGAAAACTACGAACAGATGAATCTGTTGATTGCTGGATTGTCTGAAAAGGAACTGTCCACGCCTTTTGATTTCAGCGCCGATGTGAAAAAGAAAGAAGCCCACTGGAACCGTGACAAGAATCTAAGAGATGTACTGATTCATCTCTACGAATGGCACCAGCTGTTGCTGCACTGGGTGCACGTTAATCAGGCAGGCACGGCTGCACCTTTTCTTCCACGCCCTTATAATTGGAAGACCTACGGGAAAATGAATGAAGTTTTCTGGCAAAACCATCAAAACACCACTCTGGAAGAAGCCAAAGACATGCTAGACAAATCTCATCAGGAAGTCATGCAGCTGGCAGAAACCTTTACCGATGAAGAATTGTTCCGCAAGGGCATATTCCCCTGGGTCGGCAACAGTCCCCTCGGCTCTTATTTCGTCAGCGCAACCGCCAGTCACTATGTCTGGGCTATGAAGAAGTTAAAAGCCCACAAGAAAAACTGCAAGGCAGATTGACAGCTTTTGTTCAAAATCACAAATAGATACCACCCAAAAAGGAGAACCCATAACGGATTCTCCCTTTTATTTTTCACTTCGTATTTAAATGCCATCCGCGGCCGCGAAGCCGAACTCGTAAAGTTAATTCCGAAGGAATTTACTTTAATTATAAAGCATTTACCAGCTTCTCAAGTGCTGCCAGTGCCTCATCAGGAAGCTTATCATAACCTTCCTTCTTCTCAGCAAAGCCCTTAACAGCATTTACACGAGTCTCCAGAGCGCTCTTTAACTGAGCCTTGTAATCTGCATCATTCAGATCAGGTGTGAAATCACCAGTCTTGCCGCTCCAGTCATTCATAATCTCGATATCCTCGAAAGGACCCCACTGCTCGAACTTAGCCTTGCCCTCTACGATGGTCTCTAAGATACCAAGGGTATCTTCTTTCTGACACTTATGACCCATGAAGTCACCAGTGTTTACGATATAACACTCAACGTTCTTCTCTTCCACTAACTTCTTGAACTTCTCGTAGTCATTTACCAGAGGATAAGTTCTGAACGGGTTAGCATAAGGAACGATACGGATTGCGTTCATATCAGTACCTGCTGCTACACGCTCCGCAGAAGATGTCTTGGTAGCTAATGTTGCGCCCATAACGGATGCAAGTGCCGCACCTTTTAATCTGACAATCGGCGGGATTGTAGGATCTTTCATAATCCAGAAGATTGCATTAACAGGTGCATCAATCTTGTCCACACGGTTAGGAGACCATAATTTAGACTTGATAGCACGGCCATTACCGTTTCTGATATCCTCTGTTACTAACTGAATCTTACCCTCACTGTCCATTGTGCAGGAGCAGTTCTGAGCAGATAAAAGGAACTCATTATCAGGGCATCCTGTCGGATAATCTGATGTCTTATCAAAATAAGTAGGCTCTAAAGCGATAGATGAACAGGTATCACTGTTGATGATAAATGCATCGTCATGAAGCACTTTGATACCGCCAAATGCGTCATACTTGCCATCATGTTTTGCATGTGTCAAAGTTGACTTACCAGAACCTGACAGACCATATACGGAAGCAACGAACTTCTTGCCGCCCTCTAAGGAGTACTCTTTCTGACCGCCGTGGCAGGATGCATAGCCATTTCTGTTAGCCAGTGCCCATGCCATTGTCAGAGTACCTTTCTTATGCTCACCGAAATACTTCATACCAAGGATTGCTGCACAGTTCTCGTTGGTATCAAAGTAGCACAGTGTCAGAGGATCGCTCAGGCAGCTGTAGTCAACATCAGGTGCCTCATGAGGTGCCCACTGAGGATCGGAGAAAATATAGATATCAGCCTCTTTGCCATCTCCAACCATCTTGGAATTCTTATACATCTTAACATACTCATCAGACATATACTGGAAGTTGATCATCCAATTGTACAGTAAGTTCTCTTCTCCTTCAGGAATCAGAAGATGTGCCTTAACCATAAACTCAGGATCAAGACCTACGAAACACTCTGCATGATACATAGTTTTCCAACGTGTCTCATAGATAGCATCCATAACTACTTTATCCAGCTTCGCCTCGTCCACACCAGGCTCGCCTTTGATACGACGTGCTGCTGCATAACGTCCTGTTACTGCACCGTCGTTGAATAACAGAACCTTTGCATCTGCGGGAAGACCGAAGGTATCACCGTCTTTGATCGGCATATCTGTCACAACTGTGCCAGGTGAATTTTTTGCCAATTCATAAGCCTCTCTCAAGCTGCTAACCTTTACTACATTGTTTCCGTAAAATGCTGCTTCGATGATGGAACGGGTTTTGGAAAAACCAACCTTGCCAGCACCAATTTCGGAAATGGGATAATACGCTTTTGTTGCCATATTATGTTCTCCTCCTTAAAAATTGTATTATTTCACGGAATCCTTGAGCATTGTTCTCAGGAATCCCGAACTTCCCTTGTATGTACGCGCATCCGTACACCTTTAACATTATCTCAGACAGACTTTAAAAAGTCAATATTAAAACAAGGCCGTAAGAGATTTCTTCTGGTCCATCTGCCTTCTTAACATATGCATCCGATACTGCCCCTGAACTTCCTCCTGCTTCTTCTTGGAAATCGCCTTGGGAAAATCCAAATCTTCCAAACGGCTTCTGGAAGATAACTGGGAAAGCGCCGCAGATGTATTATAATTTTTCACACGTTCCAAAGCATTTGTGGAAGCACCAAGACTGCTTCTGCGCTCTGAGACCATATCCATCGCCTTTTTGATGGAATCAAGGTTAAAGTCCTTGGATGTAACATCCAGGTCTGCAATACCCAACGCTTCCAGGGTGGAACTTTCCAACTGAATCCTCATACCGCCGCCGTTTGGTGACGTAGCCACTGCCATATCAGCCATGCTGCCATCCAAGAGCTTCTGCTCATTAAAAGAAGTATCTCTTGCCAGAGATTCTATTCCCTGTTTAAGCTGATCGATTTCTTTCTGGTAAATCTGCTTATCGGCATCCGAATTGATACCATTCATGGATCTGATGGCAAGTTCATGAATCCGCTGCAGATAATCAGACATGCCGCCCAGTGCACCTTCTGCCACATTGGCGGCTCCCATTGCCATTCCCGCATTGTCAGCGCCGACACGAAGTCCCGTCTCCTGACTCTGCATCCGCTTCGCAATAGCCATCCCCGCCGCGTCATCCTTCGCTGTATTAATCCGTTTCCCGCTGGCCAGATGCGTGTAGGACCAAAAAAGACTCTTTTGAGAGGAAGATACATTCATAAACATGCTCCTTTCCGCTTCTGCTAAAAGACATTTTTCCAGTCTAAACCTAGTATATTAATATTATACTGCCGCTTTTTAAAAAAGCAAACAAAAAATAGGAAATATTTCCTAAAAACTTATAAACTGCCTGTATGTAACTGCCGGACTAATCTTGTAGCAGTCCTACGGCTCTCGAAGTGCCTATTCTATCACACCCTTCTTTCACAAAAGCCTCTAAGTCCTCCAGCGTGGAAATGCCTCCCGCCGCCTTAATCCTGACATTCGGGCCAATATAGTTTCGAAACAGACGGATATCCTCTACCGTGGCGCCACCTGTTCCAAATCCTGTGGAAGTCTTGATATAGTCTGCACCGGCATTTGTCACGGCTTTACACATGGCAATCTTTTCTTCCTCTGTCAGATAGCAGGTCTCTATAATGACTTTCAGGATTTTATCCCCACATTCCTGTTTCAGGGTACGAATCTCCTCCTCTACATTCTGATACAGTCCATTTTTCACATCACTGATATTGACAACCATGTCTATCTCATTCGCGCCATCCTCTATGGCTTTACGTGTCTCTGCCACTTTAGCTTCTGTCACCGAATATCCAAGCGGGAACCCCACCACTGTACAGATGTTTATCTTCTCATGATAGGTATCGTGTATCCTCTTAATATAAGCCGGCGGCACACAGACGGAAGCTGTCTCATTTGCGATTGCCTCATCACAAAGGGTAACCATATCCTCCCAGGTCGCAAATGCCTTTAACTGGGTGTGATCCACACGTTTCAATATCTCCTTTTTATCCATATCCTATGATGCTCCTTTCCTGGTAATTGCAAAGTTCTGCATCTATTATATCTAATCCGCAGTGCGAACTCAAATACAAATATTTTCTGTTTCTAGTACCATTTTACTATTTTTACAGACAAAAATTGTTAAAGTTTTGTTAATTTCAGTATTTTGCTTGTTTCAGGCTTTTTTTTCATGGTATGATAAGAAAAGCAAAGATAAAGATGGTAAATATCCATATCCATGCACCGCATCGCATGGAAAGATATGACGTATTATGAAGGGAGGAACATATCTATGGAACAAAACAGTTTTTCTGAGATCACACCTGAAATCGTACGACTTGCGAATATGAGCGAACAAGCCGGCATTATAGATACGGAGCTATTTACAAAATATGATGTAAAGCGGGGACTGCGTGACTTAAACGGCAAGGGTGTCCTTGCAGGACTGACTAACATTTCTGATGTGCGCGCCAATAAAATCGTGGACGGCGTACAGGTACCCACACATGGAAATCTTTTTTACAGAGGTTATAATGTCAAGGATCTGGTGGACGGTTTTTCTGCTGATGGCCGCTTTGGATTTGAAGAAGTCACTTACCTTCTCCTGTTTGATAAGCTGCCCAACAAGGAAGAGCTTACAAATTTTACGAAACTGTTGAACAGCTATCGCTCTCTTCCCACCAGTTTTGTGCGCGATATTATCATGAAAGCGCCCAGCAACGATATGATGAATACACTGGCAAGATGCGTTCTCACGCTCTATTCCTATGATGACCGGGCAGATGACACTTCCCTGCCCAATGTATTAAGACAGAGCCTTCAGCTGATTGCGCTCTTTCCGATGCTTTCCATCTATGGTTATCAGGCTTACAACCACTATCATAATGGAGAGAGTCTTTATATCCATCAGCCGCTGATGGAATTATCCAACGCAGAAAATATCCTGCATATTCTGCGCCCGGACAGTAAATATACCCCACTGGAAGCCAAGATTTTAGATATCGCCCTGATTCTTCACATGGAGCATGGCGGCGGTAACAACTCATCTTTTACAACCCATGTGGTCACTTCTTCCCTGACAGACACTTACTCCGTTATTGCAGCGGCCATCGGTTCCTTAAAAGGTCCTCGTCACGGCGGCGCCAATATCAAGGTCGTAAAAATGTTTGATGAGATGAAGCGGGAAGTTTCTGACTGGAAGAATGAAGGACAGGTGGCTGATTACCTCGCAAAACTTCTTCACAAAGAAGCCTTCGACCATGCCGGTCTGATTTATGGTGTAGGACATGCCGTTTACTCAAAGTCCGATCCACGTGCTATCATCTTTAAGACTTTCGTGGAGAAACTCTCTGAGGAAAAAGGATTGCATGATGAATTTGCCCTCTATTCTCTGGTAGAACGTCTGGCACCGGAAATCATCGCCAGGGAACGGCCCATTTACAAAGGTGTCAATGTCAATGTGGACTTCTATTCCGGCTTTGTATATGATATGCTCAATCTGCCGATGGAGCTCTACACTCCTATCTTCGCAATCGCCAGGATTGTAGGATGGAGCGCTCACCGTATGGAAGAGCTGGCCAACAATGGTAAGATCATCCGTCCTGCTTATAAGACTGTCTGTGTGGACAGGAATTACGAGAAACTGCTGCAGAGAAAAGCGTAAGATAATTTATACATAAAAGGAGCATTGCCCTATAACTGTGTTGTTGTTACAGGCAATGCTCTTTTTGATTTCTAAATTTCTTCTGGCACGATATCCACACTCCCCACATGCTCTTTGGCATAGAAGAGTATCGTATATATCCCAGGCTGATCCAGAGAAACCGCATATTCCCCATCAGGATTCTTTTCATTCAGACAGACCTCATAGGTATCCTGATTCATGATTTTCAACCGCAGACTGCCATCCATCGTTACCCCAGAAATCGTCAGCGTCACAGGCTCAATAATCTCTATGGTTGTAGATAAAGGATCGGCGCAGACACCGTTGGCATTGTAATATACATTTTCCGGCCAATTATTCGTGAGTTCTTTGATTCCTAACTGCTCTGTCATTTCAATATTCTTTGTTAATTCAATCGCTGCAATGTCCTCTATACTGCCAAGCTCCATAGAAGATTCTGTCTCCATTCCCGCCTCCGACACGGAAGTCCCCATTCCACAACCTGTGAGAACCATACAGGAAACAACCGTTGCCATCATCCATTTTTTCATACAATATCCTCCTTTTTTACTGCAGTCCAAATCTTGGTCCGCATCTGTTACATACGCTGCGTCCATTCTGCAGGACCTTTCATATTCTCCTACTATTTATAAACGGTACAGAGTGGATATAATCTTCAAAAACGGCGATGGATTTCTGCTTGATTTCCCGCCAGGCATCACTTACCACAGTCAGATCACAAAAAGATTACCCAGACAATGATTTTGCAGGCTGCACTGGATTCTGGTAACAATATCTGGCAGACCGTTGTTTAAATAAAGCAGCAGATCATTATCATCATAATACTTCCCTGTCAGCTGCTCCATTGCTTTGAAAGCAAATGCACTTATCTGCTCTTTCGTCTTTTCTGCCAGAATGTCTTCCAGACTTTCCAGCTCTTCTTTATCAAAACCAATTTCCTGCAAAGGCTTGTCCAACATCATATGCCCCAACAGATTCTGACAAACGACCTCGCAGATATTTTCGATCATATATGCATAATCCCTTTGATATGCCCGCAGGATCTTAATAACATATCCCTCATCCATCTTCTGCAGGAACTTCTGCTCCAGACAGATGCATTGTACATAGTTAAGCACCCGGCTTACTCCTGACAAGGCGCCATAATCCACCAGAATTGGATAATCCAGTGTCAGAAGCGTCTCCTGGGGTGCATACCTATCATCATATCTTTCCAGGAATGCCGGAATCCCCTGTCTGATGATATCATGCAGACACACCGAGCCATAATCCCGAAAATCCAGAATCAGTTCATTATAAAGTTCCTGAAGCTTTTTGCGCTTATCCAGCACGATTTCCCGGCCATATCGATATGCCTCTTTTACAGAAACATTCTTTGTCAGAAGCGCATTGCTTTTCTGCTGCTCATATTCCCTGACGCAGTACATAACTGCACCCATCAGCATCTGCGCCTTTTCATAAGTGACCGAAGAGTGATCACAGCCGGTATACTTCCCGGCCAGTTCCGATACAACCTGCATGACTTCTTCCATCGGATAATTCAATATCTCCATAATGTCTACCTCCTTGCCCGCACTTTCACGCAATATCTTTCTCCCATAGACAGCCATCAGAAAAGATCCATTAATGCCTCCAAATATAATTCCCTGTCCCATCGCCTGACAATGTCAAATTTCTCAAACTCTCCTTTTCCCCCTGACTCCCGATAACCAGAATAGCCGGCACGGATGGCCTGTGCAAAAATATCCAGACAAGTCCCCTCCAAATATCCGAAGTCTCCGCAACAAACATTCTCAAATTGTTCCCTCATAAATTCCAGGAGCTCATCATCCGTAATCTCGTCTTCCATTTCATTTTTATACTGATAAAAAATTTCCTGCAGGCGGGCTAAACTATCACAATAATTATCCTGGTTAACGTAAGAAGAATCGCAAAACGTATAAATAATCTTTGGCATTATACTTTGTCCAAACTCCACTCTTCTCTCCGCCTTTAATACATTTGTCCTTTCCTGCGCCAAAAGCGCTGCATCCTCCTCCCTTAAAACGAGGCCGTATTTTTGTGTATAACAGTTCGTCTCAAGTACCTGCCTGGCCAATGTCTTCCTGTTCATCTCTTCCAGCCAGCTTTTCTGTTCCATGCACATTCCCTCCCTTGTCGTATGCGTGTTAAAAGCAGCTTCCTAAGTATACGATGGGCTAAAATCCATTACAAGTCTTGAGAAAACAGTCATTTTATGGTATAATAGAATAGTAAAAGAGATGCCTGCCAGACATCTCTTTTTTCGTTTCCTTTACTGTTTGCAATCTCTTATCTTCTTAAATCTTCTTCCCTCAGGTTTCTGATGTGCTTTCCCGCTATACAATATGGAGGAACTGCTTTACCACCGCTTTCATTTCCGTCTTGTCACACACGTTGTCATGGACAACCGGTGCAGTCCTGATTTCCTTTATCGCCCCTGGCACATCCACATTCCCAATTCTGGAAAGCTCATCCACCAGCTCAAAATCAGAAAGACTGTCATATTTCTGGTCGATGGCATTCATAACGCTTCTCGTAAACTTAAACGGACTTGCAGTGGACGCAATCACTGTCTTTGTCGTATCCCCTGAATCCGCCGCATACTTCTGATATACAGCGCTGGCAACCGCTGTGTGGGTATCTAACACATAGCCGGTATTCTCATACATCTGTCTGATTCTGTCTGCGGTTTCTTTCTCATCCGCATAGTTACCATAGAAATCCGTCAACTGCTCTCTCATTTCCTCTGTAATCTGATAGCTTCCATGCTTAGACAGCGCCTGCATCAGACTGACGTTCTTCTGCGCATCACTGCCTGCAATGCGATATATCAGACGCTCTAAATTACTGGAAATCAGGATATCCATGGAAGGAGAACTGGTAAGTTTAAATTCGCGGTTCCTGTCATATTCTCCTGTCATAAAGAAATCATAAAGCACTTTATTTTCATTGGATGCACAGATTAACTTGTTAATCGGCACACCCATATTCTTAGCATAGAAAGCCGCCAGGATATTGCCGAAATTCCCTGTGGGAACTACCACATTGATTTTCTCTCCATCCTGAATCTTATCCTCCTTTAAAAGTTGTGCATAAGCATAGACATAATAGACCACCTGCGGCACCAGACGGCCAATATTAATGGAATTGGCGGAGGAAAACTGCAGGCCCTGCTCTGCCATCTCTTCTGCCAGCTGTCTATCGTTAAAAAGCGTTTTTACACCGGTCTGCGCATCATCAAAATTCCCATGAATCCCCACCACAAAGGTGTTATCACCCTTCTGGGTCACCATCTGTTTCTCCTGAATGGGACTCACCCCATTTTTAGGATAGAAAACAATGATTTTCGTGCCCTCGACTCCCGCAAAGCCAGCCAAAGCAGCCTTACCCGTATCTCCGGAAGTGGCTGTGAGGATAACAATCTCATTCTCCACATGATTCTTCCTCGCAGAAGTAATCATCAGATGCGGCAGGATGGAAAGCGCCATATCCTTAAAAGCGATGGTCGCTCCGTGGAAAAGCTCCAGATAATATGTACCCTCCGCTTCCACAAGCGGCGCGATCACTTCCGTATCAAACTTGGAATCATACGCGCGCGCGATACACCCCTTAAGCTCTTCCTCCGTAAAATCCGTTAAAAACAGCCTCATGACCTCATAAGCCGTATCCTGATAGTCTTTATCCGCAAACTCTCTCATGGAACAGGGCAGTGTCGGGATATGATCCGGCACAAACAGCCCCCCATCCTCCGACAGTCCCTTTAAAATTGCCTGGGATGCTGTGACCTTCTTCCCGCTGTCCCTTGTACTGCTGTATAATACTTCCATTCCTTTGACCATGCCTTTCCTGTGCTTTTGTATTTCCTCAAATAAACCTGCCCATGATTATAACATATATTTTCCCCTTGTACAACAAGCCTTACGAAAAGAACTCATGATGCCCATAGGCAAACAGTTTCGTCAGTTTTCTGTCAAACCATTTCAACTTGTCGGAATCTGCCTTTTCACGGGCACAGAAATACAGCGCCCCCTGAGAAATATCTTCTCCATATAAAGCTCTCTTCACAGCTGCCCTCGTATCCTCACTGACGCTGACATTCTGAAACCGTCCGTCCACTGTCGGAGAGAACTGAGCAATCCCCTGCTCTCTTTGCATGACCACATCCCACACGGTATCCGGAAACACATCACTGTTGACTCTGTTAAGGACCACATTGGCAACCAAAAGCTTTCCGTTTTGATCTTCACCGCCTGCCTCCGCCTCTACGATGCGAAGGAGCGCATCATAATCCTTGTCCGACATCTGATACTGCATGGTCTGCTCCAACACCTCATAGTCAACGACCCTCTGGCCTGAAGACACGCTGGCAATGGTCTCCACATAACTGTGACTGTCCTCCGCCATCGACTCATCCAGATATTCCATGCGGAAAGCAGGCTTGGCCGATATCCGATCAATCTTAAGTTCTCTGGCGCAGATACCTGACGCCACAAGCGTGGCACCTGCCAGCAGGAGACCTGTTATATATTTCCTGTACATCTTTCCTCCATTCCAAGATACAAATCAATATACAAATACTTCTTGTCTTACCAATATTAGTTTATACAGGAAAAAGGAAAAATATTTCTTAATTTGTTTTTTTTCTCAAAAATGGTACAATCATAGAAAAGGAGGAACGCGTCATGAAACAGCAGTTAACCGGCGTATATACGGCAAAACGCAAAGATGGATCCACCTATTTTCGCGCTTCATTAACTTATCGCAATAAGCATATCAGTCTGGGCAGTTATGACCATGAAAAAAAAGCGCATGAGACATATCTTTGCGCTTTTCAACTGTTAAAAGACTCTTCCCGCCATCTGGATGACTACGAAGCTGCCTCACCGCTTCCCTTCAACAAATGGGTCAGCCTGATCAATTTTCGGGATAATGGCATTTACTTTAATACCCCCATCTATATAAGGCCCCGGTTCTTCTACTATTATTTCTCTCCCTCTGACTTCTTTATCTTTGATATGGATGATCTGTTTTACTATTCCTCCCGGAAGATTTCCCGCCGGGGCGGACACTATTTCGTGGCGGATTACGGGATGCAGGTCAATATCATGAGCCGTTACGGTATCAAAAACTACGCCGTGGAAAACCGGGATTACCGCTTTATCAACGGCAACCATAATGACCTCCGCTATGAGAACATAGAAATCATTAACCGTTACAACGGTGTCTTTGCCATGCAGCAAAAGAATAAAACCATCTACCAGGTCAAAATCCATGTGAAAGGCAATGTGACAGTAGGCACTTATGCCACAGAAACAGAAGCCGCCATCGCCTATAACAAAGCCATCGACCTGTTAAAAGAAGCCGGCATAAACAAGGCCTACACTCCCAACTACATGGAAGGAATGCCGCCTGCCGTCTATGCCGACTTATACGCATCCATTAAAGTTTCTTCCCGCCTGTACCACTATCGCTCCGAATAGTTGACAAAACAGATATTGAGGTCTGCACCCCCATCGATTCCATTCACTATACTGTTCGTATCATACTGCCACATAGTATACCGATATGGATAATCCGGGATATCTTCCTCCTGGGAAAGCCATACATCATAATCCTGAAGCTTCGTCAGATCCACTTCCTTGAGCAGCCACTCTTTATCCCCATAAATCATGGGCACATAACCTGCCGCCTTCATCCCCTCTGCAAACGTGGCTGTCACAGTTGTCTTTTCTTCACGGCTTAATCCCTCTATCCTGGATTTATCATTAGACACAAACTCCATGTCAAATGCAACCGGATACTTCACATGCGCCCTGTAGGGTTCCAGTGTCTGCATCACAAAATTGGCTTCCTGGATGGCCTCCTCTGGCGAAACCGCCTGAGAATAAAAATAAACCCCGATATCCAATTCCGCCTCAATGGCCCCTTCTATATTTTCCTTGAAATTTTCATCCAGGGAAATCTGCCCCGTACTGTAACCCCGGCTGCCCAGACGAATCATGACATAATCCACCCCGGCTGCCCTGAGGCCGGTAAAATTAACCTTGCCGGTATGTTTGGAGATATCTACTCCCACATAAGAAGTTTCTCTGCCATTCTCCATATAGCGTTTCAGACCGGCCTTATCTTCTATCTTGGTAAAATCAATGGTACTCTTAGTCAGATAGGGACTGATCAGCACCCACTCATCCTCCCCGTTACGATTCGTAACCAGGGTATGCTTTCCATCTGTGGACGGATCATTTCTGGTCTCTTCTTCCTTCTGACGCTGTTCTTCCCGTTCCTGCTCTGCCTTCTCAGCGTAGGAGGACTTCCCGTCTGTCTTCCCAACAGAGGATGGCTTCTCATCTGTCTTGTCAGGGAAACTGTTATCTGCGGCTTCCGGCGCGTCGGCCTCTTCCCCATCCACTGGATACATATCCCAGAAATCCAGATCTTCTGCCCGCAATTTGGGGGCTTCTTCCTCCTGCAGTTGTTCCTCCACAACTTCTAATGCCGCCTCTTCCTCTTTTTGCTTCTGCACTTCCTTTAAATACTCACTGCCGCCTTTCTTATGTTGATTGCCCTGAAATACCGCAAAGACCGTAATCAGGACGAAGGCTGTCACGCCGAATACCATATAAATGACAGAGGGCCCCATGCCCCCGGACTCTTCTTCTCCTGGTAATTTCATAACGATCACTCCTCATTTCTTTTCCTTAAAACATATTTGCCATCTGACTGACCCAATGGTATATTTATGGTATCATGTAATGGAGAAATTGGCAACTTGGCATAGATTGGAAAGAAGATGAAAATGACATCCCCAAAAAGAACCTTCAAAAAACAGCATCTAACGGCAGGCCGGGCTGTTCTTTTTATATTTCTTGCTGCAGCGCTCCTGTCACTTACCGGCTGTAAGAGAAACACAGACCCCATCTCCCGGACCGGCTTTTATTTCGACACCGTCATCCAGATTATCCTCTACGACACAGAAGATACCGCTGTACTGGATGGCTGTTTTGCACTGGCAGAAACATACGAACAGCTTTTCAGCGCTACCGTGGAAGGTTCTGATATATGGAATATCAACCATGGCGCCGGCAAAGAAGTTCCTGTCTCCAAAGAAACCATATCTGTTCTGGAAACAGCCATAGAATACGCCGCTATGACAGGGGGCGCTGTGGATCCCACAATCCGTCCTGTGAGTGCACTATGGCATTTTGGTTCCGAAGAAGAACCCTGTGTCCCAGACGAAGCGGATATCGCAGAAGCTCTCACCCATGTCTCCTACCAAAATATCCGGTTGATAAACGACCACAACCCGGAAAGTGTTTCATCTGACTCATATATAGTCAGTCTGGAAGATTCCGCTGCTTCTATAGACCTGGGTTCCGTCGCCAAAGGATATATTGCAGATAAAATGAAAGAATACCTGCTCTCCCAAGGGGTTCACAGTGCCTGTATCAGCCTGGGCGGCAACGTGCTGGCCATCGGTGCAAAGCCGGACGGCAGCCCGTTTTGTATTGGCATCCAGGAGCCATTCGCTCCAGGCGGGACATCTATGGGAACTGTAGATATCAGGGATACTTCCGTGGTCACCTCCGGCATTTATGAACGCTGTTTCTACGAAAACGATGTGTTCTATCACCATATCCTCGATACCGCTACCGGATATCCAGTCAACAACGAACTGGCAGCTGTGACGATCATCTGCCCCTCCTCCACCAAAGCCGACATCCTCTCCACCGCCTGCATGTGCCTGGGACTTTCGGAGGGACAACAGTTCCTTGACAGCTTCACAGATGTGGAATATCTGCTGATCACAAAAGAGGGAACACAATACTGCTCTGATGGATTCTCTATGAAATGAAAGACAACACCTCTTCCAGGTTCCACTTTTTAGCCGGCAGAATCATTGCCCGTTCTCCAAACATCTCTTTTATAATGCGAAGTTCTAATCCCTGTCTGTGTCTTAAATGTGCTGCCAGATCGCTAAAATCCTTATAGTCATGACGTCTGCCATAAGGAGACTGTATCAAAAAACCCATCATCAGAGAATACCACATTTCATTTCCCTGATCATCACATCTTTCTTTTCTTATGACATCAATCGTTTCTTCTACTTGATCGCTGTACAGATAGAGCATTAGGAAATTATCTTTTGCTATCCCGCCGTACAATTTCCGATAAAATGCCATAATCTGTTCATCACTTCGTTCATGAAACAATATCATGTCTTCCATGATATTCTGGAAAAAAGAAGCCTCAAACAAATAACCGGTATCATGAAAATTCCAATATCTGCAACAAATAATCTCTTCTAACTCCTTTATGGATTTTCTTCCATTATAAATCTCGTACTCTCCCAAGTACTTATGAAAACCCGGAATTTCTGTAAGGATTCTGGTATAAGTAACAATGTAATGACTTTCCTCTCTTACAGTATGCTTTATCACCTCTTCCCTGATTGGCCCATAGCGCTCCAGCATCTGCCTGTATTCTCCTTCCGTCATCCAGGTACACCAGGCAAGCTCCACTGGTGAATAGTCTCCCTCCCGACAAACATGCAGAGCTGGGATCCGAGAGCTTATTCTTTCTAACAGTGTGGATTTTCCCATTCCCTGCAGACCTTCTATCCATATATTTTTCATATAATTTCTCCACTCCTGTATAATTGCCAGATTCTCTTATTATAACTTCGTCCGGCACTAATGCAACACCAGCAGATCAGAACGGATATAACATTCCTCAGCTTCTATATCCATGTCTGCCGGCAGAGAATCTTTATCAAGTCTATACCAAGTCTTTCCGTTTTCTCCCTCAACCAAATCCAATACTGTAACCATATCCGCTTTCGCCAGCAGCCCTACCGCATCAAAGGATTCCCCTGCACCGGCCCTGACCTTGCATACATTCTGACATACATACATAGTCTGTGGGAACTCCTCAATGTCCTGTCCATTGACAGCCCAGAATATGCCAATTATCGCCACAAAAATGATTGCACCTGCAAAATAACCGATTTTTTTGTTCATACCTTTCCCCCTTTTCCATGTTCATTTAATACATGACCAGATCCCCTAACTCCTGTTTCCTACTCCCAATATACCTTAAACCACTCCCGATAACCTCCATAAACCTTATACTGTGCCCCGTCTCCAATATCTATGGCCCGATAACTGCAGTATTCCTCATCTGTCGAATAACCGCCATTTACGCCGTATTCGATCTCACAAAACAGAATATACTTTCCATCCGGTGAAAACACAATCTGTTCCACCATATCCTGTGTCTCATAAGCCTGAAGAATCTCTCCCCCTAAGTCCCCTAAGAAAATCTTCTCCTCCTGCCAGTCATACCAGACAATATGCTCTCTCGACTCTGAAACATCATACACGTCCGTATCCAGCCAGCTGACTATTGCTTCCTCATCTTCCGCTTTTTCAACATCCTGCATGTCATATATATCACGCTCTTCTTTGCCCACAGAACGCAGGCCCCAAAAGGATCTTCTATAAATTTTATGCTGCCAATTCTCGCGAAAGGTAATCTGTTCTGCGCCGTCCACCTGACGGTACTCCTGGGAAAAATCCAGATGCAAAGCCCCCTGTAACAAAGAAAAGGACAGGCTGCCCACAATGACTGTAAACGGCATCGCAGGCAGTACTATCCCTACTATTTTTATAATATGGTGTCTTCTATGTTTTACAGAACTCATATTCCTCTCATTTCCGTTCCATAACTTTACACTTCTACCTTACCTGCCAGCACCTTCTTGTAATCTTCCAGATTTTTCTCCAAAAGCGCAGGCGTATCCAGTCCATAAGGGCACTTGCCCTTACACTGGTTGCAGTGCAGGCACTTCTCAATCTTCATCATCATCTCCTGTCCTGCAGGACTTAAATGCCCTTCTGAAGGAGAGCGGCGAAGAAGCAGAGACATTCTCGCACAGGTATTGATCTCAATACCAACCGGACAAGGCATACAGTAACCGCATCCTCTGCAGAACTCCCCTAAAAGTTCCTCTCTGTCCTTCCGGATCAGCGCTGCAAGTTCCTCTGTCATAACCGGCGGATTGCTGATATAAGATAAGAACTCATCCAGTTCTGCTTCTCTTTGCACCCCCCAGATTGGCAGCACATTGTCATACTGCGCCAGGTAAGCATACGCTGCCGCAGAATTGGTGATCAGACCACCTGATAATGCTTTCATGGCAATAAATCCCATATCTGCCGCTTTACATTTCTCCACCAATTCCATATCTTTCTCGGTAGCCAGATAACAGAACGGAAACTGCAGGGTGTCATAGAGCCCGCTGTCAATCGCCTCGTGAGCCACCGTCAGTCGATGGTTTGTGATGCCGATATGCCTTATCTTCCCCTGCTCTTTTGCCTGCAGAGCTGCATCATAGAGACCGCTCTCATCTCCCGGCTTCGGACAAAACGCCGGATTATGGAATTGATAAAGGTCTATATAATCCGTCTTTAACTCCCTCAGGCTGGTCTCCAAGTCTTTCCAGAAGTCTTGCGCATGCCGCGCCCCTGTCTTTGTGGCAATCACAACCTTCTCCCGCATGCCTTCAAAGGCCAGTCCCACTTTATGCTCACTGTCTGTATACAGTCTGGCTGTATCAAAAAAGGTCACCCCATTCTCATAGGCTTTCCGAAGAAGCTTCACTGCCTCCTCATCCGAAATCCTCTGAATCGGCAATGCCCCGAAAGCATTCTTGTTTGTTACAATCCCTGTCTTTCCCAGTTTCACTGTCTGCATATCGTTCTCCTCCCAGAATCTCTAAAATCTCACACTATACATCACCGCCGGAACCAAATCCCGAGCCATCATAACTTCCCAGTGTTCCAGATAAACCGCACCAATTACATGTAAAATGGGAATCATTCCCATTATGGCAGTTGAGTTTGCCACAGTTGCATATCACAAAATCCCTGGTTCTGCAAAAAGGGCAGCCCGGATATCCATTATCAGGAACAATCTGTCCCATAATCTTAGTCTTATCGTACTGCTCCCTCTTAGCCGTAGCTTCCTTTACCGGAAACGCCCAGGTATATTTCCATCCATCTTCTGACTTTTCAAAGCGGACACCATATATGTTTTTACCCTCTTTACATTTACATAACGCAATCCGCGCTTCCATTTTGATAATCTTCGCTCCTTTCCAGCCAGGGAATTCTTCTTCACCGTACCCAAAATCACAATACAATCCTTATACCGCGAATCCCTGTTCCTGCATCATTTCATATGCAAACAGGGCTGTGATGTCATCACCGCTTCCCAATTCACTGGTCTCCTGCAGCCATATTTTCAACTGGTCGGACACTGCCTTTACGCCATGCTCTTTCAGCAGCTCATAATAATCCCTGCAGGTTTTCCTGAACTCATGGTCGTCTTTATAACTGTTAGCAAGTCCGTCTGTAGAAAGCATATACATGACTGGCAGCTGTTTGTTCTCTTCCTGTTTCCTGATAAATGTAATGGCCTTATTCCAGGATTCGTTCTTGCTAAGAGAATGGGTTTCCGTTCCCAGAATCTTATCTGCCTCAATGATATTGCAAACGCCCTCCTCCGACACTTTTATGATATCCCCATCGCCAAGCTGAAAGGCAAACAGAAATTCTCTCGTCAGCACCAATCCCAGCAGCGTACTCCCATACATTCTGTAAATCGCTTCTTTATCCTTATTTCCGGATCCATCCAACGGAACTTCCCGCTTACATCTGGTATGAAGTTTCAGTATTCTATGCTTCCACTGCGTGTCAATCTCCCGGGCTATTTTGGTATCGCTCTCCCGCTTGAGAAAAGTAAAGAGCATTTCCGGCTGTGCCGCGTAGGTATCCAGATAATCCCCTAATATTTTACAAAAAACATTTACCGCCACATAGGAACCCGTCTTGCTATATGGACAGGCATCACTGCCGTGTCCATCTGCCACTGCCAGAATCACCGTATCCTCATCCTTTATCAGCTTCTTGAAACTGTCCTGACACTCCCTGCCGCTTCGTATATGGGATGCGCCCTGTACAGATGCGCCGAATACCCTTCGTATCATATGCAACATCCTTTCTACTGCAACAGCTCCGTCTTCGGCCTTACTGCCGCTTTTACCACACATCATCTTCCTGAATATCATCCAGGTCCGGAATCCTTCCTCCCATATCTACAATTACCGGCACTGCCTCGTTCTGTTCCGCTGCTTCTGCCGCAATACTTGCCGGCGCTGACACCAAAGAGGCGGCTGTGGATGCCCACTTGATCATTTTCGTGAGCGCAGCAGCGTTATTCGCCTGCAATACCAGCTCCTTATTCCCCGTAAACTCCTCCAAAACATCATCGTCTGCATCTTGTCCAATGGAAATGGCAATCTTTACCGCTTTCTTTCCCCAGGGAAGTTTCTTTAGTTCTGCCAGTGCCTTTTTATAATCGTCCGTGGGCTGCCCGTCAGAAAGCAATACCAATACGGGCGGAAGCGCCCTGTCCGACATAGGCGGAATTGTAAGCTGCGCCGCAAGAAGCTCAAATGCCTTTCCCAGATCAGTCACACCGGCCGCCTCCAGGTCATCCCAGGCAAAATCCTCCACATTGATCGGATTGCCAGTCACCCAGGAAGCACCTGTGGAAAATTTCAGGGTCCGAATCATCAACTGTGCGTTGGGATTGTTCTCCGCCGCAGATACCATCTCCGGTATCGTAGACTGGATGGCATGATTCACTGTACCGATTTTTTCCCCGTACATGGAGCCGGAGCAATCCACAATCCAAAAAAAATGAAGCGGCCTGCTTGCCAGTTCTCCTCCCGGTCTTTTCATTTCTCCCATAATCGTTCCTCCTTAATCCAGCGCTCTTACACATCTGATCTGTTGTGCCCTGGCATACTGCATGGCATAAGAACCTGCATGGCATTGGATTGCAAAATTCTCATGCCTGTCATCCAGTTCCCCAAAAGTCTTCAAAAACCCGGTACCCTTTCCACCGCCAATCTCAACTACGGAATCCGGTATATAAATGCTTTGCAGATTTTTACATCCTGCAAAGGCACCCTCTTCAATACTGATCACACCCTCCGGAAGCGCAATCTCCTGTAACCCCTCGCACCCTTCAAATGCTGATATGCTGATCACTTCCAGTTCTTTAGGAAGCACTGCCTCTTTAAGACCTTTGCACCAGCGGAACGTGTTCTCCTTTATTTCCATCAGCTTCCCCGGAAGTACTACTCTCTTTAACTGCTCACAACCGGCAAAGGTGTTTTCTCCGATGTGTTTCACACTGTCCGGTATAACAACTTCTCTAAGGCCGCTGTATTCAAACGCACCGTCAAATTTAGTACGGCTGCCCAAAATCTTTGGACAACCTGCCGCATCCGCCGTACCGATAGAACGTAAAGTTCCTGGCAGCACTACTTCCTTTAACTCCCGGCAATTCAGAAACACGCCGTTTCCCAGTATTTCTATTCCCTCTGAAACAATAATCTTCTCAATGCCCACACACCCCTTAAAGGCATGATTTCCAACCGCGAATACCTTTTTCCCCTCAATCACATTGGGTATTACAACAACAGGCTCATCAAAATCATCATATTTCGTAATCCTGATTCCCCTTTTAGTCTCTTCATATTCATACAGACTGTCACTCTCACTTGGAATCCATTCTTTGGGGGATGACGTTTCTTTCTCTGCTTCTAAAGCTCTCCTGCCATCCATAGCATCCTTCTTTGACAGTCCCATCGCCGCCGCCCAGGTCAGGACAGCCGCCTCGGCACTCTTCGTTCTGATATCATACCCCTGCTCAATAGACTTGACAAAACGATGTCTTGTCATGTTATCCATCTCCACAAGGCCTTTCATTTCGTTCACAATGCCATCATCAAATGCAAGCAGCAGCAGATTCCTTTTCAATCTGTCCTGTGGGAAAAAATCCAAAAGCAGGGCCTGCAGCTTTTTCCTGTCAGAAAGTGCATCCGGATAGTCCTGTACTAAATTGGCCAAAATCTTATCGTCTTCCATACACGTTATTTACGCCCCTCAATAAAATTCTCCCGTAAGCTGCCCAAAATCAACTCTGGAATCTTTCGCAATGGCAGCTGAACGGCCCTTCGCCACAGGAATCTGCGTTCCATCAGCCTTACTATAGGTCCAGTTATCATCTGACAGATTTTTGATTCCCCACAGCCTGGGATTGTTGGGATTTTGTACAACTTCCCCCACCACCGTCTCCATATCATACTTTCCGTCAATATGGTGCTGATACAGCTTCGTATTCGACATGAGCAGTACGGTGCTCTTACCAATCACCATTTTAGGAGGAACATCTACAGCCTGCTGACATCCCCAACAAATATGTGCGGCGCCGGCTGCTTCCTTTGACGCATCATAGAATACTTCTGCACCACAATGCGGACAGATCATTATGCCGGACATAAGATTCGCAAACGTCTCCAGCCACTTTGCTTCCGTGATCCTGCGGTTTGGCTGCGACAGCCCAAGGGTAAACGCCGTGGTAAACAAATCCCTTACCTGCTGTGGATACAGATCCCAGAAAATAAGCGCATTATCCTGATAGCCGGCAAGCGGCCTGTTCTCTTTATTATCCGGATCAAAAATGAACAGCGGATCCGTCCCATACAACTTATTCATGGCATGTATATCCATGCACTTGATCTGAGCCTCTCTTCTGCCTTCCAGCGGATGGTTCAGCATGAACATATAGAAGAGTAACACCGCCAGGGAAAACAAATCCGTATTCCTGGAAGGCTTTGCTTTCCCTGTCACAATCTCCGGCGCCATGAAACGCGGCGTTCCATAAATGCCTGTCTTGGCACCGTTATAAGAAACATTATCGTTATCACAGATCAGCACATCTCCCGTGTCCGGATCAAAGAAAACATTACCAAAAGAAATGTCCCGATAGCTGTACCCCTTTCCATGTAATGCATGGTAACCTTTGGTTAAATGGTAAGCAGCTTTGCACAGACAGTAAAAAGAAGGTTCTGCCTTTCTCTTCATCATATCCACAATGCTTCTGTAGTTTTGCGGACGAATCGGCATAATATAGCCAAAAGATTCTCCATAGTCCCTGAAAATCATATCCTGCGGCCATAAAAAGGAAGCATCCGGCGGACCGCTTTGGATGAGATTATCCAATATCTCTTTCTGGTTTCTGGTCGCAGTATTCTTATAGTACCATTTTAAGGCATAAGCCTTATGCCCGGATTCTACCGAATAGACCTCCCCCTGCCCGCCTGCTCCAAGCAGCTGCTTTATGGTATAACTGTTGCCGCTTTCAGCCGTAAGGGTGATTCCGCTCTTCAACTGTCCGTCCATGATTGCTTACTCCTCATATTCTATAAAATCGCCTTTTTCGGACACTTCTCCTTACAAGCTCCACATCCGATGCACTTCTCCTGGTCTATGGTCGCATGGAACTCTTCAATTGTCACCGCATCCACCGGACAATTCCGCTTACACAGCTGACAGCCGATACATCCCACATCACAGGCCTTCATGGTAGCCGGCCCCTTCTCTCTGGAGCTGCATGCCACCACATGTTTGGCATCGTAAGGAATCAACTCGATCAGATTCTTCGGGCAGACCGCCACACATTTACCGCAGGCTTTACAAGCCTCCTTATCCACCACTGCCACACCATTCACCACATGTATGGCATCAAAAGGGCACACCTTCACACAGCTTCCAAATCCCAGACAACCGTCATTACAGGATTTGGGTCCGCCGTTTGGTACAAAGGCCAACATACGGCAGTCTTCTATTCCTGTATAATCGTAATCCATGCGGGTGCGCTCTTTATCTCCCTGGCATTTGACAAAAGCCACCTTGTGCACACTCTCACCAGCCTCCACACCCATAATCCGGGCCACCTGGTTACCCACTTTTTCACCACCCACCGGGCAGGCATTTGCGGGTGCTTCTCCTTTTACGATAGCTGCCGCCAAACCGGAACATCCCGCATAGCCGCATCCGCCGCAGTTATTGCCGGGAAGAACTCCCAGTATGGCTTCTTCCCGCTCATCCACTTCCACTTTAAATTTGATACCGGCCACACCCAGAAACAGCCCCACGAACAAACCGACTGCTCCCACCAACACTGTCGCTATCAAAATACCGGTTATATTCATATCAATCCTCCACCTATCGCCTCATCATTTTTCATCATCAGAGCAATCCTGAAAATCCGCAGAACGCGATTGCCATTAAACCAGCTGTCACCAGCACAATCGGCATGCCCTGGAAAGATTCCGGTATATCATTATGTGTCATCTTCTCCCGGATGCCTGCAAGAATAACAATGGAAATCGTAAAGCCCACTGCTGTCGCAAAGCCGTTGACTATTCCAGTCATTATTCCATAGTTCTTTTGCACATTGGTAAGTGCCACACCAAGCACTGCACAGTTGGTCGTAATCAAGGGCAGGTACACACCCAGAGACTGGTACAGGCCCGGAATAAATTTCTTCAGGAACATTTCCACGAACTGCACCAGAGCCGCAATCACCAGAATAAATACGATAGTCTGTAGATAGGTGATGTCAAAAGGCACCAGAATAAACTGATAAATAGCACCCGCCACCGCCGATGCCAGCGTGATGACAAAGATAACCGCCACACCCATACCGGTTGCCGTGTTCGTCTTTTTGGATACGCCCAGGAACGGACACAATCCCAGGAACTGGCTTAAGACCACGTTATTCACAAGGGAGGATGCGATCAGAATCACCAATAAGTCTTTAAGCATTGTTTGTCTCCTCCTCTCCCGCTTCTTCTTCCACGATTTCTTCTATCTCAATCTCATTCCGTATCTTCTCATCCTTCTTTTCTGCTGCACCGTTTTCTGCCTTATCATCAACCAGACGTTTCGCACATCCCGCGTCAGAACAATTCAGACAATCATTTCCGCAGCCTGATTGAATCTTCGACATATCTTTACCCCTGCGCTCACCATTTATCTTGACCTTGTTCTGAATCGCCGTCAATACAGCCAGCACAAAGAAAGCACCCGGCGCCATGATAAAGATGCTCACCGGTACGAAATTCTCCGGCATTACACCGATGCCAAACAGCGTGCCTGCTCCCAGAAGCTCCCTTACCGCACCGATACAGGTTAAGGCAACAGAAAACCCAAGTCCCATACCAATTCCATCAAAGAGAGAAGGAATCACCGGATTCTTATAAGCATATGCCTCTGCCCGGCCTAAAATAATACAGTTTACTACGATAAGCGGAATATAGATTCCAAGCGCATCATACAAAAACGGAATGAATCCCTGTAACAAAAGTTCCACCATCGTCACAAACGAGGCGATAATGACGATAAACGCAGGAATTCTCACTTTATCCGGAATAATATGCCGAAGCATAGAGATAAAGACATTACTCAATGCAAGCACCACCATCGTGGTAAGTCCCATGCCAAGACCATTGATCGCCGAGGTCGTGACCGCCAATGTGGGGCACATGCCCAGCATCAGGACGAAGGTAGGATTTTCTTTGACAATACCGTTCACAAGACGTTCTTTTACACTATTCATTTTCACTACCTCCCTTCAGCTGTGTCTGGAAATAGTAAAGCCCTGCGTTGACTCCATTGGTCACCGCATTTGTCGTAATCGTTGCACCGGAAATCGCATCGACCTGATTCTCCGATGTAGCGCCGCTCTTGGTATATTCAAACTTCTCCACATTCTTATCAGCAAACTGCGGCTTTAAAACCGCCTCTGCCTGCATGCCAAGCCCTGCTGTCTCGGAAATGGAAAGAATGGAAATGCCGTTCACAGTGCCATCCGTACGCACACCAACGGTAAAACGGATATCTCCGCCATACCCCTCTTTGGTCGTCACTGTCACAACATAACCCAAGATACTGCCGGCACTGTCCTTGGCCATCATCACTTCGTCTATCGTCTCCTGCCCATAGCCGGCGCCATTCCACGCACTCTCTTCCACCACAGCAACTTCCACGGCGTCAAAAGATGCCGCATCTGCAAACACTTCCTGGCAGGCTTCCTGTTTTGCCTTGGCCTCCTGCACTGCAATAGGCTCCTTGGTCACCTGGTAGACAATTCCCAGAAGCAAACCGGCTATCAATGTGATCGCCACCATGATTCCGGTATTTTTCATCATTTCTTTCATGCCTTCTCTCCTCCTTTACCAAATGCTTTCGGAAGAGTAACCTTCTCGATTAACGGCACTAATAAATTGCCGATGATGATCGCATAAGATACCCCCTCTGCGGAAGGTCCGAAGATCCTGAAGATTCCTGTCAGAACACCTAACAGGATTCCATAAACGTACTGTCCCCTCTTGGTGATGGGTCTTGTCACATAATCTGTTGCCATAAAGAAAGCGCCAAGCATCAGACCGCCGCCGGAAAGGTGAGCAGATATGTAAGGCCAGTCAATCCCACGGCCTCCAAACAGGCTTATAAAGATCACAAGACTCACAATATAACTGCCTGGAATCCGCAGATCGATGATGCCAAATAAAATCAGGATACAGGCTCCGATCACAATGGCCACCATGGACGTCTCTCCAATGGTTCCCGCCGTGCGGCCAATCACCATATCAAGAATATTGACTGCCTCCCCACTCTTTAAGTCAGCAAGCGGTGTAGCACCTGTATAGGCGTCACAGTCAAAATTAGTCATAATGGATGTAAAAGAAATCAACAGGAAACACCTTGCACCAAGGGCCGGATTCATAAAGTTCTGTCCCAGACCGCCAAACAACATTTTCACCACCAGGATCGCGAACACGCCGCCCACCACTGCTATCCACCAGGGCGCAGATACCGGCAGGTTCATGGCCAGCAGTAATCCTGTTACCACCGCCGAATAATCTCCTATCGTTATCTTTTTCTTACATATTTTTTCAAACAAAAATTCCGTCAGCACCGTAGATGCCACGGTCACCAAAATCAATAACAGCGCTTTTAATCCAAAATTATAGATACCAAAGCCCGCCGCGGGAAGAAGGGCGATCACTACAGTGAGCATGATACTGCTGGTGGTGGACTTCGATCTGACATGTGGATTGGAAGACACCTTCATTAAATCGTTCATCTCTTAAGTCTATGCTCCTTTCTTCCTACTTTTTCTTCTTTGCCAGCTGTATTTTACGCATGGATTTTATCGTCTGGGTCAAAGGCCTCTTTGCCGGGCACACGAAACTACAGCAGCCGCACTCACAGCACTCCATCCCATTATGGGAAAGAAATTCTTCTTCCTCATAATGCTCCGCATAGTCTGCAAGGAGTCTCGGCACCACACGCCCCGGACACACTTCCACACAACGGCCACAATTGATGCAGGCGCTTGGCTCCATACGGGACACATCATCCTCTGTAAGACAAAGCAGTGCGGATGCTGTCTTCGTGGTGGGTACATCCAGATCAAAAATGCCAAATCCCATCATCGGACCGCCTGAGATAATCTTTACGGGATCTTTCTTAAATCCCCCTGCTTCTTCAATCAATTCGTGATAATTGGTTCCAATGCGCACAATAAAGTTACGAGGATTTTCAATGGCATCTCCCGTCACCGTAACAATACGGTTCATCAACGGTTTTCCCTCTATCACTGCATGATAAATAGCCACTACGGTATCCACATTGTTAACCACACACCCGGCATCTGCAGGCAGCATGGACGAATTGATGGCTCTGCCCGTGGTGGCAAAGATAATCTGTCTCTCCGCCCCCTGGGGATACTTGGTTTTCAATTCCTTGACACTGATACGCGGTTCATCCTTGGTCAGTTCCTTTAAAATCTCAATACAATCCGGTTTGTTGTCCTCTACCGCCAGAATACCTCTCGCATTCTCGAACAGCTGCAGGGAGACTTTCAGACCGCCCACCAGCTTCTCCGGCTCTTCTATCATCCTCCGGTAATCTGATGTCAGATAAGGTTCACATTCCGCACAATTTGCAATCACATAATCTATCTTTTCCGGCTCCTTGGGAGATAGTTTGATAAAGGTGGGGAACCCTGCGCCTCCCATACCTACAATACCAGCCTCCTTCACGCACTCTATGATTTCCTCTCTTGTCATTTGCTCGAGGGGCTTTCTCTTCGGATATTTCACTTCCTCATAAAGCCCATCGTTCTCAATGACGATACTCATCACATTATCTCCAGTGACCACTCGACGCGGTTCCACCCCTTTGACTGTACCAGACACAGTTGCATAGATAGGTGCAGACACAAAGCCGCCTGCCTCCGCAATCTTCTGACCGGTCAATACCCTGTCACCCTTATTCACGATAGGTTTGGCCGGCGCCCCGATATGCTGGGACAATGGGTACACCAGATCTCCTTTGGGCAGCACCGCCTTAATAGGCTTATCCTTCGACAGTTCCTTGCCGTCGTACGGGTGTATGCCGCCATGAAATGTTAGTTTTGCCATACTTTCCCTTCTTACCTCCTGCTGTCAATATCCGATTCCTAAACGAGGCCTTGAAAGAATCCTCATTCATAATAACCTTCCCTATAAATATACTATTTTTCGACGAAAATTACTACTGCTATTTCAAAAAATATGCTAAGATAAAGTGGACAACAAACCAAATCAGAAACGAGGTAATCATGCAAATAGTAAATCAGACTCTGGAAAATTTTTCAATCAGCTACCCCTTAGAACAGATTACTTCTCTTGATAAAATTCTGTTCATAGACATTGAAACCACAGGATTCACCGCTAAAAGTTCCTCACTTTATCTGATCGGAACCGCCTATTATCAGGCTGGAAACTGGCGGATCAAACAGTGGTTTGCCAGGACGCCTGCGGATGAGACTGCCCTGCTTGAGGATTTCTTCTCCTTCTGCCAGTCCTACACGCATCTGATTCACTTTAACGGCAATAATTTCGACCTGCCTTATCTGCTTCAGAAATGCGACCAGCATAAGTTATCGCACAATTTCGACAATTTTGAGGGGATAGACCTCTATAAACGGGTGTCCCCTTACAAGTCTTTTCTGCATACACCAAACTGTAAACAAAAGACATTGGAAGAACTTCTGGGCATTGACCGGGAAGACCTCTACCATGGGGGGGAACTGATTGAAATTTATCACAATTATGTGAAAAATCCCACGGAAGAAACGCGCACGCTTCTTCTGCTGCATAACAGCGATGATATAAAAGGCATGCTGCAGCTCCTTCCCCTGTTAGCTTTTTATGATTTGTTTAACGGTCCTATCAGAGCTAAAAAAGTGCAGGCCAGTCATTTCATTGACTACCACGGTCACGACAGACAGGAGGTGTTGATGAAACTGGCTCTTCCCACCCCCTTGCCTGTCTCCGTCTCCAATCTCTCCAATGGCTGCTATTTCAGCGGTGAGGCTTCTGAGGGGATTTTAAAGGTACCTCTCTATGAGGAAGAGATGAAATATTTCTACTCTAACTATAAAGATTACTATTATCTTCCCGAAGAAGATGTGGCTCTTCACAAATCTGTTGCCACATTTGTGGACAAGTCACACCGCATACAGGCTACCGCTGCCAATTGCTACACCCGCAAATATGCAACCTACCTCCCGCAATGGGACATATTCATGGAACCCTTTTTCAAGCGGGATTATAAGAGCAAAGAGCTGTTCTTCGAACTGACGGAAGATAAAAAGAAAGACCGCGAACTGTTCTCCCGTTATGCGCAGTATCTGCTGGGTAAGATGGCGAAAACCTATTAACAGATCTTAAAACAGATGAGAAACGGATGTCCGGCAAAGCCTGGCATCCGTATATTCATAAAAGAGCAACGGGATTCGCTGCTCTTTTGTAATAATTTCTTATTTCTTGTTTTATACCGTTATCACATCGGCTTCTGATAAAAGAAGGAATTTTTCCTCTCAAATCCTACATCCCTGTGATTGATGATCTGTTCCGTACTGCCAATGAAAAGATACCCACCGGGTTTCAAACTCTTCTGGAATTTGCGGAACACTTCATCTTTTGCCTCCTCCGTAAAGTAGATAAGCACATTACGACATACAATCAGGTGAAAATCTGAAAGATATGTATCCTTTAAGAGGTTATGCTCCTTAAATTCTACCCTTGCTTTCACCTCATTGGAAATCTGATAGGAGGGGCCCACCTGGGTAAAGAACTTCTTTTTCAAATCTGCAGGCACACCTGCAATGCTCTTCTCCCCATACAAACCTACCTTTGCCTTCGCTATGACCTGTTTATCCAGATCTGTGGCATAAATCTTAATCTGATTTAAAGGCAGATGCCTGGACAATGCCATCACGAGAGAGTAAGGTTCATCTCCTGTGGAACACGCCGCGCTCCAGATTTTCAAGTTATTGCCGTAACGCTTGATCAGATCCGGAAAAATCTCTTTGTCCAGAAGCTGCCACTGATCTACATTACGATAAAACTCTGACACATTAATCGTCAGATAATTCACAAACTCTTCAAACTTTACAGTATCAGACTTAAGCGCAGCCACATAATTATCATATCCCACAATTTTATTCTTCGCGATCAGTGTATCAATACGACGTTTCATCTGCTTTTCTTTGTAAGCATTAAGGTCTATTTTAGTCAAATCAAAGACCGCTTTTTTGAAATATTCGTAATCATATGCCATATAGCTTTACCGCCTCACCTGCTGTTCTCTTGATTTCCCGCCTGATAATTCGTTCCTTTACTATCTTATTCAGCCTCTTCGCTGGCAATCACTGCATCAATATCTACCGATACCACATCCGCATCCTCATCTGCCTTCTCTTCCTTCGGCTCCGGTGCAAACATAGCCTTGATGCTCAAGCTGATCTTCTTATCCGCCTCATTAAAGTCTACTACCTTAGCAGTTACTTCCTCACCTGTCTTTAAGACATCTGACGGTTTCTCAATATGCTCCTTGGAAATCTGGGATACATGAAGCAGCGCATCAATACCGGGCTCCAGTTCGATAAAAGCGCCGAAATCTGTCATCCGTGCCACCTTACCAGTAACCACATTACCTACCGCATATTTGTTTGCCGCATCTTTCCAGGGATTTGCATCCTCAAACTTGAGACTGAGTGCAATCTTGGTACCGGAGATATCTTTGATCAGCACTTTGACTACATCGCCAACCTTGAATACTTTCTTGGGATTCTCAACCCTGCCCCAGGACATTTCAGAGATATGAAGCAGACCGTCACAGCCGCCCAAATCAATGAAAGCGCCAAAGTCAGTCACATTCTTGACAGTACCTTCCACCGTATCACCAATCTTGATGGTCTCAAAGAGCTTTTTCTGCATTTCTGCCTTTTCTTCCAGAATCAGCTGCTTTCTGTCACCGATATATCTTCTTCTCTTTGGATTATACTCACTGATCACAAACTGAATTTCCTGTCCTGCATACTTATTTAAGTCCTTTTCATAAGTATCAGATACAAGGCTGGCCGGAATGAAGATTCTGACTTCCTCCACCACAACGCTCAGACCGCCTTCCAGAACCTGTGCCACTTTAGCCGTAAGCACTTCTCTGTTCTCATAAGCTTCTTCGATTCTCTTGTTGCCTCTGTCTGCCGCAAGGCGTTTATAAGTCAAGAGGACTTGTCCCTCTCCGTCGTTTACTTTCAACACTTTTACTTCCATGGTATCGCCAGGTTTTGCAACAGTTGTCAAATCAACATTGGGTTCGTTTGTATATTCATTTCTCGTAAGAACACCATCTGATTTATATCCGATGTTGAGAATGATCTCTTCCGGTTTCACATCAATAACGGTACCTTCAACAACCTCTCCTGTGTGTATTGTCTTTAAAGACTCTTCTAACATTTGTTCAAAAGTTAACTCTGACATAATTTTGAACCTCCTCGATAATATTGTTTGGGGTCGAAGCCCCTGCTGTAATACCCACCAGTCGGACAGATTTAGGTAAGTCAAGATGCAAGTCGTCGAGCGTCTGTATAAAATATGTGTTTACACACTCCTGCCTGCAGATCTCATATAGCTTCCGCGTATTAGAACTATGATTACCACCTATTACTATCATAACATCGACTTTGGCCGCTATCTTTCTGGCTTCAGTCTGTCGCACTTCCGTAGCGTTACATATAGTATTCACAACACTACCATTGTAACCTTTTTCCCTGAAAATTTCAACCATATCTTGAAATTTATTGTAGTTAAATGTCGTTTGAGAAACAATGCACAATTCTTCCCCCGGATTGTAGATGAATTTCTGCGCCTCCTCAAACGTTCCGATAACCGTGGTGTCGGTCTTTGCCCAGCCCATAATCCCTTCTACTTCCGGATGTCCTGCATTGCCGATGATCACGACCCTTTTGCCTGCTTCACTCTCCTTTTCCACAATATTGTGGATCCGTTTTACAAAGGGACAGGTAGCGTCCACACACTCTAATCCCCTCTCTTTGATCAGCTCACAGACTTTTCTTGCCACACCGTGGGAACGTATTACGATTGTCCCCTCCTTAATCTGCGCAAGTTCCGACACACTCTCTATCACCCGGACACCTTTTTGCGCCAGATCCTTAACCACTTCTTCGTTGTGGATGATCGGTCCATACGTATAGATCGGCTTCCCTGTGGCAGCCTGTTCATAAACCTGCTCCACTGCCCGTTCCACTCCAAAGCAAAAACCTGCGTGTTGTGCAAGGATTACCTCCATAACCTGCTTTCCTCCCCTTCTTTACAGACGCCCGTTTATGCCTCACATAACGCGATGACAGCATCTACCACCTCATCCACCGTCATATGGGAAGAATCCAGCAAAACAGCATCTTTCGCCTGCTTCAGGGGCGATATTTCTCTCGTCATGTCCTGTCTGTCCCTCTCAATAATATCCTGCTCGATCGTAGCAAGATCACAGGATACCCCCTTGGCTGTCAGCTCATGATAGCGGCGAAGAGCACGCACACTGCTGTCCGCTGTCAGATACACTTTGACCTGGGCATCCGGCAGTACACAGGTACCGATATCCCTGCCATCCATGACCACATCCGTGCCGGCCGCCAGTTTCTGCTGTAATTCCACCAGTTTCTTCCGCACTCTGGGATTGGGGCTGCTGACAGACGCCATGTTGCCCACCTCTTCTGTGCGAATATAGCCATTCACATTTTCGCCGTTTAAATACACCACCTGTTCACCGTTTTCATAGGCAATGGTGATATCGGCGTCCTGACACTTCTTATCAATCTCCTCTGACTGTGAAGGGTCCACATGCTCTCTTAATAAATACAGCGCCATAGCACGATACATTGCGCCTGTATCCACATAAATATAGCCCTTCTTAGCAGCTATTTTCTTGGCTATGGTACTTTTTCCAGCTCCTGCCGGTCCGTCAATTGCAATATTAAAGCTCATCCTGTTTCGTCCTCTCATTCTGTTGTCTTATTATTTTTATGGAATGCTCGCTCCCGCCAGATGTCCCGTGGACCAGGCAATCTGCAGGTTAAACCCGCCTGTCATGGCATCTAAGTCCAACACTTCTCCCGCAAAATAGAGCCCCTTTATGCGCTTTGACTCCATGGTGGAAGGGTTAACTTCTTTCACCGTCACACCGCCCTGGGTAATGACCGCCTCTTCAAAGCCTCGCAGGCGCTTTACCTGCATGGGCAGACATTTGGTCACCTCAATCAGCCGGTGTCTTTGCTCCCGCGTGATTTCATTGACTTTCCTGTCCCCGTCAATCCCGGAAACCATGCTCATCACAGGAACCAGTCTGGCCGGATACAGCCCGCCCAGCACATTCTTCATCTGTCTGTTGCGGTTTTCCTCGAAATCCCTCAAAAGCCGTTTGTCAAGCTGCTCTATGGACAATGCCGGCTTAAGATCCAGCAAAAGCTGTATAGTTTCCTTGTCTTTACATCTGCCATAATAACTGCTGGCCGATAATACCAGCGGACCACTGATCCCAAAGTGGGTAAATAACATCTCTCCAAACCCTTGGTAAATCTGCTTTTTCCCACAGATCATGGTGAGCGTCACATTTTTAAGGGACAGTCCCTGCAGCGATCTGCACCAGTCTTCTCCGGTCTCAATAGGCACCAATGCAGGCATACACTCCTTTACCGTGTGGCCAAGCATCTTTGCCATATGATACCCGTCTCCGGTGGAACCCGTGGTCTGGTAGGATAATCCGCCGGTAGCCACCACCACCGCATCCGCTTCCAATGTGCTATCATCCGCAAGACAAACTCCCGTCACCTGTCCGTCCTTTGCAAGCACACCCTTTACTATCGTATGTAAACGAATCTGCACTTTCTTTTCTTTCAGCATCCGTTGCAATGCCGCTGTGATATCCGAAGCATGATCTGAAACCGGGAACACACGCTCTCCCCGTTCTACTTTCAGGGGACATCCTGCATCCGAGATCATATCCATCAGCTTCCTGTTGTCACAATCATAAAAGGCGCTGTACAAGAACTTTGGATTACTCACTATATGATCAAAAAACTTGTCCTTCTCACAGGCGTTTGTCACATTACACCGGCCTTTTCCCGTGATATAAAGCTTCTTGCCAAGTTTCTCATTCTTTTCCAACAAAAGGACGCCATGTCCATTTTCTGCAGCTGCCACTGCCGCCATCATTCCGGCCGGGCCGCCGCCAATCACAATCACTTTGCTCATCACTACTCTGTCTTCCTGCGAAGAGGATAATTTAGCATCGGTTCCTCGTCAATAAAATTAATTTCATCATTCAAATACACCTGATAATTGTTCCAGGCTTCTTCCAGATTCTTCAAATTATCCTTCACTTCCTCCGGACGCTTTAAGCACATGGCAACCACCAGCGCATTAATCACACTAAGAGGCGCCACCAGGGAATCCACTATGGACACCATGTCACTTCTGGCAAGCAGGTTACAAGAAGAATATAAATTCATCGGAGAATGTACGGAATCTGTCACCGCAATCACCTTGGCATTTCTGTCATTGGCAAACTCCATGGCTTTCAATGTCCTCATGGAATATCTTGGAAAACTGATACCCACCATGGCATCCTGCTCATCTATGCGAATCATCTGCTCAAAAGTTTCCGAAACACTGGTGGTCTTTAGAAGTACCACATTCCCGCGAATCATATTCAGATAAAAATGCAGAAAATCTGCCAGGGGCTCACAGCTTCTTACCCCCATCACATAGACATTCTTAGCCTCCAGAATGATATCCACCGCTGTCTCAAAAGCCACTGGATCCATGTTATGAATGGTATCCTGTATCTTTTCGATATCGGACTGCAAGACAGAAGTCAGAATCTCTGACTGTGTGCTTTTACCATATTTGGCTCCTATCTTCTGTACGGAATTGATCTTATTCTGCACCCAATACTCTAAATCCCGCTGAAATTCCGGATAGCCATTGTAACCGATAAACATGGCATACCGCACCACAGTGGATTCACTGACCCCCACCGTATCTCCCAGTTTCGCAGCCGTCATGAATACCGCCTGGTCATAATGGTCGTAAATAAAAGCTGAAATCGCTTTCTGCCCTTTGCTCATCTTGCCGTAATATTCATTAATCCTTGTTATAATGTCATAACGGTTCTCTATCGCCATTGTATAGCACAAATATCCTTTCTATCGATGCACCTGTCAGATATTCTGAAAAGCGTTGTAGGACTCCTCCAACAGCTTAATCGTATCTTCCTCCTGCAGATCATAATCCCCCGTTAATGTCATGCAGGCTGCCCCATGAATAAAAATCCACATCTTCATAAACATGCCGCTGGGATCTTTACATCCATAAAATTTAGCGTTATTGATTTCCCGGACCACTGCCCCGTTCTTGCCGTTTAACATATCATAAAGGCTCTTTCCATGACGATTCTCCGAGAGAAATAACAGTCTGAACAATTGCTGTTCTTTCTCTGCAAACCGGATATAGGCAAGTCCCAGATTAACAAAAGGGGTATCATTTCCCTTGGGAAATGCATCATAATAAGCGCTGAAATACTCGATAGCCTTTGCGAAGAGATCATCCCCCAACTCTTCCATGTTCTTATACACCCTGAAAATCGGCTGCGTAGAACAACCTGCCCTGGCCGCCAGTGTTCTTGCACTTACTTTAGCGAACCCTTCCTCTCTTGTCATATCAAATGCCGTATTCAATATGTTGTCTTTTGTAATCGTCTCTTTTCTTGCCATAAGAATATACCTCTCTTGTAACCTTATACGGGATATCTTTTAGTAACGTATGTTATTATAATATATTATGTAACCTGAGTCAAGCTTTTTCTACATTTTTCCTTATTCTCTATGCCATAAAAAGAGAGCAGATTCCTCTGCTCCCTTTCCATATCTGCACTTTATACAAATTCTGTTTTGCCAATCTCCGGAAAATCCTTCTGAAAGAATTTTCTTCTTAGACCGGATATGCCCCGTTCTTGGTATCTGCCTGGCTCATGTCTACTTTTTCCTGCTGTGCCTGACGATACTTGAAGAAGTCTATTGCCACCTGCGGGAACAGTGCATAGGATAATACGTCCTCATCCTGCTGTTTCCACTCTTTCATCTCTGCTTCCAGACCTGCAAGCTCCGGCTCAACATGACCGGTTGCCTCAGCGGAACGAGCTGTGGAACGTGGCTCGCCGGGAATAACCTTATCAATTACTTCCTGGCTCATAGGCTTAACGGTCTGTCCGTAATTACCACGAAGCAGATCTTTGAACTCTCCTGTCGCCATCTTATATCTCTCGCCCATCAGCACATTAAATACCGCCTGTGTACCGACAATCTGTGAGGAAGGTGTAACCAGCGGCGGCTCACCGCAGTCTTTACGCACTCTTGGAATCTCTTCCAGCACATCCTGATACTTATCCTCTGCCTTCTGCTCCTTGAGCTGGCTCACCATGTTGGAGAGCATACCGCCCGGAACCTGATAGCGCAATGTGTTGATATTAACGCCAAGTACTTTTGTGCTCATCAGACCGGATTCAATACATTCCTCACGGTAAGGACGGAAGTAATCTGCAATCTCTGCCAGAACACCCTGATCATACCCTGTATCATAAGGAGTATCTCTGAAGGTCTCCACCATAACCTCAGTCGCAGGCTGAGAAGTACCAAGCGCAAACGGAGAAATCGCACAGTCGATAACATCCACGCCCGCCTCTACTGCTTTCAGATATGTCATGGAAGCTACGCCGGAGGTGTAGTGTGTATGCAGCTGGATAGGAAGTTTGGTGCTCTCCTTCAATGTCTTTACAAGCTCTGCAGCGCGGTAAGGAACAAGCAGCCCTGCCATATCCTTGATACAAATGGAATCTGCACCCATTTCTTCAATCTTCTTCGCCATATCTGCCCAATACTCTAAGGTATAGGCATCCCCAAGGGTATAAGAAAGCGCGATCTGTGACTGACCTCTGCCCTCCTGCTTCTTGATTTTGTTGGTTGCGTCTACCGCCGCCTGCAGGTTGCGGATATCATTCAGGCAATCAAAGATTCTGATGACATCAATACCGTTTGCAATAGATTTCTCAACAAACGCGTACACCACATCATCCGCATAAGGTCTGTAACCCAGGATATTCTGGCCTCTAAATAACATCTGTAACTTAGTATTTTTAAAACCTTCTCTTAACTTTCTGAGTCTCTCCCACGGATCTTCCTTTAAGAAACGAAGAGAAGCATCGAAAGTAGCGCCGCCCCAGCACTCTACAGCGTGGTAGCCGACTTTATCCATTTTCTCCACGATGGGAAGCATCATCTCGGTAGGCATTCTGGTTGCGATCAGAGACTGATGTGCGTCGCGGAGAACTGTTTCCATAATCTTAACTGGTTTCTGTTCTGCCATTTTATTGTCCATTCCTTTCTCATTTTTGATACTATCAAACTTTCACAGTCATAGAAGTTACACCCAAAGGAATTACTTCCTAGAAAACACCAAATACTGCCATAAAGGTACCTGCCGCCACAGCCGTACCAATAACACCTGCTACGTTAGGTCCCATAGCGTGCATCAGCAGGAAGTTCGTAGGATCTTCCTCTGCGCCCACCTTCTGTGACACTCTCGCTGCCATAGGCACTGCGGACACACCGGCGGAACCAATCAGCGGATTCACCTTACCCTTGGTGATGACGCACATCAGTTTACCGAACAGTACGCCTGCCGCCGTACCAAAAGCGAAGGCAACCAGACCCAGGATGACAATCTTGATGGTATCCCAGTTAAGGAATGCCTCGGCACTTGTGGTTGCACCTACAGAAGTACCAAGAATAATAACAACGATATACATCAGGGCATTGGATGCTGTGTCTGTCAACTGTCTCACCACACCGCACTCTCTGAACAGATTACCAAGCATCAGCATACCTACGAGGGGTGCTGTGGTAGGAAGAATCAGAGAAACCACAACGGTTACCACGATGGGGAAGAGAATCTTCTCCAACTTGCTGACAGGACGAAGCTGCCCCATCTTAATCTTTCTCTCCTTCTCTGTCGTGAAGAGTTTCATGATAGGCGGCTGAATAATCGGCACCAATGCCATGTAGGAATATGCCGCCACCGCAATAGGTCCCATCAGTGTTGTCTGGCCCAGTTTACCCGCCAGGAAAATGGAAGTAGGACCGTCTGCACCACCAATGATAGAGATAGCTGCAGCCGCTTTATCATTAAATCCTAAGAAAATTGCGCCAAAGTATGCAGCAAAGATACCGAACTGTGCCGCTGCACCCAGAAGAAAGCTCTTAGGGTTAGCAATCAGGGGACCGAAATCCGTCATGGCACCGACACCCATAAAGATCAGGGACGGCAGGATTGCCCATTCATCCAGCTTATAGAAATAATACAGCAAACCGCCACCGGCGCCGCCTTCTCCATACTCTGCCATGATATCCGGATAGATGTTCACAAGCAGCATACCGAAAGCGATGGGAACCAGTAATAACGGTTCAAATCCCTTGCCGATTGCAAGATATAGAAATACAAGTGCTACGACAATCATGACATAGTTGCCTACTTCCAGATTGAAAAAGGCGGTCTGATGTATCAGATTATCAAGCGTCTCTACTATATACATTTTTATTAACCTCCTGTAGTTTTAGTTTCAGAAGAAGTGTCTGTACAGACTCTTCTGCTGACAATTAGTTCAATGTTGCCAGAAGCGCGCCCGCCTCTACTGCATCGCCCACTGCCACATTGATACTTGCTACAGTACCGTCTTGAGGAGCTACTACAGGAATCTCCATCTTCATGGCCTCAACGATTACAACTGAGTCACCTTTCTTCACAGCCTGGCCCACATTCGCCTCAATCTTAAACACCTTACCAGCTGCGCCTGCCTCAATCTTCACGCTGCCTGCTGCGCCGCCAGCTGCCGGTGCTGCTGCAGGTGCAGGAGCTGCCTTCGGAACTGCCCTGGGTGCTGCCGGTGCTGCTGCAACCGGTGCGCCGCTTGTCTGTCCCTCTTCCACTACTACATCATATACGCTGCCATTAACGGTAATTGTATAATTTTTCATCTTCATATCCTCCTATGATCTCAGGCATTCTGCCATTTAGTCTTGTTAGATTTTCTGATGGATCTCACCACAAATCCATCCGTAGATGCCGCCCCTTCGTAGGCAGCGATTGCTGCAGCGATGACCGCCACAAGCTCTGTATCGTCGGAAAGCTCTTCCTTGGCAGCAATCTGTTCCACTACAGGATCCGCCGCAGGTGCGGGTGCAGAACTCTCTGCTTTCTTCTTCTGTCTCTCCTCTATCTTGGAAATCAGGGTAAAGCTGGAAATGATCAGGCTAATCAGAATCAGGACCACAAATACTGTGCCCATACCGATTACGGTATTCATAAACGCCTTCATCATAATCTCACCTGTAGAATAATGAATATTGGTGGTGATGCCAATATAGGAGGTTAATTCATCATCCAGAATAATCTCCACCGTAGCATCATGTGCGGAACCAAGCACATTTATATTGATAACGATTTCATCTTCTTTAGATTCTACCGTACCGCCATTCATTCCTTCAAATGTTCCAATATCCTCCAAAGCACTCTGCCAGCCGAGGAATCCGTTATAAAGAACAGGCTGATCTGCATACTGCTCAATTAACCCAGTGCTGACGATCATATCCATATTCTCCACAATGGTCGTACCAATCTCTATTGCCTGTTCCTCAGTAACCGGCCCATCATATGCCTTTTCTTCTCCACATGCAACGAGACCGGCCATACAGGCAATCATACCTAATACTACCAATAGTTTTTTCATATTAAGCATCATCCTTTCTAAACTGTACCATGTTTTTTCTCAGGACGGCCCTCATTCTTAGCCGCCAGCATCTCGAAAGCGCCAATCACATATTTTCTGGTATCAGCCGGCTCCACGATCTGGTCAACATAGCCTCTTCTTGCCGCGCTGGTCACATTATTCTGCAATGCTGCATACTCTTTTGCACAAGTATCAATAGCATCGGCACCTTGTCCATCGCAGATAATCTTTGCTGCCAGTTTTGCATCCATCATACCGATTTCTGCATTCGGCCATGCCATGGTAATATCCGCACCAAGTGCCTTGGAATTCATAGCCACATAGGCACTGCCATAAGCTTTGCCAATGATCACATTTACCTTCGGAACCGTAGCGTTGGCAAATGCATATGTAAGCTTGCCTGCCGCTTTCGCCATACGTTTCTCAGCACACTTTGTCGCCGCAAAACCTGTCACATTTGTGAGGGAGAGCACCGGAATATCAAAGGCATCACAGAACGTAACAAACTCTGCAGCTTTTTCAGCGCCTCTTGCAGATAACACCGCATCAAATTTATCTGTCACTTCACCCTCTGCATCATACACTTCGGTACGGTTTGCAACAGCACCGACTGTAGCGCCATTCAGACGCATAAAGCCAGCCACCATATCCTTGGCATAATCCTGTTTCACTTCCACAAACAGACCATCATCTGCAATCTGGGATAAAGCAATAGCTGTATCACCCACACAGCCTGCAATCTGGGCACAGGCACGATTCAGGTCATCTGCGCAGTCTGTCAGTGCATAATCAGCGTTATTAGCAGGTAAGATTGACACCAGCTGTCTGATCTGGGCAAGGATGGAAGCTTCATCCGCCACCATGTCTACCATGCCTGTCTCCTCACTCTGGAACGCTGCCGCAGACGTATCACAACGGGAAATCTCATTACCTTCCAACGCATTGGGGGAATTAACAAACAATTTTGCCTTCTTCTCCTCCATAAATGCAAAATCTGTCATCGCAGGGATTAGAGCAAGTCCGCCGCCACAGTTTCCAAATACTGCCGTAATCTGCGGAATCACACCGGAAGCCATCACCTGACTTCTGTAAATCTCACCAAAACCATTCAAAGCATCTGTTGCCTCCTGCAGTCTTAAACCAGCAGAATCAATCAGACCGATCACCGGCGCACCCATTTTCATGGCCAGATCATAAAGATTGACAATTTTCTTCGCATGCATCTCGCCTACAGATCCGTTAAGCACAGATGCATCCTGGCTGTACACATACACAAGACTGCCATCGATCACACCGTAGCCGGTCACAACACCGTCAGACGGGGTTTCGGTCTGTTTCAGGTTGAAATCTGTAGCTCTTGCTGTCACAAGGCCGCCGATCTCAACGAAACTGTTTTCATCGAGTAAAGCATTGATTCTTTGACTCGCTTGAGAAGTAGTACTCATTTTTCAGCCCTCCATTTATCATAATTATATATAATAATAAAACTGTATTATTGTGTGACATAACACACGAAAGTAGTATAACACAGAATCTGCAACTCGACTAGTTAGTTTTTCAAAAAATTGTAAGAAAAGTAAGAATTACAAAATGAAACATTCATCCGTAGGATACTGTAGTATAAAACCGGCTGTTTACGGCAGAAAAATCTCCCATATATAACGGCATATCCAGCCAAAAGTGCGCTCCTTCACTGCCCCATCAGTATAGACGGCATAGCGTTTAATCAATTGCCCATTCAGATAATAAGACACCTCGCCTACTTCCGTGTGATTCGCCACCGGCGCTGTGAGCGTTTCCGCAATCTTTGTCTTTACCTCCACCTGGTCCTGTTCTGCAAGCAGATAAGGAAGAGCCTCCTCCTGCCCCTCTATCACCACTGAGACACTTGCCTCCTCATAGGGTGTTCCCTGCTTTCCCGCAATTCCATTGAGCACTGGTATATCCTGAAACTCCTTGTGCTCATATAACTCCTGATATTGATAGTTCTCCATGCCATATAAAGCAAGGGTTTTCATATCACTCCATTTATAACTCCTGTTATTTGGCCAGCCGCAGGCTAACAGCGCCACCGTAAAGGTACGTCCCTCACTCTCAATCGCTCCCACATAACAATAACCAGCGTTATTTGTAAATCCTGTCTTACCGGAAAGCGCCTCCTGCATCATTCCCAGAAAAGCATTGTGGTTATTACAATGAAAACTTCTGCCGCCCCCCACATTCGTAAAATCATAACTTATGGTTCTGGTGATTTCCAGGAACTTATCCTTCTGTGCGGAATCCGTCACGCAGTAGGCCATAATCCTGGCCAGATCCGCAGCCGTGGTGGAATGAATCTTCCCGCTGTCATTTACCACCGCATCCAGACCGTTTGGTGTGATAAAATAGGTATCAAAACACCCGATATCCCTGGCCTTCTGATTCATCATGGCCGCAAAACCTTCCACACTGCCGCCCACTGCCTCCGCAATCACCACTGCGGAATCATTATGGGATTCCAGCATCAGGGAATACAGCAGGTCTTCCAGACGATACTTTTCTCCCTGCCTGACATGCAGCTTTACCTTGGGCATGCTTGCCGCGTAGGCCGACACCTCCACCTCTTCGTCCAGATTACCGTATTCCAACGCCAGGATACAGGTCATAATCTTTGTGGTGCTGGCCATCGGCAGCACTTCTTCCGGATTCTTGCCATAGAGAACCCGGCCACTGTCAGCATCCATCAAGACTGCCGCCTTTGCATAAAGTTTCAGATTTTCTTTTTGTTCTGCCGCACAGATCTGCCGCGGCAGGCAGATACTCAGAATGATCAAGAATATAAATAGACTAAAAATTCGCTGTAATAAATTGCGCATATAGGAATGCCTCAGTTTCCAGACTCCTTAATATATATGCGCATCTTATCGTTCCCTGAACCACATGGTTCTAAAATCATATGGCGTTATCACAATCCTGCTCTTTTCCCATGGCACAATCTCCGGTGCGTGTCAGATATCCAGCTGCATCTGCACTTCGGACTCTGCCTGCTGCTTAAACTCCTCAATCTGTACAGCACTCAGCTCCGGCAGTTCTTCGATGGATTTCACGCCAAAACTCCGAAGGAACTGTTCCGTGGTGCCAAAAAGCAGCGGACGGCCCGGGGCATCCATTCTGCCCACCTCTGTAATCAGGTCAAATTCCAGCAGCCTGTTGACCGCATGATCACAGCTGACTCCCCTTACCTTCTCAATCTCCAGTCTGGTAATGGGCTGTTTATAGGCTATGATGGACAGCGTCTCGAGAAGTGTATCCGTGAGCACAAATTTCTTCGGTGTTTTGGCAATCTTGATCAGATACTCATACAACGCACTCTTTGTGCACATCTGCACCGCATTCTCGAATGTGGTAAGCCCGATGCCCCTGTCCTCTTTCTGATAGTCTTTTGCCATCTCCTCAAGCAGCTTCTTTGTAGTATCCTTATCTTCCTCAATCACGGCAGCAAGTCTGTCAATCTCCACCGAGTCTCCCATGGTAAACAGAATTGCCTCAAGCACTGCCTTCGCCTTATCTTTTTCCATCTCTTTTCCCTCTTACTCCTGTATCCATCAACCCAGTGACGTAAGCTGTACTGGTCCATGATCCCCTGTCTCCCTGGCTGTGATGATGATATCTGAAAAAGTATCTTCCTGCTCGATACCAATCCGCCCGGTCTTGATCATTTCCAAAACCACCAGGAACGTGACAATAATCTCCATTTTGCTATGCTGCTTTTCCAACAGCTTACGGAAACTGAACGTCTTATGACTGCGCACATAAGCCTCTACATAAGTAGTCTTTAAGCCAAGATCAATCTCATCCTTCTCAATCTTACCAAACGTACTCCTGACCGGATCGATCTTATCCTCCTGACGCTTCATCATCTGCTTAAAAATCTCATGCAGTCTCTGTAATGTCATATCGCCGATCAGTTCCTCATAGTCCACCGGCTGTCTGTACTGCGCCACCTCATCAGGAAGTGTGGGACGTTTATACAGATTACGTTCCGCGTCCACCATTCTGTCCCGCAGCTCATAAGACATATATTTACACATTTTGTATTCCAACAGCTTCTCCACCAGTTCCGCACGAGGATCCTGTTCCTCCCCCTCTTCATTAACTTCCTTGGGCAGAAGCATCTTGCACTTGATGTCAATCAGCGTAGCCGCCATGACCAGAAACTCGCTCATGACGTTCATGTCCTCCGTCTCCATCTGCCTGATATACTCTAAATACTGCTCCGTAATCTCCACAATGGGAATATCATAGATATCCACTTTATTCTTGTCAATCAGATGCAGCAGAAGATCCAAAGGACCTTCAAACACCTCCAGCTTCACAGGAATTGCCATAACAGCCTGTCCTCTCCTAATATATACTACTTGTCCGGCACAAGATCGATCACAACCAGTTCACCCGGATTCAAAATCCGAAGCGGGATCGTATGACTTCCAAGCCCCCGGCTTAAAATCATTGTGCTTCTGCCATGCTCAAATCTGCCGCCGTCATACTTTGGAAACAACGTCAGACTCGGTGACAACACACCGCCAAGCACCGGCAGTCTCATGATACCGCCATGCACATGCCCGGACACCACAAGATCTGCGCCCCATTTCGCATATGTTTCAAAATATACAGGGTTATGGGCTATCAGCACTTGAAAAACATCTTCTTTCGGCTTGCCTAAAAGGTTATCAAGATACTCCGTTTCCATCTGCATCTTCCGGAAATGCTTGTAATAACGCCTGTCAATTTCTACGCCGCAGACATCCATATTCCACTTGGGCAGATATGTCCTCTGGTTGATCAGCGGTTCTATGCCAGCTTCCTTAAGCCCTGCCATATACCCTGCATACATAGCAGGATACTGATCCGGATAAAGCCCTAAACGATACTCATGATTTCCCATACCATAATGGACCCTGTACTTTTTGGCAAGATTCTCCATCAGTCCAAGCGCCGGGCTGTAATCATGCCCTGCAGTAGCTGTCAACATATCTCCCGCCACCAGGATTTCATCAGGTGTAAGTTCATCAATCCGCCGAAGCAGTCTGCTGTTCCCACTGCCAAAAGATTTATTGTGTAAGTCCGACAAGAGCACCATCCTGCATGGTTTCGTGATCTTATCGGACTTGATCTCATAAGCAACCGTCACAAACCGATTACAGTCCAGAACAGTCACGGACAGACAGATAGCCGCCAACAATATAATACCTATCAATACACCTTCCAACATACCCTATCTCCGTCCAAACTGCCATTTCATGACATTACAACTTATAAAGTATATCACAACCCCCGGACTCACCGCAATCAGTGAACTTTTGTTCTGATTATACTGCATACTGCGCCTGCTTCTGTGCCAAAAACCGCTGTCTAGATCACCGCTTCAACAGATATAAACCCCACACCTTTTTATAATAGTCCTTGTAATCTGCTTTATCCACACTATGCGCAGCCAGAATGGATACACTGCCGATGCGTGTTCCGTTTAATTTATAGACTGCCTCGCCGATGGCATCCCCCTCTGCAACCGGCGCTGTCACAATGCCCGGCAGGCTGATTTCTTTCTGAATCTCACTCAAATTACTTCCTGTCGTATCCAGATAATCAAAGGGTCCAGCATAGGCCAGATTAACTGTATCCTCAATTCCGCCCTCCACTCTCTGGGCCGGCAGGGCATCTTTATTTTCATCCGTATACATCTGGCTCACGCTGTAGCCATAGCTCAGAAGCGCCATAGCGTCCTGAAACCGTGTCTTATTGTCCGGCGCCGCCATGACCACAGCAATCAATTCCATGTTATCCTTATCTGCTGTGGCAGACAGACAATAGAGCGCCTTGGAAGTGGAACCGGTCTTTAACCCTGTAGTCCACTCATACTGCTTTAATAACTTATTTGTGCTGGAAAGCGTGAAAGTACTGGTCCCCTGTGCTGTTTTATGTTCAATATCCTCCATCCAGATCGTCGTGTAATCAAAAACCTCCGGATATTTCGTAATCAGTTCCCTGGACATAACAGCCACATCCTTAGCCGAAGTATAATGTTCATCAGAGTCCGTCAGACCACAGCAATCCTCAAAATGGGTATTCTGCATCCCAAGACTCTCTGCCTTGGCATTCATAAGCTTGACAAACTCCGATTCACTCCCCGCTATGTATTCCGCTACCGCCACACTGGCATCATTGCCGCTGGCTACCGCGATGCATTTGATCATAGTCTCTAAAGTCTGCGTCTCCCCCTCCTCCAGAAAAACCTGTGATCCGCCCATGGATTTCGCATAAGCGCTGGTAGTCACCTGGTCCTCCAGATGAATCCTGCCGTTCTTTAAATGTTCGAAGATAATAAGTAAAGTCATGATCTTCGTAATACTCGCCGGGCTCCGTCTTTTATCTGCATCCTGTTCACAGATGACCTGTCCTGTGGACGCCTCCATCACGATATAAGAAGGTGCAGATACCTCCGGCGCGGCATTGACCAATATGGTCATTTTTAAAAATATAGTATTTAAGACAATACACCCAAGTAAAAGCCCTACAATAATCCGCTTAACTTCTCTGCGCAAACTATGTCACTCCTACAGTTTCTTATTTACTATGTTTATTATGTATTGGCATAAGATATGACCATGAAGTGATCTTGGGGGTGGGGCTTATCTGCGATTAGCAGACTTGGCTCTGCGATTAGCAGACTTAAATCTGCAATTAGCAGACTTGGAATGCTTCGCATTCCAAGTTCGCGTTGCTCGTCATAAGCCAGTCAGCACATGAGCTCATGCAAGCATGGTTCATGTGCTGACTGGCTTATGACTCTGCTTATCGCGCAAAAAAACAGACTCAAAGCTTGTTTGAGTCTGTTTCCCATTTCTTAGTTGTATTTACGTTTTCTTGCCGCTTCGGATTTCTTCTTGCGTCTTACGCTGGGTTTCTCGTAATGCTCTCTCTTACGAATCTCCTGCTGAATACCGGCTTTCGCACAGCTTCTCTTAAAACGACGTAATGCACTATCCAAAGTCTCGTTTTCTTTTACGATTACGTTTGACATTCCCGCACCTGACCTCCCTTCAGTCCCCACAAGTATCTCGACTGACCGGGTTATTCATACGCTAACGCGTTGTGTTCTCACACACAACATAAATTATACCACATTTTGGGTGTCAGTCAACCACTATTTAGAAATTAATGCCTTTTGTCTTTCGCGCCGGTCATATCCCCTATAGATGATAATGCTCAAGAGTACAGTCAATGATATGATTTCACATATCCTCCAGTACCACGGCTCCTGAAACCCGATTCTGATATTTCCCGAATATCCGGCCGGCACGGACACTGAAATACGATAAAAACTTCCGGGAGAAATCTGCAGTTGTTCTCCATTATCTGCCACAGCCCTGTAGCCTTTATATAAAATCAACGGCACTTCTATCGGCTTGCTTTCATCACTCATATTATGCACACGAACCACAACTGATGCCTTTTCTCTATGCCATTCCTCCACATTTACACTTGCCGGATCATAGACCAGTGCTTCCTGATACCCCGTCAAGTATTCTTTGATCGAAAACCCATCCGGATTTCCTACCGGGAGATATTCTCCAAATATCACAGCGCAGGAATCCAGTCCGCCTTCCTGATAAATGTGCCACACATCCGCCTCATTCATCAGTCCGCTGATATAAGATACTGCCTGACCGACTGAAAGGAACAGCAGGAGTCCTGCAAAAGCAATCTTCTTTTTCCGAGAAATCCAGTCCTTTTGCATGATAACACACAAAAGCCACAACAATAAAACAATAGCAATTGCCAGAAAACGCCACTGAAACTGGAGTCCGTGCACAGGAAACTTCAGTATCGGTATCTTACTCACCAACCATGTATATGGAAATGTACAGCGCGTCATAAAAATGCATAAAACACTTAAAAAAACTGCCAGATACTCTTCTTTCCTGTCTTCTATGTGCTTTTCCTTCTGCCACAGACACATAAGAAACCAGCCGATTAATATCAGCATAAGCGCATTGCCAACAGTATGCGGCATCCCCCCTGCAGCACCACGGGTGTCAATGCCCCCTGCCGCTCCCATCACTTCATATTCTGTCATAAAAAGCTGCACCAAAAATCCGCCCTTATCTTCCAGACGGTATGGAGCATACCGATTAAGACAATTAATCGCATAGGTTCCGCTCATCATATAATCCAGAAAAGGAAGCAAAAACCACAGGTTCACCAACAGAGTTGACACCAATGCCTTTAACAGTACGATAAATGTCTTTTTGCGTATCGTCTTCTTCCATAAAATAATAGCCGCCAGTATGATGAAAAACGCCGTCATCTCCGTCGATATCATATGGGAGAGAAAAACACCTGTACATCCAAACAGAATCGTAATCCAGCTTCTCTCGTGTTCCCGTGACTCTTCCGGAAGTTTGTAGACCTTCCATAATCCATACAGCACAAGAGGCATAAATGCCATCGCTGTGGTTTCTCCCACAGCCGCCCTCGCATAGAGATCATACAGCCTGAATACATTTAACGTATATAGCGCAGCACATATCATCCCGTTACGTCTGTTACTCATTTTAGAAAAGCAATGATAGGATATTCCAGTCGTCAGCACATTAAGGATAAAAACATAACACTTATACGCTTCCAGAACCGATACCCCAAACATGCGAAGAACTGCCGGAATATACAAAAGCGCATCCCCATAAAATACGGAAACTGCATAACCGTGGTCATTCAGCCAGTTGTTCTGAATCTTTACCGGAAAAATGCCATTCTGCAATCCATCCTTAATTCCCTCAATCCTCATCAGATGGAACTCCAGATCTTGAGCATTCCTGAACAGATAATTCACTGTGAGCGGCAAACTGCAAAGGCAGACAATCAGAAACAAATATTTACACTGCTCTATTCTTTCAGAATCCGCAAAAATCTTGTCTTTCCAGATATAAAGCACCATGATAAAATCCAACACCATAAACAGAACCATTATCCTGAACACAAAATTACGTGTCCCAACCGCCGCTGTGGTAATTCTGATATTTCTGATCAACAGGTAATCCTGATCAGATGCGTCCCCTGCAAGGCGCCCCCGTATATGCAACGGTCTGTCCGGATATTTCACCCTGAAATCACAGGCCACCTCCCCGGATTCTTTGATATGTATTCTGCCGCCGGCATCACTGTCAAAACCACCGTCAACATAGACAGCCTCCAGCCTGACCTGTCCGACATATTCGTACTGTGCCTCCAGGGTATAGATTCCTTTTGGCAAAATAAAATCCGGAGTTGCAATATACTGTGCCGCATAGGATTTATCTACATAGAATGCCTCCCCCTGACCAGAATCATCCACCAAATCGTCCTGCGTATAATTGATATCTATCTTCTCACGTCTGTCATAAAAGAATCCGGCCGCTGCCAGAAACAGCAGTTCGGCCACAACAACACAACACCACACTTTCTTCTGCAAAACTATCTTTTGTAATGTACTCATATCTGCTCACCTTTCCAACACTACCGGATCTGTTCTGCAAGCACTTTTGCACTCTCTGCAATCGCATCATCGATGCCAGCTGGGTTCTTGCCGCCTGCCTGGGCCATATTAGGCCGTCCACCGCCGCCACCGCCTACAAGCGCTGCGATTCCTTTGATCAGATTGCCTGCGTGAGCGCCTTTCGCCATCGCACCCTCTGTCACCATGGCAATCAGATTCACCTTGCCTTCCTTTTCGGAAACCAGCACCACCACGCCGTCACCCAGCTTTTCCTTTAACTGATCGCCCAGTTCCCGCAAGCCGTTCATATCCACACCGGCCACTTTAGAAGCCAGAAGCTTAACGCCCTTTACCTCCTGTACCTGGTCCATTACATCACCCAGAGCATCCTTGGCTGCTTTGCTCTTTAATGCTTCATTCTCACTCTGCAGAGCCTTCATCTCCGCCATCAGATGTTCGCAGCGCTCCACCAGGTTTGCCGGATTGGTCTTTAAAGTTCTTGCCGCCTCATGCAGCTGCTCTTCCAGATTCTGATAATAAGCCGTCACATTATTTCCGGTCACCGCCTCAATTCGACGCACGCCGGCTGCCACGCCGGACTCAGACAATATCTTAAAGGAACCGATGCTTCCCGTGTTCTTCACATGAGTACCACCGCACAGCTCACTGGAAAAGGCGCCCATCTGTACCACCCGCACCGTATCGCCGTATTTCTCTCCGAACAATGCCATGGCGCCCGTTTTCTTGGCCTCCTCGATGGACATGATATTTGTCTCCACGGCCAGATTTTCGGCAATCTTCTCATTGACAATCTGTTCCACCTGTCTGATTTCATCCGCTGTCATCGCCGCCGGATGGGAGAAGTCAAACCGGGTCCTCTCGCCGTCCTGATAGGAACCTGCCTGCTCCACATGACCGCCCAGAACTTCCCGCAGCGCTTTCTGCAGTAAATGTGTGGCACTGTGATTCTTACAGGTATTGGTTCTTCTTGCAGTATCAACAGAAAGGGTAATCTTGTCACCCTTTTTGATCATACCCTTGGTTACTTTACCGATATGTCCTACTTTACCGCCTAAGAGTTTAATCGTATTCTCCACTTTAAATTCGCCATCAGCGGTAGTGATGACACCGATATCGCCTTCCTGTCCTCCCATGGTGGCATAGAATGTAGTCTGCTGCGCAATCACGGTACCCACCTGTCCGTCTGTCAGAGCGTCAACAATCTCTGTCTCTGTGGTAAGCACTGTCACCTGAGACTCACAGGTAAGCTTATCGTATCCAACAAACTCCGTGGTTATGGCCGGGTCGATTGACTCATATACGGTCACATCCGCACCCATGTAATTGGTCACTTTCCGAGCCTTTCTTGCCTTATCCTTCTGCTCCTGCATACAGGCCTTAAAGCCTTCTTCATCCACGGTAAGACCCTTTTCTTCCAGAATCTCCCTGGTCAAATCCAAGGGGAATCCATAGGTATCATAAAGCTTAAAAGCATCTGCGCCGGCAAGCTCTTTCTTCCCTGCTTTCGTAATCTGCTCTTCCATCTCACTTAATATGGTAAGCCCCTGGTCAATGGTTTTATTAAACTTTTCTTCTTCCTGATTCAGGGTGTTAACAATAAATTCCTTCTTTTCATCCAGTTCCGGATAGCCGTCTTTGGAACCCTCGATTACCGTACCAGAAAGCTCTGCCAGAAACATTCTCTGTACGCCCAGCTTTCTTCCCTGACGCGCAGCCCGGCGGATAATCCGGCGAAGCACATAGCCTCTGCCCTCATTGGAAGGCATGATGCCGTCAGAAATCATAAAAGTAGCTGAACGAATATGGTCTGTAATGATACGGATAGCCACATCCGTATCATAATCCTTCTTATATTCCACACCGGCAATCTCACATACCTTCGTGCGCAGTGCCAGGACAGTGTCCACATCGAAAATGGAATCTACATCCTGTACAGCAGAAGCCAGACGCTCCAGACCCATGCCTGTGTCGATATTTTTCTGCTGTAATTCTGTGTAATTTCCCTTGCCGTCATTATCAAACTGGGTGAACACGTTATTCCAGATTTCCATATAACGGTCACAATCACAGCCTACCGTACAATCCGGCTTACCGCAGCCGTATTTCTCACCCCGGTCATAATAAATCTCTGAACAAGGACCGCAGGGACCTGATCCATGCTCCCAGAAATTATCTTCCTTGCCAAACCGGAAAATCCGTTCCGGGGCAATACCAATATCCTGATTCCAGATTTGGAAAGCTTCCTCGTCATTCTCATAAATAGATGGATAAAGCCTGTCTGCATCAAGTCCCACCACCTCAGTCAAAAACTCCCAGCTCCAGGCAATGGCCTCCTTCTTAAAGTAATCCCCAAAAGAGAAATTTCCCAGCATCTCAAAGAAGGTACCATGCCTTGCCGTTTTACCAACATTCTCAAGATCACCTGTACGAATACATTTCTGGCAGGTGGTGACACGTTTTCTGGGCGGAATCTCCTGTCCTGTAAAGTATGGCTTTAAAGGAGCCATGCCGGAATTAATCAAAAGCAGGCTGTTGTCATTATGAGGCACCAGCGAAAAACTCTTCATCTTCAAATGTTCCTTACTCTCAAAAAACGCAAGAAACATTCTGCGCAGTTCATTTACACCATAAGGTTTCATCGTAGTTCCAAATCCTTTCTGTCATTATAAAATAAATTTATCTGCAAAATAAGCATCCAGCTGATCGATGGCGATCCGTTCCTGTTCCATGGAATCACGGAATCTGACCGTCACACAGCCATCTGTCTCGGAATCAAAATCGTAGGTAACACAGAAAGGAGTGCCGATTTCATCCTGTCTGCGGTATCTCTTACCGATATTACCCCTGTCATCAAACTCACAGTTATACTTCTTGGACAACTGCGCGAAGATTTTCTCGGCTCCCTCATTCAACTTCTTGGAAAGAGGCAGCACGCCAATCTTTACAGGCGCCAGCGCCGGATGGAAATGCAGCACGGTACGCACATCTCCCTCGCCAATCTCCTCCTCATCATAGGCGCCGCAAAGCACTGCTAAGAACAGTCTCTCCACACCCAACGAAGGCTCTATGACATAGGGAATATATTTCTCATTCTTACTGTCATCAAAGTATGACATATCCTCGCCGGATACTGTCTGATGCTGTGTCAGGTCATAATTGGTCCTGTCTGCAATGCCCCACAGTTCACCCCAGCCAAAGGGGAACAGGAACTCAATATCCGTAGTAGCCTTGGAATAGAAAGAGAGTTCTTCCGGATCGTGGTCACGCACGCGCATTTCCTCTTCCTTCATACCCAGATTCTTTAAGAAATCTATACAATATTTCTTCCAGTACGCAAACCATTCCAGATCCGTATCCGGCTCACAGAAAAATTCCATCTCCATCTGCTCAAACTCACGCACACGGAATATAAAGTTGCCTGGTGTAATCTCGTTTCTGAAAGACTTACCCACCTGGCAGATCCCGAAAGGAATCTTCTTACGGGATGTTCTCTGTACATTCTTAAAGTTCACAAAAATACCCTGTGCCGTCTCGGGACGCAGATACACAGTGTTCTTGGCGTCCTCTGTAACGCCCTGGAAGGTCTTGAACATCAGATTAAACTGTCTGATATCCGTAAAATTATGTTTGCCGCAGGTGGGACAGGGGATATTGTGTTCCTCAATAAAGTCCTTCATCTGCTGCTGGCTCCAGCCATCCACAGAACTGTCAAGCGTCATGCTCTGCTGGGCCACAAAATCCTCAATGATCTTATCCGCACGAAATCTCTCATGACACTCCCTGCAATCCATGAGCGGATCGGAAAAACTGCCCAGATGACCGGAAGCAACCCAGGTCTGCGGGTTCATCAGAATCGCACAGTCAACGCCCACATTATAGGGACTCTCCATAACAAATTTCTGCCACCATGCCTTCTTGATATTATTCTTCAGTTCCACGCCCAGGTTACCAAAATCCCAGGTATTGGCCAGACCGCCGTAAATCTCAGAACCGGGATAAACAAATCCCCTCGCCTTCGATAATGCCACAATCTTCTCCATTGTCTTTTCCATATGTATTCCTCCTCATTCTTTCCTGATATCACTACATAGATTCCCATACATCTATTCATAAACGATGTAAGTAAGTGCAGACGCCTTCTCCTCCTGCGCCCGGTCACGGATCAGCACGCCCTTTTTGCCTGCAAAGGATACCTCCTGACCGCTGTCAGCGCTTTGGTTGATATAGAGTACTTTACCTTCCAGATTCACTAAAAGCTCTTCCCCTGATTTGGTCTCTATGATAAGCACCTTCTTGGCATCGGCGTCCTCGGTAAATCCCAGTTCTATAGGCTTGCCCTCCGGCGAAATAAAAGCCACCCCATCCAGGTGATATCCTTCTCCATTGGCCTCTTCCACAGTCCCCATAAACAGTTGTCTGTAATTAAACCCGCTGTAATCCTCTGCTGTGGCATAATGAAATAGGAGGGAGACCGTGCCGCCCTTTTCCTTAACAGAGTCTAAATAGACCGCTTCGGCATCATGCTCTGCACAATACTCCTCCACGCGCTGCGCAGCAAGGCTTTCCAGTTCCTCCAAATCATAGTCCTCCTGCTCAAAACTGCCCACAACCTTATGTGTAACATCTCCATCTTTACCGAAAGACACAGAACTCACCTCTGCCTCTTTCTCCTGACTTCCGCAGCCGGCAAGCCCCAGGGCCGCAATCAATAAGAGCGCCGCTCCCCTCACTTTTTTCATAAATTATCCTCTCTGACTCATTCACTTTATCACATACTGCCTTACATTATATTAAAGATTATCCACAATTTCAAGACTTTTAAACGACCTGTCCACGAATCGTGCCCTGTACGTATCAGCAATCTGCTTCAGTTCCTGTAAAACCGGGGGTGTCACCGTAAACGTGTACAGCTTCTCAATTCCGGAACCTTCAATGTAAGAGACCGCGTAGCGGGTGGATTCCTCCCATTTCCCCTCTGCCGGCATGCCCGGAAATTCCCCGTTGATCACCATTGCCTTCATCTCAAATATGTACCGCACAAGCACATTGGACAATCCCTCATGCATCAGTGCGCGAAGAGACTGGTAAAGAAGCTTTAGCATCTCTTTCTCATCGTTGTTTTCTCTCGTATAGTAGTCCATGACTTCCAGAAAATACATGCCGTAGTAGGCACTTTCATAATCTTCCCGCAGCCCCTCAAAATAATTGCTGATAGAGGCGTCCACGATATTATAAGCGCTTTTGCCGGCATATAGTTTGAATACGCCGAAAGAGAAGGGGTTCGTTGCCGCCAGAAGCCTGCTGCTTGGCTTTCTGGAACCTCTGGCAAACGCCGATATCTTCCCCTTCTCCCTCGTCAATAGGACCACTCTTCTATCATATTCGCCAATCGGTTCAGCCTTTATAATCATTCCCGTAATCTCTGTAATCTCCTGCATGAGAATGCTCCTCTGCGTCCTCCTTGTCCGTTCCTTCGTCTCTCACTACGTTCTTATAAGCCAGGAAATCATCAATCTTACCCGTGGCCATAAACTGCTCCCAGTAATTTATCTGCTTCATCTTGATCCCCCTGATTCTTTTTCCCGTTACCAGATTAGGGTTCGCAGATTTACCTTTTTCTATTCTGTTACTTTAGGATCATAGCCAAAATTCTTGAGCAGGAAATCACTGTCACGCCAGTCTTTCTTTACCTTCACCCAGAGCTTTAAGTTAACCTGGCTCTCCACCAGTTCTTCGATATCAGGACGTGCCATGGAACCAATCTTTTTCAACATGCTTCCCTGTTTGCCTATGATGATGCCCTTGTGGGAATCCCGCTCACAGACTATGGTCGCATCTATATCCACAATCCGCTTTCTGTATTTCATCTGCTCGATGGTAACTGCAATGCCGTGGGGGATTTCCTCCTCCAGACATTTAAGCGCTTTCTCCCTGATCAGTTCCGCCACAATCTGCCGCATGGGCTGATCTGTGACGGTGTCTTCGTCATAGAACGGCTCCCCGTAAGGGAGGTATTTCATAATACATTCTATCAGTACTTCCATACCATCCCTTTGCAGGGCTGACACCGGCACGATCTCCGCGAAATCCAATTCCTTTCTATAAGCGTCAATGTAAGTCAGGATCAGTTCTTTCTTCACCGTATCAATTTTATTGATGACCAGAATTACCGGTGTATTGGTTTTCTTCAGCTGCTCAATGATGTGCCTCTCACCTGCGCCGATATAATCACTGGGTTCCACCAGCCACAGAATCACATCCACCTCTGAAAGGGTTCTCTGGGCTACATTCACCATATAATCTCCCAGTTTATTCTTCGCTTTGATAATACCGGGTGTATCCAGGAACACAATCTGCCCTTCCTCGGAAGTATACACTGTCTGGATACGGTTTCTGGTGGTCTGCGGCTTGTTGCTGGTAATGGCAATCTTTTGCCCGATCAGTGTATTCATCAATGTGGACTTTCCCACATTTGGTCTGCCTATCAACGTCGCAAAACCGGCTTTAAACTGTTTATTCTCCATATCTTCCTTTTCCTTCTGTGTTGTTTCTCCTTTTCCTGTATCCCCACTCCAGCTGCGCTTTTGTCTATCCTTTTTGCTCTTCCTGCGGGGCCTTCTCTTCCTGTTCGTCCTCTGACATCGGCTCTGTCTCTTCCTGCCGTGAAAATATCTCCGCTTTCTTTCCGGCCAAGAATCTCATCCCCCCTCTTCTGTCACCTTTTACATGCCAGGATTTCCGTAATTTCCTCAGGACCACAGAAAGTATCTGCCGGATAATCAGCACCGACACAACGATGATAATCGCCCACAAAACGATATAGGGAATATTGATCAGCAATCCAATGAAAAAGTCACCGATTCCCTTACCGATATTTTCCAGACTGTTCACAAAACCATTGCCAATCTTTTCCCAGACAGTAATGTCCTGAGGCGGTGTGTATTTCTTCACTTCACGGATAGAAAGATACACTGTACTGTAATCAATCTTATTATCATAGGTGCGCAGCTGGGACTCCATGCTCTCAATCTGATAGCGCACCTCTGAAAGACGTCCCTCGATGGCAATCAGATCTTCCACTGTCTCAGCCTGCTCTAAAAGCTCAATCAGCCTCTCCTGCTCTGCCACAAGCACCCTCTTGTGGCTGTCCAGATCCACATACTGCAGCGTCACATCCTCCACCCGCTCTGACTGACTCACCACATTGGACTGCTCTCCCACCTGCGCCAGAAAGCTGTCCAGATTCTCCTTAGGGACACGTGCCGTCATGCCGGCGCCCCGGAGTGTCTCCATCCTGCTCTCAACATAATAATTTTCATTATTGTAAATGGATATCTCTTCTATGTAACCGCCAAGCTGTTTCACCTGTTCCTGCAAAGACGGCATCAGGATATCAAACTGTTCCGTCTCCGCACTGATATTAACTGTCTTAATCAGCTTGCGCTCTGTACCGGCCTCAGGCACCGTGGCAGTCTCAGGCTCAACATCATCCCCTTCCTGCGTATAGGACATATCATAAGCCATGCCGGCGCCGCTATCATAGGCCCCCGCCTCAAATGTTTCTTCTGCAGCTGCAGCTTCCTCCACTGCCGCTTTCATGGGGGCCGCCGTTTTCACATTGGCTCCCGTATCATTCATGGTACCGGCAGCAGTGCCGCAGGCAGTGAGAAGCGCTACACACAAAGCCGCCGCACACAGTATCTTCCCGTTTCTTCCAACCAGTTTATTTCTCATAGCAATCTTCCTCCTGAAACCTTCCCCAAACTCACAGACCAGAACAAGCAATCCTGCCGCGCTCCCGCACAATCCTGCGTGATGTTATATCCCACTGATACAGAATCATATCCGCCTTAGTGGAACAGATACTCTATCTTTGTAAACAGCTTCTCCTGCTCTTTGATCTTCTCTTCATTGCCCACCACACAGAGGCACTCATCTTCCATGAAAGCGCGGATATATCCGGCCAGACTGCGTATCGTATCTGCATCTGTGGCGAGCAGTTCATCCCGTTCCCTCTGTACTCGTTCAAAGTCATAGTGTGTCAGATAACCTGCCAGAGAATAATTTCCTTTGGCTGAAGGTGTCAAAGGCATATCCATCTCGCTGATGGCTCCGATGATATACTGGGTCATGGTCCGCTCATCCGCCTCATAGTTTGCAATATAATCCGCTGCCTTCTCATAGGTTTCAATGGTCTTTTCCAGATTGGGATCCCGATAGGAAACAAAATAACTCTCACCGCTTTTGCCAAACTGACACATGCATCCGTAAGCGCCGCCCTTGACGCGCACCTGCGTCCAGAGATACTCATATCCCATCATCACCCGCAGCACTTTCAGCGCCCCCGTATAAGGCAGACCTTTCTTCACAAAATTTCCTGCCCGGCATACATACTGAATCTGCGCCGAAGACATCAGACCTTCATTCTTCCTGACTGGAACAGGATCATATCCTTTGGTGTCAATCGGATCTGTATAAAGAGTTCCTTTCAGACCTTCTATCAATTCCTCTATTCCTGTCAGGCCCTCTTTCTGCGCCGTATAGTCCACCATCAGATTCTCAGGACGGAATATGCACCGTACCACTTTCTGCATATTCGCCACCAGTTCCTCCTTTTTCTGATCGAAGTCCTTCTCCAATCCTTCCAGAATACGATAAAAAGCCATGCCCGAAATATGGTCCATAATCATCGCGGGTTTCGACAAGTAAGATAAAGCCTGCCCTGCCGCCAGGGAATGGCCCGCCGACATCATTTGCGCCTGTTTATCCGAACGGCTCTCCGCCACCAGCTCATAGAGACGTTTTGCATCTGTATAGACTGATTCAGTCAATATTTCCTCTGCCAAAGCAAACGCCTGCGGCAGATTCTCGTATAAAGTCTTTACCTTAAGATCAAACGTGACTTTATACTTTGACATATCCCTCGCATCTGTATAAGTGTTCACCGCCGGTGTAATCCCGCCCGTCTGCAGATGAATCTCACTGTAAAGTTCACTGTAGGAATGTTTCTTCGTATCCACCAGGCCGATCATGGCACGCAGAAGGCCCACATAAGGAAACAGCTCTTCCGGCACCTGCCGAAGATCAAACAAAAACCGCAGATAACCGATGCCGTTGGTAAAGACATCGTGGTAAAGCAGTAAGGTGTCTCCCACCGCTTTCTCCTCGTTGCAGTAGGGTCTTGCTTCCTTCGTCATATCTTCCCTGGTCAGCAGAGGAATCTTCTCAAGATCTTCCTTCGCACTGGGCTCCTCCTGATAACATTTCAGCGCCTCCGTGTCCGCAACAATCCGGGCAATCTCCTGCTGCGTCATGGCCGCCTTCCTTTCCGCCAACGACGCTGCCAGCGCTTTCTCCTTCTGACCGGTAAGTCCCTTTACAGGTTTTACCACCACCACGCTCTTATGAGTATTTTCCAACAGGCATCTGGTGATCATCTCCTCATAGAAGGAAGTATCCAGTTCCCTCCTCAATGCCTTATAGGTATCCGCCAGCTGGAGATACACAAAGGGCTTCTTATCGTCATAAAGCCAGGTCTCGCACATCTGCAGTCCGTACATTAGACCCTTGGGATAAGAACCATAATCTGCCTCCCGATATTTAAATTCATCATGATTCAGCGATGCCTCCAGTGCTTTCTTATCCACACCGCTTTCTGCAAGTTCCCGCAGTTTGCCTTCGATGAGCGAGACAAATTCTTCCGTCTGCGATGCCTCCGCATTCTTCGCTATAATAGAGAAAAACGGCTGCCGCACATCCACTTCAAAGATACAGCTGATATCCGTACCGATTCCGGCATCCAAAAGGGCCTGCTTTACCGGCGCGCCTGGAGCCGAAGCCACCGCATCAATCAATGCCTGGAATCCTATATTCTCTTTCCGGTCCAGATTCTCTCCCAGCGAAACATTGTAGGACAGGTAGGTATTGGAAGCCTCCGATTCACTCTCCATAATGGGATAAGATTTCTCCACCGTCACTGTCTGTTGAAAGGGCTCCTCCACTGCCGGTTCCGAGTCCACCAAAAGGGCATCATATTTTGACAAATATGCCTCGTCAATATACTGTAACTTTTCCGCCATATCCATATTTCCATACAGATAAATATAGCTGTTGGAAGGATGATAATATCTCTGGTGAAAGGCCAGAAATTCTTCGTAGGTCAGTTCCGGAATCACATCAGGATCTCCGCCTGATTCCACACCGTAAGAAGTATGCGGATAAAGGGAGTTCATAATCTCTCTGTAAAGCACATCATCCGGCGAGGAGAAAGCGCCTTTCATCTCATTATAGACCACCCCATTGATGGTCAGATCATCTTCCGCAGATTCCAGTTCATAATGCCAGCCTTCCTGTTTGAAAATCTTTTCCTCATGATAGATGTTGGGATGGAACACCGCATCCAGATACACATCCATCAGATTCTGGAAATCCTTGTCATTACAGCTTGCCACCGGATACACCGTCTTATCCGGATAGGTCATGGCATTTAAGAACGTGTTAAGAGATCCCTTGGCCAATTCAATAAAAGGATCCTTCACCGGAAACTTATCCGAACCGCATAACACGGTGTGCTCAATAATATGCGCCACACCGGTACTGTCTTTGGGCGGTGTGCGAAAACCGATATAGAAAACCTTATTATCATCATCATTTGATAAAAGCGCCACACGTGCACCTGTTTTATTGTGTTTCAACAGATAACCCTGTGAGTTAATCTCTTCGATATTGCATTGCATGAGGACTGTATAGGCCTCTGACTGTTCTAACTTCATTCCCTGAAACTCCTTTCAAACTTGCCTTCCAAATACTTCTTGACGAAATTTCCACTGCCCAGAGTCTAAGAAATACTTTTCACATTTCTCTTAGTATACCACTCCTGCTAAAATTTAGTAAAGCGAAATAAACAATTGGACCATCCTCTTGCGAGAGCTGCTTGACAGACTCAAAGCTGCACAAGTATTTCGTATTATCAATTATAAAAGGACAGGCAAAAACCGTTTTGCGCTTTTCGCCTGTCCAGTGTAAAAGGGGAATTTTACGTTGTAAGTTTACCAGAAAAATTTGTCAAACACAAGAACATTTTGTTGAATTTTTGTGTAATTCATCGCGCAAACTGACAGAACATGCTTATACACTGAATGCCATCAACGCCAGTTTGGATAAGATCAATTCCTGCACCACCACGCCTGCCGCTTTTTTCTGCGCAAGGTTCATCGACACAAACTCCTCTAACTTCATGATCTCACTCTGATAACCCGCTTTCTTTTTACCCCCGAATCCCTTCTTCTCTTTCAGTATGCTTATCTTCACCTTCGCTTTAAGCTGTCTGTAGGTTCTGTAAGAAAACTGATCGTCTGTCATATAATATAACTGACTCTCCAAAGTGGTCTCCGAATCCGTATCCTTAAAAATATAATGTTCCACAATGCTTTTATATTTAAAGTTAACCATCTCATCCTGCAGAATCTCCGCATAACTTAATTTAGCGCCCAGGTAGACAGAACCCGTATCCTGCATAAAATATTTAAAATCTCTGTTTGTCCCTTCCACGAATCCACCGCCTTTATCTATGATGTGACACCGATTGCAATCGCTTCAATCTTATCCCCGCTCATGCGGATGGCATCCTCTATGGCCTTTCTGCTAAGACCCGACTCTGCCATCAGTTCCTCCACCGTCACCTTTCTGCGAAGTTCTTCATACAGCGCATTCGCCGCATCTGCCACTTTATTGACCTTCTCGGCGATACTCTGATCCTTTCTGGACTCCTCGGCATAATCCGCGATATATTCCTCCATGGCATCCATGATGAGTCTGGCAAGCATCCCCTGTGCCTCTGAAGCATGTTCCAATGCCCCAAGCATCGTCACACCCAAGGAGAGTGCCGCATTTCCCTCCCCAATCAGATCTTCCAGATATACCCCTTGTCCGGCATAGAGTTTGGCAATCTCCACAACCTCAGAAAGGAAAATCTCTGTCAGGCGTCTGACCCCTTCTCTATCTCCCGCCATGGCCGAGAGCGTCACTGCTTCCCGCTCCCCTTCAGACACCTCTGCAAACGCCTTGAGCGATTCCAGGTAAGAGGCAAGATAATCCTTCTCCTCATCCAGCAGATACTCCTCATAATCCACCGGCTCCCCGATGCCAATCTTTTTCTGTCTCAAATATTGATATACCATATCCATCTGCTCCGCCGAGAGCGCAAGAGGTGCAAATGCCTCCTCCACCTCTGCCTGAGATATGCAGTTATTCTGTATTTTAGCCTTTTGTCTGACTTCTTCTAATGTTCTGGCAAACCGGATTTCCCTGTCCATCTGAAATTCCTCTTCTTTCTTTATATATTCAGCACTTTGTCAGCTTCTCTTAATATGCGTATGGGTATACAGATGCTCCTCACAGTACTCATAATTGCCATCGCACTTAGAACAGAATCGAAACTGCATCTGCGGGCTGTCCACTTCTGTCCTGCCGCAGATTGCACACTTGTGCTTGGTAATCCCGGTATTTCTTCTCACATCCCTCTTAAATTCCTGCCTCCTGTGAATCTGTTTGGGATTTAAGTGCATCATATTCCTGGATGTCAGGAAGAAAACCAGGAAATTGAGAAGGGATGCTGCTATGGCAAACTTGTAAAACACACTGCTTCCCAGAAACTCGAAGGCCAGCATAATGCCGTAGATAATCCCCAGCCACTTAACTTTAATCGGAATCAGGAACATCAAAAGTACCTGTGCTTCCGGGAACGTCGCCGCATATGCCAGGAAAATAGACATATTGATATAATAAGTGCTGAAGACAAGCGAAATATACGTAAAAAATATTTCCGGTGTACTCTGCGCAACCACGTCAGCCTGGAACAGATAACAATATCCCATCAGCAGGAAACTGCCCAGAACGGTAAATAGCATACCCTGAAACAAATACACATTATACCGGTATGTTCCCCAGGTACGTTCCAGGGAAGTACCGATAGAACAATAAAAATACAGCATAATCAATGTCAGGAACAGCCCGCCGCTGCCTGGCGGCGGAATCAGTATCCAGGTGACAAGCCGCCATACCTGCCCATGTAAGATTGCATAAGGATTCAATGTCAGAAACGATAGCAAGGTATTGCTCCTGTCCATCAGCTGCAGCAGATAACCCACACCGTAGCAAAACACCAGTATAAAAGACAGATTTTGAATGGCATATTTCCCAAATTTTCGTTCAAAAGAACTCATAACAAACACACTCCTACTGTTTGATTCTTGATATTTCCCGCCATCTGCTTTCTTCGTATCCGGCGGGCATGTATTTTCCCCGATAAAACTGAATACATTTTATCATCCCTCTTTTTAAAAGTAAACGGCATGGCCTATAAATTCAGATAAGTCATAAAAATTTAATAAATGTCATCCCAAAACTTCATTTTTTTCTAAGAATTGGACAATTGCATTTTGACAATCTGTGTCGTATAATGACAGGGTATGCCAAATCACATAATAAATAGGAAAAGAAACGTTACATTTAAGCAAAATCTATCAAATTTTAAAGGAGTGATACAAGAAATGAGTGATATGCAATATACGCTTGGCATTGACATCGGTTCTACCACAGTCAAGATCGCCATTCTGGATAACAGGCATCAGATACTCTTTTCCGACTATCAAAGACACTTTGCCAACATAAAGGAGACCCTCTCCAACCTGCTTTCCAAAGCTTACGACAAACTGGGCAATCTGACCGTACATCCCATGATTACCGGATCCGGCGGCCTCACCCTGGCTAACCACTTACAGGTTCCCTTCGTTCAGGAAGTGATTGCCGTATCAACCTCCCTGCAGACCTTCGCACCTGTGACAGATGTTGCCATAGAGCTTGGCGGTGAAGATGCCAAGATCATCTATTTCGAGGGCGGCAATGTAGAACAGCGCATGAACGGCATCTGTGCCGGCGGTACAGGCTCTTTTATCGACCAGATGGCGTCTCTCTTACAGACTGATGCCATGGGCCTTAATACCTATGCCAGAAATTACAACTCCCTCTATACAATCGCAGCCAGATGCGGCGTATTCGCCAAATCCGACATACAACCCCTGATCAACGAAGGCGCCACCAAAGAGGACTTATCCGCATCTATCTTTCAGGCTGTTGTCAACCAGACCATCAGCGGACTTGCCTGCGGCAAACCGATCCGGGGGCATGTGGCTTTTCTGGGCGGCCCGCTGCATTTCCTGTCAGAGTTAAAGCAGTCCTTTATACGGACGCTGAAACTGGATGATGAACATATCATCGACCTGGATAATTCCCATCTCTTCGCTGCCATTGGTTCTGCTTTAAACGCCAAGGAAGAGACATTCTATACGATGGAACAAATGACAGAGAAACTCTCTGCCGACATCAAAATGGACTTCGAGGTAGAGCGAATGGAACCTCTGTTTGCCTCCCGGAAAGAGTATAACGCTTTCTGCGAAAGGCACAACACCCACCATGTGACCACAGGAGATTTATCTTCCTATGAGGGTAATTGTTTCCTGGGAATCGACGCCGGTTCCACCACCACCAAAGTTGCCCTCGTGGGGGACGATGGTTCTTTGCTCTATTCTTTTTACAGCAGCAATGATGGCAGCCCCTTAAAGACCGCCATCCGCTCTCTCAAGGAAATCTACCATCTGCTTCCGCCAGGCGTTAAAATTGTCCGTTCCTGTTCCACCGGGTATGGCGAAGCGTTAATGAAAGCCGCCTTCTTACTGGATGACGGGGAAGTGGAGACGGTAGCGCACTACAATGCCGCCGCCTTCTTTAATCCTGCTGTGGACTGTATTCTGGATATCGGCGGTCAGGACATGAAATGTATCAAGATTAAGAACCAGACCGTGGACAGCGTGCAGCTCAATGAAGCCTGCTCTTCTGGCTGCGGTTCCTTTATCGAAACCTTCGCCAAATCCTTAAATTACGGCGTGGAAGAATTTGCACAGACTGCATTGTTCGCAGAGCATCCCATAGACCTGGGTACCCGCTGTACGGTTTTCATGAATTCCAAGGTCAAGCAGGCCCAGAAAGAAGGCGCATCTGTCTCGGATATATCCGCAGGACTTGCCTACTCTGTTATTAAAAATGCACTGTTTAAAGTCATTAAAGTTTCCGATGCTTCGGAACTTGGTCATCATATCGTAGTCCAGGGCGGCACCTTTTACAACGATGCGGTCCTTAGGAGTTTTGAAAAAATTGCTGACTGTGAAGCCATCCGCCCGGATATTGCGGGCATTATGGGTGCCTTTGGCGCCGCTCTGATTGCCAGAGAGCGTTATGAAGAAGGGTATGCCACTTCCATGCTGAATCTGGATCAGATTACCAATCTGCAGTTTGAAACCAGCATGGCCAAGTGTAAGGGATGTACAAACAATTGCCGTCTTACAATCAACAAATTTACCGGAGGACGTCAATATATTTCCGGAAACCGCTGTGAACGGGGTCTGGGAAAAACAAAGAAAGATAACGGCATCCCCAACCTTTACGATTATAAACTGAAAAGACTCTTTTCCTACGAACCATTGCCTGCAAATGAGGCCAAACGCGGTACTGTAGGCATCCCCAGAGTCTTAAATATGTATGAAAACTATCCTTTCTGGTTTACCTTCTTTACCAGGCTGGGCTATCGGGTAATCCTCTCTCCCATCTCAAACCGTAAGATATATGAGCTGGGCATCGAGTCCATTCCCAGTGAGTCAGAATGTTATCCGGCCAAACTCGCCCATGGACATATCTCCTGGCTGATCAACCAGAAAGTAGATTTTATTTTCTATCCTGCTCTTTTTTATGAGCGGGATGAGTTCCATGAGGCCAACAATCACTATAATTGTCCTATAGTCACCTCATACTCTGAAAATATTAAGAACAACGTGGAAGAAATCGGACGGGGCGAAGTCCTTTTCCGCAATCCTTTCATGTCCTTTCAAAGCCTGCACACTGTCACTTCTGCCCTGACAAAAGAATTTCAGGATCTGCCTGTCACAGAAGTGATGAACGCAGCTGAAGCTGCCTGGGCAGAACTGGCAGCCTCCCGTCAGGATATGCGCGCAAAGGGAGAAGAGGTTCTGCACTATATGGATACCAATCACATCCGTGGAATCGTATTGGCCGGGCGTCCCTACCATATTGACCCGGAGATCAATCACGGCATTCCCGAACTGATCACTTCCTACGATATTGCCGTACTCACGGAGGATTCTGTGTCCCATCTGGCACAGCCGGAGCGGCCATTGATCGTCTCCGACCAGTGGATGTATCATTCCAGGCTTTATGCGGCGGCAAGCTATGTCAAGACCCGGGACGACCTGGATTTGATACAGCTGAATTCCTTTGGCTGCGGCTTGGATGCCGTCACTACAGACCAGGTGAATGACATCCTCTCCGGCTCCGATAAGATTTATACCTGTTTAAAGATTGACGAAGTCAACAATCTGGGGGCGGCAAGAATCCGTATCCGCTCTCTTCTCTCTGCCATTAAAGTCAGAGAACAAAAACAGAGTGAACGCGTCATCCGCTCCAGTGCGATCACCAAAGTACCCTTTACGGAGGAAATGCGGAAGGATTACACGATTCTGTGTCCCCAGATGTCTCCCATTCACTTTGAAATCATCGAGGCAGCATTCAAGGCCTGCGGTTATCACTTCGAAGTGCTGGGCAATGCCAATCGTCATGCCGTGGATGTGGGCTTAAAATATGTAAACAATGATGCCTGCTATCCTTCCCTGATCGTAGTGGGACAGATTATGGATGCTCTGCTATCCGGCAGCTATAATCTCGACAAAGTAGCCATTATCATGACTCAGACAGGCGGCGGCTGTCGTGCCACCAACTATGTTGGTTTTATCAGACGCGCCCTGGAAAAGGCCGGCATGGCACAAATTCCTGTTATTTCCTTGAATCTCGCCGGTATCGAGAGCAATCCCGGCTTTCACTTAAACGGGGAACTGCTGATGCGGGCTGCCTATGGCGCCCTGTTCGGGGATATTTTCATGCGCTGTGTCTACCGTATGCGCCCCTATGAACTGGAACCCGGCTCCGTAGATGCCCTGCATGCCAAATGGGCCAAACGATGCTGTCAGTTCGTTTCACGCAAACATCTGCATTACTTTACATTCCGAAAAATGTGCCGGCAGATCATACAGGATTTCGATGCCATCCCTATCGATGAAAACCTGCGCAAACCCCGGGTAGGTATCGTGGGAGAAATCCTCGTGAAATTTGCTCCCGCCGCCAACAACCATCTGGTAGAGCTTTTAGAAGCGGAAGGCGCCGAGGCTGTGGTGCCGGATCTTCTGGACTTCATGCTCTACTGCTTCTATAACCAGATTTATAAAGCAGAATATCTGGGTACCTCAAGGAAAGCAGCCTTCCTTTCCAGACTGGGTATCTGGGCTCTTGAGAGACTACGGGGACAGGCCGCAAAGAGCTTTAAAAAGAGCAGACACTTTACACCGCCTGTCAGCATCTATACGCTTGTGGACTATGCAAGCCCTATCGTCAATATCGGCAACCAGACCGGCGAGGGATGGTTCCTGACCGGGGAAATGGTGGAACTGATTCACAGCGGCGTTAACAATATCGTCTGTACGCAGCCCTTCGGCTGTCTGCCTAACCATGTGGTGGGCAAAGGCGTTATCAAAGCGCTTCGTTCCCGGTTTCCTGACTCCAACATCGTAGCCATCGACTACGATCCCGGCGCCAGCGAAGTCAACCAGTTAAATCGGATTAAACTGATGCTGTCCACTGCACAAAAGAACCTGAAAAAAGAAAAAGACACTTAAAAAGTGTCAGCAAAACCCCGGCATCTTAATAGCATGCCGGGGTATCTTAATTTCCGCTATGTTCGCAGGATGCCCGCTGAAAAACTTCCTCCTGTCACATTTGCTTTCTCACCACCAAATATTCATTGTCCAGTTGATAGAAGGAACACTGGAAATTACCTCCACTTAAAAAATGGCTCATATCATCTTCATCCAGGTCTATCATACAGACATAGCACTCATACTCTTCATCATACTGATAATTACTGCATGTGTCACACATGCTCACAGGCCGTTTCCCCCTTTAATAAAATGTCTTATCCACCTTGCGGTTGACAAAGCGGATCTTTCCCTTTATCTCCTCCGCAAGATCCTGAATCGCCTCATCCGCAGCTTCCTTCTGAAGCTGATTCACGCAAAACACACAAGCGCCAAATTTATCATTGGAAAATAATTTTGGCTTTTCCCACTTGACAAAATAGGATACCCTGTGTTTTAAAAGAACTTTCTCAATTTTCTCTTTCGTGGCCATATCCGTAACCTGGCACCACTCCAGCTCATTGTGTACTTTCACTTTCTGATATGCTGTTTCCATAATACACTCAATCCCCTTTTAGAAAACCTCTTTATCATATACGTAATCTGCTATTTCGGAAAATATGGTGAGCAGACTGTATAGTCCATATAAATTATAAAGCAAATTGTCAGATTATGCAATTCCTTTTCTGCGGCCCAGAAAACACCTCTGTATCCCGGAAATGGATGATTGAGAGAATATTGCACATTTTGACATAATACTTATTCTCCATCAAAAATGCACCGCCCTGACAGGCGGTGCACATCCCCACACTTAAAATAATACTATATGCTGTTTATTTTGCTTCAATAAAAGCCAAATGCCCGTTAGAGGTAATCTCAACCACTACATGATTATCAGAAACCTCTGTAGGAACTGCAACCCAGTTCTCATCATTAACGTTCGCATATACTGTGATTGCCTGACCAGCCTTCACGCCAGGTGCATAGAATGTCACCTTAGCGGTGCCATAGCCGGCATGTGTGTGTACATTTACAACCGTGAGAAGAGAACCTTTCCCCTGAGACAAGTCTTTCGCGGAATAAACTCTCTTAAGATCCGGCTTAATCAAATCAAAAGTGATGCCTGAAGCAAATTCGCCGTCAAGGACTGCACCCTGGCCCACCGCCAGATCCTGAACCATCTCACCATCCATATCCCAGATGTCGATTACAGCATTGTTCATGTGCTCGCCAATGACCTTATCCTCTTCGATGGCCAATACTGTCTCTTCGGGAATACCAATATAAGAATCATCCTCAAGATATACTGCTACAGGCGCACCTACTTCTTTTGCCATAACGGGGGTAGAAAAGATCATAGCACCTGCAAGTGCTAAAATAATTGCTTTTTTCATGTCCAATTTCCTCCTGAATTTTGTCATGTTCTTGTTGTTAAGTGTGGTGATTTTCTTCGTAAAGGGGGATAATTTACCCCCCCCCCCACGAAAAATAATATAACATTTTCTTCCAATCACGTCAACCTTCAGACAAGTTTTAAATTTAGGATATTATAGTGATATTCTGGGCAATATGCTGCTTGTTTGCATTAATGTCCCCACAGCTTGCACTACTTGCGTGTTTATGATATATTCAATATGTTATTATTTACAGATTAATAAAAAATATCATGTATCATCAGAAAGTTGAGGTTCCTATATATGCCTATTAAAGTCGCAGACTCTTTACCTGCAACTACAATCCTTGAAAATGAAAATATATTTGTCATGACAGAATTTCGCGCCATGCACCAGGATATCCGTCCTCTTAATGTGCTCATATTAAATCTGATGCCCACCAAAGAAGTTACGGAAACACAGCTTCTGCGCAAACTCTCCAACACACCTTTACAGGTAAATGTAGAATTTTTGCAGACAGCCAGCTACACACCGCAGCATACAGACTCGAATCATATGGAGGCTTTCTATACCACTTTTGACCAAATCAAAGACCGGAATTTTGACGGCATGATTATCACCGGAGCTCCTCTTGATTATGTTCGTTTTGAAAAAGTAGATTATTGGGATGAAATCTGTACCATCATGGAGTGGGGCAAAAAGCATGTGCACTGCACCCTGCATCTTTGCTGGGGCGCCTTTGCCGCCCTGTATTATTTCTATGGTCTGGAGAGAGATGACCTTCCGGAAAAGCTCTCCGGCGTATACGCTCATAAAATCGTCAAAAGAACTTCTCCTCTGTTCCGGGGCTTTGATGATGTTTTCTATGCGCCGCAGTCTCGTGCCATGGGCATTGAAGCGTCACAGATAGCTTCTGTGCCGGACTTGGAACTGATGGCAGTTTCCGATGAAGCAGGCGTCACAATTGTTAAAACCACCGACAGCAGGCATTTCTTCGTTACCTGTCATCCGGAATATGACTCGGATACACTGGCGCAGGAATATTTCCGGGATATGAATAAAGGCATGAACCCTAAAGTTCCTGCCAATTATTTTCCGGATGATGATCCCGCGAAAGCGCCCATCGTCAACTGGCGCTCTGCCGGGCAGCTTCTGTATTCCAACTGGCTTAATTATTACGTGTACCAGACCACGCCTTATGATCTTCGGAATATTTAATCAGACAACATATGCCTGATTTCGTCACACTTTTTATAAACCAACGAATACCAAGCTTTCTCAGGCATCTTTCATTTCATAAAAATCCGGATAGGATAATAATGATTATTCTATCCGGATTTTTTAAATTACATTGTTAAATATTCTTTTAAAAATTCTTCTTCCGACACAATCCGTACTCCCAGCTCTTTCGCCTTTTTATTTTTAGAAGACTGAGAAGCGGTGTCGTTATTGACCAGACAGGTGGTTTTTCCGGTCACACTGCCTGTCACTTTGCCGCCCTTTCTCTCAATCTCCTCTTTCAGCAGATTACGGTTCTCAAAATGATGCAGGCTCCCTGTTATCACAAAGCTCATGCCTGCAAGAGTCTGTGCGCCCTCCTCTATCACTTCCACGGCGATGTTTAATTCCGGCAAAAGGCGCTCTAACTGCTCCCTGTTCTTCTCCTCGTCAAAGAAAGCCCGGACACTCAGGGCTATCACTTCCCCTATGCCGTCAATCTCTGCCAGTTCTTCTGCGGAAGCATTGCGAAGCCTTGCAAGGTCAAACTGAAAATATCTGCACAGCATTTTCGCGTTAGCCACACCAATATTCTCGATTCCCAATCCGTAAATCAATCTGGGTAAAGTGGTATTTCGTGCCCTTTCCAGACTCTCCTGAAGGTTTCTATAAGACTTTTCCCCAAATCCCTCCATCTGTGTGATTTCCTCTTCATAACGGGAAAGCTTGAATAAATCAGCAAATTCATGCAAAAATCCGCTGGCCAGAAATTTCTCCAAAGTAGACTCCGATAATCCATCCACATTTAGCGCATCCCGGCTCACAAAGAGCGTAAATGCCTTGATTTTCTTTGCATCGCAGTCCGGATTGAGACAATAAAGAGACTGTACCTCATTTACCTGCTTGATCTGGGTGGGCTGGCCACAGACCGGACACCGGTCCGGAATCTCCAGATTGTCACTTCCCGTCAGATTCTCTGCTATCTGGGGGATGATCATATTGGCTTTATAAACTGTAATCCGATCTCCGATTCCCAGCTTAAGGCCGCGCAGGATACTGATATTGTGTACCGAGGCACGGCTTACCGTGGTGCCTTCCAGTTCCACCGGTTCAAAGATAGCCACAGGATTAATCAGTCCTGTCCGGCTGGCGCTCCACTCAATCTCCTGCAACGTAGTCTCCCGCAGTTCGTCCGCCCACTTAAAAGCAATGGAATCTCTGGGGAACTTTGCTGTCCGCCCAAGGGAGCGTCCATATGCCATATCTTCATAGGTCAACACCAAACCATCTGAGGGAATATCATAATCATTAATCTTCTGTTCAAAGTAATTGACAGCCTCCAGAATGGTATCCTGATCCACCAGACGGTATTCTACCACATCAAAGCCCTGTTCTTTTAAAAACAAAAACTGCGCTTCCCTGGAGTCCTGAAAATCCACGCCTTCCGCCTTCACCATATGAAATGCGTAAAAGCGGACATTCCTGTTCGCTGTAATTTCATTATTCAGCTGTCTGACACTTCCGCTGCAAAGATTCCTTGGATTCTTATACTTTGCATCCACATCTGCAATCTCACTGTTAATCTTTGCAAAATCACTGTACGAAATAACCGCTTCTCCCCGCAAAATCAACTCACCCTGACAGGGAATCGAGACCGGCAGATTACAAAATACCCTGGCATTATTGGTAATGACTTCACCAACCTCGCCGTTTCCTCTTGTGACTGCCTTTACCAGTCTGCCATTGCTGTAGGTCAGCACAATCGTAAGACCATCCAGTTTCCAGGAAAGAATCCCCTGCTTCCCGTTCAGCCAGCTTTGCAGTTCTTCCCTGCTCTTGGTCTTGGCAAGGGACAGCATGGGTGCTTCATGCCGTTCTTTAGGCAGTTCATCCACAGCCTCATAACCTACTTTAACAGTGGGACTGTTTGTCAGTACTACACCTGTTATTTTCTCTAATTCTACAAGTTCATCATAGAGTCTGTCGTACTCGTAATTAGGCATAACCTCCCTATCCTGCGCATAGTAGGCTTTGGACGCCTCATTCAGCATGGATACCAGCTGCCGCATTCGTTCCATAAATTTTTCTTCCATCACGCTAACTCCTTGATTCCTCTCCCGGAAGCACCAACCCAATCACCTGTTATATTTTAAACATTTTCCACATATAAGCCGCACTCCTTATAAAGTGCGGCTCTCTCTGTATCTGTAATTTCCCGGTATTCTCCAGGTCTTAACTCTCCAAGCTCCACATTAATAACACGCGTTCTTTTCAAGCCAATCACTCTGTATCCCTGCATCTGACACATACGGCGAATCTGCCTGTTCAACCCCTGCGTCAATATCATCCGCAGGGTCTTCGGCCCCATCAACTCTATCTCACAGGGTCTGGTAGTGACTTTAAGCTCTTCCAGATACACCCCTCTTCTCATGTTCTCCAAGGCTTCTTCCTTCCACGGTTTGTCCGATTTCACAATATATTCTTTCTGGTGTCCATTGCTGCCACGCATCATTGCTTCAATCAATCCGCCGTCATTGGTCATCAGAAGAAGTCCCTCGGAATCCCGATCCAACCTTCCCGCATAAGTCACTCGGACAGGATATTTCAATTCCTGTGTGACAATCTTTCCGGCATGTGCATCACGCTCCGTACAGGTAACACCGACTGGTTTATAATACGCAAGCACCACTTTTCTATTTTGGTCGTGTATCCTTTTACCCCGCACGAAAATCTGCTCACGGCCTGTCACTTTGATGCCGGGGCTGGCCTTTTGGCCATCTACCGTCACCACGCCCTGTTCAATCAGCTTATCTGCGTCCCTTCTGGAACAGATTCCGCAGGCCGCCAGATATCTGTTTAATCGCATTTCCTCCATCACTCAGCACCCTCATTCGTGATTGCTGTAACACCTGTTCCCGAATCCTCTGCACTGCCTGTCGTGTTGAGCATATTTCCCTGGTCTTCACCGCCCATTGCAGGCGCAGTCTTGGAATCCGGTCTCTCAACCCCATGCTCCAGAAGGAACTGCCGCCACTTATCGTAATGCTGTGCATAGAGATGTACGCCGTCAAAAGTCATCTCCGACTGCAGAAATCCCTCGCTGTCCGTAAAGAGAGGATTACTGTCCAGATAGAAAATATCTGTTCCGTTGGCAAGTCTCGCACTGGCCACATTTTTATCATTGACATTAATATTATTAAATTCTGTCTCCATATTATTCTTCTCTCGGCTCACATGAAGATTGGCCATGATAAAAATAAGGGCTTCGGGCTGCCATGCCCTAATCTGCTGCACTACCGACAGATACTCCTGCATATACATGGATGTATTGCCATAACCAAGCTCATTCATTCCCAGCATGATGTAAATCTTTCCATACTGCCTTTCCTGCAATACCCTTTTAAGATCCACCTTCTGACCTGTACCTTGCTCGGTCACACCTTCATCTTTCAACAGCTTGAAAATAGTCATGCCATTGTCACAGAAAAAGTCTGCACCATCCAGCCCGACATAATCATAAATGCCCAGCGTACGGGAGTCTCCCAGGAAAGCAGCATCATTAAAATAACTATCGTTTGCCAAGGTGTAGGGATACTCTGTAGTCAATGCAATTTTTCCTGCATCCGAATAATATCTGGAATCTGTCTCCAAAGGCTCATAAGGGAGAAATCTCGTGACACCTTTTACCATTTCTTCCTGTTTTTCCTGCATTTCTTCTGTTTCTGTATCAACATGCAGATTATTATTTTCTTCTATAGTGTTATTCTCTTCCCTGCGTTCTCCTGCATTTTCCTGCACATCCTGCATCGTTTCCGAAATTTCATTCTGGATTTGTGCCACTGTTTCCCCGGTACTTGGCATCTCCTCCAATGTCACCGGCGGCTCTCCCGGAGTCTGGTTTTCCTCCGCTCTGACAATATCACCCACCACAGAAACTGTTCGTTCTGCCGATAGGTTGTTATCAAATACGCGAATCCCTATTTCATCAAAACAAAGCATGGCTATCAAAGAAGACGCCATAACCAAAATCAGGTAGGGACAATTATACATGTTTTCCAACCATTTTTTTATCTTTCTTTCGCTCATTTCAAACCTCTATTCATAAAACACCCACACTCTAAAATCTGAAATATAAAAACGGATTATTACTGCCAACCACGATCTCATAGACCGACCACCAAAACATAACCAGCAAAAATATAATCATAAACCATCTGTCTTTCCATTTATGATACCACTTTCTGGGAAAAGATGTTATAAAAAAAACACATGCTATCAATAAAATACCATACTGCTTCAAATATCTGGCAAGCTGTTCCGTGCCCACCAGTACTCTGTCTGCATGTATTCCCACCATATTACCAAGATAAGCTGCAAGCTGCCGTATATCCGCAATGGCAAAAATCACCCAGGTCGCAGGAATCAGCAGGAGTGTATAAATGTGTCCCAACACCCTGGACCGTTCCATCCATTTGCCATAGGTCTTCTTTTCCAGAGAGATCATCAGGAAAAACCCAAGTCCCCACAGCAAAAAATTCCAGTCAGCGCCATGCCACAGACCGGTCAGCGCCCAGACTGCAAAAAGATTGCAGATCGTCCTAGCACTTCCTTTTCGATTGCCGCCAAGAGGAATATAAATATAATCCCTGAACCAGCTTCCCAGCGTAATATGCCATCTTCTCCAGAACTCTGCCAGGGAACGGGACATATATGGATCATCAAAGTTGCGCGGCATACGAAATCCCAGCATCTTCCCAAGGCCCATGGCCATCACAGAATATCCCCAGAAATCAAAATAAATCTGAAAGGAATAAGCGATAGCTCCCAGCCATGCCACAGAAACATGCAGATTCCCCGGCCCTGCTGTCATAATGGTATTCCAGAGCGTACCAATCTGGTTAGCCAGAAGTACCTTTAAAGCCAGTCCGGCAGCAAACATTTTCAGGCCGTTTTCCAAATCCCTGACCCTGATCCTGCGCTCTGCCAGCCGCTCGGAAACCTCTCCGTAGCGCACGATGGGACCCACAATCAACTGTGGAAACATGCAAATATAAGTGGCATACGCAACAAAGCCTGTTCTCTCGGAAACCTTACCGCTATAACAGTCCATCTGATAAGATACCATCTGAAAGGTATAGAAGCTGATGCCAAGCGGCAGTGCTAAAGCCAAAAACGGCACCAACCGTTTTCCCGCAAGTCCATTTACATTCTCGGCCACAAAGTCCCAATATTTAAACACAAACAAAATGCCAAAATCAAATACCATGGACAAAATAAGGGCCCGTTTCCGCCGCCTCTTTGCTTTTTTCTTCCGGTTATTCTGGGGAGACTTGGGCTCCCAGAACATATACCTGCTCAGGGCAAAGTTTACCACAACGGAAAAAACAAGCAGCAGAACAAAATACGGTTCCCCCACTCCATAAAAGATAAGACTCCCCGCCAAAAGCATGATATTACGATATTTGGCAGGTATCATCAGATATACTATCATGAAAATCGGCAGAAACCGAAATAAAAATCCCACACTGGAAAATAACATTAATATAGAACTCTCCCACACAAATTAGGGCGGTTTTTCTTATGTACAGACCCTATATTTAGTATATTCCAGGTAAAATGATTTGACAAGGCCAAAATTGTTTTTCCTGAAATATCCGCCGGGAAATCTGCCCCCCTTATCTGCTTTTTCGAAGCCCCTTTGGATAATGGTTTTTCATCTGTCCGCCGGAGGCCTTTCCAAACCCAAGCGAATACCCCTCGTAAGTGAGAAGCGTCCATCCCCGCTCTTCCAGACAGGGGATGCTTTCTCCGTGAAGATACCTTTCCGCCTCTTCTTTTGTGAGTTCTCTCACCCGGTCTGTGTCTTCCCTGTCAAGGGAAAGCGCCAGCGCGTGAGCGGGTTCAAAGCGGTTCTTTCTGTCTGCAAGAAGGCATAGTCCCGGTCTTAAAACCTTAAGACCTTCCATGGATATCATCTCTTCCGGCGCCAGATACAGCCATTCTCCAAATCTTATGAGCATACCGCTCTGCCGTGCCATCCATGCCGATGATATTCCCAGTTTAGTCAGAAGAAATTCTTCTGCTGCTTCCCGCATCTTCCTGTCATCTGTCCGCTCTTTGTTATTCTTCCTGTCCTTGCTTCGTCCTTTCGCAGATTCCTGCACCGTCTGCTGTACCGGCGCTCCCTTCCTGCGAAGTCTTGCGATGTAATGTCCCTCTCCCTTCAATTCATGGGGCCAGAGACGCATCGTATGTGCAATCCCGAAAGCCGCATTTGATATCCATTCCGGCCTTCCCTTTGAGAAAAAGCTGTCACAGGGAACTTCTTCTATCGTAAAGTCATCATGCTCATGTACAAAGGCACTGACCACGCCTTCGTTCTCCTCCGGGGCAAAAGTACAGGTAGAGTAAACCAGTATACCGCCCGGCTTTAACATTTTAGCCGCCTCTTCCAAGACGCCCAGCTGTCTGTCGGCACACATCTGTACATGGTCCGCAGACCACTCCTTTCGTGCCGCCTCCTCTTTGCGGAACATTCCCTCTCCCGAACAGGGTGCATCCACCAAGATCCGATCAAAAAAGGCCGGGAAAAATGACGAAAGCCGCTCTGGTCTCTCGCTGCACACCACACAGTTAGGAATCCCCATTCTCTCCACATTCTGAGACAGGATTTTCGCCCGCTCCGGTACAATCTCATTGGCCACCAGAAGACCCCTTCTGTCCATTCTGCCTGCAATCTGTGTACTCTTACCGCCAGGAGCCGCACACAAATCCAGTATCCGTTCTTCCGGACGGGGATCTAACAGTTCCACAACGGCCATGGCGGAGGGTTCCTGAATATAATATGCTCCTGCCTCATGCAGCACATGCCGTCCCGGCTGCTGTGATCCCTGATAATAAAATCCTTCCGCTGCCCAGGATACCTTATCAAGATCAAAGGGCATCCTTTCCACAAATGTCTCAGCCGTGTCCTTTAATGGATTATACCGCAGTCCATAATACCTCTCTTTCTCATAACTGGAAAGAAAAGCACTGTACTCCTCCTCTAAAAGCCGTTCCATCCGCTCACAGAATATCTGCGGTAGTTCTATCCGTTCCATCATTTCTTTCCTCATTTCCGCACTGCCATTGTCCCCTCGGCATGGAGACAAAGCTTGTCATTGGTTAACCTCTATCATCATTCTATGCATAACATGTCTCATATAGTATCATAAATTTTCCAGCTCCTTTCTGTCAAACGGTTTATCAGTCTATTGACACATCTTCTGTTCCGATTCATGCAGTCATCATATCATAAATCTTACAGTTACTGGTCTGATATTTGGTACTAATATTTTTCTTGCTATAGCAGACTCATATTACATATACACTCTGCACTCTATATCTCATATTGCATATATACTCTGTACTCTATATAATGAAACTATCACAAAACGGTTTCCTGTACAAATGCAAAAGCATTCCGTATCGGCTTGTTCGCAACAAAAACCAAGAAGGAGAACACACTATGCCACGAAAAGACAGCCGCAACACCAAAGGACGAATCATCGAATCCGCCTGGGAACTGTTCTATGAGCAGGGTTATGAAAATACAACGATAGACGATATCGTGGAACACTCAGAAACCTCCAAGGGTTCCTTTTATCATTATTTTGACAGCAAAGACGGCCTTCTCTCCTCTCTCTCCTACCTCTTTGACAAAAAGTACGAAGAACTGACGCCCTCCCTGGAAAACTTCACTTCCTGCCTGGACAGGCTCATCTACTTAAACCACGAACTGTTTCTGATGATTGAAAACCGTGTTCCCTTAGATCTTCTGGCACGGCTGCTTTCCACACAGCTTATCACCACAGGAGAGAAACACCTTCTGGATCATGGCCGTACCTATTACCGGCTGCTTCGCAAAATCATCATAGCCGGCCAAAAGAGCGGGGAACTGCGAAAGGATCTTTCCGTCAACGAAATCGTCAAGGCATATTCACTCTTTGAACGTGCCATTATGTATGACTGGTGCATCTGCAACGGTGAGTATTCTCTTTATCAATATGCAGGCACATTGCTTCCCACATTTCTGCGGGGATTCATCACTGTTTCCTAATAAAGTACAGACTCTATTCTATACTTTAGTTCATATTCTATTCCCTGTTCTCTTATGATAGACTTGCTAAGGGTTTGTGTCATCGCGCACCTGGCACAGACCTGATTGCGACAGTATGTGCGCAGAAATGAGGCAAATACTTATGACATCACAAATCTGTATCATCATCTCCATTGTGGCCTATCTGGCTCTCATGATTTATATTGGAATAACCTTCTCCAAGAAGAACACCCAGGCGGCTGAATTCTATTTAGGCGGACGCAAACTGGGTCCGTTTGTCACCGCCATGAGCGCGGAAGCTTCCGATATGAGCAGTTATCTTCTGATGGGACTGCCGGGGCTTGCCTACATATCGGGTATCGCTGATGTGGGCTGGACCGCTATCGGCCTTGCTCTGGGTACTTATTTTAACTGGCTTCTCGTGTCCAAACGAATCCGCCGTTATTCCAGCAAAATAGGTTCTTTCACCATCCCGGATTTCTTTGCCAGAAGATACGGCGATGATAAGCACATCCTGACCTGCATTGCCGCTGTCGTCATCGTAGTCTTCTTTGTACCCTACACAGCATCCGGATTTGCAGCCTGCGGTAAACTTTTCAGCACCCTGTTTGGCATGAATTATATGATCGCCATGCTGCTCAGTGCCGCAGTCATCGTGTTATATTGCACGCTGGGAGGTTTTCTGGCTGTGAGCACCACGGACTTGATCCAGGGAATCACCATGTCAGTTGCCCTTCTCATTGTGGTAGGGTTCGGGGCCGTCACCGTAGGCGGATTCGATACCGTAATTGCCAATGCAAGCGAACTGCCCGGCTATTTAAGCATGATACAGACCCATGTGGCAGACACCATGACTTCACGCCCTTACACGCCTCTGACCATTCTCTCCACGCTCGCGTGGGGATTGGGTTATTTTGGCATGCCTCACATTTTACTGCGCTTTATGGCCATTGAGGATGAAAACAAGCTGAAACTTTCACGCAGGATTGCCAGCATCTGGGTTGTCATCTCCATGGCTGTAGCTGTAATAATCGGTGTGGTTGGATATAGTCTGTCCAAAATGAACGCGATTCCCGTACTGGAAGGCAGTAATTCTGAGACTGTGATTGTACAGATTGCCTCCACACTGAGTCTGCGGGGCGTTGTTCCCGCTTTAATAGCAGGTGTTATACTTGCTGGTATTCTGGCGGCTACCATGTCCACTGCGGACTCCCAGCTGCTGGCCGCTGCATCCAGTATCTCGCAGAATCTGGTGCAGGATTTTGGCAAAAAAAAGCTGGATACCAAGACTTCCCTGATCATTGCACGCATCACTGTCATCGCAATCTCCCTGATTGCAGTCTTCATCGCACAAGATCCAAACAGTTCTATCTTCACCATCGTCTCCTTTGCCTGGGCAGGATTCGGAGCCGCTTTTGGTCCGGTTGTACTACTGGCGCTGTTCTGGAAACGCTCTAATAAACAGGGCGCGCTTTCAGGTATGATTGCCGGCGGTATTATGGTATTTGTATGGAAATACGGAATTGCCACTCTGGGCGGCGCTTTTGCCATCTACGAACTGCTCCCAGCCTTCATCATAGCACTGGCTGTCAATGTAGTGGTATCTCTTTGCACACCTGCTCCATCAGCTGAGATTTTGAAAACTTTCGATGAAATAAACCATACAAATTAATCATTTTAATTTCGTTTTAAACAATATTTTATAACGACACAAAACACAGCGCCGGCATAACGCGCTGTGTTTGTTTTTGGGGTTAAAATATTGGGATATAATTGACGAAACTGTTCTTTTTGTATATAATTTCAACAGATATTCTTAATCTGATAACCACTTGAACCGGATGATAATGGGAGGAATTCAAATTGCTGCATATAACTTCTTTAAATGATGGCCTGGATGTTTTCAAAGCGCTCGGCTCTGATGTCCGTGTCGAAATTCTTAACATTCTCCTGGAAAATAACAGTATGAGCATGAATGAACTGGCCTCTCACCTGAATATCACCAACGGTGCTTTGACAAGCCATATCAAAAAATTGGAAAACTGCGGTCTTATCTCTATTTCCAATGAATCTGCCGGACACGGCAACCAGAAGATCTGTTCCATCCTTTTAGACAAAATTCTGATCGATTTAGAAAAGCAGGAAGATATCCTGAACGTATACAACACCGATATCAAAGTCGGCCACTACTCCGTATACAGCATCTGCCCTACCTGCGGTCTCGCTTCTTCCAGGGCATTGATCGGCGAGGTGGACGATTCCCGCTATTTTGATCATCCGGATCGTTACAACGCAGATATTCTCTGGTTTACCAAAGGATTTGTAGAATATAATATACCTAACTTTATTCCCAGCTTTCAGAAAATAACACAGCTCACCATCTCTGCGGAGTTAAGTTCCGAAGCACCGGGTGTCAATAATACCTGGCCCTCAGACATCTCCTTTTATCTCAATGACGTATGTGTGGGCAGCTGGCTGTCCCCAGGGGATTTTGGGGATTCCCGAGGACTGTTTACCCCGGACTGGTGGCTGCCGAACTGGAATCAGTATGGCTTATTAAAGCTGTTAGTCATCAACAAAAAGGGAACTTTCATTGACGGTCTGCAGATTTCCGATGTAACCATCGACAGCTTCCATCTGGACTATCGCAGCAGTCTCCGCTTCCGTATGTCTGTAAATGATGATGCGGAACATATTGGCGGTCTTACCATCTTCGGTAAGACTTTCGGCAACTATGGACAGGATATCAAGGTAAACATCCATTATGCCCCCATGGAAGAAGCCGAACATATCATTCGCTGATTGCGATATCAATCCTGCGCAGTTTTTCCAGCAGGACCTCTTCTTCTGTGGGTAAATCCTCCGATAATTCAATTTGCCTGCGTACCTGCCACATCTGTCTGTCAATAGAGGCAATCTGTCTGGCGCAGGCTGTCAGTTGTTCCACAATTTCCTGCTGATTCGGTACTTCCTGCTTATATTTCAGCTGGTGTTCCAGACTGGCCCAGAAATCCATGGCTATGGTGCGGATCTGCACTTCCACCGCCATATCTCTTGTCTGATCCGAAAAAAATACGGGTACACTCACAATCATATGATAACTCCGGTAACCATTCGGTTTCGGATTCTTGATATAATCTTTTTCCTTGATCACCGTAATGTCATCCTGTTTGGCAAGGGCCTGTGCCAGCTCATAAATATCATCCACATAAGAGCACACCACCCTGATACCTGCCACATCGTAGAGACTGTTCTCCACATTCTCCACTGTAAATTCCTGTCCCTTACGGCTCAGTTTGTCCATAATACTGGCACTGCTCTTTAAGCGGGAATTGATGGATGTAATAGGATTCCTTCGATACCGCACATTAAATTCTGAATTTAAAACGTCAAATTTTGTCCGTACCTCTTTAATCGCACAACTGTAACGCATACGCATCTCTTTATAATCCACCATGGTCCCGGCCAGTTTTCTTCTTTGATCATAGATGGCCTTATCCACATTCGGTATCACCATGACCTGTGCACCGTCAGACTCGCTGCTCATCTCATCCAAGGGAAAAAAGGGATTTCCGCTCATTTTATCCTGCGTCCTCCATTCAATAGCATATGTTTTAATAACACTCGCTGTAATAATAACTGTTGTAATTATAATATCCTTTACAACCTTTTATTACTATATACCCTTCATAAGCGGAAAACAATTAAGCCTTCATTAATTTTTTATTAGATTTTCCTGCCATTCCTCCCGGGGCACAGCCACCACACTCTGTTTTCCAAAAAACTCCTTTACCTTCTGATTCGTCCACGCTTCCGGATTGTCTGTTACGGGCATATGCATAAGAGGCCCCTGCCAGTCATTGATGGAGGGAAGCACCACATCCTTCACCGTATCATCAGTCAGAAGCTGCGTAAATTGTTCCATCTGCTCTTTATAATCTTTGGCCTGCCCTGTCATGATATACTCCATACAATAATAATCTGTGGAGTCCTTAATGTTACTGCGTCCCATCACCAGAATAAACAGTGCAGCCATCACGCACACGGCATATAAATACCATCTGTTATTTTTCTTATCTCCGGCTGCACTGCTATATCTGACGGACAGCCAGCCTGCTCCATACAGTATACTACACAGAAACATCAGCACAAAGACCCAGTAAATGGTATTCGGCACGCCGCCTGACACTTCTACACCGGCAAATATCCCCGGCCAGTACATGGCACAGTAAGTTCCCAAAAAGTAAAATATCACAAGCCCCGGCAATGGGAATTTTAAGTTCTCTTTCACTGCGGTTTCCCGAAAAACATCCCATAAAATAACCGCCAGGACAATCATTGCCGCCAAAGTAAGGGGATGCTCTCTTCCGGCTGTCATCACCCCTGCTATCCCCTGTCTGAAGGATTCCAGCACAGCCCACAGCATGCGTCCTGCCGTAATCTCATAAGTTTCCCCGCCGCGTCTTGCATTGCCTGGAGCCAGCGCACTGATCAACAGACCGATCACTTCCAGCACAAGGGGAATCCCCATCCACAGTACTTTCCTGCTTCTTTTATAATAACAGATGCCCAGAAAGAGAAAGCCAAGACATCCAAAGATTGCCGCCAGATAATTGGTCCCGCCAAGAAACGTCATCCACACTGCCGCCCAGACCACATAGCGCGGCTTCCAGGTCTGTACAAACCGCATAAAGCAAACAAGGGCAAACAGGGAAATGGCAAAGGGCACCGTATAATGTGCTGTTCCGTTATACCAAAAAACCGATGATTTCTTACTGGGTGCAAACTGAATCAGCAAAAACAGAACAATCATATCAATCAGCAGGAAATCCCTGACAGCCATATGCAAAAAGCGCACCGTCACCTGATATAGAAAACAGGATACACTCCCAATGATCAATCCCAGCATGATATAGGGCACGATCCAATACATTTCATGGGAAAAGGCTTCCGGCTGGAAAGTAAACAAAAAGATGGAAAACCAGGTTCCCTGCCAGCTTCCATAATAATTTCTTACGGTCAAAAAGGCCGCCTGCAGAACTTTGGAAAGGGAATGGGTTTCCAGCCATGCCCTGTGTGTTAAGAGTCCGTATCCCCAGTCATCCCCGGAAGCTCTGTCTATGCCGGCCAGGTATAGAATGGGAAGCAGACTCAGCAAAAAGACCAACATTGCCAAATATGTCAGATACTTTCTGTATGCATTGCTATTTATCATGGACTCCTCCGTATCTTTGCCGTGAAGGTTTATTGTAACCACATGGACGCAAACGCAACTGACAATACCCTCCTGTCCGGATTATTTCTGTCTAACTGGTTTGGCGTCACTGCATTAGGAAAGACCATGCGGATGACCAATTCCTCATCCTCTATCATGTCCCTGGGTATGGTCACCACCATATCTTCCCCGATACCTGCCTCTGTACACACTATGCTCTCCACTTTATTGCCATTGGCATAAACCCTTATTTTCTGCGAATCATTATATAAATCTGCATAGATGAAATGTAACTCTATGGCATCCTTTGCATCTTTGATACCCTGATCCAGCACAAAGCACAAACTCAACTCATTACTGGCAATCGCCATATCTCTTTCTTTATAAAGGCGATAGGAAATCTGATCCGCATACACATTGTCTGAAGTAAAATCAATGACTTTCCCCAACTCATAATCAATGCGGTTAACCTCATAAGGATTAAAGAGTTGATAATTCCCGCTGTCTGCCCTGCCTGTGATGATAAATCTTCTGTAATCCAAGGCGCCGTCCACAGACTCATCCGGAGCAAGCCTTGACCAAATGGATCTGTGAATGGTATGGAGCCTCTCTGCATCGCTTTCCTCAGAAATATCATACAGAGAAGGCCCATAGGCTGAATAATCTTCCATAAAAGTTTCCGCAATGGACGCATATAAATTCCTGAAATGTACAGGCGCCGCATCATGTGCCAGTTCGTGTTTTTCATCAGGCCGCTTTATTAAAATTGCCGGATTGGCCTCAATATTGCCATCCTCATGCCGCCCATGATCTCCCAGAATGATGACGGTACTGCTCTCATACACGCCTTCCTTTTTCATTTCCTCCAGATATTCTGACAGTATCTTCATATTTCCCTGCAATATCTGCTGTTCTGTAATATGGGATTCTCCTTCTTCCACACGCTCGGCATTTTCATTCATCAGATAGGGCTTGTGTACCCCTTCCAGATGATACAGGCGAAAGCTCTTATCATACTCCATCCGCAGCCCCTTAGATGCCTTGAAATCCTGATAAAACTGCACATCGTCGCATATATAGCCTCCCTCTGCGGACGAGATGGTACTTAACATGGTATTTTCAGCCATCCAGAAATAGGGCTTTAAAAGCTGCGGCATCAGATAAAAATTTACCAGCTTATACAACTGCGTCCCAAAGACCGGATAATCATAGATCCAGCTGTCTCCCGTAACCATATAGTTATCAGCAATGCCGTCAGGCAGTTTTGACAGATAACGGGCTGTGGTATAGAAGCGGACGTCGTAACCATTCTCATGAAGATCTTTGTATAATTCTGTTTCTTCCCACATTTCTTCCGTATAAGCTTCCATAGGCTGCATGGGATCATACTCCACTCCCGTCATGAGAAGCGGCAGAGCCACACGGGTGGAAGCTCCGCCCGATACCGCATTGTCAAAGAATGTAAAATCATCTAAAAAATTATCTGTATAGGCATCTGAAACAAGATATTCTTCCATGGACGAGGACTGTAAGGTATCCACCAGAAAGATAATAATATTTTCCTGAGAACCAATGACAAACTCGTCCTCTTTGTCATACCCAAAATTCACATAATTGTTCAGCCTGGTTGTAAACAGGAGTACGACCAGCGTTATAAGCTGTATGGCACTGAAAAAGAAAGCAAGATACTTCATGACCTTCTCTGTCTTTTCTTTCCACAAATAGGCCAGTACAAGACAGATTACAATGCAAATCCCCCAGAAACACATGCTGATGATATTTTCCTTCTGATACAGGGACCAGTTAATCTCTGTCCCATCTAAGGACGGAAACACAGGATTTAAGAAATTTCCCTGCACATAAACGCATAATGCAATGCCAAAGACGAAAGCAATCCCCATATGCCATATCTTTTCATCTGCAAGGCATATCATGGTCGCATAGATGAAAACTGCCAAAAAGAAGGTAACAAAGAGTATAACAGGTAAAATCTTAGAATAATGAATGGAAAACTCATTAATATTTTCCAGAAACAAAGAACTGGGCGCAAAAACCGCATAAGTCACGATCAGAAACAGAGCCGCCGGAAACAGCCGCTTCATCATCTGCCCGAGAATCGACAGATTGAGTCTGCCAAAATTTCTGCTTATCCGGGCAATCAGAATGGCCAGGACAGCTTCCAGTATAATCCACTTTATCTTAAATCTTGCACTCATTTCAAACAGCACAAACCTGTGCATGCCGATGAGTCTCAGCCCTGCAATGATAAGGACATTGGTTATCACTGTGTAAAACAAAATATAAAGCAGCACCTTTTTCCCATGCCCTGCTATTTGCCCATATTTACTGCGGCAGATTAAAACCGCCAGAATTCCCGGTAAAACTGCAATGATAAACTCCAGCATAAGCATTCTCTCCTTTAGCCTCTCAGCTCCTCATAGATTTGTGCAAGGCGCTGTTCATCCAGTGCCGCTTCATTCAGCACAGTATACCGGTCCTTTCTGGTATCTGCGGCACGCATCCAGGCATCAATAAAGATCTCTTTGGTGATTCCCCAGTTCATCGGATCCATATCCATATCATAGGCCTTCAAAATCTTCTCCAGATGTTTTACATCACGTCCCTGCAGACGGCTGCTGACCAGACTTCCAAGGGCCACTGCCATACCGTGGGAAATCTGAATTTCCTTGTGGTTTTCTTCCAGGGAATGACAAAACAGATGCTCCGACCCGCTGCTGGGTCTGGAATTGCCTGCAATCTCCATGGCCAGACCGCCAAGCACCAGGGATTGTGTCAGTATCTTGATAAATTCCTTGCTCTTGAAAGACTTTTCCTCGTTATAACACAGGGAAGTCAAGGCCATATCCGAGAGCAGATAGGAGAAATCGTCTACCCTGTCCTGCCTGTGCGCGGCATCCAGCTTCCAGTCATAGAGCGCTGTATATTTACTGATGGTGTCACCGATTCCTGACTGTAATTGTTCTACCGGGGCTCCCATAATCACATTCACATCCACCACAATTCCTGTGGGAATCTTACACTTCAACGTCTTTCTGGCATCTCCCGCAGTGCCCAGTACAGACACCGGAGATGCCAGACTGTCATTACTTAAGGTGGTAGGCACACAGACATAGGGGATTTTCCCAACAAATCCTGCATACTTGGCCACGTCCAGCACTCTGCCGCCGCCCACGCCTATAATCACCTCACAGTCGTTCATACAAATATATTTCGCCAGTTCCATAGCCTCGTCAAAGCTGTTTTCTTCAATCATATAAGTTTCACTGCAAGGCAGATCCCTCTTCATCTCTTCCAGATAATCCTGCATGATCTTCACCAGCGCAGGCTCTGTGGCGATAATCACTTTCTTCTGCTCAATTCCAGGTATACAATCCGCAAGTATCACATTGAGCCGCTCACAGGCGCCCTCTTCTATCACAAGACAATAGGGTAAATGAAACTGATTCATCATGTTACAACCTACTCCTTCCCCAATCTATTTTCTTTCATCTTCTCATAAATATCCGGCTCTTAGAAAAACAATCCTGCCATATGATAACAGGCACAGGCTGTCAGCCAGGCAACCATACACTGCATACACACAATGCCGATGGTCTTTAGCCGAGATCCAATCTCTTGTCTGATGGTTGCCACTGCCGCCACACAAGGGGTATACAGCAATGTAAAAACTAAGAAGCTCACAGCTGAGAGAGGGGTAAAGATGCTTCCCAGCGTCACATCCAGGTTAGTCATAGATGACCCTGTCAGAACACCCAAAGTACTGACCACAGCCTCCTTGGCCGTGAATCCGCTGATCAGTGCAGTCGCCGCACGCCAGTCATCAAAGCCAAGCGGCGCAAAAAGAGGTGCAATCAGCTTGCCAACCATGGCTAACAGGCTGTCCCCGGAATCTGTCACCACATTGAGTCTGCTGTCAAAAGTCTGCAAAAACCAGATGATCAGTGTGGCAACAAATATTATCGTGAAGGCTCGCTGCACAAAATCCTTCGCCTTATCCCACATCAAAAGAAGCACACTCTTCACAGAAGGAAACCTGTAATTGGGAAGCTCCATCATAAAGGGCATGGGCTTTCCATGAAATACTGTCCGTTTGAGAAGCAGGGCACAGACAAGTCCCACCAGAATACCGAGCCCGTAAAGCCCCATCATGACAAGCGCCGCATATTGCCTGAAAAAGGCCGCCGCAAACAAGGCATAAATGGGAATTTTAGCCGAACAGCTGATAAAGGGAATCAACAAAATGGTCATCTTCTTATCCCGTTCTGAGGAAAGCGTCCTCGTGGACATGACCGCCGGCACACTGCACCCGAAACCGATGAGCATGGATACGAAACTCTTGCCTGACAAGCCAATCTTTCTCAAAGGTCTGTCCATCACAAAAGCAATCCGGGCCATATACCCTGAATCCTCCAGAATCGAGAGAAAGAAAAACAAGACCACAATCACCGGCAGAAAACTCAGAACACTGCCAACTCCTGTAAAAATCCCGTCAATCACCAGACTCTCCACCACCGGATTGATTCCATAGTTTACAAGGGCCCTCTCTACAATACCGGAAAGTGCATCAATCCCCATACTCATCAGATCGCTGAGCACTGCCCCAATCACACCGAACGTCATGAAGAATACCACGACCATGATGAGGATAAATACTGGTATGGCAAGATATTTATGGGTGAGGATGCTGTCTATCTTAAGACTCCTGATATGTTCCCTGCTCTCCTTACATTTGATGACTGCCTGTGCACATACCCGCTCGATAAATTCGTAGCGCATATCCGCCAACGCTGCATTGCGGTCCATCTGGCTGTCCTGCTCCATCTCCACAATACTGTGCTCCATCAGGTCCAGCTCATTTTCAGAAAGCGCCAGTCTTTCTATGATGTCCTGGTCTCCTTCCACAATCTTGGTGGCTGCAAACCGGGGCGACATGCCAATCCGCTCCGCATGATCCTCCACCTGATGGCTGACTGCATGGATACAGCGGTGTACCGGGCCTTTCTCACAAAAATCCGTCACCTTGGGATAAATACGCTTAGATGATACTTCTTTGATGGCGCCAATCAGGTCTTCCACGCCCTCGTTTTTGACCGCGCTGATGGCAACTACCGGAATACCAAGCGCCTCTTCCATCCTGGCGATATCAATGGTACCGCCGTTTCCCCGCACTTCATCCATCATGTTGAGAGCTAACACCATAGGGATATGCAGTTCCAACAGCTGCAGGGTAAGATACAGATTTCGTTCAATATTTGTGGCATCCACAATATTAATGATTCCGTCCGGTTTCTCCTGCAAAATGAAACTGCGGGTCACAATCTCCTCATTGGTATAAGGTCTGATAGAATAAATACCGGGCAAATCCACCACCGCATTGCCCTTCTCGCCCCGGATTTCTCCCATCTTAGAGTCCACTGTCACACCCGGAAAATTCCCCACATGCTGATTAGACCCGGTGAGCTGATTAAATAACGTGGTCTTGCCACAGTTCTGGTTTCCTGCCAGCGCATATATCATGGCTCAATCATCCTTCTTCCGTCTGTTTCTGCTACTTCTATCTTTCCTGCATCCTCTTTGCGGATTGTCAATTCATACCCCCGCAAGTGGATTTCAATGGGATCTCCCATGGGCGCCACCTTCTGTACCCTGACGATTGTCCTGGGAATCAATCCCATGTCCAAAAGCCTGCAGCGAAGTTCACCCTCACCGCCCACCTTTATGATCTTCACTTCTTTGCCGATTGCTATCTGATCTAATGTCATACTCTTACATTCCCCGTTATCTGCCTGCAGCATTTTCCCGTCAATTCCCGCCACTCATCTGCCTGATACGCCTTTTCATCCAACAGGCGTTTCTCTGCACCGCTTTCTTCAATCCACATATACATGTTTAAAAGCCTGATAGGTGCGCCGCATACCTTCTTCAAAATCAGTATACACCAGCTCCAACTGGGTTTTGCCTTTCTCATTGTCACACAGTTGCGTCTCTGCCTTCACTGCCGGAAAGGGTACCGGCACACCCTGGTTCACAGCTTCTGCTACGGTGAGCGGCACCTGCGTAAGATTTGTCAACACTTCCGGATCGGCCACTTTCTGCAGCACATGAAAAAAGCTGTCATAAGTAACCGTCTGATCCTGGCACAGATTATAAGCCTGACCATAAGCCTTTTCATTTCCCAGGCATTTCAGGACTGCCTGTGCCGCATCCTTCACATAGACAAACTGAAATACGCCGTCCGCATCCATAAATTTCGGCAGGGCATGGTTTACCAGAAGCATCTGGATATAGACCGACTCCCTGGGCGCATAATTGTAAGGACCATAAAGGATTGCCGGACGAAGCACTGTATAGGGAATCCCCCGCTCACTGCACACTTCTCTTATCTCCTCTTCCAAAGCCGTCTTACCTGCAATATAGGCGCCTGCCTCACCCGGAATCTGTCTATGCTCCAAGGGCGCTTCCTCTGTCTTGACCAGGCCCGTTCCTCTCTCGTAGACATCCACCGTGCTGATCAGAATATACTGCCCGATTTTGCCAGACAGACATTCTACCATACTCCGCACATCCCCCGCTTCATAAGCACAGAAATCTATCACCGCATCATAGTCCCCGCAGGATGAGGCTGCACTTTTATCATGCCTGTCACCGGTAATCTGTCTGACTCCAAAATCCGCCATGGAATATGTGCCCCTGTTCCACACGGTAATCTCATGCGCTCCGGCTGCTTCCATGACAAACACTCTCCCATAAAAATAACTGCCGCCTATGACTAATAATTTCAATTACAAACCCAACTCCTTTCACTGCGCATGCATCCTAATCTGCAGCCTGTCACTCCAGTTTTATCACTACGATATCATCCACCATCTTTACATATCCCTTCCGAGGGTAGGACGGCATCAGGGCAATCTCCTGTTTCTCCTGAATACTGCCATCCCAAATAACTTTCACGTCCTGAAGCATCACATTGTCAAAATATGCCTGATACGTACCCTCATAGGTAATCGCACAAGATTTATTACACCCGGATATCCCCTTTAACGGCTCCGTTCCCGGCACCTCCCGTAAGACATTCGACACCTGCCCGATAAAGGTAACCCCGGTCTTTCCCGGTACATAGCCCTCTACCTGATGAACCTGTGCCATAATTTCTGTCATCAGCGCCAGCGTCGCCTTGCTCTCTGTCTCTTTCTTTACATAGACTGCGTTATTTGTCTGTACATCTGCAAACACAAGAAAGGAGAGCACAACCAGGATCAGACTGTATATTTTTCCGGATGACTTTCCCTGCGCCGTCCACTTCCATAAAAGCAACGGCATCAGATATAAAAGCCAGATTGCATATACCATCAGGTCATGGACGCTGGGGTTCAAAAGCCGCATCATATTGGCTGCAAACGGGAGCGCTGCCACCAGCCCAGACATCAACAGCCACCCCACTGCACGCATGGCGTGGCATTGCTTTACCAGCCGGACTGCAAGATAACAACAGACACAAAACAGTATGCCATTGGCAGCCCAGATAATCGGATACGGATAGATATTCTCATCCTTCGACATAAAATGTGTCATGCCCTCTTTGAGACAATATAACAGTCTCATCCGCACAGGCTCCTTATTATCCCATAGATTTGTCATGCTGTCATAATAGCCTTCTGCCAAAGTGGTCTGCGTCAACTTACAAACCACTTTCGTAAAGGGATAATAGATCACTCCCCCTGCCGTTATCATACCGATACCCGCCAGGCCATCCCGAAACACCTTGGAGGCATTGCCATGTTCAACAAGATTCTGGAGTGAAAGCAGTATGATCAACACTACTGTTACTGCAATGTAACACTGGTATATGGCCATCGAAACAAAGACAGCAAGCGCTCCGAGCACAAGCATCTTTGGCGTATGCCGCACCGTATAGACATACCAAAAATACCCCCCTCCCGACGCCAAAAGCAAAGCCAACATATCTGCCGCCAGCCAGGGTGTATAGGACGCAAAAATAGCGGTAACTGATATATTGACTGTCATGATGCCTGCAATCAGGAAAATTTCCATCCGCCCGGATATATGAAATAATTTACATACTAAAAATACAGCCAGACCAAGCCAGCAAAAGGCCAGTAAACCAATACTCCATGGCATCAGCAGGCCGGAAGCTGTCATCTCCCTGTATAATGGCTCCAATACCCTGCCAAGGCCAATCTGATGCTGATGTGCCAAGGTACTGTCATAGAAATCAAACAGGGAATCATGACAAATATTAAGATTCAGAATGCCAAAGCCATGTGCACATAATCCTAACAGAAAAGTATATGTCAGACTTCTTTGTAAAAGAGCCTTATCAGCATCCTGAAATCCCAATTTATAACCTATGTTCTGCCAAGTTCCCATAACCTGATTGCCCATAACGATGCTCTCCTTACTTAACACTTATGATACCAAAATGATGCTGTCGTCCCACACAGCTTCACCAAAACAGCATACTGGCCCTGCATCAGTCACGCCTTACAAAAAGGGATTAAAAAACCGACTTCCATCCCAGAATGTCACAACCAGATCCACCACCAGAATGACCAGTGCAAATCCAATGACAAGCCAGTCATTTCTCTTAAGCCTGCGCTGCACATACCAGGTACGCTTCTTTTCCTTGCCAAAGCCTCTTAACTCCATGGCATTGCTGACTGTCTCGATCCGGTTTAAACTGGACATCACCAAGGGCAGAAGGATAGCCACGGAATTTTTCAGTCTGGTAAAGAACTTATCTTTGCTGGACAGATCAATTCCCCTGGCCTGCTGTGCCTGACTGATGTTCTGATATTCTCTCTGTACATCCGGTATGTATCGAAGGGCCAGACTCACCGCATATCCTGCCCGGTAACTTACCCCTATCCTTGCCAGAGAAGCCGCAAATTCACTGGGATCCGTGCAGGCAATAAAGAGAAGCGCCACCGGCACCACACAGACGACTTTCATCGTCATATTCAGATGATAGAACAGCTGCTGTGCGGTAACCGTATAAGGTCCTGCAATTGTCAGCAGCACATTCCTGCTTCCATAGATTTCCACCCCGTACTCCGGTGCAAAGAGATATACAAACAGATTATTGAGCACCAGAAAAACTGCCGCCAGACCCAATACCACACTGATGTCCCGCACCCTGACTTTACTGGCCTTGAAAATCAGCACACTGATCAATAACATGCCCACCAGTATCCTTGTGTCATAAGTGACCATGGACGCCACACTCCAGGTGATAAAGTAAATCAGTTTAGTAGTCCCTGTCAGTTCATGCACCGGACTTTTTCGTTTGATGTAACTTAAAATAGCAGCCTTTGCCATCTTATCCTCCGCCTTTTCCTCTATCTTGTTAAGGAAATCCTTCCGGGTATCTTCCTAGCTCTCCGGATGTTCTTTCTCATTCTCATATCTGATGAAATGTTCTGTAAAACGTTGTGGATCATCTATTCCGCATTTCATGCTGAGTGTGTACAGACTGGTCTCTTTCAGATTGGCTCTCTTCACCAGTTCCGGATCATTGAGCACGTGTGCCGCCGTGGTATCCGCCAGCAGTTCTCCCTCGCTGAACACAATAGCCCTGGGAGTATACTCCAACATCAAATGCATGTCATGGGTAATCATGACAATAGTAAAGCCCTGCTCGTTTAATTGCTTGAGAAATTCCATAATCTCTGTATAGTGATGATAATCCTGGCCTGCTGTAGGCTCGTCTAAGATAATCATCTGGGGCCGCTGTACCAGGATTCCGGCAATCGTCACACGTTTCTTCTGTCCAAATGAAAGGGCTGACACCGGCCATTTGCGGAAAGGATACAGACCGCAGATTTTCAGAGTCTCCTCTACCCGCTCTTTTCGCTCTTCCGCTGTCATATCACTGGAAAGAAGGGCCATCTCCACCTCATCCCAGATCATTGGCTTGGAAATCATCTGGTTGGGATTTTGCATCACATAACCAATCCTCTGTGCCCGCTCCTTAATCGTATCATCTGAAATATCCCTTCCCGCCAGACAGATCCTGCCGGAAGTAGGTTTCTCAAACCCACAGATCAGTTTGGCCAGGGTACTTTTACCAGCGCCATTTCGCCCTACAATACTGACCATCTCTCCCTGATTGATGGTAAAATTCACATCCCGCAGGTTCCTGACCTCCGGTGTATATCCAAAGCTTACCTGCTCCACTCTCAGAAGCTCGGTTGCTTCCTTCTTCCCTTCCTGCTCCCTGGCAGTGCTGCGATACCAATCCTGTACCATCTTAACCTGTTTGTCCGACAGCTGTATGCTGTTCACATGCTGCGGTTCCAACTCCTCTGTTATGGGAATCCCTGCATAACGCAGCGCTGTCAGATACAAAGGCTCCCTGATGCCGTGCTCCAACAGGGCGTTCCCTGCCAGAAAGGCTTTGGTGGGCATATCTGCCACAATCTTTCCCTCATCCATCAGCACGATCCTATCCACCCTTCTCCACAGCACGTCTTCCAGGCGGTGTTCTATGATGATCACTGCCGCGCCGGTTCTCTCCTGCACCATGTCAATCAATTCTATGGTAGTCCTGCCGGCCGCCGGATCTAAGTTTGCCAGCGGTTCATCAAACAAAAGTACCTTAACCTCATCCACCATGACACCCGCCAGACTGACCCGCTGTTTCTGTCCGCCGGAAAGTTCATGCGGTGCATACTGCAGATGGTGATCGATATCTACCAGTTTCGCCACTTCGTCCACGATTCTTTTCATCTCTTCCTGGACAACACAACTGTTTTCCAGGGCAAAGGCAATATCCTCTCCCACCGTAAGCCCGATGAACTGCCCGTCCGTGTCCTGAAGCACCGTGCCCACAGTATGACTCAATTCAAAAATACTGCTTTTGCCGGGCTCTTTGCCGCCCACTGTAAGTTTTCCCGTGCTTTCCCCCGGATAAGCAAAAGGAATCAGTCCGTTAATGCAACTTCCAATGGTGCTTTTACCGCTTCCCGAAGCGCCTGCAATCAACACTTTTTCTCCGGGATAAATCTCCAGATTGATATGATGCAGGGTAGGTTCTGCCTGCGCCGTATATTGAAATCCATAATCCTGAAAAGAAATGATGGGCTCTGCCATGATTGTTCTCCTTTAAAAAAAGATAAGCAGATTCAGAAAGCCTCCCGCCTCCCGAATCTGCTCACCATTTCTGCTTAATCTTCCTTCGTTAAAGATCCTCTCTTCACCACAGTCTTGGCATAGCCGAGAAGTAACAGAGTACCTACAACACCGGTGGTAATGATGTTTGACACAGATGCCATCAGTCCCTGTGCAAACAACTTTTCAACAGGCTCCGCATAAATCAGGATATCCAGAACGGGCGCCACCAGTCCCCATGCCAGAACATGGGCAACTGCCTGTGCAACATTGAAGAAGATAATCTCTTTCTTCCCAACGCCTTCTTCCACGTGCAGCTTCATCGTCACAAAGCCCACCACAAGACCGAAAAATGCAGAAGCAATAATCCAACTCCACCAGGGTCCGTAACTTGTAGCATCAATCAGCGTATGTCCTATAAACCCAATCAAAAGACCGGCAATGGGTCCAAACAATGTGGCAAATACTGACGCCACCGAATACTGTAAACTGATGTTTGTGTTAGGCACAGGAGACGGAATCGCAATCTTACCTAAAACAAAAAATAATGCTGCACCGATGCCGATGGCAACGACGCTTTTGACAGATAACTTTTTCATTAAAATTTCCTCCCTCATATGTAATATTTTTATACCTTGTCTATTATAGCCTGTTAAATCTTGTCATGTCAACCGACATTGTACGGCGTTATGCATCTGCACTGCCACGGTTCACACACGCTTAATTCTTAAAGCTGTGAATCGGTGCCGGAATCCGGCCCCCTCTGTTCACAAAGGCTTCGCAGGAAAAAGGATTTACCGGCATAATAGGCGCATAGCCAAACAATCCGCCAAACTCCACCTTCTCTCCCACACCTTTGCCAATTGCCGGAATGATACGCACCGCCGTGGTCTTCTGGTTCACCATGCCGATAGCCATCTCATCCGCGATGATACCCGCAATGGTGGTATTCTCCGTATCTCCCGGTATGGCAATCATATCAAGGCCCACAGAGCATACACAAGTCATAGCCTCTAATTTCTCTAATGTCAGCGCGCCTGCCGTCACAGCGTCAATCATACCCTGATCCTCACTGACCGGAATAAAGGCCCCGCTTAAACCGCCCACATAGGAAGACGCCATCACACCGCCCTTTTTCACCTGGTCATTTAAAAGCGCCAGCGCCGCCGTGGTACCAGGTGCACCCGCATACTCCAGGCCGATTTCACACAGAATATCCGCCACGCTGTCCCCAATGGCCGGCGTGGGAGCCAGGGACAGATCCACAATGCCAAAGGGAATCCCCAGCATTCGGGACGCTTCCTGCGCCACCAGCTGGCCGACTCTGGTCACTTTAAAAGCGGTCTTCTTGATGGTCTCACAGAGCACTTCAAAGTTCTCCCCCCGCACCCTGGAAAGGGCTGTCTTAACCACTCCCGGCCCGCTGACGCCCACATTGATCACCGCATCGGCCTCTGTCACCCCATGAAAGGCGCCTGCCATAAAAGGATTATCATCCGGTGCATTGCAAAATACCACCAGTTTCATGCAGTCGGCGCTATCCTTATCCTGACTGATTACCGCTGTCTCCTTGATAATATCTCCCATCAGACGCACCGCATCCATATTAATGCCGGTCTTGGTGGAACCAAGGTTCACGGAGCTGCAGACTCTGCCCGTACTATGCAGTGCCTCCGGAATGGACCGGATCAGCAGTTCATCCGCCTTGGTCATGCCCTTGGATACCAGCGCTGAATAACCACCGATCAGGTTGACACCCACTGCCTCAGCTGCCCGGTCCATGGTCTTTGCAAGCGTCACAAAGTCCTCTTTCGTCCTGCATGCTGCCCCGCCGATCAGTGCCATGGGCGTAACGGAGATTCTCTTATTGACAATCGGAATCCCAAATTCCTTCTCAATAGCATCTCCTGTCTTTACAAGGTCTTTGGCCACTGTGGTAATCTTGTGATAGACCTTCTCATTTAAACGGGCAAGGTCCGCATCCATACAGTCTAAAAGGCTGATTCCCAATGTGATAGTCCGCACATCCAGATTTTCTTTGGCTATCATCTCATTCGTCTCAGCAACCTCAAATAAATTGATCATCCTATTCTCCATTCTAAGCGCTGCAACAGCGCAAATTCCCTTTTATCCCTGCCATGCACTTTCTTTAAATCCGGTGCATCTGGTCGAAGATTTCTTCCTTCTGGCATTTGATGACCACCCCGATCTCCTCCCCCAGCTTCTCCAGTTCATCCACAATCCTGCCAAAATCCTTCTTCGTCAGATTCGTGTCCACGATCATCATCATATTAAAGAATCCCTGCACAATCGTCTGGGAAATGTCCAGAATATTAATTTGATTATCTGCCAGATAAGTACACACTCTGGCAATAATGCCGACTGTATCTTTGCCTACCACTGTGATAATTGTCTTTTTCATCCTTATACCTATACTCCTTCACCATTTTATCTGATTTCTATGATATCAGACACTTCACTCCTCTTGGCCACATACACAGGGAAATCATTACCGCTGTACTTGGTATCCGACATCGTTACCTCCACCCGCACCGACTCATAAGCCAGTTCCGGCAGATTGTTCTCCTTGCTCAGATGACCCAGCACGATAGCCTGCATCTTGTCATGCAGCAGTCTGCTCAACAGCTTCCCTGCCGTCTCATTGGACAGGTGCCCCCGCTCTCCCAGTATCCTCTGCTTCAAATAATAGGGATAGGGTCCAACCTGTAACATATGCACATCATGATTGGCCTCCAGATACAAAAGGTCCAGATTTCTTAAACACTCTACCGTATAATCATTATAACAGCCAAGATCCGTGATGATTCCCACTTTCTGCCCGTCATGACTGATCCGGTAAGCCACCGGATCTGCGGCATCATGGGAGGTCCGCATCGGATACAATGACAGATCCTTGATGATACAGCGCTCATCTGGTCTGATAACCTGGAAAAGGGAATCCTCTATCTTTCCCAGGGAAGACATCTGCTTTATGGCATCCACCGTACCCTTCGTGGCATAAATCGGCACACCGTACTTTCTGGAAAGTACACCCAGACCGCTGATATGGTCAGCATGTTCATGGGTGATGCAGATTGCATCAATATCTGTCATTTGAAGCCCCAGTTCCCGAAGGCCTGCCTCAGTACGCTTGCCGCTGATTCCCACATCCATCAGCAGATGCGTGGTATCACTGCCCACATAGACGCAGTTACCGCTGCTGCCGCTGGCAATACTACACAGTCTCATAATTATGTAAACCCATTCTTTCCCTTCTATCAATTCTTCCAGTAAATTTCAATCCTGTCTCCACTTTTAATGCTCTCCATATACTGTGCTGCCCTGCCGTTTAAGGTAGTCACAATACCGCTGCCCTGAGGTTTGGACAAGTCAAAGTCAATGTGCTCAAACACATCCACAAAGATATAGTTTCGTTTGCCTGAAAGACTGATCGGCTGGTTGTTCACCAGTACCTGGATGGTTATGGGCGCACCTTTACTCAGCATGGCCTCCTTGCGCTTGGCCTCTTCCTCCCTGGCCCTGGCGGCTGCCTCTTCCTTGGCTTTCGCTTCCGCCTCAGCCCGCTTGATACCAGGCCCCATGACGATTCTGGCGCCCCGCTGCTTTCCGGATGACTCCTTTTCCCTGCGTGTACTGCTGTCCTCTTTGTCAGGCTGTGACTCTGCCTGGGCAGTACCATCCTGCCCGGCCTGGGCTGTGCTGCCGGCTGTCTTAGACGCTACGGCAGTAAAGGCCGCTGTCCCTGCAACCGATGAATCCGTTCTGTCTCTCCTCTCAGTTGCAGACTCCTCCGGCTCATAAATCTCCACATCAGACAGCTGCAGTTCTTCCATGGTCCAGATAACCGAAAAGTTCTCATATACCTTCGTATCCATATCCGCAATCTTATTATTGACATAGATATTCATAGCCCAGTCTATGACCACATCCATAAACTCTGCAATCTGACGCACTGTATAATAACCTAAAATCTCAATCTCGTCATTCTCCTGAATATTGTAATATCCAGACTGCAATTCGCCGTTTACACTGGCAAACTTTGGAAGGTCTATCTTCTTTCCATTGACTTCAACCCACATCTTGGCGCCGAACTCCGGCAGCTGTCCAATTTCCAGTTTGGCCGCTTCACCGGCTGTAGACTCTTTCACCTTAATCTGGTCGTTTGCCCTGACCTGTGTATAAATATCCGCCTCGTTGCCATTCACCGTAATGACTGCCGCCTCGCCAAAGGTCCCTCTGGCAATACGCGGTTTACCGTTTACCGTAAAGTTAAGTTCCTTTCCTCTCTTCGGGAAAAGTCCTTCACTGGCAAACTCCGCCTGCATGGCCGCATCCACTACCGCCACTTTATTGTTATCATAAATTTTGACTCTCTGCTCATTAAAGTAAACAAAGATAAAATTATTGCTCTGCTCATAGAAACTCAAACAGATGCCGATCGGTGTCACCATGAGAGAATCTTTTCTGGCATCCTCTTCCAGAAATTCTATGTTCTGCATGACCTCCTCACCGCGGACAGCTACCCTCTCTTTCTGGATATCCAGTTTCTGCGCAAGCGCTTCCGTATAACCCGGGAGTTTGCCGCCGCCGCCCACCACAAACACAGCGCTGACAGACTTATCCCCGTTCAGTTCCTTAATCTTATCAGCCACCTGACTTGTCATGTTGTCAATCACTTCACCGGTCACCCGCTCCACTTCCTCGGCAGTAATCGTCTGCGGAAGCCCCATGATATCCTTATACTCAATCACATCTTTGATGCCGGTATCTCTCTTAATCTGCTCCGCTGTCCTGAAATCCACCAGACAGTGTTTTGCCAGCACTTCTGTCAGGCTGTCGCCGGCAATGGGAATCATACCATAGGCAATGATACTGCCGTCTCTGGTCACCGAAATATCCGAGGTACCTGCACCCACATCTACCAGGGCAATATTCAGCATACGGTACATCTCCGGAATCGCCACCTGAATAGCCGCAATCGGCTCCAGTGTCAGATTCACCACCTCAAGACCTGCCACACTCACCGCCTTATACAGACCATCAACCACATCTTCCGGCAGGAAGGTGGCAATAATATCAGCCCCCATGGTCTTCGCCTTATGGCCCTCCAGATTTCCTATGGTGTACCCATTCATATAATAGCGGACAATGGAATATCCTACACAGTAGAACTTCATATCCAATTCATTGTTCTCCAAGAACTCCTCGTAGGCCTTTTCCACACCCATGGAGTCCAGAGCATAGATATCTTCTCCTGTAATTTCCCTGTCTGTCTCAAGTTCCTGATCCACCCGCAAAGTCACTGTCTGCAGCACACGGCCAGCAGCGGCAATACAGACGTCCTTAAGCGGTCTGCCGATCCTTTCTTCCAGCTCTGCCTTCACTTCGCCGATGGTGCCGCCCACTTTGTAGATGTCATGAATCTGTCCATCCAGCATGGACCTTGTCCCATGTTCCCGGATGCTCTGGGATACCACATGAAATTTATCTCCCACGCGATATCCTACTGTACCTACAATACTCCTTGTTCCGATATCCAGGCCGAACACAAGCTGTCCTGGAAATTTCATTGCTTCTGACATTGGTATTCCCCCAGTTCTTTCTCTATTTGTTGATAAACGCCCGCAAGCGTTCCGCTGTTCTCTATCACAACCCTGCACTGCTCATAGAATGCTTCCTCCGGAAGCTGCTTTGACAGGATACTGTCTATCTTCTCATCGGTATATCCCCTTGCCGCCTTCAACCTCTGCCGCCTGATTGCTGCTTCCGCATGAATATACCATAAATCATCCACAATTTCAGCATATCCTTCCTCAAGCAACAGCGCCGCCTCTATAAAAAGATAATCAAACTTCTTGGCTGCCCTCTCCTGTGCAATCTGTTCCAGAAGATATTCCTTCACCGCCGGATGCACAATGGCATTGACCTGCTGCAATATCAACGAATCACCAAAAATCCGCGCTGCCATCTTCTGCCTGTCAATCCTGCCATCCAAAGTCAGAACATCTGGCCCTAACAGGGCAAGCAGCGGTTCATAACATCTGCCGCCCGGCTCCTCCAGCTGATGTGCCGCACGGTCTGCCATAATAACACGGCAGTTGTAATGCTTCGACAGGAAAGTAAGCACTTCTGATTTCCCGGCGCCTACACCCCCTGTGATTCCTATGACTTTCATGTCTTTTCTTTCCCTTTATCCTGCCCTATTTTGCCTCGTACCAGTTATCACCCGTATGCAGATCGATCTCCAATGTTACTGAAAGGCTGGCCGCCTGCTGCATCTGCTCGGTGAGAATCCGCCGTACCTGATCTTCTTCCCCCGCGTATGTCTCAATCAGCAGCTCATCATGCACCTGTAGGATCAGCCTGGATTTCAGATTTTCCCTGTGCAAGTTCTCCCACACCCGGATCATGGCAATCTTCATAATATCTGCCGCGGTACCCTGAATCGGTGAATTCATGGCCACACGTTCCCCGAAGGAGCGCTGCATGAAATTGCTGGACGACAGTTCCGGAATTGGCCGTCTGCGCCCGTACATGGTGGTCACATAGCCCTGCTCCTTAGCCTTTGCCACCATATGATCCAGAAATCTTTTCACCCCCGGATAGGTCTCAAAATACTGTTCAATATAGGCCGCCGCCTCTTTCTTTGAGATACTCAGATCCTGACTTAAGCCAAAGGAGCTGATGCCATATACAATGCCAAAATTCACCGCCTTGGCATTGCGTCTTTGTAGGTCGGTCACTTCCTCGAAGGGGGTATGAAACACTTTCGACGCCGTTATCCTATGGATATCTTCCTCCATCTGGTATGCCTCAATCAACTGTTCATCTTCCGACATATGCGCCAGTATCCTGAGTTCAATCTGGGAATAATCCGCATCCATGAACAGACAGCCTTCCATGGGAATGAATACCTTTCTGATCCGTCTGCCAAGTTCCATGCGCATAGGGATATTCTGCAGATTGGGTTCTGTGGAACTGATCCGCCCGGTAGCGGTAATCGTCTGGTTAAAGGTAGAATGTATCCTTCCGCCTTCATCTATATAGGCCGCCAGTCCCTCCGCATAAGTGGACTTCAATTTGGCCAGCCCTCTATACTCAAGAATATCAGAAACCACCGGATAATCCGCTGACAGCTTCTCCAGAACGTCCGCCGCTGTGGAATAACCTGTCTTGGTCTTTTTACCGCCTTTGATGCCCATCTTCTCGAACAGGACTTCTCCCAGCTGTTTGGGAGAGTTGATATTAAACTCACACCCTGCCTGTTTATAGATGGCCTGCTCCAACTCCCCAATCCTTCCTGTCAGGGCCTCCCCATAAGCCTTCAACTCATCCGGCTTCACCAACACTCCATAACACTCCATATCATGCAGCACCCGGGTCAGCGGCATCTCAATCTCCTCCATCAATGATGCCATGCCCTGGGATGTCAGTTTCTCCTGCAGCAAGGGCGCCGCCATCAGGCATACATAAGCATGAAAACAGGCAAACTCCATAAATTCATGGGGGTGCGCCTCATAGGTCTCCACATAAGAGGCCTTACCGCAGACCTGTCCCCTGTCCGGAATCGTGAGTTCCAGATACTCGCCGGCGATATCTTCCACCGTATAATCATTCTTCAAAGGATTCAGCAGATAGGCTGCCACCAGAATATCAAAGTATCGCTTCTTTCTGTAAGGTGCAAGTACATCCTGTGCTCCATCGGCACTACGCCACATGCTCTGTCCCAGGCTTTCCTCTATCACATCATAACAATTCTTGGAGTCAAACATATATAGTTTACATAACTCATCTCTATTCAGTTCAGATAATTTGCCGCACAGATACTGCCCTGTCACGAGTCCCTGACAGGGAATGAACACCACGTTCTTTGGCGCTGCAGCCAGTGCAATGCCCATAAGACTGTCCTTCTTAGTGCTATCCTTGAATACTGCCAGTCCAATATCCTGCGTGCCCCCGGTCTGCTCTCCCATCTGCCTGCAGGCATCAAACAGGGATTCCACCTCCTGCAGTTGGGTGATTTCCCGGAAATCTTCTGTCTGACTGTTGGTGACTGTCACATCTTTCTCAAACCTGGACAAAAGATTCTTAAATTCCAGCTGTTTACACAGTACATAAGCCTCCTCCGTGTAGAAATTCCCCACGCTGGCCTGTGCAAAATCATACGCTATATCAGCATCCACATTGATGGTCGCCAGTGTCTTGCTTAAATCTGCCAGATCCTTATTCGCTATCAGAGACTCCCGCACCGACTTTTTAGCCACCTCGTCCACGTGTGCATAGATATTCTCCAAAGAACCAAAAGTCACCATCAAGTCTGTGGCTGTCTTCTCTCCCACCTTGGGCACGCCGGGAATGTTATCTGCCGTGTCTCCCATCAATGCCTTTAAGTCGATAAACTGAAGCGGATTCACCTGGTACCTGGCTTCCACATCTTTGGCATAATAATCTTCTACTTCCGTCCGGCCACCCTTGGTCTTGGGAATCCGGATCCTGATATGATCTGTGGCCACCTGCAGAAGATCCCTGTCCCCGGACACCAAAGATACTTCCATTCCTTCTCTCTCACCGCGCCTGGCAATGGTGCCCAGAATGTCATCTGCCTCCAGTCCAGCCTTCTCCACCACACAGATTCCCATTGCCTGAAGCATCTGCTTCATGACCGGCACCTGCTCACGCAGTTCTTCCGGCATAGGTTTCCTTGTTCCTTTATATGCCTCATAAATCTCATGCCGGAATGTAGGCGCATGTACATCAAAAGCCACCGTCAGATAGGCCGGCTGCTCCTCCTCCAGAATCTTGAACATGATGTTCAGGAAACCATACACCGCATTGGTGTGGAGTCCCTGGCTGTTCGTCAGATCCGGCACGCCATAAAAAGCTCTGTGCAATATACTGTGTCCATCTATCAAAACCAGTTTTTCAGCCATATAACTGTATGCCTTTCCTGTTTCACAAATTATTCTAACTTTTTTTCCTATAAACGCATGACAACGCACAGCGCAATAACAATCGCCACCGCCACTGCCGCCTCCAACCATATCAGAACATGTCTGAGTACCCGGTTCAATCTGATCTTATAATTGGCCTCAGCGAGCTTATCATGAAGCGCTTCCTGTAAATTAAAACTATTTCCCTTTTCCAGCTGTTCCATACCTTCTGCAACCAGAAATTGAATCGACAGTTCCTCCATGCATTCAGGACATTCGTCGATATGCTCTACAAACTCCGCCAGATTTCTCCCATCCAGATCATCCTGCAGGAAGGAGAATATTTTTTTCTCCACCTCTTTACAGTTCATACCATACCACGTCTTTCTACAGACCATTCCTATATGCGCCCATACAAAGATTATTATATACCATAGCAGGGGATTTTGAAAAGACTCTGTAAGAAAAAACCGCTATGCAGATGGCATGCCACCCCATAGCGGTCTGAATATTTCCCGATTTTAAGTATTTAAATCCAATCTGCCAGACTCTACTGCACTGCCACAGGCTGCGCCGCCGCGTCCACTGGTACCTGCTCCGGCGCCGCTGCCTGTCCTGCTTCCGGTGCCGGCAAAGCTTCTGCCGCAATCGGCACTGCCACACCGTTTTGATCCACCTGATAATTGATGCCATCCACTGTCACTGCCACATTTCTCTGCAGCGCACCCGTCATCACATCATAATAATATACAACACCGTCAGGCATGGTCACCAGGCCTCTTTGCATCACTGCATTCTCATCAAAATAATAATCCGCACCTTCAATCGTCACACAATCCCGCAGTGCATGCCCATCCTTGGTGGCCAGGAAATATCTGCCGGTCTCATCCTCATACCAGCATCCCTTCTGCACACGGCCAAATTCATCGAGATGGTATTTATTGCCTTCCCAATTTACCCAGCAGGCTCTCTGCATCCTGTAATTAGAGTAGAACACTGTGGCATCTCCCCGCTGTGCAAATCCTTCCGGAATGATAATGGAGGAATAATCCTTAAACTGATAATTCATATCCACCCTGGTAGGAATCCCGGCTACGCTGCCATGGGAGGTATTCTGCCAGAAAGCAGCTCCCTCATACTGCAGCTCATCCGCATACTGGGCAACCCACTTATCATATCCAACATTGCCAATCTTTGTCTGAAACATATTCTTATTGGAATATACCACCGGATAATACCCCTGAGACTCTATGGCTGTGCAGAATACGTTGATGATCTCCTGCAGCTGTGCCGTGGAGAGGTTCTTATGACAGGCATCCTCTATGTCATACACCACCGGATAATTCACCGTATAATTGCTCATCCACTGAAGCAGGAACATGGCTTCTGTCAGCGCCTGCTCCGGCGTGGTTGCATAAGAATACAGATAGACACCCGTCTTAAGCCCCGCCGCGTTAGCGCCGCGCATATTCGCATCAAAATAGGGATCCAGCCCCAAATTGGTACTCCCTGCCTTTACAAACACAAAGGAAACACCGGAAGAAGGCACCTTACTCCAGTCAATCGCCAGATTATGTTTCGACACATCAATTCCTCTGGCAATGGAACTGCCGGCCCCCACAGCCTGCACATGGATTGCGGGCATAAACAGCATCATACCTGCCATACAAAATGCTGCTGCCCTCTTTATATATCTGCCGCCTTTTCGTTTTCTTTCCCTGGTAAATTTTATCATTTGTATTTTATACCCACTGACCACATCCGATTTTCCTTACCGGAACTTCAGATACTGTCTGGTATTCCTCCCTCCGTACTTTGCTATCTTCTCATTTGCATGGACTGTTTACATATTTGACAGACACTTCGCTGCAAATATTACAAATTATTACATTTTGTAACAATCCTTAACAACTATATCATATATCAGGCGTCTTGTATAGGGTATTTTATAAAGTTTTTCTGGGAATAACAGGGAAGAAATAAAGCAGACAGCACATCTTCGGCCAAGCTGCTGCCGGAAATATACTGTCTGCCTTAACAACCCTATTTATTTTAAGAACTTACCCAGTGTTGCAATAAACAGATCTACACTGATGGGCTTTGCAAGATGGGCATTCATCCCGCTTTTCAATGCCGTCTCCTTATCCTCATCCATGGCATTGGCTGTCATGGCAATGATTGGAAGATTCCTGACATCCTCCCTGGGCAGGGACCGGATCTCCCTTGTGGCCTCATAACCGTTCATGACAGGCATCTGTACATCCATAAGGACTACATCATAATAATATTCCTCTGCCCTCTTCATCATATCAACAGCATCTGTTCCATCCGGCGCCGTCTCTACCAGGAATCCGGTCTCCTCCAGAATGGCCTGGGCAATCTCCCTGTTCAGTTCATTATCTTCCACAAGAAGCACTCGTTTACCCTCAAAATCCGCCTGGGTCCACTCTGCAATCTCTTCTTCTCTCTCCACCAGATTATTGGCCGCAAGCAGTGCCACCTTTAAGTCGGACATGAACAGAGGCTTTGCACAGAATGCCGTAATGCCTGCTGCCTTTGCCTCCTCCTCAATATCCGTCCAGTCGTAAGCCGTCAGAATAATAATCGGCGCTTCATTCCCCACCGCATGGCGAATCCTTCTTGCAGTCTCAATACCGCTGGTCTCCGGCATCTGCCAGTCAATGATATATGTATGGTAGGAGTCCCCTTCATCATGCGCTTTCTTCGCACGATACACAGCCTCCCTGCCTGATGTGGTCCACTCAGACCGCAGACCAATCTGGGAAAGCATCCTGCTGACACTGTCGCAGGTATCAAAGTCATCATCCACCACCAGAGAACGCAGACCCTCCAGTTCTTTGATCTGTTCACTGTTCTTCTCTATATCCTGCAGTCTCAGACTGAGCTCAACGATAAACTCACTGCCTTTACCCTTTTCACTATGAACCGTAATGGTTCCGCCCATCATATCAATAATGTTTTTGGTGATGGCCATACCCAGTCCTGTACCCTGAATACCGCTCTGGGTCGTGCTTGCCTCTCTCTCAAAGGGTTCAAAGATATGTTTCACGAACTCCGGTTCCATACCGATTCCATTGTCTTTGAGGGTGAATATGTAATCACCATACCCTCTTCGGAACGTCGTTTTCTGCATAATCCTGAAACTGATGATTCCCCCTGCGGGCGTATATTTTACGGCATTGCTCATCAGATTGACAAATACCTGATTCATCTTCAGGGAATCGGCAATGATATCTTCGTTGGTAACATCAAAGGTATCGATAAACAGCTCCAGCTGTTTTGCCTTTACCTGCGGCTGCACAATGTTGACCAGATTATGCATCATCTCGGAAATATTACATTCCTGTTCCTTAATCTGTACCTTGCCGCTCTCAATCCTGCTCATGTCAAGGATATCGTTGATCAGACTCAACAGATGGTTGCTGGAAGCCAGTACTTTCTGAAGACAGTCTTTCACCTGGTCTTTATTATCAATATGACTGACCGCGATTGTCGTAAAACCAATGATTGCATTCATCGGTGTGCGGATATCATGGGACATATTGGACAGGAACGTAGTCTTGGCGTTATTGGCATGCTGTGCCTGCATAAGCGCTTCCTTGAGGGCAAGGGTCTGTTCTTTCTGCTGTCTTACCTGTTCCGTAATATCCTTGGTCACCACCATGACAATAATGTCTCCCGTCTCGTCTTCGGGTGTCATGATAAATGACTGGCGGATACAGTATCTCTCTTCGTTAGAATCCGTAAGCCAAAACTCCACATTCACTTCTGCATTGCCTTGCTGGAAACACTCTTTCAGATATTCTATATTCAAGGTTCTCCTGTAGTCCTCCATGGATTCCCGGGCCACATACTGCTCACACCGTTTAAACCACTCAGACGCACTGCAGGGAACTTCCAGTTCCATTACTTTCAGAAGCGATTGTTTACTTCCCTCCGGCATAATGCGAAGAATATCGTTGGTTATCCAGTCCTTCGTCAGGTTAAACTCATAAGTACAGATAGAATTAGAAACAATGGCTATCCGGTACTGCCGCTCTTTTCTGTTGGCAAGAGCCATCTTCGCCTGGATCCGCAGCTCCTTCTCCTTCAATTCCGTAATATTCTGCCTTATGAACAGAATCTTGCTGGCCCGGCCTTCCTTTCTCTCCAGACAGATCACATTCATGTGCTCCCATTCTTTCTGCCCGTTTCGTTCCACCTGATATTCATAACGCACATCCATGTCATCTTCACCTAACTCAGAGATGACCGTATTTCTCGCAAGGTGTTCCGCCAGCTCCTTCTGGTGCTCTTCCTCCGGCAGAAAGGAACACAGATAGTTGATAAAGGCCTCGTATTCACCGCTCCGCGCCAATCCTTCACGTTCCGGACTGGTTCCAGCCAGATACTGATATTGATTGGTTTCCAGATCAATCATAACAAACCGGGAGAACAGGGTGCTGATTCCCCCTATCACATAACTCATTTCCTGATTTTCCCGCGCCAGAAGTTTTTTCTCCCTCCTGGTGCGCACCATTAACGCAATAATATAAATCACGAAGGAACCAATGAGCATCACTTCCAGGAAAATACCCGTACGGTTTGCATTGGCCAGCATGTTCTCTGTGACACTTCTGGGAAACGCCTGCACAAGAACAAATTCATTTCCGGGAAGATTGATCACGCAGATATTATCCGTCTTATCATTTTCCTTACAGATAAAAGTCTGCTCTCCCTCCTTAGCAAAAACATCCCGCAGCTGCTGATGCATGGATTCCTCTACCAGCCCGGATGCCAGAATCTCCTCCAGCAGATTTCCGTTATACCCTTCCCCCTGGGAGCTTGCAATCACAGTGCCATCATCCAGACACAGAAACACCTCTGCACTTTCGCCAAAATAACTGGTGGTCAGAAGATGCTGCAGATACTCATTGGCCGAGTATACGCCCAGAAGTACACCGAGGATTTCTCCCTGATAATAGACCGGAGAATAGAAACTGACCACAGCTTCGTTGGTCACCCTGGAACTGATGGTGGCAAAGATACCTGTCTCTCCCTGCATTCCCTTCTGGAAATACTCTCTGTCAGACACATCCGTTATATTGTCTTCTGACACCAGGTAAGCACCGTCTGCAGCCGCGAAACGGAATGCATCGAACAGTGAATTCTGGGACATATCCGTAAGCATCTGATGCTTGACCTCAGGACTTGACAATCCCTCACCCAAAAAGTAAGCATATGTGCTTATCCGGTTGGATGCATTCTTAAATTCATCCCCGATACGATTGCTGGTCTGCTTTGCAGTATCTGTTGCATAAGTTCTGTTCTGCCGCTCAATCCGGTTATCGTTTTGTGCGGCATACCAATAGAAAAGAATGATTACAGCCGCCAGCAGAAACAAAAGGTAGGTAAAATTCCAAAATGATTTCTTACTGCGTTTCATATAAAGTCCCTCCACGAACAAGTAAATTCCTTATTGAAAAAGCTTCTTTGCCTTCTCCATTCTCTCTGTCACAGATACCTGAAAAGGACATCTGCTCTCACATGCTTTACAGCCGATACAGTCTGCTGCTGTGGCCTTGAGCTGTTCATAGTGGGCTTTAATAGTAGCCGGTACCTCCTCCTGCATTGCTGCCAGATCATATAGCTTATTCACCATGGCTATGTCAATTCCCCGAGGACAGGGGGCACAATGGCCGCAATAAGTACACTGGCCAGTGGTGTATGCATGATGAGGCGCTTTCGCCAGCACACTGGCATAGTCTTTTTCTTCCTCTGCTGCTGTCTCATATGCCACTGCCGCCTGTACATGTTCCGGCGTATCAACACCTACCATCACACTTGCCACTGCCGGTCTTGTCAGCGCATAATGCAGACACTGCACCGGCGTAAGAGCCACACCAAACGGTGACGTTTTCGCATCAAAAAGCCTCCCGCCGGCATACCCTTTCATGACAGTAATCCCCACGCTTTGCTGTTCGCAGATTTTGTATAAAGCTTCCCGCTCCGGTGCAATACCAGCCAGTTCGTCTTCATACTCTCCTTCAAAATACTCATCTATATTTTCTGTGGGAGGACGTAAGTCAAAAGCCGGATTCACACTGAAAAGAATCACTTCAATTTCACCCTGTTCGGCCGCCATTCTGGCCACATCAGGATTATGGGTGCTTAAACCAATATGCCGTATCCTGCCTGCCTCTTTTAAGCCGCGCACATAAGTCATGAACTCTCCGTTTATCACCCGGTCAAACTCCGCTTTCTCATCCACGAAATGAATCATGCCAAAGTCTATGTAATCTGTCTGCATCCGGGTAAGAAGATCCTCAAAAGCTTCTCTCACCTGATCCAGCTGTCTGCTGCGGACATACTGTCCGTCCTGCCAGGTAGAGCCGATATGTCCCTGAATAAACCATTTATCCCTTCGTCCCGCCAATGCCTTGCCAATGTTAGAGCGCACATTTGGCTCTGACATCCAACAGTCTAAAATATTGATTCCTGCCTGCTCACAGGTATCGATCACTTCTTTGACTTCCTGGGTATTGTGGCGTTCCAGCCACTCGCCTCCCAGCCCGATCTCACTTACCTTAAGACCTGTATTGCCTAACTCTCTATACCTCATCTGTACCCTCCTCTTTATTTTCTTATCGGCCTCACGCATCCCTATGCTGATTCTCTTCCACCTATTCCACCGCCATCGTGGCTGCTTGCAGCCACTTCTGTTCTTCTTCCTCCAGATAAGGTGACAGCCTCTCATACACCTTTGTGTGATAGGCATTCAGCCACGCCTTCTCCTGTTCGTTTAACAGCGATGCCTCTATGGCATCCCTGTCAAAGGGTACCATGGTAAGGGGTTCCAGATACATAAACTGCCCATATTCATTCTGCTCGCCCTTACGGCACAGCACCAGATTCTCATGCCGGATGCCGAACTTATCCGTCACATAAAGCCCCGGCTCATTGGATATGACCATGCCTTCCTCAAGCGGTACACAATCCGTATCTTTGCTTATGCGCCACCGGAAATTCTGGGGACCTTCATGTACACTCAAAAGATATCCCACTCCATGTCCTGTACCATGGTTATAATCCAATCCGTTTTCCCATAAAGGCTGCCTTGCCAGACAATCCAGGTTCTGGCCGCAGACGCCCTGCAGGAACTTTGCTGCCCCCAGACGAAGATGTCCTTTAAGCACCAGCGTATATGCCCTTTTCTCCTCTGCCGTAAGTTCTCCCAGCGCAATCGTTCGGGTGATGTCCGTGGTGCCTTCCTCGTAGTGCCCGCCTGTATCTGCCAGACACAGACCCCTTGGCTGTATCTGTGCATCTGTATCAGGAACCGCTTCATAGTGTACAATGGCGCCATGCGGCCCATATGCTATAATAGGCGCAAAGCTGGAACCAAGGTAGCCTTCCATCTCTTTGCGGAAACCTTCCAATACTCCGGCTGCGCTCATCTCCGTAATTTCTTCCCTTCCCACACGGGTTTTTAAAAAGCGGATGAACCGTGTTACCGCCACACCGTCTTTCACATGAGCCGCCCGGAGATGCGCCATCTCCTCCGGCGTCTTGACCGCCTTCATCAACGCAGCCGGACCTGGCTGATCAAGCTGTTCCACGCCGGCAGGAATGGTATTTAATAGCTGATAATTCACACGCCTGCCATCAGCCCACAACCTCTGTCCTGCCTGCAGACTGCCCACCTGTTTCTCTATCTCCTCATAAGGCAGAATCGTAACATCCGCACGCTTTAATTTATCCTTTATCTCCTGTGACAGGATCTTTTCCTGCACACACAGTACCGCCTTCTTTTCCAGCAATAGCATATATGCCAGAAACACCGGTGTATTACACACATCATTGCCCCGCAGGTTAAGAAGCCATGCAATCTCATCAAGCGCCGTCATAAGCAGGGCATCTGCCTTTTCTTCCTGCATTTTCTGTCTCACCCTGGCAAGTTTCTCTTCCCTGGAAAGTCCTGCATACTCTTCGGCAAGTTCCCATACCGGTTCCGCTGACAATGGGGGCCTATCGGGCCACACCAGATCCACCAGGTCTTCCCCGCCGCAGTAAATAATCTGCTTCTTTGCCATTTTCTTACGCAGTTCTTCCACGAATGCCCTTGTCACGGTCCTGCCATCAAAGCCGACTTTATCACCCGTCTCCAGATGACCGGCCAGATACTCCGAAAGAGAAGGCACCCCCGGCTGACCGCTTTTCATTAGCTCGATGGGACTTCCTGCCAGCTGTTGTCCCGCCTGCAGGAAATATCTGCCGTCCGTCCATAAAGCTGCGCTTTCCATACATACCAACAGTGTTCCCGCCGAACCGGTAAACCCTGACAAATACTCTCTTGCCTTAAAATAATCACCCACATACTCAGAATTATGAAAATCCTCTGTGGGAACAATATATGCTGCCAGACCACGCTTTTGCATCTGCTCCCTGAGCAGCTGTAATTTATCCTCTATCCCCATATCTTTCTCCCTCCCTGATGTCTCCTGCAAATCCACTATCTGCTTCCCGTAAAATACATTACTTTTCAGTCTGTGCATCAAAGGCCGTGCCGCAGGCCCATGGACTTCCCACATCACATCTGCCATGATGATATGCCCTTACTGTCTGCCCGGCTTCCAAATCGTCAGACATATTTATTTTTAACCGGCTGTCACCGGAATCCGCAAAGCCGTCCAGCAGCTTCACCATGTCGGCAATCTCCTGTTCTTGTCTTCGTTGATCATCCATATCCCTATTATCGAATTCTTCCATTTGCAGTTCCACCTTTCTTGTGATTTCCATAGGCTCTATACGCTCCTGACTTTCTTAGATTCTCATATCTTACCTTATCTTACATGCGGACTGCTCTCATCCCGCCTTAAGAAATCCCCGGTCAGGAAAACAAACGCAGCTGTTCATAGCCTTTATTCTCCGGAAATTCCTGCAGATACTGAAAAACCCGCTCTGTATCACATACTATGCCATATTGTGCGCAGGTACTGTCTATCATAGTCATCAATTCTTTGTTACGGCTGCTGGTAATTTCATAAGCATAACCGTATTGGCGATGATATTTACTTTTCATGCCTGGAAAATGTTCGTCCAGTTTCTGATAAAAGTATTCTCTGTTGCCCTCCCGCAAAGTCATGCCTATCCCAAAGGTAATGATGCCATACACGCCGGCACCCACGCAATATTCCAACAATCCCTCTATATTTTCCTTAGTATCGTTGATAAAAGGGAGAATCGGACTCATCCACACCACGCTTGGAATCCCATGCTCCCGCAAAATCTCAAGCACCTCGAACCTGCGTTTCGTGGTACATACATTGGGCTCCAAAATACGGCATAAGTCCTCATCATAAGTCGTCATGGTCATCTGTACCACGCACTTTGCCTTTTGCTGAATCTTCACCAACAGATCAAGGTCACGCAGGATCTGATCGGATTTTGTCTGAATGGCCAGTCCGTACCCATATCTTTCTATCAACTCCAAACACTTTCTGGTAAGCTTAAGTTCCTCCTCACAGTGCATATAAGGATCACACATGGCGCCGGTCCCAATCATACACTTTTTCCGTTTAGAACGCAGCGCCTGTTCCAATAACTGCGGTGCATTCTGTTTCACTTCGATGTCTTCAAAATCATGTGTAAACCCATAACATTTACTCCTGCTGTCACAGTAAATACAGCCATGGGTGCATCCTCTGTACAGATTCATCCCATTATGGGCCGATAAAATCCCTTTCGCCTCCACAAAGTGCATCTATGACCTTGCTCCTTTCCCGGATCTGATAAAAGAATCCAGCCAGAATGCCGGCAAAAGCTCCGCTACCATAAAGCACCAGATCACCGGTTCACAGAAAATAACGGCCATATATTGAAACCGGGGAATAAACAATATCACAAACAGAATCTTACCCACCATCTCAATCACACTGGAAAATAACGGCAGAATCTTCTTGCCCACAGCCTGCAATCCCATTCTGGTGGAATTTAAAACCCCAAGAATTGTGAGACATGGTGCAACCACCCGCATATACAGGGCCCCATTTTGGATTACCACGCTCTCGCGAGACCCAGTAAGCAGTCTGACCACCGCAGGTGCAAAAAACAGCATGAAGATCGTTGCCGCCGCCGACACTGCCAGACCACACAGATAAGAACACATCATCGCCTTCCTGATCTGCAAAGCCTGCCCCGCCCCACGGTTCTGGGATACAAAGGTACTGATTGTCTGGCTGATGGCTATATACGGCATCATCAAAAACTGGAACAGCTTTCTGGCTGCCGTATGGCCTGCAATCACCAGATACCCAAGACCATTTATCCCGGATTGTAAAATGGCCGACCCGGCGCCGATAATACTGTTCATCAATCCCACAGAAAGCCCCTGTGCCAACATTTCCAGATATAGTTTCCTGTCCCAGATAAAATGCATCCTCCCTGGAATCAGAATCTCGGCTTTCCTGCCTATGTAAACCAGACAGGCTGTCACCGATACCACCTGCGCAATCACGGTTGCGATGGCCGCACCCTGTACTCCCATCTGCAGGCGGGTAATAAAAAACAAATCAAGTCCAATATTTAAAATGGACGACAAAATCAGAAACACCAGCGGCATGACACTGTTACCTATAGCCCGCAACAATCCTGCGCACAGATTATAGGCAAACATGACCGCAATAAATAAAGTTATCGTAGCAATATAACGATAAGACTGTCCGATGATCTGAACCGGCGTATTCAACAGTTCCAGAAACGGATATAGAATAAACTGTACCAGAATGGTAATCACCACAGTAATACAAACGCCGATCACAACAGAAGCCGCCACGGACCTCTTTAACTGCTGTATATCCCCGCTTCCAAAACTGCGGGCCGTCACAATCGCAAGGCCATTACCAATACCCAAAGCAAATCCCATCAAAAGGTCGTAAACCACTCCCGCCGCACCCATGGCTGCCAGCGCTTCGTCTCCCAGTGTGTGCCCTATGATAACCGTATCCATCGTATTATACAACTGTTGAAAAACCCCAGAAAAAAATAATGGAATTGCAAAGACGAGCATGGATCTTAAAATTGATCCATGTAGCAGATCCACAGAAGAACTTTTATGGGCAGGGATTCTCATGGATGCCGTTCCTTTCTCTTCGTATTCCTGTCGTGAACTATAAATAGATTATATGTCAAGTCATTATAAATTTCAATCATCAAGCATACGTAAAACACGAAAAAAGCTTCCCACTGTTTTTGGAAAGCTTTCCTTCTGATTGCGCTGTCATCAACCTGTCCTTTTATCCTGCCCTGTCCGCTCACAATCTCACGTCAAAGGGCACATATCCCCTTTTTAACATTTCAAGTGTTTCTGCCTGTATTCCGACAATATCTTCCTTGGCTGCCAGATTCTCTCCTGCTGCCGCTCCTGTAACCGCTGTCATGTCTGCAGGTATTTCTTCTGCTATCTCCTGTGACATGTCATTGGCCATTTCCTCAGGCAGCTCTTGCGTCAAATCCTCCGTCAGCTCCCCAGGATTCTCTGGTTTCATCTCTTGTGTCAGATTCTCCGTTACCTCCGGCATCAGATCTTCTGTCAATTCCTCCACTTCATCCAGAATCTCTTCCAGTATGCCATCCGTTCCTTCAATACCCAGAGCCTCTTCCACCATGTCTTCCTGTCTTTCTTCCGGCGTCTTCGGCTTCGACTTCTCCACTGCCTCAGCTATCTTCTCTCCGCGCTCTGTGGATTCATCCAGAATATGCCACATCTGCTCGCTGTTATAAGCCGCCTTGGCAGCTGCAATCTGATCCTCATAAGAGTGCAGCATATTTAACTTCTCGGCAATCTCTTCCACACTCCCACATTTCATGTTTTTCAGGTTATCTTTCTTTTGCTCGAAGAAGTCCACCTGTCTTTGTGTCTCCTCCTGTCGTTCCAATTTATCCCGGGTACTCTTTAACATCCCGGCACTTCCCATGCGCCGCAGTAGGCTGCTGGTCATGTCCCACGAAATATTCATATATACGACCACCCTTCCCTTTCCTCTGTTATGATTTATTTCGGGAAAACTGTCATCTTTCTTTAGTGTTCTTACATAAACAGGAATATTTCTGTCACAAACAGTGAGGCAGCCCCTCAGGGCCGCCCCACACTTGCCTCATCATTTATATTTTTACCAGTTCATACTGATTCGTTCCCAGACCAATCTTTACCGCATGCGCTATGCAGGACTTCCACTCCGTGTCCGGATGGGTCATATGGAAATGATCATGTTCTTCCGCTCCACCATTCTTCCTGATATTTTCACCCAGAATACTATCCTCTACGGGAGCCGCCTGATTACACAGGTCTGCGCAGGCCTGATCCAAAGCTACCGGATCAAAGGATGCCAGCATGCCGATGTTCGGAATGATCGGGATATCATTCTCTGCATGGCAGTCGCAGTTCGGTGACACGTCACAGATCAGGGACACATGGAAACAGGGTCTTCCCTTACACACTGCCAGAGAATACTCCGCCATCTTATAATTGAGAACTGCTATGGAATCTGCAAAATTCGCCGCAATCGCATCTTTCGGACACACAGCCAGACATCTTCCGCAGCCCACACATTTATCATGGTCAATCTGCGCTTTCCCGTCTGCAATCTGAGGCGCCCCGTGGGCACAGATCCTGTCGCAGGCGCCGCAGCCCACACAGACACTCTGATCAACGCTTGGTTTCCCCTCACAGTGCTGCTCCATCTTACCGGCCCTGGAACCGCAGCCCATGCCGATATTCTTAAGCGTTCCGCCAAAACCCGCCATCTCATGTCCCTTAAAATGCGTCAGGGATATAAATACATCCGCATCCATAACAGCCTGTCCTATTTTCGCTTCTTTCACATATTCGCCGTCAATGGGCACAATGGTCTCATCTGTCCCCTTCAGACCGTCACCGATGATCACGTGACAGCCCGTCTGATAGGGAGAAAACCCATTCACATAAGCCGTCTCCAAATGATCCAGCGCATTCTTGCGGCTTCCCACATAGAGTGTATTACAGTCTGTCAGATAAGGCTTGCCGCCCAGTTCTTTCACATAGTCCGCCACCACTCTCGCATAATTGGGACGCAGGAAAGCCAGATTGCCGTATTCGCCAAAATGAATCTTAATCGCTGCATATTTATCCGTAAAATCAATGGTTTCAAATCCGGCCGTCTTCATCAGTCTGTGCAGCTTCTGTAATAAATTCTCCTGCTCTGTTGCTTTAAATGAGGTAAAGTATACCTTTGCCTGTTCCATAATCGTCTCCTTTTCCGAACACCTCAGCTGCCCTGAATTCTGCACAATACCCCGACTTCTCCCGGCACGGCTGTCTCACCATACCGTTTAATCAAATCGTTTAAACCGTTCGATCATAATCGCATACTGTTCCTTAATCTTTAAATACAAGCCGATGGTGCTCTCTTTTTCCTTTTCAAATTCTTTAATGATGTTATCATAATTACGTTCAAGACTGGTGACCACATTGCGGTTGATTTTGCCGCGATCCGCATCGGAGTTCATAATATCCAGTATCTTTTCCTTGCTGAAAGCCTCCTTGTAGCTGCGCTTGCCGTATAACGCGCTTAAAATATCCGCCACGGCAATAATCTGCTGCGGCAATGTCAGGTCTGCTGCATTCAATCCCTTGTGGTACCCTGTTCCATCCAGTTTTTCATGGTGTCTGACCGCAATCTGCAGCACCGCATCATCCACAACCCCTTCCAGGATCATCTCTGTAATACGCACATGGGCCTTCATGACCTTCATCTCCTCATCACTCAGCCGCCCCGTGGATTCCAAGATATGCAAGGGAATGGCAATTTTACCCAGATCATGGAGCAGGGCACCGTAATGAAGATCGCGCAGATCCTTCCCGGAAACTCTGGACAGTCTGCCAAGCTGCTCCGCAAAATGTACGGTTGCCAATGTATGTATTACCGTGTGCTCACTCCGAAAATCAATGGTATAGACCAGCATTTCCAGAAAGCCTCTCTTATACTGCTCCGAGAAGGCCCTTTTGGCTAACAGGACATCCAATTCCTCCCTGTACTTGCCATTTACCAGATTCTCCGTGATTCCATACCGCTTCTCTGCCTTCTGAAAAAGATCCATGGCTGCACCGGAAAACTTGATATCACGGTATTTGTTGAAATAATCCTGCCCCAGCTTCTCTTCTTTCAGATTCAGGAAAGTATCCATCTTATCTGCCAGACTGAGCATATCTATGATATGCATATAGCGGCTCTGTATCATGCTGTGTCTATTATAATCCAGATGATGATACAATACAATCTCTGCCTTATCCCCCATAGGAGAAAGGTATTTTAAGAAAAGAAACCCATAAATCGAATGGGGCCAGAGATTCTTGGTCTCAAAATCCGATACATTTTTGATATTATCCTCTTTATACAGGCCAATATCATGCAAAATACCGAGCATTGTATAATCCACCAGCTCCTGCTCGGTGTAATGCTGATCGGTATATGCATTTTCATACTCCATCATCTTGTATAAGATGTATCCCGTAATCTCCCCATGATGCATAATCTTGTTATTGATGATGCCAAGTGTCTTACGGATAATCTCGTTGACATCTTTACTGCTGATAACACTCATTTGTACCTATCCCCTTCACTGCTATCGCCATATAGTTATAGTATCATCTTTTGAAAGATTTGTCCCCTATTTATTTCCAGAAAGCAAAAAAATACAATAAGTTGTCATTTTCATCTTCCATTAAAATATATTTGTCAAACATATGTTCTTTGTTGTATACTATAAAGCAGGTTCATACAGCGCCTCTTCATCAGAAGCATTTCTCAAACGAGGCTGTTGTATAACCTGATTTTAAGAAAGGAAGCAGACACATGAAGCAGCACACCTATCTTTGCATCGACTTGAAATCCTTTTATGCTTCTGTAGAGTGCGTGGAGAGAGGTTTCGATCCCATGACTACCAATCTTGTCGTGGCTGACCCTTCCAGAACAGACAAGACTATCTGTCTGGCCATCACACCTGCCATGAAAGCTCTCGGCATCAAAAACCGCTGCCGTATCTTTGAAATTCCCAAACATGTGGAATACATCGTGGCACCACCGCGGATGCAGAAATATGTGGATACCGCTGCAGACATTTATGAGATTTATTTAAAATATATTTCCAAAGAAGATATTCATGTCTACTCCATTGATGAAGCCTTTATGGATGTAACCGACTACCTTGCCCTCTACCAGCTTTCTGCCAGAGACCTGGGGTTTTGTATCATGCAGGACATTTATGAACAGATCGGCATCCGCGCCTCCTGTGGTGTCGGTACTAATCTCTATCTGGCTAAGATTGCCCTGGATATCACCGCCAAACATGCTTCTGACTTTATCGGAGAACTCACAGAAGAAAGTTACCGGCAGACTCTGTGGAATCACAAACCGCTCACGGATTTCTGGCGGGTGGGCGCCGGTATCGCCAGAAGACTCGATACCTTCGGCATCCGTACCATGCAGGATATTGCCGAAGCCGATGAGGACCTTTTGTACCGTCTCTTCGGTGTGGACGCAGAACTCCTGATCGATCATGCCTGGGGCCGGGAACCTGTCACTATCACAGATATCAAAAAATACAGGCCTCACAGTAACTGCCTGACCAGCGGTCAGGTCTTAGGCTGTGACTATCCCTTTGACAAAGGACTTCTTATTGTCAAAGAAATGGCCGATCTGCTATGCCTGGATCTGGTGGAGAAAAATCTGGTCACCCGCTCCATCACCCTGCACATAGGCTACTCCAACCGGCTGAATGTCCCTTCTGCTCACGGCACCACAAGCCTTGACATAGATACCAATTCCGATCTGCTGATCATACCGGCCGTGACTGCTCTCTATGAACAGATTGTAGACCCCAGCTATCAGATTCACCGTGTCAACATTACCTGCAATCACGTGATGCCCGAAGAATATCATCAATACAGCTTCTTCGTCGATGCAGAGGAATTGGAACGCGGACGAAAGATGCAGCAGGCTGTCATCAGCATCAAACATAAATTCGGCAAAGACGCTATCCTCAAAGGTATGAACCTGGAGGAAGGCGCTACTACCAAAGAACGAAACCACCAAATAGGAGGACATAGAAGTGGCACCTAAACGACAAAATAAAATGCCCATAGAAGAAAGGGCCAAACAATTCATGCCCTTTGCCGCTTTAAGAGGCCTGCCGGATGCCCTGTCCCAGAAAGAAAAAGTATTAGTTCCCAAAATAGAACTCTCCCCGGAAATGGAAGAAGAACTGGATCGGCAGATGCATCTGCTCTCCAAGGGCAAAATGGCCTCTGTGGTCTATTTCCATAAGGGAGAATACATTAAAATAACAGGCCTGGTCGCCCGCATGGATGAGACCAGCCGCCTGTTGCAGATTGTAAATACGAAGATTCGGTTTGAGGATATTTTGCAGGTGGAGATATAGGCATTTTTATTTTCGCTTGTTGTTCAAAAGATACTTTGAAATATACTTCCATTTCACGGCTGCAACAACCACCACCGCAATCACTGTACCCACAAAAGCCTGACCAAGCAATCTTAACAATAAAATTTTCCACGAAACACTTCCCGGTTCACCGGCACTGCCGCCAAATCCCCAAACCAGACAGGCCGCTGTGATTATCATGACCAGATAGTCTGCCCACAATGTATTTCGCTTTCCCATCACCTTATTGTAGGCAAGTCTTGCATTGCCGGGAAGCAGCATCGTGTACGTTGCGAATACAGTCGCAAATAAAATACCTTCAATGCCCCAGAAATATACCAGAATGACTGACAGCACCAGATTAACAATCCCTTCTCTGAAAGAAAACCATTTGCTTTCTTTATACAGGCCGGCTCCGTCACGAACTAAAAATATGATATTAATTGTCATTCTAAGCATCAGATACAGCGCTAACAAAATGACACAACAATCACTTAATAAAAACTCCTTTCCAATCCAAAGAACGATAAAATCATTAATATTACTTACGAATACTGCCACGGAAATAATAGCCGCAACCATATGAAATGCCAGCAGCACCTGGAAATAACCGTACAAACCGGAATCACGCTGCTTTATCTTCATGCCGATCTTAGTGCGGTAATTTTCATTTATTTTGTTAATCACCTGCGGGAAATAATACATTGTTGAATAATAGGCATGATAGGGGGTAACCAACATAATATTGACAATGGACAAAATGATGGTATCAATATTATTATTCAATAACCCGGTAATCTGATGAAACAGTATATCTTTCGTCATTCCCTCCGGTTCAAAATCCGGAACCGTTTCTCCTGCCTGGATTCCTGTGCAGACTTTCCGTATGAAAAAAACATAGACCAAGCCAATCGCAATATTTCCAATACACCCTATCAGCAAAACACCATACACAGGCCAGTGAAGTAACCTGATTGCAAGAATCTCCACAGCCGTTATGGCAAGGTATCCCAAGCTGTCCACATTGTCTGCCACATACTTATAATCATACACATTCAGAAGTGTTTTATTGGCAATACTCACAAAATAGGGAATGACAAACCTGATTCCTAACAAACATAAGATCAGTCCGGCTTTCATGAAGGAAATGGAGACCCTGTTCATGATGAAAGGATATATCACTGCTATCACAAGCAATACCGCTGTCATCCTCATGGCAATCTTTCGCATCGACTTTTTCAGCCCATTAAAAAGTCCTGCAATCTTCCTCATGTCTTTATCGTTGACAGGTTCATATAGCTTAAATTGATATGCGGCACTCATCCCGCTTTCAAACAAAATCAAGTACGTGAAAATCTGGCTGGATGTTTGAAATACCGCATTTACCTCACTGCCGTAACTGCCAATCAGCATCTTCGTACGTACCGTCAATAAGATAACATACACAAAATACATGAACAGACTGCAGATTATACCAACATACCGTTTGGTCTCTTTCCCCATATCCCTGACTCCATGAACAAATGTATCTATGAAATCCCAAAGTAAAACTGCTTTCTAACTATATTATGAATCCATACCATTTAATACGCGGTTATATACCTCATAAACCTGCATTGCATTCCGCGTTGCAGTAAATTCTGTATTTGCCCTCAAGCGCCCACGTTCGCTCAACCGGCATCGAAGATCGGGCTCCTCTACACATTTCCTGATTGCACCTGCCAAAGAACGTATATCACCATATTGATAAAGAAGACCTGATACACCATCTTCTATCAGCTCCGGGTTAGCGCCTGTATCAGACGCTATCACACATAGTCCGGTCATCATGTATTCCACGGTAACCCGGCCAAATCCCTCGTCTCTCGAACACATCAATCCTATATCGTATTGCGATAAATAGTTCCCTACATCTTTTTGATAACCTTTGAACTTTACCAAATGTTCGATGCCATATTCGCGAATCTTTCTTCTCAATTTTTTCTCATAGGAACGCGCACCGTCTCCATAAATATCTAATGTAACCTGTATCCCTTCACCCTGTAATTGCTTGATTGCCTCTATTGCCCATATCTGGCCTTTGGTTTTTGAAACGTTTCCCGCCATAACCATGCGCATAATTTTTCTTTCCTTGGCAATATCATCGTTTGTTCTTGGTAAAATGCTTTGTTTGGACACGCCATTATATATTCGGTCAATTTTTTCCGGGGATATTCCCTTCTTCACCCAATGCTCCTTCACCGCATCTGAAACAGCAATAAACCGGCTTGCATTTTCGTTCATAAATTCAATATAATTTTTTCGATAAGAATAACATATATAATCACGGTCACCAAATTCCCTGATGTGCCAAATCAATGGTATATTGTGTTTGTTCGCTATAAGCGCTCCCAAATCTTCCCTGCTGGAATTTGAATGGATTAAATCAATTTTGCCTAGATCAATCCTTTGTTCCACTTCTTTAACCGCTCTTATGCGCCCATACCAATATGGTACGCCCCTTATAATATATTTAATCGGGTACTTCCATAAGTCTGTAGGAATTCCTTGATAGAACGGCGCATAATGAATACAGAAAACATCGCATCCCATGTTTTCTAATATAGCTCGCATTTCAGAATCAGCTGGCAAAACAACTTTGATATCTATTTTATACAGCTCCTGTAACGCTTGCACAGTATGCAATAATGAGTGCGGTGCACCATACCTTGTGTCTGCATCTGCAATCACCAGAATATTCATTTTTCATTTTCTCCTTTACAGGAAATCCGTTTTTCGTTACAGCTACATGCACTGTTCATTGCCAATACACCATTTGCCCCGCTAATCCTCCCGAAAGGATTTTCTATAGAGCAAGGCCGAAAACATGATAAGAAAAATATTGTGTGTTATCATATATAAACCATTTTCCATAATTCCATATAATGCATATAAAAATAAAAGAGTTGCCAGCATATATTGTTTTTGTAATACTAACATTTTGAGCAAACAGAAATAAGCAATGGAAAAAATCAAAAAAATCACTATTCCATACCGCAAAAGGGCACTTACATATGCATTGTCAAGCCAAATACGACTCTGAATACCAGCCAGTTTTCTTTCGTCTTCCGTCACATATATCCTTTGTCCAAAAATAGGAACCCCATACATTACCCATACCTTATGGCAATGGGAGAACCTAGATGACATCCAACCGTCTATCTTCGTCAGCATAAAATTTCTTTTCACATCTATGTACGAAAAAAGAATGCTAAATATATTTAAACATACATATCCATAAAGTATGCCTTTTTCATACAACTTCATATACTCTGGTTTCTTTGCTTTTATAAACTCATATAATAATAGCATGCCTAAAAGAACCGATGTGACAATATACGCGGTCTTTGAATTCGGAATTCTGACCAAAAAAATAATAATCAAAAAAAAGTATATATAATTCCGTTTTCGCAATCTGTATCTATAGACATAGCACTGACATGCTATTAGCTGAAAAATCCTTAATCCCAACTGATTAGGATGAGAAAATCCTAAAGAAAAACGTTCTACATTTCCTCTCATCAATGTTACATTTTCTATAAAGCCCAATAAACATATAGATATAATAATCGCAAGCATAATCAATAAAATTTTATATGCAATACGAATTATCTTATCCAAATCTGCATCCTTCGCTGCTACAATAAACATCCATGATGACATAATCGTCTTTTGCCCTGATAAAATAGTAGAAATTGCAACAAATATAGTTATTGCTGCTATCAAAAGCATTTCATCTCTTGTATAGGATTGAAAAAATAAGATTTGACACATAAGAAGACCAAAAACCAGTAAATTAATCCTATTGTTAATTCCATTAAACGATTCACCCCAAATTTCAATCAGAGTAGAATTAAACAGTATTTCCGTACTATACCAAAATACAAAAATAAATATGAAAAAATCTTTCAGTCTGATTACCCGTCTCATTCTGTCCTTCCACTCCAACTTTAATCTGGTATAGAAAAAGTATCATCCTCTCCCAAATGCAAACTTTATTCAATACTAGGATATTTTCTTCCTATTCCATTTATAAAGTAACACCTTCAAAAAATCATAATATGGAAACTTTATTTTAAAAATCTTCTTTAAAAAGAATATTTTACATGAACTTTCCATAAAATCCCGGTTTAACTTTCCAAGATGTGCCGCATAATATAACAGGCCTCGCTCAGGTAAAATATTACCAATTGTACCATTAAGAAAGCAAAACTTATTAAAAATCCTCAACGTTGATAAAGTTGGATACACAGCAAATTGAGAATACCCACTCATGATTATATCTGCCGGCACTTCCTGCTCTTCCCTTAATACTTCATCTTCTCTCACTATATTCAGAAATTCCAATGCCGCAGTTTGCACAGTTACAATAAAATCACTTTCTTCCCCTATATATTCCGGTTCAGATAAAATCGGAACAACACTTTCTCCCTTTGTATCATATTTTAATACACTACCTGCCGTATTCAGGAACAGCATTTCTATAATTCCGGCTGTAAATCTTGTCATTAAGTTAAAGTTTTCATTTTTCTTACAATCAAACAAATATCCTTCTCTGGAAAGCTGCTCATAATACTCATCTGGTTTTACATTTCTGACACCTAAATAATATCCATGAAGTTTTGTATCTTTATCAGAAACATATTTCTGCAAAGCTTGCTGCATACTTCCTGACCAGCCAATATCAACAATTGCTATGTTTCCTTCAAAATTATTTTGATTCAAATACTTCACAATACAAGCTTTCTGTTGTGCAAAACTATCTCGTCCCAATCTGATAACAATGGAATATAATTGTTCTTTCTTTTCACTTGACAGGGCATCTATTCTTGATTCACTATCCACACCTATATCGGATAATTCATTATCAAATATGTCAAAATCAAACGAACACAGCGTCGGAATAATCTTTACGAACGGTACGTGGGAAAATAATCTGAATGTATCAACCATCTCATCAAAGTTGGCTGCATCTATAAGCATTGGAATCACCAGCGCCTGTCTGGATACATGCAAATAAGTTTGTTTCACATCACATGTAGGATATAAGCTGTTAAACGCGGCCTGGAGAATTCTTCCTTCCCGACTAAGAAAAAATACTTTATCAATTTTATCAACTCTTATTTTCTCATATAACCACCGGCAGTACCCCCAGAGCATGGGGCCCAATATTTCATATCCAATAGACATTGCATCCCTATTATTACCATCCGTATGATTATTTAAAAAGGCGTACATCCTTTGATATAATAACTGATCCGTTACATATTTTCCTTTTTGACTCCAAAACCTTAAGGAACATAAGTTTCTGTTAATCAGGATAGCATCAATACCTCTTTTCCGGGGAACAAAGTAGTCGCTCCTTATATGATCACCTATATGCAATATACGTTCATGCGGATAATCTCTCTTGATAACCTCATATATGCTTCCTTTAGCCTTACATAATCCAAAAGATGAAGACAAGTACAGTTTTTCAAATCCATCATAGCCGCATTTACACAAAATCTGTCTGACCGTTTCCTGATCCAAATACATATCTGAGGTAATGATTATCTTTTTCCCTGCTTTCAATACCTTATCATATACTGCTTTTATTTTCAGATTAGGAGTCGAAATCTTAATTTCTATCTCCTTTTCCAATTCCTGCAGCCTTCTTTTCCATTCATCAGGAAATCCAGGCAGCAAAGAAAATATATCATCCATATATATTTCTTCTTTTGCACTGCATTTCCGTGCTTTCTCCTCGGAATCGACCCTATGGTTTACATATTCAGGTATACGTATTCCCGTCTGTCTACAAAATTCCTGCTCTACTATCTGATGAACCTGTCTGGGCTCTTGGACATTCCGTTTGACTAAAGTATCAAAGATATCAAACGAAATGACCTCGGCACGGCTTATTACATCTTCTAGATTGTCGATAACCTCCCAACCATCATATATAAACGCTTTATAAACAGTTTCTTTTATTTTGTTACCTAAACTCATCATACTCCCTGTCAGATACTCTTTATAAAATTTTAATATACGTTTCTCTATTCATGCACGAAAATCCTTCTTCAAAACATGGCTCATCAGCCAATATGCATATACAATCAGCACAAATAAATGGCATTTATACATCATCGATGCACAGCTAACTGCCATGGCATGTACAGATTTTTTACATGCGTATCTTAATGTCAAATACTTGTTTGTTCTCCATTCTGGGAAGTTTTGATCCATAAACTTCCTTGTTGTATTGATATAAAATTGTGCCTTACGCATATTTTTAAAAGATAATCTACAAGCTCCGCCAATACCACATCGGATAAACATTTGTATCACAAATAATTCCATAAATTCGCTGTATTTCTTATCTCTGCTGAAATTCTCCTTTGTTTCTTTAAATCCTTCCAACATAGAATCAAATATTTCAGTCGTGATAGCGCCTGATAATGATGTATCTCGTAATCTATAATGATATAGAACTTCGTTTATAAATTTAATTGACTTTACCTCTGGAATTACAGAAAATAAAAAAACAGTGTCTTCCGATCTCTTTATGGTAGTAAATCGAGTATCTGCGATAACTGTTCTTCTATATAACTTATTCCACACTACAGGATTCATATATCCAAGTAGGTCAAAATTCTTAATATCTGTAACTAATTTTTCCGGATTATTAATCATTTCTATACATATTGTTTTTCCTGTTTTATCATCAAACCTTTCTAAACCACATATTGTGATATCTGCATGATACCGATCTGCAGTGTCCACCATTTTTTCTAGAAACCTGGAATCAATATAATCATCAGAGTCCAGCAAAAGGATATATTCCCCCTGACTGTCGCAGTGATTCAACCCCGCATTTCTTGCCCCGCATAATCCGAGATTTTCTTCATTATTAATGATGTGAATTTTATCAGAAAATCTACTTGCAAAGTTTTCAATGATATCAAGCGAGCAGTCTGTCGATTTATCATTTACTACCCATACATCAAAATCCTGAAAAGTCTGCTGCATTAAAGATTCAAAAAATTCTGTTAAATATGGTGCAACATTATATACCGGAACGATAACATTTACTTTGGGATTCATATATTAGTAAGCTCCCCCCCTGTCAAACACCGCAGGGATCGTCTTCACAATAATCTTCATATCGGTCCACAGGCTCATATCCTCTATATAGTCCAGATCCAGTTCCACCCACTCTTCCCACTTAATATCAGCTCTTCCGCCAATCTGCCAGTAGCAGGTGAGTCCCGGCTGCACCACAAGCCTCTGCCGCTCATACTGATTGCATTCTTCCATCTGAAAAGGCAGGATCGGCCTGGGGCCGACAATGCTCATATCTCCCTTGACAATATTGAGAAGCTGCGGCAGTTCATCAATGGAAAATTTCCTGATAACCTTACCCACCTTCGTAATCCGCGGATCATCTTTGATTTTGAAAGCATGCCCTGTCTGCTCATTATCTTTGAGCATTTCCGACAATTTTGCGTCTGCACCAATGTGCATGCTTCGGAATTTATATATTTTGAAAGGTTTCATGTCCTTTCCGGCTCTCATCTGACTGAAAAATACCGGTCCATTGTCCTCAAGCTTAATAGCAATCGCTGTCACCAGAAAAACCGGGGAGAGACCGACCAACGCAACTGCAGACAGCAGAACATCCATCCCCCTTTTTATTTTCAGGTAAACAGGACTTTTTCTGCTGTATACTTCCTGCATGCGATATCTGTCAACATTCAGTTTGCCGATCCAAGACATTGTTTTTTCGGTAGTATTGATGTCTGGCATAATATTCTCGCTCATTTCCACTCCAAAACCTGTCCACCCAAATGCACTGCCGCATCATGCGGTGCCGCATTATGCGGCAGTACATTTATCATTTTCAAGTACTTAAACCGCCGGCACCTCGATGAATGCCAGGGTTCCAAGGGATGTCATATCCACTACAATATGGTCATCTCTGATCTCTGAAACAGTAAGTTCCACCCACTGCCCGTTCACCAACTGATAGACTTTGATATTCTGTCCGGTTTTGATACCCTGCAGATAGAAGTTTACTGTAGCCGTATTGAAGCCGGTAACAGACGCGTTAATCTGCGCCACGTTTAATACGGTTCCGCCTAAAGCCTCTGCCTGCGCCTTCGCCAGATTCACATTCTCAGCAACCGGTTTCATGACAGAAAAGGTCTGGTTGCTGGGTACACCATTTATGATAACATGGCCGCCCTGTCCAAGAGCCAGAACAGAATCCAGTCCCGGAATCTCATTCACGGCATTGTTCATGTATTCTCCCACTGTCTTATTCGCCTCTGCCGCTGCCTTTGCTATGCTGGGTGAAACAGAAGAAGCTGTAACTGCAGATACTGCTGCCGCAGACGAAGAAGATGCCGTGCTGTATGAATCCGCCGTCGGGCTTGTTGCCGCCAGGACAGGCATAGATACTGCCATCGCCCCTGCCAGTGTCAGTGCTAACATTTTTTTCATTATAAATTCCTCCTTATGCTTATATCTTTAAATAGAAAACTCTATTCAATAACGATTCTGTCAATGGTTCCTGCCGCATCCTGTGTCAGGATTGCATAAACCACAAATTGTTTATCGGAAGTCTCTTCTCTTTGCGTTGTCAGCGTGATCAGAAAATGATATGGCGTAATGCCTTCCCAGCCTTCCCGCAGGTTCATGGTCATATCTCTGGTACTGTACAGATCATGTAAGAACTGTTCACAGCCTTCCAGATAAGTAAAATCATAGCTGCGAAGCAGGCTTGTGTTCTCTCTTTCATAGGCGGCAAATATTTCATAGGTCAGAACATTACCGTCCAGATACAAGTACAAAGTCTCGTGTTTGTCAAAGAAATCTGGATCGGCAAATCGGTACAGCCCGGCGAAAGGCCCCTTCTCCTCCTGCCCTGTCCTGCCATGCATCACCGTATTGAAATCACACATGGTAGCCAGATTGGCAAGTTCAATATAGACAGCCCCGTTCTCATCTTCCTGTCCATAGGCATTATGATTCTCGTAAAAATCATCCCCCTGGGCGCTCTGCAGCACCGGACAGTCTATATCCGTCCCCGGTATGTATATCCATGCGAATATGTCCGGATTCTCTTCCTGTAATGCTGCAAAATCTATCTGCGCATCCGCACCGCTTTCACCAGAGATTCCTGTTGTCTGCACTGACTCTGCAGGATCATCCGAAGCTTCTGCCTGTACCTGCGTCTGTGTATCCTCGATACGTTGCTCCGGGCTTTCTGCTTCCCACTGGCCAACATTTATCTCTTCCTGCTGCGCCGCTTCATCCTTCCCGCCGCAGCCTGTCAGGGCACATGCTGCAAACAAGGAAAACACCACATTCCCTATGCACTTTCTTCCCCATCTACTGAACTTTCTCATAAAACACATCCAAAATCATCTCAAACATAGCCTCTTCATCCGGATAAAATTCTTCGTACTGTTCTCCCATCACGGTCTCTCCCTGCAAATTATGGAAACTATCCCCATCATACGCATACTCTGCCAGAATCGGCGCAAGATAAGCAACCTTATCCAGGGAAACGTCCGTCACCATCTGCGGTTTCACCGCCTGATACAAGTCTATGACAACCGAAACGTCCTTATGTACTGCCTGTTTCGCTGCTTCAATAAAACTGGTGAGATACTGTTTCTGCCTGTCCAGACGCATATCTGCCGAACCAAATATATCCGTATCTCTGTACTTCACATACCAGAACGCATTCTCTCCCATCAGATGCAGGCTGCGTCCTTCCACAAAATCTTCGTTAAATCCGGCCAGATCCTCAGGAACCGTCACATCAACGCCTCCCACCGCATCATTGATCGTGGAGATGGCGCTCATATTGATTGCCGCATATCCATGTATAGGCAACTGGTAGAAAAGATTCTCCACTGCCTTTTTCTGATATTCGCAGCTTTCTTCCATACCATCACCAAAGCCGTGCTGTATGGCAATCTGCGCTTTTACCGTGGAATCATATGCCCCATTGTCATCATATATGTCAACATCCGTCATGGTGTTTCTGTTAATGCCTATTACCTTGATACTCTCGTCTTTCGGATTCAGGACCAACAGAAACAGAGCATCCGCCTGTCCGCCATCGGTTCCTTTCTCTGCTTCTTTGACATCATCCCGTTTATCAATGCCCATGATCAGAAACGTCAGGATTTCCTCATTGTAGGCGTAGACAGCATCCTGATATTTGACCCACCCCTCCTGCCATTTCTCATGTTCTTCTTCCGTCAGAATTTCTTCTTCCATAACGGACTGTAATACAGGCTGTGTGGTCACGGGCTGATGATATAAGCGGTGCTTTCCTATGGCTCTGACAGCCATGGAACCGCCCAATAACAAACCGGAAATCACAAGAACAACGCCAGCGGCTACAAGGAACTTCTGTTTACCGTTTTTTTTTCCGCTTCCGTCAGCCGGCCGGGTCTCTCAAACCCTTCAAGATGCCCCAATCGCTCCGAACGTTCCAACCGTTCAAGCCGGTCCGGTCTGGTCAATCTTTCTAAAGGCTCCAACCGTTCAGATTGTTCCGGCCTCTCCTGGCGTTTTTCTTTTGCTGTTCCTGCTCTCCCGGGGTCTGCCTGGCTTTCGCGTTTTTGCCTGGGAACAGGCGTGGCATCTATATCGTATCCATACTTGCCGTAATATTTGCCATAGTATTTACCATAATATTTGCCGTAATATCCGTAATACCCTTTCCCGCTTAAGTCTACTTTATTTAAGACGACACCCAGAATACGGCTTCCGGATTTATCCAGCTGCTCTTTCACCCGCTGGACAAAACGGTAACTGATTGCATTATTCTCCACCACCAATACCGTACCGTCACAGCGCTTTGCCACCACAGCCGCATCGATCACGCTGCCAAGGGGCGGTGTATCTATAATGACATAGTCAAAAGCAGTCCTCATGACGTTCAGCATATCACCAAATCTCTCACTTCTGAGAAGTTCACTGGGATTCGGCGACACCGGACCGGAGAAAATCATATAGAGCCGCGGAATATTCGTCTGACACATGGCATCCGTATATTTATATTTTCCAATCAGGCAATGACTCAGTCCATACTTGACTGCGCCAGTCTTATATCTGCCCACCAGCACAGATTTTCTCAGATCCGCATCAATTAATAACGCCCTGTTGCCTGCCTCTGCAAAAGATCTGGCCAGTTCCATGGCAACGCTCGTCTTTCCCTCATGAGGCGTACAGCTCGTCACTGCAATAACCTTCACATCACTGCCGCAGAACTCTACATTACTTCGCAGCGTCTTAAAAGCCTCTTTTGTATGAAAATCCGCACGTTGATCCAAATGCAATTTGACTTCCTGCATGTTTATTTCCTCTTACTCTTCTGTTTTCCATCATTTTCGCCCGGCGCAACCGGTATCAGGGCCAAAGTACTGAGCCCCAGATATTTTTCAACATCCTCAGATGATTTGATCGTGTCATCCAGCAGATAGTGTATCAGAATAGCCACACAGACGAAAAACACCCCCAGAATACCGCCGATTGCCGTCCATTTTATTACACTTGGCCCTGCCTTGGTCGTTGGCAGATTAGCTTCTTCTACTACATTGACTGCATCAATATCCATCACATTCTGGATATGCTCTCCCGCCACTTCCCTGATACAGTTGGCAATATTCTGGGCCTGCTGCGGGTCGGTGTCTGTCACAGTGATGGACACAATGCGTGTATCTGTAGGTGTCGTCACACTGACTTTCTTTAAAAGATCCTTATACTCCATCTCAGACAGAGTCAGCTGCCCGATAACCGTCTCTAATACATATCGGCTGTTGATCAATTCCGCATAATCCTTGGTAAGCTGTGTTCCCATCTGTACATCACTATAAGTAACTGTTGTATTCTCCGATTTATTCAATATGTAAATCTTAGTAGTAGATTCATAGACAGGTGTCAGCACAAACTTACTGATTGTAAAACCAATCACTGCAGCAAATACCCCTGTTCCCAGAACAATCCAGAATCTGCTGAACAAAATATTGATGATTTCCAGCAAATCTACCTCAATGACATCATTTTCCCTGTGGTTTTCCATAATTAGTCTTCTTCCCGGTTCCTTATATATTCATCGTGCAATACGCACATCGGATGATCGTAAAACAATCGCCGCTTACTGTCTTCTCCGTATTTCTTTTCAATATATTTTGCACATTGAGAAAGACATGGCGTCCTTTCACTCAGATCGTGGGCATCTGTAGCAACAAAATGAACCAGATCCTGTTTCAGCATTTTTCTGGTAAGCTGCTTCATGCCGATTCCATATCTGCCCATGATACTTCCCGCATTCACCTGCATGAAACTCCCCATATCAACCAGCTCAACGATTCTGCCTGTTTTACAACATACATTCTTATACCGCTCTGCATGTGCTATGATCGGATAATATCCTCCTGAGAGCAATGCATATACGCCATTTCTTATATAATCATAATCAGCCAGAGGATCAAATTCAACAAGCACATATTGGGAATCTGCCAAAGTTCCTGCCTTCCCCTGCTCAATCTCCTCCGCCAGACCGTCACGATAATACAGTTCACTGCCCGTGTACAATCTTATGGCGAGCCCATCCTCACACAAACGCTCCTGTAATTGATCGACCCTGACTTTCATCTCAGTACGATCTATATTCGTGTGCCAGGGCTTATTATGCGGCGTAAGGATAATCTGTGAGATTCCATCCCTGTCCGCCATATACAACATTTCCAGACTCGTTTCCAGACTGTCCGAACCATCATCTATCCCTGGCAGAATATGGCAGTGAATATCAATATATGTTTCCATTTTCCTCCCATACAGATTCAGTCAAAAACATTTTTATCAACATAACTCTTATAATACGAATGAGGGACACTAAAAGTTTCACAACAACTGTAAAAAGATAAAAGTCGGAATAAAAATGCCCGACTTCCTTGTCAATAACTATCCTTTTAAATGTGAACTATATCTGACCATCCATGTCAGTAATCCAGCCCCAATTCCAACACTTACAGATTTTACTATATCATCCCTGACCGTTTTTTACAAGAGATTTTTTGCCTGTTATAAAAACACGAAAAATATTTTAAACCAATCGAATTTACGTATCTTTGTTTGCCAATCATCCAATAGTCTATTCATGAGAAATTTGTTATGCCATAAAAAGGCAGCGCAGACATACTGTTTTATCAGTTGCCTGCGCTGCTCCTTTTTCTTTTATCTTACACAACACCCTGTGCCTTCATAGCCTCGGCAACTTTCAGGAAACCAGCAATATTGGCACCTGCCACATAGTCGCCCTCTTTGCCGTATTTCTTAGAAGCCTCATCCAGGCTGTGGAAAATATTGACCATGATGCCCTGCAGTTTGGCATCCACTTCCTCAAAGGTCCAGGAAAGTCTCTCAGAGTTCTGGCTCATCTCCAGCGCAGAAGTAGCTACACCGCCCGCGTTGGAAGCTTTGCCGGGACAGAACAGCACACCGTTCTTCTGCAGGTACTCTGTTGCTTCCATGGTGGTAGGCATGTTAGCGCCCTCTGCCACTGCGAAGCATCCGTTTGCCACCAGAGCCTTAGCATCTTCGATATCCAGCTCATTCTGGGTTGCACAAGGAAGTGCGATATCACACTTCACAGTCCATACGCCGTGCTCACCGTTCTTCTTCTCATGATATTCAGCGCCTGGTCTCATAGCTGCATATTCTGTCAGACGAGCTCGTTTCACTTCCTTAACTTCCTGTAAAGTTGCCACATCGATTCCATCAGGATCATAAATCCAGCCAGTGGAATCAGAACAGGTCACCGGCTTAGCGCCAAGCTGCTGTGCCTTCTGGATCGCGTAGATTGCGACATTTCCGGCACCGGATACCGCGATGGTCTTGCCTGCGATATCTTTGCCATTACACTTTAACATTTCCTCTGTCAAATATAACAGTCCATAGCCTGTCGCCTCTGTTCTTGCCAGAGAACCGCCGTAGGTAAGACCTTTACCTGTCAGCACACCCTCATATAAGTTGCGGATTCTCTTATACTGTCCGAACATGAAACCAATCTCACGTCCGCCCACACCGATATCACCTGCAGGCACATCTGTGTCAGCTCCGATATGTCTACACAGCTCTGTCATGAAACTCTGACAAAATGCCATAACTTCTCTGTCTGATTTTCCTTTGGGATCAAAGTCACAGCCGCCCTTACCGCCGCCAATCGGCAGACCTGTCAGAGAGTTCTTAAAAATCTGCTCAAATCCTAAGAACTTGATAATGCCCAGGTTTACGGACGGATGGAATCTGAGTCCGCCCTTATAAGGACCGATGGAACTGTTGAACTGTACACGGAAACCATTGTTTACCTGTACCTGTCCCTTGTCATCCACCCAAGGAACACGGAACTGTACGATTCTCTCCGGAACTGTCAGTCTCTCCAAAAGAGCATCTTTTCTATATGCTTCCTCATCTGCTTCGATCACAACACGAAGAGATTCCAAAACCTCTTTGACTGCCTGGTGAAACTCCGGCTGTGCAGGGTTTTTCGCTACTACTAACTCGTAAACCTCATCAACATATGACATTTTATCATGTCCTCCTTTAATTTGTATAAGTTGACATGTCTCCCATTCCTAAAAGACACGTTTTCCTTGTCCATGTATCATTATAGTATGACATGTTAAAATCCACAAGACCGATTTAGCAGATTAAAGCGTAAAAATTTTACGTACTTTTTACATATATATTGTACAATTATACTAAAATACTTGTATACAATTTTATAAATATTCTTTCATACGTTCAATATTTTTCTCTTCAAAGTCCACAAGTTCCTGGGCCAGTTCCACGGTATCATCCGTGGCCAGGCGATTATGTTTGAGTGCCTTCCACATACTGGTAATGCCCCTGCTGCTCCCCTGAATCATCATCTCTGCCAGATGACCGGTACTGATGTTGAGCGCTGTACTGGCATGAATATTTCCCTTTAACAGCAATTCCTCGATTTGGCTGCCCCTGTATACTTCTCCATCCTGTTCCAGAATCTGATCCAACGCCCTGTTATGGATTTCTGAATAACGCAGGGACTGCCTGGATAGCTGCAGGGAAAATTCGTCATCACCTATCTTATCCAGAATCGTGTCGATGGCCGTCATACCCATCTGTGTATTCTTCTGTATCTCTTTTAAGATCATTGCATCATCATGTTTCACGGTCTGTCACTCCTTTTCCTTCATTATCTTCCTCATGCAGGTCTGTGCATACTAAAAAGAGTATAGGAATCCTATACTCTTTAGCTTTGCCTGATTATGCATATTTAATCATCCGCGTCACTGTTCAATCCTACTCCACGAACTCTGACTTGACGTAAGCAGTCTGACCATTGTAATCAATCTTGGTCCAGCCATCTGCCTGTTTCATGATGACTTTCAGCCTATCTCCGGTATATGCCGTAGCCAGTTTTTCAGAAGTCTCACTGGCTCCCTTACGAATCCGGACATTCTCTTTCACAGTCACCGTTTCTGTGGAAGCTGCCGGTGCACTGTCATTGTCATCATCCTCCGGCTCAATCTCATTATCCTCAATCTCATTATCACCGTCATTCTCTGCCAAATCTACTGCTGTCTCAGAGGGTTCCAGATAATCACTCTTGATAAATGCCTCTCTGCCCTCATACTCTACCTTGCTCCAGCCATTTCCTTTCTCTTCCAGCAGTGTAAATTCATCTCCTACAGCAGCCTTGCCAATCTTATCTGCCGTCTCACTGTCAGACGTTCTGATATTGACTACGTCAATGGCTTTTACCTTAGTCACCACCGTGGTGGATTCTTCGGTCTCTTCTCCAGACTCTGCGGTCTCCCCAGCAGCTTCCGCAGTCTCTTCCCCGGACTGTTCACCACTCTCCGCACGGGCAAGAGCCTCACCCACATTCTTATCAATCTCTTCGTTTAAATCCAGAAGAAATGTAGCCAGCTCAACATCTTCGGCCAACATATCATTGTAGGCAGCTGCCGCTCTGTTATTGAGATCCACGGCATCATCCTGCAAATTGAGTTCCCGGATGTAGTACAGTTCATTATCTTCCTCTTCGCCATCCTCATTGATATAAAAGTCGCCATTCTCATCCGTACAGATGTAGAGTACTTTCATACCCGGAACCGACCTGTCATAATCATAAAACTTCACTTCTGTATATACATAGGTAAGATAGGTGCCCTCTCTCGGCCCCTTCTTCGTATAGACTTCCACCGTGGGATAGGACTCGATATATTTACTCATTTCCACTGCCTTGAGAAGTTCTTTGGCATCCATATATTCCACAATCTTAGACAGTGTATCTGTATCTCCCTCCACCATTGCCGTGTAATAAGTCTGTACAAACTCATTGAGTCCCGGTACGGCATCCTGCTCCAGCGGAACCTGCGGTACTGTAATGGAAGAGCCCTGTGTCTCTACTTCCTCAGCTGTCACCGCCATCTCTTCCTGCTCAACCTTTCTCTTATTAGCACCGACTGCCGTCACCACAGTGATGACAACACAGACTGTCAATACCACAGGCATCACAATCTTAGAATACCGGACCAGCCATTCCTTCAGGATTTCAAACTTCTCTTTCAGGAAATCCTGTATCGTATTATTTGATGTACTCATCTAAAACAACCTTTCTAAAGCAGCGTATTTTCAGACGCTTCATCTGACGCCTGAAAATACGCTTCATTCCATGCACCCGACAGGACTCGAACCTGCATCAAAGGCGTCGGAGGCCTACGTTTTATCCATTAGACTACGGGTGCTCACTTGGATGTCACAAATGTTACAAATTTGTTACATCTTTAGTATCATACCACAAGTGAGCACTGTTGTCCAGTCATCAATTTATTAAGAAAAAATTTCCTCTATTTCTGCTTTCATTCTGTTATAACGATAGAGTTTATAGGAAAGTACTTCATCCGGCTCCACCTGCGTCCTGTTGACTTCATCTACCATCTTGACATAGAAATCATATCCTTTCATATGATCGTCCGCAAGCAGCAGCACTTCGTGAACGGAACTTGGCAGAATCAGCAGGTCGCATCCCATCTTATCCGCCAGTCCCTTGAGCTGTTCCGAATAGAGCAAAGCGGCAGCGCCATATATCTTCTCCTGATTTGTCAGAACATACATCGGAATCTCTTCTTCCGTCTGGATTGTAACCCCCGTAATCTGGCAAAAAAGTTCCTTCATGGACAGCAGGAGCTCAGGCATACCCTCTTTCATATTGTTCTGGGCCGTCCGATAAAGACTGTCCACACTCTGTCCCCACATGGTCATATGATGACAATGTATCGTAATAGACGCTTTGCCCAGCTGTTCTGCCTCCATGGAATAATAAAAAACAATGGCCAGATCATGCCATCTGAAATAGGGCACATCCTCAAGCAGCCTGCGGTTCTGTTCAAAACTGATCAGCTTATAAAAGATTCTGTTCTTCACTTTCTCAAAATCCCTGAAAAACCCCATATCCAAATCAACATCCCGAATCTGATTCTCATAGATGCTGATGATCCTATCCACCAGCGCTTCCATTGCTGTTCCCGCAAGATAGTCCTCATAAATTCCATTCAAGTAGATGGTGGGGGAAATATTATCAGCCTCGGCCATCACAATGATTCCCGTCAGTTCCACATCATTATTCTTGGTTATTGTGGTCAGTCTGGTCTCATAAGCATTTCCCATTCTTTTTTGTACCAAATCCACAATATTTTCTGTAAATACGTTAAAGTCCATTTTTCCTCTTTCCCATTCTCTCCGGACAAATCGATTAACAAGTTCCAAGTTAAAACTAAATTCGTGCCGCCTTCCTAAGCGCCTATACATATAAAAAAGACAACGTAAACTTTCGCTCACATTGTCTTATAGGCTTGTACTATGACATATGATATTCCTTATACTCTGGACAAATATTCTCCCGTTCTTGTGTCAATCTTAATAACTTCTCCATTCTCCACAAACAAGGGCACCATTACTTTAGCACCTGTCTCTACAATAGCCGGTTTAGTAGCGCCGGTAGCCGTATCACCTTTGAATCCCGGCTCTGTATCCGTAATCTGAAGTTCCACAAACAGAGGCGGTTCAATCGCAAATACACTGCCGTTGTATGAACAAATTTTAACCATCTCGTTCTCTTTTACGAATTTGAGGGCATCCCCAACCGCATCTGCATTGAGTGCGATCTGATCATAGGTCTCTGTATCCATAAAGTTAAACAGGTCACCATCTGAGTATAAATATTGCATATCTTTTCTGTCAATTCGTGCCTGGGGGCATTTCTCGGTAGGTCTGAAAGTCTTCTCCACCACGCCGCCATTGATGATATTCTTTAATTTGGTTCTGACAAATGCTGCCCCTTTACCAGGTTTCACATGCTGGAACTCCATTATCTGATAAACATTACCTTCAAACTCGATGGTAATGCCATTTCTGAAATCACCTGCTGAAATCATAAACTAAGTCCTCCTCAAGTTTTCACAAATATAATTCTTTTCTAGTTTATACTATCAGCTTCCATTTTTCAACCTCTTTCCCGAAAATAGGTAAAACTTTTTCTTCAGCATGCTTTCTTTGCTATTATAAAATCAATCGCCATCAGGTATCCGTTCAGTCCTTCCCCATAAATCTGTTTATCACAGGCAGGCGCTGTCACTGACACTTTACGGAAGTCTTCCCGCTCCATAATATTGGAAATATGAATCTCTGCCTTAGGCACCGTGATGCTGGCAAGCGCATCGCGGATCGCATAGCTGTAATGCGTGTAAGCTCCCGGATTGATCACGATTCCTTCTGTGCCGTCAAAATAGGCATCCTGAATCCGGTCAATGATCGCCCCCTCGTGATTACTCTGAAATACCTCAATGGTACAGCCTTCCTTTTCCCCCTTCTGCGCAATCATGTGCAGAAGATAGTCATAATCCTGGGTACCATAAACACTCTTTTCACGAATTCCCAGAAAATTAATATTCGGTCCATTAATCACCAATAGTTTCATACCTGCTTTTCCCTCCGTCCCTGCATCCCGTTTTGTCTTTTGTCTACGGCCTCTGCAATCTCACACAAAATATGTTCAAAGTCCTTGCCGTCCACATTGATGATACTGTCTGCCGCCTCCCTGTAATACCGGTCTCTTTCTGCAAGCATTTTCTGAATCTTTGCCTGCGGATCGCTTCCTTGCAGCAATGGCCTGGTGGTGTCATGTTTCACCCTCTCATAAATGGTCGCCGCACTGGCCTGCAGGTAAAATACCTGCCCCAGTTCCCTCAGAAGTTTCCGGTTCTCTTCCCGCAGCGGCAGTCCCCCGCCTACCGATATGATCTGATTCCCGGTGCTGTTTAACAGTCTCCGCAGACACATGGTCTCTCTGTCCCGGAAATACGCTTCGCCATCCGCAGCAAAAATATCCGATATGGATCTTTGTTCCTCCCGCTCAATCTCCTTATCCGTGTCTATGACCGTTCTGCGCAGCCGATAAGACAACCGAAACCCCACCGTGGTCTTACCAGATCCCATAAATCCGATCAATATCACATTTTCCATGTACCTTCATCACTTCCTTATCTGCTGTTATCTCTTGTCTGCTGTCAGTCAATCTCCGCTGTTAAAATGCTCTTTCAGTTTTTCATAAACCTTCTGTGCCTCCATCTCAGACACACATACATCATTCCACAGTTCATAGGCAATAATCCCCTGATAAAGCAGCATCTTAAGCCCATTGTAGGCCCTGCCGCCATGTGCCTTTGTCATCTTCATGAATCTGGTCTCCCAGGGACTGTAGATCAGGTCAAAGCCTGTATGGATCTTATCATAAAATGCCTCGTCCGCAATGACCACACCCTCTTCATCAGGTGCAAGCCCCACAGAAGTTCCCTGAATGGCCAGGTATTTTCCTTCCGGGATTTTCCCATATTCTGTCAGAAGCATGGGCATGATCACATCTCTTCCCACCGCACGGTTGACCTCTAATGCCACTGCCTTTGCTTTATCCCAGGTGCGGTTGAGCATATACACTCTCTTTGCACCCTTTACCGCGCACAGATATGCCACTGCCCTGGCGGCACCGCCTGCCCCCAGCAGAATAATCTGTTCGCCCTCAATGCGGATGCCCTCGCCTGTCATAGCACGGTATAATCCTTCCATATCCGTATTATATCCCTTATATCCGCCCTTGGTCTGCACCAGGGTATTGACCGCGCCGATATTCTTCGCCAGATCATCAATCTCCTGCAGACTGGCAATCACTTCACTTTTATAAGGTACCGTCACATTCAAGCCAAGCAGATGCAATGCCGCAGCACCAGTAACCGCCTCTGCCACTTGTCCGTGTTCCACCAGAAATGGCACATACACCATATTCTGTCCCAGAATCCCTGCCAATGTGTTATGTATCATAGGCGAAAGTGTATGCTCCACCGGGTTTCCAATCAATCCACAGGTTCTCGTCTTCCCATTTATCTCCATAACAATCCTCATTTCTGCAAATGATTTCCTGGCAACATTACTATCTTAAATTTGAATACCGGCCCTTGGAACGCTTATAAAAGAACAGAACAATCCACTCCAAACGGCGCTTCAAAACAATCTGTATTTCTTCCTTGGGATGGATGGGTTTCACCAGAAAGGTTTTCATACCTGTCTTTTTCGCGCCCCAAACATCCGTAAAGAGCTGATCCCCCACAAAAAACGTAGTGGACACATCCGTTCCCATCATCTCCATCGCCTTATGATAACTTTTCACGGAAGGCTTACCCGCCTTATAAATATAGCGGGCGTGTACCTTGTCGTTAAACATTTTGACTCTTGGCTCCTTATTATTAGATAAAAGCACACTGTCAAGGCCGATGCTTCTAAGCCGCTCAAACAGGGCAATGCTCCTTGCATCTGCCGGCGCCCCATGCGGTACGAGGGTATTATCTACGTCGAAGATCACGCCCCGATATCCCTGCCTGTATAATCTCTCATAATCTATCTCGTATGCGCAGTCCAGATATACATCCGGATAAAAACGTTCCAGCCATGCCATCATATCTACCCCATTCCCACTGTATTAATTCATAAAGTAAATTTCCTATCTCATAATAACAAAACACCCTGCTGCCTGCAAGGTGTTTCCATAAATCCTGTTATTTATCCAATACACTCTTCAACTCATCCATAAAGGTATTGATATCCTTAAATTCTCTGTATACGGATGCAAATCGCACATATGCTACCGCTTCTAAATCTTTTAACTTATTCATAACAAGCTCACCGATCACCTGGCTGGGAATCTCTTTTTCTTCCCGATTAAAAATCTCTGTCTCCACCTCATCCACCAACTGGTTGATCTGATTCGCACTGATCGGTCTCTTGTGGCATGCACGCAAAACACCCGCCTCTATCTTAGACCTGTCATAGGTCTCTCTGTTATCATCTTTCTTGATAATGATTAGCGGTATCGTCTCTACTTTCTCATATGTGGTAAAACGCTTATCGCACTCGTCACAGACACGTCTTCTGCGTATGGAACTGTTATCTTCAGCAGGTCTGCTGTCGATCACTCTGGTATTTTCATGACCACAAAAAGGGCATTTCATCAGGATATCCTCCTTCGTATCAACCTGTCTATTGTATGACTCAATACAACTATTATAGACGATATAATAATTTATGTCAACTATTTTATGGAAACTATATCGAGCTTTGCAAAAGGCTCATCCCCTGCTTCTATCATCTGAAAAGTTCCATTTTACAGGCAAATATCCACGATGATAATGTCTGGTCCAATCTGCTTGATATCCTTATAACAGATAACATAATCTGGATCATTGCCAAACAGGCCGCACCATTTATTGTCCCCCGGAATAATCAATTTAAAGATCTGTCCGGTACACTCATCAAACTCGAAATCATTCACTCTGCCAAGTTTCTCACAGTTCCTCAGGTTAATGACTTCCTTTTTCTTCAATTCCGAAAATAACATAGGAACCTCTCCGGGCTTTTATTTCATAATATTCTGCCGCCCGAAAAAGGTTCCTCTTATATGCATTCTATCTGCTGTTAATCCACTGTCACGTATTCTCCAAAAACATAGCCTTCCGTGTAACCATCCTCCGACAGGGGAATCTTATACCATTCGCCATCCCCAATAACCTCCATGTACTCGTAGGTCTCCCCCGCCTGGGCCACTTTGATGACATTGGTTCCGGATGTGGCCGGATTATCCCTGATATTGACATTTCCGTTGATCGTCAGGGTTCCTAACGATGCCTCTTCCTGCTGTGACTCTTCCAGCTGTTCCACTTCCTGCCCCTGCTGCTCTTCTTCCGATTCTTCTCCTGGCTCTGCCTCAGGCTGCTCCTCCTGCTGCTCCTGCTCTTCTGCCGCCTTCTCATAATCCTTGGGCACATACTGACGGTACAGGTGAAATGCCAGAAAAGCCACTATGACCAAGACAACACAGCCCATGATTGCCGTCATGATGGTAAGGATATCAACGCCCTCATCATCATCGTCATCCCAATCCTCATCGTCCCAGTCTTCCTCTTCCACAATTTCTTCCCGGTAAACCGGACGTCTCTTTCTGGGCGGCGGCGCTGGCTGGGCCTTTTTCTTTTGCACCGGCGGTTCTGCCTTTTTCCTTCTGACCGGCTCCTCCTGGGACGAGCGGCCCCTTTCCTGGCTGCTTCTCTGGGAACGGCTCTTTGCGTCACTGCCCCGCTGTCCATGGCTGTCCGAAGAAGACTTTCTGGACGATGCCCCCTGCGTGGACGAGGTCCGCTTGGGCGTACTCTGACGCATCTCTCTCTCCGGCCTGCGATCCTTTCTGATCTCTGCTGCCGTCTCTGAGAGAATGTTCTTCTCAATAGACTCCATGGGGATATCCATGTCATCCCGGGAAACAGTCCTGACTTTCTTTTTCCCTCCCATCACTCTTCCGCATTTAGGACAGCATTTGTTATCCTCCCGAAAAAGCGCCCCACAATCCGGACAACGCCTCTTCCTTATCGCTCTGGCACCACACTTTGGACAAAACTGATCTGACTCCGACAGGCGGGTGCCACACTCTGTACATACCATATTCCCCTCTCCTCCACAAGCAATCTGACTTTCGTTTTGTCCTTATAACTGTACCAAAAAAACAGCCTTTTGTAAAACCATATCCCCAAATTTTTCCTTAAGATTTCATGAATAATTCCCGGGTAATCGTACATGCTTGATAGAAAGACAACTCCTCATACAGGAACAGAAAAATACGAAAGGCTGGGTATACTATGATGCAAGGCAAAGTAGAAATCTGCGGCGTAAATACCTCCAAACTGCCGCTTCTGAAAAATACTGAGAAGGAAGAACTCTTTAAACGTATTGAAGAAGGCGACATGTCTGCCCGCCGGGAATATATCAACGGCAATCTCAGACTGGTTTTAAGTGTGATCAAGCGATTTCATTCCAGCAACGAAAATGTAGATGACCTTTTCCAAATCGGCTGTATCGGCCTGATCAAAGCAATCGACAACTTTGACAGCTCCCTCAACGTAAAATTCTCTACCTATGCCGTACCTATGATCGTAGGTGAAATTCGGCGCTATCTGCGGGATGCCAACAGCATCCGGGTCTCCCGCTCTCTCAAGGATACCGCCTACAAGGCAATCTATGCCCGGGAACACCTGACACGCGTCAATTCCAAAGAACCTACCGTCACAGAGATTGCCGCTGAGATCGGTGTTCCCAAGGAAGATATTGTCTATGCCCTGGATGCGATCCAGAGTCCCATGAGTCTCTATGAACCGGTCTACACGGACGGCGGGGATACGCTGTATGTGATGGATCAGATCAGTGACAAGAAAAACCGTGAAGAAGTCTGGGTGGAACATATCTCCTTAAGTGAAGCCATGAAAAAGCTCTCTGAACGGGAATATGAAATTATCTCCTTACGCTTCTTTGAAGGGAAGACCCAGATGGAAGTGGCGGAGAAAATCGGCATTTCCCAGGCGCAGGTATCCAGGCTTGAGAAAAATGCCTTAAAGACCATGCGGCTTTACCTGACCGCCTGAGGCAAACACAATCTTACCAAAATCCATTTTGCTGGCTCTGCCAAAAGGCCCATCAAAAAAGGGCCGGCGCATTTACCGGTCCTTTCCAATCTGTATATTCGTTAAAATTTTGCAACATCATAAGTCAGCGTTATGTCTTTCCCGCCATACAATTTAAAATAATTCTGTACGATTCTGTCCGTCACAACACGTATATTTTCTTTCTCCGTCCCCATCAGCACCACCAGGAACTGGGAGCTGCTGTATCTGGTTCCCACATCCACACCTCGCAGAGATTTACAGATTGCCTGCTCCATACACTGCATGGCAATCTCCATACGCTCTAACTTGATTTCACTCCCATCCTGTGAAAACAAGGTAAACAACAGAAGCTGCGTCTTTTGTCTGCTGCGGTTGGACATATGCTGTACAAAGTCATAAATATGGGCAAACTCGTCATAATTAACCTGGAACAATCCCTGATATTCATTCCGATTCTGAATGATATTCATGACTCTCTCCAGATCATTCTTTGACTGTTCCGGCGTGCGTACCAGACCGGTACCCTCATAAAAGCCATAGCGGAGGTTCTCGTTTTGCTTCGCATGATATAGCGCCTTGTCAGCTCTTTCATAGAGTTCCTCAAATTCCCTTCCATCCACACCGGAAATGCTGATTCCGAAAGAAATCTGCGTCTCTCTGAGAATTTCTATTTCCTCCTGTTTTCTGGCAAAGGCCTCAAGAATTTCGTTTACCTTATCCACGGCAGTGTCCCTTCTTCTGACACCCTCCATGAAATAAAGGAATTCATCGCCGCCTGTCCGGCAGACAATATCCTGTCCGCACACCTGACGCAAAACATCAGACATCACTTTGAGCGCGTAATCACCCACCAGGTGCCCATGTTCTTCATTGATTCTCTTAAAATGATCCAGATCCAGAACTATCAGGCAGCCGCCCACCGTGCGCAGCCCTGCCGTGATCTCCTGCTCTCCTTTCCGTTTACTCAAAAGCCCGGTCAGATAATCCGTAGGGGATTCCAAAACACTCTCCGCACCCATTGCCAGGCCGACAATCTTCTCACTGTCAAATATCGGTGACGCCATATCTTCCTCTGGCATCCAAACCCGCTCCAGCGCTCCTTCTTTGATCAGGCTGACAAAAATGTCCACCAGTTCCGGATCCCACTGGCTCCCTTTGCCTTTTTCCAGTTCCTGCATCACAATATTATCGTTTAATCTGCGTCTGTAAACCCGGTTGCTGGTCATGGCGTCATAAGAGTCCACCAACCCGATGACTCTGGCTACCAGCGGAATGGACTCGCCTTTAAGACCTTCGGGATATCCTCTGCCGTCATAACGCTCATGATGATACTTCGCTCCAATACTGACATTGGGAAACATCTTAAAATCTTTTAAGATCTCTGCTCCCATAATCGTATGGCCTTTAATCAGCCGAAATTCCAGGTCTGTCAGTTTAAAGGGCTTATTCAAAACAGCATCCGGCACACCAATCTTGCCCACATCATGTAACATCGCCACATAATAAATGTTCTGAATGTCTTCCTCCGACCAGCCCAGACGTTGTGCCAGGATCTCAGAATATGCCGCCACCCGCATGGAATGCCCTTTCGTATAGTCATCCTTGGCATCCACAGTGTTAGCAACCGTCATGATGGCCTGAATGGTAATGCGTTCCATCTCTTTGGTCTTCTCATCTAACCTGCGCTGTAAGTCCTTGCGGTACCCATCCAGCTCAATGGTGCTCTTGATGCGGCTCATCATAATCTGGGGCTCAAAAGGTTTGGAAATAAAATCGAAGGCTCCCACCCGGAAACATTCCACTTCTGTCTCCACACTGCGGTCCGCCGTCAGAAAGATGACCGGTATCTTGCGCCAGCGTTCATCCGCCTGCAGGGACTTAATCACCTCAAAGCCTCCAATATCCGGCATATTGATATCCAGAAGAATCAAATCCGGTATATGTCTGTCCAGATATTTATAAGCCTGCCTGCCGGAATTCACAGCCACAACCTTATATTCGTTCCCCAAAAGATTCTGTGCTGTTGACAACGTCAACCTGTCATCATCGACAATCAAGATTATCTTTTTCATTCGTTACCCCGCCTGCCCTATAACAACAATAACCTTAACTACAATTCACAAAACACCTTACGTTTATTATACTGTTAATTATTGTAAAAAGCAATTTAATTATCCTTACTCATCTCCTTTTTCAGGCGCCTCATAATCTTTTTCTCAAGCCTTGATATATAAGATTGGGAAATCCCCAGAAGCTCCGCCACTTCTTTCTGCGTCAGTTCTTTGCCGTCCGCATTTCCCAACCCAAACCGCAGACGGATGATGGTCTGTTCCCTCTCTGAGAGTTTCGCGATTGCCTTGATCAAAAGCTTCCGCTCCACCTCATTTTCCAGGTCCTTATAGATGACATCCTCGTCCGTTCCCAGTATGTCGGAAAGGAGAAGTTCATTACCGTCCCAGTCCACATTTAACGGTTCGTCTATCGAGACTTCCATCTTATGTTTGCTGTTCCTTCTAAGATACATTAATATCTCATTCTCTATACAGCGGGATGCGTAGGTGGCCAGTTTAATATTCTTCTCAGGATTAAAGGTATTGATAGATTTGATCAGCCCTATGGTACCGATTGATATCAGATCCTCCACACCTACGCCTGTGTTATCAAACTTTTTCGCAATATATACTACAAGTCTTAAGTTATGTTCTATTAAAATAGACTTAGCCTCGTCCTCATACTCTGTTCCCAGATCGCTTATGATCTCATTTTCTCTCTCACTCTCAAGAGGCGGCGGCAAAACCTCTGTCCCGCCTATGTAATGAATATCTCCCTGCTTTGTCATAAGGAATCTTGTATCCCTATGCACCATCTTAAACTGAACCTTTCCAGGGATTGCCACTTTCAGAACCATTTTTATTCCTCCTAGTCTTCTAATAACCGGGGGTGCAATATCATCTGGTATACACTCTCTTCCGATATTCCCGCATCACAAATCGCAACAATGACGTGTTCTTTCCTGATCTCCTGTCTTTCTGACTCTATGATGATCTCAGGTATTTCATAAGCATGCAGAATCCCCTTATCTTTTCCCACACTCCGGTAAGGAATCACATGATATTTCTCCGGCATGAAACAGGATAACATACACTGTGCAGTCTTTCTGCTGATCACACTGACCGGAGCGCCGCTTACAGGATCTGCCAGGTGGTTCCCTGTATCCACAAACGCCCTTACCCTGATTTCCTGTCCAAGCGCCGGCACATGAAATCTCACGGTCCGCAGACTGTTGCGGCTTCTGGCCATCACGACTCCCAGCACTGCTGCAAATATCCGATACGCCAGATAGCTGATAAGGATTGTGATGATAAGACCTCCCCTGCCTCTGAGAATCACTCTCAGCCAGTTCAGAATCCATATCATGACACTGCCTAAAAAAAATCCACAGCCAGCCATCACCAGACTACTATGAATCAGCTTCTTCATGTTATGTATCCGATATGTGATCCACATCATACACATACTGACCGGCAGCCCGCTTATGATCATCCTGCCGCCCATGCTCCACACAGGCATCATGATGATCAGACAGCTTAACACTGCACCTGCAACCGCCCCTAAACATTTCCTTCCATGCGTGGCAGTACATCGAAGGTATTTACCAGCTAAAGACAGCAGATACAGATTCGTTGTAAGCTGCAGGATAAAAACACTGTCAATATATAATTTGTAATACACCACTCACCTCCGTGCCTTAAGACCATTATAGAAAAAGGCAGGTGCATATTCTGTCACAATCAGGGAGCATTTCCAATATTTTTCCAGACACATAACAACAATGGATGACAGGTTTCGCCAGGCATCCTGATGCCCCAAAAAAGCCACAGGATATTCTCCTGTGGCTTTACATGACACTTTATTATTCTTACGCAGTTAACCCCGAAGGGATTTACTGCTGTTATTTGCTTTTCAGGAAGTCAGGAATCTTTAAGGATTTCTCCTCCACTGAACTTCTGATATCGCTGGTTCTGTTGATACCGCCTATCTGTTTTAAAGATGGCTGCGGTTTAGCCTGTCCACCCGTCTGGGTCGTCGTCACTGGCTGCTTCAAGCCTACACTCTGTGTGGCAAAAGCGCCAAGACCCACACCTGCAGAAGCGGCTGCAACACCCTTACCCTGTAAAGAAGTGGGCGTTATGTATCCGCTCTTAAACCCTAGCCCGGCATTCTGTCTTGCCTTTTCCTCAATGCCTGTGGCAATAATCGTCACATTACAAGTATCTGACATGCTGGAATCGTACATGGCACCGAAGATAATGTTCACCTCATCGCCGGTCAGCGCTCTCACATAATCAGAAGCATCAGAGGCATCTGCCAGGGAAATATCTCCGGACACATTGATAATGACATGCGTAGCGCCTGTAATGGTCGTCTCTAAGAGCGGACTCTCTACCGCCATCTTAGCTGCTTCGCTGGCCTTATCGTCTCCCTTGCCTGTACCGATACCAATATGAGCGATACCCTTGTCCTTCATGACTGTCTGCACATCTGCGAAATCCAGATTGATGATAGCCGGCATATTGATCAGGTCTGTAATACCCTGCACAGCTTGCTGCAACACTTCATCTGCCTTCTTTAGCGCATCAGGCATAGTAGTACGCCTGTCCACAATCTCCAACAATTTATCATTGGGAATCACGATCAAGGTATCCACATTATCTTTAATCTTATCAATGCCTGCCAGCGCATTTGTCATTCGCGCCTTCGCCTCGAACCGAAACGGCTTGGTCACAACACCAACTGTCAGAATTCCCATATCCTTTGCAAGTTTCGCAACCACAGGTGCAGCACCTGTACCAGTACCGCCGCCCATACCGCAGGTGACAAACACCATATCCGCACCTTTTAATGCCTGAGCCACTTCCTCGGAACTTTCTTCCGCTGCCTTCTCACCGATCTCCGGCTTGGCTCCCGCACCAAGTCCTTTGGTCAGTTTCTCGCCAATCTGTAAAAGTGTAGGCGCCTTGCACAGCTGCAATGCCTGTTTATCGGTATTAATACCAATAAATTCCACCCCGTCTATCTCTTCATCTATCATTCTATTCACAGCATTGTTGCCCGCACCGCCAACACCGACTACGATGATTTTCGCTGCAGACTCAGCATCATTCGACTTAATCTCAAGCAAGGTGATTCCTCCTCCTAAAAATCCACTCCACATAAACTCATATAGATTATCATATAATTAATTTAATAAATGCGCAACCTTTTTTTTGCTTTTATGCGCTTTTGTTATCATTTTCCTAAATTTAGTCCTGCTCAAAACTATAGGTCGTCGTATCTTCACTGTATTCGCGCATATCTAAAGTACCACTTTTCCCCACAAGACTAGGAAGAAGGTACTGCAATGTCATGATTTTCTCATCAATATCCTGACTGTCTCCTATAGCAATCTTCGCATCTCCAAATATGAGCGTCACCTGGTAATTGCTGTCAAAATAAATCTTGTCCGCCGAAAGAGAATACTTGGATAACTGCTGGGAAATATTCAGTATATCATCAAAAACCTCTGGTTTCTCCACCGGCAGCGCCTCATGCAGAACCACATAATCAAAAGAAAGCCCCGTTACCTGGGGAATACCGGCGGTCTTCTCCTCCGAAGTTTCCACCACAATCCCATCCTTATCAAAGTACACATAGCGCCCCAGGTAAAAGACATAACCCGCCAGCGCCTTCTCATACACCGTGATGCGGACCGTGTCCTTAGCCTCAATGGACACATCCATGGTCTGAATAAAAGGAATATTATCAATTCCCTTGTCCCGGTATTTCATGGACAGGAACAGGGAATTGTCGCCATACCTGCCTCCCATGACCATATCCATTATCTCCTCATTGGTATAATGGATGTTACCTTCCACATAGACTGTGGTGATGGTATAATTTTTCACAATATAGAAATAACCGCCGAAAAGCAGGGTCAGAAGAAGAATACAGATACCCGCCACTATCCCGATTCTCTTGGATCTGTTAAAGCGGATCTTCTCCTGCACATCCCTGCTTTTTCTGCTTTTCTCCGGCTGCAAATCTCCATTTTTGACAAGTCGGAGATTCGGGTTCCTTTTCTTCACTTTTCTGACTGTTTTCTTGTTGCTCATTCTCAAACCTCATGACATGACGCTGCCGTCATGCCAGTTCAATATCTGCTCCCAGCTCCCGGAAGCTTAAGGAGATATCTTCATATCCCCGGTCTATATAATGACGGTCTGTCACAATGCTTGTGCCCTCTGCCGCAAGGGCTGCCGCCACCAGCGCCGCCCCGCCCCGCAGTTCCTTTGCCTCCACAATGGCGCCGCAGAGTCTGTTTACCGGCCGGATATAGGCTCTTGCACCCTGGACTGTAATATCAGCCCCCATTCTGCATAATTCCGGCACAATCCGGAACCTGTTCTCAAACACCGTCTCCTCAATCCAGCCTGAATGTCCGGAAAGTGCCATCACCACCATAAAAAGGGATTGCAGATCCGTGGGAAAGCCCGGATAACACGCCGTAATCAGACCTTCCTCCAACGCTGCACATCCTCTTCCCGCGACAAGAACGCCATCCTTTTGGCAGATAATTTCCGTTCCCATCCTTCTGGCACATTCCAGCACACTCTGCATATGCTGACAAGGAGCATCCTGTAGAAACACCCTGCCGCCGGTACACATACAGGCTGCCAGATAGGTGCCTGCCACAATCCGGTCCGCCGGCACATGGAACCGCACAGGGTGAAGGCTATCCACGCCTTCAATCACCAGCCGGTCTGTACCTGCCCCTGAAATCCTGGCTCCGGCACTTTGTAAAAATGCACATAAAACCTGAATCTCCGGTTCCCTGGCCGCCGGATGAATGACCGTAATGCCTTTTGCCAGTACCGCAGCAAGAATCAGATTCTCCGTCACACCCACACTGACAAAAGGAAGCTCATGCAAAACGCCCGCAAGGCTTGCGGCATGTGCACAAAATCCTTCTTCATTCTCCACAATCTCCACCCCCATACGGCGCAGGGTGCGCAGATGAAGATCGATGGGTCTTTTGCCAATCACACAGCCGCCGGGATATTCCATACAGACACTGCCGGTTCTGGCTAACAGAGCCCCTAAAAGCATGATGGAAGACCGCATGACTCCCACAGAATCCGCCGGCATATCACACGCCGACAACTGCCCTGTGTCAATCCGCACAAGGCCTTCTTCTCTCGTCACTTTACAGCCCAGGCTCTCTAAGAGCCGCAGCATGTGAAACACATCTGAAATGTTTGGGCAATTCTCAACCTCGCAGGTACCGTTTATCAAAAGTGTCGCCGCAAGAACCGGCAGCGACGCATTTTTTGACCCCTGTATCTTAGTCTGTCCTGTCAGACAGTTACCACCATAGATACGAATAGCGTCCATAGGATTACCTCAAATCTAAAATATGACCTATTCTATCTATATGGATTTTCGACTAAAAATTATCTTGTCCTTATAAATCTTTCAACCGTATGCCCTTGGCCACACTTAAGACCAGCCCGATTTCTATCAGAAGGAACATGACCGAAGACCCTCCGTAACTGATAAAGGGCAGGGAAATACCAGTGTTTGGAATGGTGTTAGTGACCACCGCAATATTTAAAATGACCTGAATGGCAATATGCCCCATCACACCCACTACGAGAAGCGCGCCAAACAAATCCGGCGCATTGTTGGCCACGATCATCAGACGCCAGATCAAAAGCAGGAACATGACAATGACGGCAATCCCGCCAAAAAGTCCCAGTTCCTCACAGATAATAGAAAATATCATATCGTTCTGTGCTTCCGGCAAAAAGCCCCGCTTCTGCATGCTCTGCCCCAGGCCCTTGCCCAGCACCCCGCCGGAACCAATGGCATAGAGCGCCTGCAGGGTCTGAAACCCCTTGCCGCTGGCATAAGCCTCCGGATCCAGCCAGGCTAAGATTCTGGCACCGCGGAAGTTCACACTGTCTGCCTGGGACTGTGCCATCTGTACCACTGCAAAAACCACTACCGCCGCTCCTGCAAGGGTTGCCAGCCCTAAAAGAATAAACCGTTTGTAATCCGGACAGGAAACAAAAAGCATCAGGACTGCTATGCCCATAATGATGATGGCCGAACTTAAATTATTGGTAATCTGCCAGATCATCACCGCAATCGGCGCCGGCACAAGCATGACCGTCCAGAATCCCTTCCGGCTTCGTATCCGCTTGCCCATCGTACAGATCAGACTGGCAAGAAACAATATCATACCTACCTTGGCCACCTCTGCCACCTGCAGGGAGATGGGGCCTATGTACAGCCAGCGGGTTGCGCCCCCGGCCTCATGCCCAAAGGGAATGATCAATAAGATCAGCACCGCCGAAACAATATAGGCAAGGGCCGCAAACCGTTCCCAGAAATGGTAGGGAATATTGGATACCACAATCATCACAATCAGTCCCAGAATGGTGGCAAAAAGCTGCTGTTTCAGGTAATGCGTGGAATCTCCGTAATCCAGATTTGCCTCATAAGAGCTGGTGGAAAACACCATAACCATACCGAATCCCAGCAGAAACAGCACAATGAACAGCAGGCTGTAATCCATAAAACTCTCACTCTTCTGTTGTCTCCTGCGTGAAGAATTTCTCTGTGCCACTTATACTTGCTCCTCCAATTGCTCCACAAACTCTTTAAACTTTCTGCCTCTGACTTCGTAATTGGGAAACATGCCCCAGCTTGCACAGGCCGGCGATAACAGTACCGCATCTCCCGGTTTCGCTTTTTCCACACAGACAGCAAAAGCCTCTTCAAAGGAGTCTGCCAGCACCACATTATCAATGCCATGCCTTTTCGCACAGTCTGCAATCTTTTCCCTGGTCTGCCCTATCAGCACCAGACACTTTACTTTACCGTCAAAGGCTTCTATCCATTCATCGTACTCACTCTGTTTATCATAGCCGCCGCCAATTAAAAGTGTTGGCTTACACATGGCCCGAATCCCCTGAATGGCCGCATCGGGATTGGTCCCCTTGGAATCATTATAATAATCCACGCCCCTTTTCGTATCCACAAATTCTATTCTGTGTTCCACCGCCCGGAACTGTCTGACCACAGAAAGAATGGTTTCCATAGGCACTAAAAGAGCCTGCGCAATCGCTATTGCCGCCATCACATTTTCCACATTACAGGTACCCACCAGCTTCATATCGTGGATGTTCATCAGTCTTGTGGCCACGCCGTCTTTCGCCTGCCAGATTTCCTCTCCTTCCTGGTAGAAGCCCTCTGCCAGCTTTCTCTTTGAAGAGAACCAGACCACCCTGGCCGGGCAGCGGGCACCAATTTCCCGGGTATACGCATTCTCATAATTCAGCACGCAGACCTGTTCCTTTGTCTGGTTTCTGGTGACAGCCTCTTTCGCCGCCGCATAATTTTCCATGGTATGATGGCGGTTGAGATGGTCTGGCGTGATGTTTAAAATCGCCGACACATCCGGCTTGAACTGCTCCACTGTTTCTAACTGAAAGCTGCTGATCTCTGCCACCGTCACTGTTTCCTGCGTGGCGTCCAAAGCCGTCAGGGTATAGGGATTTCCTATATTGCCCACTACATCCACATCCGCATAACAGGCTGACATGATCTCCCCCACCAGCGTAGTGGTTGTGGTCTTTCCATTCGTACCCGTGATACCAATCACACGTCCTTTGCCCATCTCATAGGCAAGCTCTATCTCTCCCCAGATCTTTATGCCCCTTCTGCGAAAGTTCTCCACAAATTCCGTATCCGTAGGGACACCCGGGCTTAAGATTACCAAATCTATTGCATCCGACGTCGCCTCAGACAACGTTCCTATCTCTATCTGCGCTTCGATACCCGGTTTCATTTTCTTTCTCACATCTTCCACAGACAGTTTATCATTCCCATCGAACAAAAATGACACGGCGCCTGCTTGATGCAAAGCCTCTATAGCCCCCATTCCACTGATTCCGGAACCTACCACTAACACCTTTTTCCCCTGTAATTCCATTATCTTAACCTTTCTAACATGTTCTGACCGTCAATATACCTATCGCAAATTCCAACACAGAAAACTTCCTCTCAGACTCCCATCAATGCCACCAGGCACAGAAGCGCCGTCACGATGGAGAATACTGCTACCACTCTGGTCTCTGACCAGCCGCACAATTCAAAATGATGATGAATCGGCGCCATCTTAAAGATTCTCTTACCGCCGGTCATCTTAAAATAAGACACCTGCAGCATCACAGATACTACTTCCAACAGATAAATAAATCCTACGATTGCAATAAAAATCGGCATCTGCATCATATAGGCCGAAGCCGCCACAAATCCTCCCAGCGCCAGGGAACCCGTGTCTCCCATAAACACGCTGGCCGGATGCACATTGAACAGTAAAAAGCCCAGAAGCGCTCCTACCACCGCACAGGTGATCGGTTCTATCCCGCTGTTTGTTCCGATAGCCACCACGGTAAAGAAGGTAGCCACCAATACGGTCACCGAACTCGCCAGGCCATCCAGGCCGTCTGTGAAATTCGTCCCATTCACCGTCCCAATCACGATAAAGAAGAGGATTGGAATATTAAACCATCCAAAATCCAGATACACCCCCTCCGCAAAGGGAACCTTCATCACCAAAGACACGTCTGTATAGCGCTGCAGATAAAACACAAAAATCCCTGTCACCACAATCTGTAACGCAAATTTCTGCCATGCCCGAAGACCCATGGAGCGCTTTAAAACCACCTTAATATAGTCATCCAGGAAACCAATCATTCCAAATCCCAGCGTCAGAAACAGGATGGGAAGAATTTTCGGATAATCCTTCACAAACAAAAGGGATGTGATCACCACACTGATCAGAAATAAGATGCCGCCCATCGTCGGCGTGCCATTCTTCTTTAAATGACTCTCCGGCCCTTCTGTCCGCTCAGTCTGCCCCACCTTGAGGCGGCGCAGGAACGGAATCACAAGCGGCCCCAGCACCACACTGATTGCAAAAGATAACATCACCGACAATAAAACTGTACCATTCATATTATTCCATTAATCCTTTCCATGACTCCCGTCTGTACTTCCTGTCTCATTATAATCTATCTTTTCCAAATATGGAAGAATATTCTCAAACAGTTGTCGGACTACCGGCGCAGCAATCTGTCCGCCATAATATGTGCCCTTGGGATTATTGATAATTGCCACTGCCAGCACCTGTGGATTGTCAGCCGGTGCAAATCCTAAGAAAGATGCGATATATCTGCCGCTCCCACGGGGCAGAGTCTGACTGGTTGCCGTCTTTCCGCCGATCCGATAGCCTTCCACGGCGCCGTTTTTGCCGCTTCCCTCAGCTACCACCTGCTCCAGAATATAGCGCATGGTCTCAGACGTCTCAGCTGAAACCACATTCTCCCGCACCGGATAAGTGAAATGCTCCGCATTGCTGCCATCGGCATCTGCCGCCTTCACTGCGAAGTGAGGTGTGATACGCCTGCCTCCGTTTATGATGGAAGATGCCGTGGTGGCCAGCTGAATCGGTGTAATCTGAAAAGACTGGCCAAAGGAAATGGTAGCCAGTTCCACCGGTCCGATATTTTCCATCTTGTGCATAATGGTTCCCGCCTCTCCCGGCAGGTCAATCCCTGTTTTATCCAGAAGGCCGAACTGTCTGAAATAAGAATAGTATCGCTCCACACCAATGCGCAGCCCAACTGTGATGAAGACAGGGTTACAGGAATTCATGGTTCCCTGCACAAAGTCTTCTGCCCCGTGGCCTCCCACTTTATGGCAGCGTATCCTGCGGTCCTCCACCATGATAAATCCCGGACAGTTAAAGGTATCCGTCGTCTTGACCATGCCGGATTCCAATCCCGCAGCCGCCGTCACGATCTTAAACGTAGATCCCGGCTCATAGGTGTCATTGATACAGCCATTTCTCCACATGGCATTTAAAAGTTCCTGCTTCTTTTCCTCGGAGAAAGCCCCGGAGTCCATGCCGCCCGGAAGCGTGTAAGGGTCATTCAAATTAAATTCCGGTACATTTACCATAGCCAGGATTTCACCATTCTGCGGATTCATGACCAGAATGGACACACTGTCCGCTTCCTTGGTCTCCATGGTCTGCAGGGCCAGCTGTGTGGCATAGCTTTGAATATTCATATCCAGGCTGATATAGAGATCCTGCCCGCTTACCGGCTCCACTCTCTCTTCACCCTCTTCTGAAAGCTCCACACCTTTGGCATCTGTTACCGTTAAGATGGTTCCCGCCTCTCCCTGTAAATATTCCTCATAAATCACTTCCAGACCTATAATGCCCTGGTTATCACCGCCGGTAAAGCCAAGTACCTTGGACGCCAGCGTATCATAAGGATAGTATCTTTTATAGTCCTCATCCACCTTAACCCCATCAAGCTCGTAGGATCTGATAACGTCGCCGGTGCTCTTATCCACATTGCTGCGGATTTTCTCTATGGAAGAATACTTTTCCACCCGCTTTCTGACATATTCCTCGCTCAGATCCAGTTCCCTGCACAGGACTTCTATCACTTCCTCCGCGTCCGTAATCTGGCTGTGAATCACAGAGATTGTACAGACTGTCTTATTATCTGCCAGAATCTTACCATTGGCATCTATGATGCGCCCCCTGGCCGCCTTGATACTCCGTTCTCTCTCATGCAGTTCCTTCGCTTTCTGGGTATAATACTCAGACTGAAAAATCATCAGATAGGAAAGTCTCCCCACAAGCCCTGCAAACGCAATGAAACACAGAAACAAGACTGCTACCGTCTTACTCCGATGATAGGTTTTATGTAAGTAAGGTTTCTCCTGTGCCATATAGAAAACCCCACAAAAAGGTATTAATATAATTTATTACCTTTTTCATGAGGTTATTCTTATTCCTTTCTATTCTGTTGCATCCGGCGACGTTCCCGCAGGCTCATTCCCGCCTTCCGGCTCTGTGCCTTCACCGGCGCCTTCTGTCCCCTCTGTAGGCTCTTCCATGAGGCTGCCGCCGCCTATCAGAGTACCTAAATCCGGATCATAAAAATTACCCGTTGCGGGATCCACCCGATAACCGGTAGCCGGATCGATGGGAAAATCTTTCCATACTTCACGGTCCACCGTATCCTCCTCTTCTCCTTCCGGCTCCTCCTGCCCTTCTCCTGCTTCAGTGTCTTCTTCTGTATCCTCCGGATCTATGGGATTGCCTTCTTCATCCAATTCCTGCTCCTTTACACCTTCCGGCGTCCGAATCTGAATCTGCAGCTGCTCTAATTCCTCCCGTTCCTTATCACTTAATTCCTCTGTCATGAAAATGTTCAGATAGGGAAGCACCTCCGTCAGGATCTTCCGCACAATCCTGGTGGCATATTTGGCATCATCCTGCTGCGGCACATTGGGCCTGTCGACTACCACATAAATCGCAATCTGTGGTTCGTCCGCCGGCGCATATCCCAGGAAAGACACCACGTACTCCCTGTTTCCGCGGGGAAGTGTCTCAGCCGTACCGGTCTTGCCGCCAATGATATATCCGGCAGGCCTGGCTGTATGACCGGTTCCATGCTCACCCGTCACCACGGTATTACAGAACTCTTTGATGGTATCACTGGTTGAATTAGAGACCGTCTGTTTCAGTACTCTGGGTTCCACATTCTCTATGGTGGCGCCATCTGCTGTGGTAATCCTGCTCACCACGTGGGGTTCATAATAATAGCCGCCGTTAATCAGAGAACAAAATCCTGTGATCATCTGAATCATAGTCACATTAAAACTCTGTCCGAAAGAGTTGGTGGCAAGATCCGTGGGACCAATGTTTGTTTTATTGAAAACCATACTGTCTGTGCGTGCCTCTCCCGCCAGATCAATATTTGTCTTCAATCCGAAACCAAACAGATGCTGATAATCAACGAACCGCTCCTTACCCAGGGCAAAAGCCACCTCCATCAGCACCACATTACAGGAACGCTCTATTCCCTCCTGCACACTGATTCTCCCATCTCCAAAAGTCTGATGGCATTTGATATCATGGTCACCCACATGCAGTTTGCCCTCACAAAGATAGGTTTCATCTCCTCTGATGGAACCGCTCTCTATGGCAGCCGCCACCGTGAACGGTTTAGATACAGATCCCGGTTCATAAGAATCCACAATACAATGATTCTTCCACAGGGCATTCAGATGCTGGTACATCTGTTCATCATTCATAGCATTGAGCGCTTCCATTGTCACATTCTCGGCCGGCTTTACTTTCACACCCTTCTCATCCAAAAGAGGCATACCAATCAGATTCTGCTTATTTCTGGTATCATTCAGATCATAATTGGGATAATCCGCCATCGCAAGAACATTACCCGTATTCACTTCCATAATGATACAGCCAAGTCCCTCCGCACCGTTACCCGGTCTGACACCATCTTTATACTCTTCATTAAATTCTTTCAGATACTTCTCTACAATTGCCTGAATGTTAGCGTCAATAGTGGTTTGAATATTATATCCATCCCTGGCAGGAATCGTAGTGCGCTCCAGAGTGGAGTCATCATTCAGATAACCATATTCCCGTCCGTTGGTACCGCACAAAATGTCATTATAATATTCCTCAAGGCCATAAGTTCCCACATTATCGCTGGTGGTAAATCCAATCACATCACAGGCAAGGCTTCCGTTCGGATACTCTCTCCTATACTCATCCTCAAACCAGACGCCTTTGATATTTTTACCCTTTTCAGGGTCTTTCTGCAGTTCCTCGAAAGCCACCTTTTTCTCATATTCCACTCTCTTGGCCATCACATAATAAGCAGAGTTTGGATGCTCTGCAATGTAACTTCTGACAGTATTCGTATCAATACTAAAGATTTTTTTCAGAGCACTTAAGGTGGGTTCTAAATTTTTCTCATCCTTCATCAGCAGATTCGCATCCAGAATCACATTATATACCTTATTGCTGACAGCTAACACAGTGCCGTTGGAATCCATGATCGTGCCACGCTTAAAAGGTATTGTCGTAGAGTCATACTCCTGCTGCGACAATACCTGCTTTTTGTAGTCCTCGCCATTATCCCGGTTAATCAAAAATAACTGTACGCTGAGTCCTGCAAAAGCCGCCAATATGAACATGAACAATATCAGCAGCTTTTTCTGCATCTTAATCGTAAATCTGTTAATTGTATTTTTCTGGTTACTCAATCAATCACCTACTTCATCCTCATATATCATCTCAATGAGGAATTTCCGCCATCTGCTTCACATAATCATTGCTCTCACTGGCAAAAGAAATAATCTGTCCCTGTGTGGCATACTGCATTCCCAGTTCCTGGATTGCCACCCGTCTGATCTCCTCCAAATCTATGCTGCTTGTTATTCTGCTATATTCCTCATCATTTGCAACTCTTAAATCATTCAATTCTCTCTCAAGTTTAGATATATTCTTCACACTGTTGGCAATGTCTGACTGCAGACCCACATAATATATCAGAATCATACCCGTCGCTACCAATGCCATACACAGAAACATCACATAACCGATGCTCATATGCTTTGCTTTCTCACGGTTTTTCTTGATTGTATTGTTATTGGTCTTCTGCTTCGGACGCCTCCTGATTTCTTCTGTCACATCCGCTCTTCTGACCGTATTGCCATGCACATAATATTGATGATTCCTGCTGGCTGCGCGGTTTCTCCCCGCTCTTACGTTCGCGTTTCTTTGTGTCGCTGCCATTCTTTATCTATTTCCCCTCTGCTTTACTAAACACGCGCAGTTTTGCGCTTTTCGCCCTCGTATTTACCTGCATTTCCCCTTCTGACGGCAGGATAGGCTTTCTGGTTACCACTTTCCCCTTCGGAACTTGTCCGCACACACACACCGGAAAGTCCGGCGGACAGGTACAGGGATTCTCATGCTTACGAAAGGCTGACTTTACAATTCTGTCTTCCAGAGAGTGAAAGGTAATGATACATATCCTTCCTCCCGGAAGCAGCATATCAATCAGCTGATCCAGAGAATCTTTTAAGACTTCCAGTTCCCTGTTACACTCAATCCTGATCGCCTGAAAAGTGCGCTTGGCCGGATGTCCCCCTTTAGCCCGCATTTTAGCCGGTATGGCTGCCTTAATAATCTCGCACAGCTGTCCAGTGGTCTCTATCGGCTTGTCCTTCCTTGCCGTCACTATGTGCTTTGCAATATTTTTGGCAAACTGTTCTTCGCCATAGTCCCTGATAATCCGGTACAAATCGGATTCCGGATAGTCATTTATAATCTCTTTGGCACTCATACTCTGCCTTGTATCCATCCGCATGTCCAGCGCCGTATCGTACTTATAAGAAAAACCTCTCTCCACATTATCCAACTGGTAGGAAGAGACCCCCAGATCCAGAATAATGCCATCCACTTTCTCGATGCCAATCCGTCCCAGGGCCGGCCTCATATTACAGTAATTATCCCGAATCAATGTGGTGCGCTCTCTGTATGGTTCCAGGCGTCTTTTCGCTGCCGCAATGGCCTCTTCGTCCTGGTCGATGCCAATCAGCCTGCCTATCCCCCGCAGTCTGGCTGCGATTTCACTGGCGTGTCCGCCGCCTCCCAAAGTCCCATCTACATAGATGCCCTCCGGTTTGATATCCAGGTTCTCTATCGTTTCCCGCAGGAGCACTGAGGTATGTTTAAATTCCATCTGCCGTCTTCTCCTAGATTCCGAGGCCGAGCTGCGCCATGTGTTCCGCAATCTCATCCATATCTTCACCGGCTGCCACATCGTCAAAGCGTTCCCTGCTCCAGATCTCTATTCTGCTTCCCACACCGACGAGCACGACATCCTTATTCAGTCCTGCAAACTCCCGCAGGACATTTGGCACTAAGATACGCCCCTGTTTATCAACTTCCGCTTCTGTGGCTCCTGCCAGAAAAAATCTCACAAACTGTCTGGCTTCTTTATTGGTTATGGGCAAGGTTCTCAATTTCTCTTCAAAAATACTCCATTCTACATTATCGTACACAAACAGGCAGCCGTCCAGTCCTTTTGTTACTACAAAAGTATCTCCCAGAATATCTCGGAATTTTGATGGAACAATCAGCCTGCCTTTCGCGTCAATTGTGTGATTGTATTCTCCCATAAACATGTGCAATCACCCTGCCCAATGTACCCTGGCCCAATCAGCCGTTTCTATGTACTCTTTTCCTGAAAAATAAGTGGTCTGCCACGGAAAGCCAAAGTTTTGGATTATTTAACCCACTTTACTCCACTTTGTTCCACTTTCCACCACTTTTAATACAATTTTATACTATCACAGGGTATATTGCAAGGAAAAGTTAGAATTTCAGTAAGCGTCAAATCCAACGCCTTGGATAGTCAGCGCTTTTATGCGATACTCTAAA